>CAJIYJ010000001.1 GCA_905181625.1 uncultured Flavobacteriaceae bacterium
TACACATTAACTAGATAGCTATAAGCTAAGGTTATTATAACCCAAAAAATCTCAATAGTAATTTTTTTTAAAAGCTATTAGCTTTTTCTGTTATATCAATAATTGGTAAATTGCGAATTTAATTTTCAGAAAACATCATTATGAGTAACAAATATATAGACCTTAGTACATTAAAGTATTTACTTTACGATATTCATAAACTTGAAGATCTTTTAGATAGAGAAAGGTTTAATGATCATAATAAAGAATCGTTGGATATGTTCTTGAATTCAACAAAAGATTTTGCAGATAGAGAGTTATTTCCATTTATAAAAGAAATGGATGAAAATCCAGCCCACCATAGAGATGGACAAGTTTTTGTTCATAAACAAGTCGAAACTATGATGAAAAAAGGTGGTGAACTTGGATTCATTTCTGCGTCATTTGATTATGATGTTGGAGGAATGCAAATTCCATTGATGGCTCATACTGCTGCCATATACATTCTTGACGCAGCAAACAACCACTTGCCGGGCTATGCCGGTCTAACTCAGGGTGCAGCTGAACTAATAATTCATTTTGCAAATAAAAATCTAATTAAAACCTTTACTCCAAATATGCTGTCTGGAAAATGGGGAGGGACAATGTGTTTAACAGAACCTCAAGCAGGAAGCTCATTATCTGATATAGTCACTAAAGCTAATCCAACAGATAAAGGATATTATAATATCAGTGGACAAAAGATTTTTATTTCTGGAGGTGACAATCAGTATGCTGAAAATATTGTTCATTTATTAATTGCACGAGTTGAGGGGGCTCCAAAAGGCACAAAAGGTATTTCTTTATTTATTGTGCCAAAAAACAGAATAAGTAATGATGGTTCTTTAGTATCAAACGATGTCAATTCAGTTGCAGATTTTCAAAAAATGGGTCAAAAAGGATACTGTACTACTCATCTTAGTTTTGGTGATAAAGGTGATTGTCAAGGTTGGTTAGTTGGAGAAGAGAATAAAGGGTTAAGTTATATGTTCTTAATGATGAATGCTGCTAGAATTGCCGTTGGAAGAGGTGCATCAGCAATAGCCTCTGCTGCGTACTATGCATCATTACAATATGCTAATGAAAGACCACAAGGAAGAAAATTATCCAGTGAGGGCAAGAAAAATATCGAGCAAAATCAATCATTAATTATTGAACATCCAGATGTCAGAAGAATGTTAATGTTTCAGAAATCTGTTGTTGAAGGATCTATGAGCTTAGTTCTACTTGCGGCTAAATATTATGATCTAGAAAACACAGCTAAATCTCCTGAAGAAAAATCGAAATATAACACCCTTTTGGAAATGATCATCCCTGTTGTAAAGACATATCCATCTGAAGCAGGAGCTTTATCTGTTAACAATGGACTTCAAGTGTTAGGTGGCTATGGGTTTTGTTCAGATTTTATACTTCAACAATATTATAGAGATATAAGAATTTCTTCAATTTATGAAGGTACTACAGGTATTCAATCACAAGATTTGCTTGGGAGAAAAATAACTATGAATAACGGAGAGGGTCTTAAGCTTTTATCAACAGAAATAATAAAGGTAATTAGTAAAGCGAATGAATTTCCTGAATTAGAGTCATATGCTAATATATTAAGTCATAAATTAAAATTATCAGAAAAAGTTTTAAATTCATTAATGCCTTATGCTTTAAAAGGAGATTTTGAAAAATACTTAGCAGATGCAACTATTTTTATGGAATTCTTTAGCTTGATAATTGTTGCTTGGAATTGGCTTGAAATAGGAATAAATTCTCAGTCTGAATTGAATGGAGGAAAGAAAAAATATTCAGATATTTTTTATGAAAGTAAAATCGAAACAATGAAATACTTTTTTGACTATGAGTTACCAAAAACAACTAGTCAAGCTGAAATATTAATGAACCCATCATCTGTAACTATCAAAAAAGATAAAGAAATAATCATTTAAATTATATTAATTGATTGTTATTTTAAGTATAAATTATTGTAATATTATTAATACTTTTCTTATTATAAATACAAGGATTATCTAAACCATATTAATCTTCTCCTTTTATGGATTTCTGTTTGTTTTAATCTACTCACAAGGATTAGAACTTGCTGATTTAAAAGAAAAAAACTAAAAAATCTCAATAGTTATTTTTAATTGGTTCTCCCCTACTTACACAAAATCGGTTTTTTTTTGATGGGAGGTGTTTAGTATAAGCATTTATAATAGTGAGGTTCTGGGGTGTTTCATAAGATATAGTTACTTATTGGAAATAGGATTTTTATATTAGTAATTCAATAGAATAATGAATTCACTATAATTAAGTTGTTTTTTATTAAATTGTAATTAAAATGATAAAAGAACTAAAAGATAATTACGGCCTCTTATTTGAGGATGCATTATTAAAAGAAATAAACCAAGTGGGAACCTTTAAAGAAGTTCCTGAAGGTTTTAAAAAAATTTATTTACGTTATCTTTAAATCAAAACCAAAAAACTCCTAATATGAAAAATTTATTTATAATTATCCTTACTTCTTTATTTTTAGTAAACTGTAACAATTCTAACCCTATGATGAACCAATGGTCAGACAAAAGTTCTGAATTTGAAGGAGTTCCTGCGTTTGATAAAATGTCTCCTGAGCTAGTTAAAGAAGCAATGCTTAAAGGAATGGAAATGAGCCTTGAGGATATTGATAAAATAGCAAACAATTTAGATGTCCCAACATTTGAAAACACTATTGAAGAAATGGAAAGGTCTGGTAAGCTTTTAAATGATGTTTATCCATACTATGGAATATTATCCAGTAACATGTCTAGTCCAGAATTTAGAATAATACAAAGAGAATTAGCGCCTAAGTTATCTGAATATTCCTCATTAATCAGTCAAAATGAAAAATTATTTGAAAGAGTCAGCGCTATTTATAAGGCTTCTAAAATTAATCCTCTAGAAAATGATCAACAAAGAGTTTTAGATTTAACGTACAAGAGTTTTGCTATGAATGGAGCTGCTTTAGATAAGGATAAAAAACAGAGATATGCAGAAATTAATTTAGAGCTTTCTAAACTATATAATGATTTTTCTAACAATGTATTACACGATGAAGAGAACTATGTTACTTATTTGGATGAAACACAACTAGGTGGTTTATCAGATGGATTTATTAAGTCCGCAAATAATATAGCTAAAGACAAGGGTTTTAAAGATAAATATGCAATTACAAATACTAGATCTTCAATTGACCCATTATTAACTTATTCAACAAATAGAAAAATAAGAGAAGTTGTTTGGACTAACTATTACTCAAGAGGAGATAATGGAGATGAATTTGATAACAATGAAATTATTGCAAAGATCTTACAATTAAGAAAGGAAAGAGTAGGGCTATTAGGTCATGATAATTATGCACAGTGGAGGCTTCAGGACAGAATGGCTAAAACTCCAGAAAATGCAATGGAATTGATGGAAGCTGTATGGCCTGCAGCAATAGCAAGAGTAGATGAAGAAGTTGCTGATATGCAAAAAGTTGCTGATGAAACTAGCAGCGATAAAACAACAATAGAACCTTGGGATTACAGGTTTTATTCTGAAAAAGTCAGAAAAATAAAATATGATTTAGATTCTGATGAAGTTAAACAGTACCTACAGCTTAATAAGCTTACAGAAGCTATGTTCTATGTGGCTGGTGAGTTATTTAATTTTAAATTTACCGCGCTTGAAAAAGGAAAAGTTCCTGTTTTCCATCAGGATGTAAATGTTTGGGAAGTTGAAGATAAAACAAGTGGAGCGCATATTGGATTATGGTATTTAGACCCTTATGCTAGACAAGGTAAAAGATCTGGAGCCTGGGCTACAACTTACAGAAGTCACACAACAATGGATGGAAAAACAAATGTATTGGCCTCTAACAATTCTAATTTTGTTAAACCAGCACCAGAAGAAGCATTATTAGTTTCTTGGGATGACGCTACAACTTTCTTCCACGAATTTGGGCACGCATTACACTTTTTCTCATCTAATGTTAAATACCCAACACTAAATGGTGGAGTAAGAGATTACACGGAATTTCAATCGCAACTTCTTGAAAGATGGTTATCTACAGACAGAGTAATAAATCAGTTTTTAGTTCATAATCAGACTGGAGAGCCAATGCCAAAAGAACTAGTGGCTAAAATAAAAAAAGCCTCTACATTTAATCAAGGTTTCGATACAACTGAATATTTAGCTTCAGCTATTATGGATATGAAATTTCATTTAGCAGATCCATCAAACATAGATGTAGATAAATTTGAAAGAGAAACATTAGCAGATCTTAAAATGCCTTCTGAATTACCTATGAGACACAGAACTCCACACTTTGGACATGTCTTTTCAGGTGAAGGATATGCAACTGCCTATTACGGTTATATGTGGGCAGATGTATTAACTGCTGATGCTTCAGAAGCATTTGCTGAAGCTCCAGGTGGGTTTTATGACAAAGATGTTGCTAAAAAATTAGTGGATTACTTATTTTCACCTAGAAATTCAATTGACCCTGCAGAGGCTTACCGACTATTTAGAGGAAGGGATGCTAAAATTGAAGCGTTAATGAGAGATCGTGGATTTCCGCTACAAAATCTGAATAGTAATTTTTAATTGATGCTCCCCTACTTAAATAATATCAGTTTTCTTTTGAGAGAAGGTGGATTTCACTTGGAAAATTAAATTTAAATTAACGAATTATGAAAAAAACATTTGAAGACTTTTTAAAAAACAAAAACCTAAAACTCATAATTGTTTTTGGAATTATTAAAAAACTCGTCATTTTTCTATTTCTAGTTTTTCCTTTTCTCTCAAGCGGACAGTCAAATCCATACTCTGATAAATTTGCTCATACTTATTCAATAGTTGCAAAGGATGTTAAGACTGGAGAAATGGCGGTTGGAGTTCAAAGTCATTGGTTTTCTGTAGGGACATTGGTAAGCTGGGGGAAATCTGGTGTAGGTGTTGTTGCTACTCAGTCTTTTGTTAATCCAAGCTATGGACCTAAAGGAATTGAACTTATGGAAAGTGGAGTTTCTGCAAAAGATGTGTTAAAAAAGCTAACCGATCAAGATGAAGGTAGAGATTTTAGACAAGCTGCAATACTAGATATCAATGGATCAGTAAGTGCCTTTACCGGAGAAAAATGCATCGAAAGTGCGGGGCATTTCGTTGGAGATAATTTTTCAGTTCAAGCGAATATGATGTTAAATGACAAAGTGATTCCTGCAATGAAAAAAGCTTTTCTAGACAATTCAGATCTTCCTTTGGCTGAAAGAATTATTAAAGTATTTGAAGCGGCTGAAAGTGTTGGCGGAGATATAAGAGGAAAACAATCTGCAGCACTTATAGTTGTAGGAGCTAAAAAAACTTCTAACGTTTGGGAAGATAAAAAAATTGATCTTAGAGTTGATGACAATATTAATCCAATAAAAGAAATTAAAAGGCTTTTAAAAGTTCATAGGGCCTACGAACACATGAACAAAGGAGATCTTGCGATTGAAGAAAATGACATGGAAAAAGCATTAAGTGAATATGGAAAAGCACAAGTTTTGTTTCCTGAAAATCATGAAATGAGTTTTTGGAAAGCAATAGCACTATTAAATAATGGTAAAAAAGAAGCTGCTAGACCAATTTTAAAAAGAGTTTTTAAAGAAAACTCTAATTGGAAAAAATTAATTTATAGATTACCAAAATCAGGCATTATTATAATGAAAAGCAAAGAGTTAGATTCTTATTTAAAGGATTTGTAATTAATAAACTCGTCTAAGCTGTAATACTAAAAACCCAAAAAATATCAACAGTAATTTTTAATTGGTGCTCCCTTACTCAAATAAAATCAGTTTTCTTTTGATGGGAGTATGATATTGTACGAATTTTATTGTGTCAATAATTGATAACTTGTAACTATAAAACAAACCATATGCAACAAAAAATAAAAACAGATCGGGGTTTATTTGCTTATAGAAAGTATGGAAACAAATGTAATCCTCCTGTTTTCTTGATTCATGGCTGGCCACAAAGTAGTTATTGTTGGCATGATGTTGCACAAGAATTGACAGGTTTCTATGTTATTGCCCCCGATCTTCGTGGCTTGGGTGACAGCGAACGAACTCTTGCACTTAAGCACATACACCAAAGACCAATTGGGGCTCGATATTTTTTCAATAGCAGCTGCTTTAAAAATAGAAACCTTTTATTTATGTGGTCATGACTGGGGATCTGCAGTGGCTCAAGAAATGGCGCTTTTACAGCCTGAAAGCATTCGGAAATTAATATTAATAAACATGATGATTGTCAATAATGGAGTGGGAAAGAAAAAAGCAGCTGAAGAATTAAGCAAAGAAATGTTTCGTTCCTCTTGGTATCAATTTTTTCAAAGTATTCCCAAATTTCCAGAACAGTTACTTGAAGGAAAAGAAGATGTGTGGATACGGTTTTTTTGTAAAGGAATTACCAATCCAATTCCTGAGGAAGCCCTATTGGAATACATTCGTTGTTATCAAGTTCCAAATACTATAACCACTGCTGCTAACTTATACCGAAGTATGCCTAATGACAGCAAAAGGTGGAAACATTATGTAAATAAAAAAATAAAAACTCCGAGCCATATCATACATGGTCGATTAGATCGTGTAGTCATTCCTGAGTTTTTATCCAATATCGAGAATGCTTTTAAACATCCCATTGACATAACTTATTTAGAAGGAGGGCACTTTATCTGCGATGAACAACCCAAGGAAGTGGCAAAGGTTATAAATGTTTTTTTTTCATCAAATTAGCATTAGATTAATAATTTAATTGTAATAAACTAGTTATATTATCTAAACGCTGTTAATCTAATCCCTTTATAAATAACTGTGTAGTAGATTAGAACTTGCTGAATGAACAAGGATATTAATAATATATTTTTTATGTTATAAAGATTTACAGATTATTTTGTGCTCCTTTCATAAGCAAAACCGCCGTTTTTACCTTCTGACCATGAAGTGAATTTTATACTTAAATAAGTTAAAACAAAACTCGAAAAATATCAATAGTAATTTTTACCACTTACAATCATTGCTGCATTGAAAGCATCCAGTGCTGAACTTTGACATGATGCATCGGTTTTTTGGGGATGAGAATTCCATACTACACCTATTTCATTATTCGTTTGATTTCTAGCAACAAACCAAATAGAATCTGCATTTTTTAGAATAAAAGTTTTGTACTCCTCTCTTGGAGACACAGAATATAGAAACCCCAAATGTCGCATGAATATGCCTTTAAACTGAGACGCGTCTCCATTAAGATTTGGTTCTTTAGAATCTTTTAATATCCCGTTTTTATAGATTAGATTGGTAATGGTGGCATTAGCAATTTTATGAGCCAACTCCAAAAGTAAAATATCCTGTTTCTCATTATATAATTCTACCAATGCGCTTAAGATTATGCCTTGATTATAAGTGTAGTAACTTCCAATATTAACCTCACATTGCTTATTTAATCCATTTTCAACAAGATATTTTTTATTTAACATTCCCGAGTTCACAAACCAATCCCAGGTATCTTCACCCCACTGCATATAACTTTTCCCTAGTGCCTCGCCACCTCCTCTTTGATGTAATCTTATTGCAGCCAACATAAATAGTTCATTTTGAATCGCCGATTTCCCAATCTTCGGTTTTTTCCAATAGACACCTCCCCCACAAACTTCATCCCAACCCGTAGCCATATCAGCAAAAGTGATCCGTGCCATTTTAAGGTATTTGTCATCTTTTGTAAGTTCATATGCTTCAATCCATGCCAATATCCACCAGCCTTCATCATCATAATAGTCATTGATATAATTTCGGCATATCCAATTGTCTTTAGGGTCTGTCATCTGGACTTCAAATTCCTTACATATCTCAAAGGAATTTTCAATAACATCCAAATACTCTTTAGAACCTGTTATTCTAGAATAATCAATAATTGAAGTCAGTGCATTGGCTGCATTCCACCAACTTGTAGTTTCATATAATCCTGTATCTATATTATACCATTTTTGTAAAGTAGCAATTGTTGTGTCAGCATATTGATTATATGGTTCGTCTTTCTTACATGAATCGAGCAGCAGGATCAACATTGTTAAAATTACATATACAGTTGTTTTTTTCATATTTTAATCGTTGCCTTTACTACTTTTATCTATCCACTCTTAATTTTATAGACTTTTTAAAAAACGAATAATTTCATCATTTATAGTATGAACATAAGAACCAAAAAAAACATAATGAGTTTTTCCTTTCATTTCAAAAAGAGTTGCGTTTGGTAATCTTTTAGATGCATTGTGGGCAAAAGATAATGGAACATCCTCATCTTTTTCTCCATGCAATATGATGGTAGGGACTTTTATTTTTTCTAATGGAAAGTTTTCTAAGATACTAAATTGATTTAGGTCATTCACCAATCCATCATTGCTTAATTCACGTGGAAACATACTTCTTTTAATATATGTGTTTATTCCTTTTTTCATTCGATCATCTACCTGGACTAAGGCAATTTTTATTGCTAACCATGTTCCAAATTCTGTGTCAAAAAACGAACTCAAAGGTCCTTTATAATTTTCTTCAATATATTTTTCAGAAACTGCAGCCCTTAATATAAGTCCTGCAGTACGTTCTGGATAATCTAAAGCAAATTGAATACTCGAAGGACCTCCTCCAGAAATACCATTAACATAAATAGAATCAATTTTTAATTCATCTAATAAAGCTTTGTATAGTGCTGCTTGTTCTTTTGGAGTTTCACCAGATGATAATGGTGTTTTGTAATATCCTGGTCTTGAAATAGATAGTACGGTAAATCCATTCTCAACAAAAGAGTTACCTTCCTCTACATGAACGCTGCCAGGAGTACCATGAACCAATAACATATACTTGTCCGAATTCCCAGTCAAAGTGTATTCTACCTCACCTTTTTCAGTTTTTATTACCAGTGAGTTATTAGGTAAATTATTTATAGCATCTTTTTTCCAAGAGTAAAAATATATCCATAGAGCTACCATTAAAACAAGGATTAAACTTACTAATGCTAAAAAAATAAATTTCACCAATTTTAGTGTTTTTGCCATAACTTTAAATTTACTCAATTCTTAGAGTAATCTAAAAATAAACAAACTATTAGTTAATTATACTTTTTGTTTTTTTTACAAAAACCATGCAATGCTGCCAAGGAAGATTATCGATATTTCTTTTAAGTTTAAAACCAGCGGCTTCCATTTCTTTCACAGCTTGTTTTTCAGTCATTTTGTGTATTTTTTTAATAGGAACTTTTAAGTCTTCAGCTCTATATTCGATTAAGAATAACTGTCCATTGGGCTTCAATGCGTTTTTCATGGAAGCAATCATTTCTAATGGAAAATTAAACTCATGATACACGTCAACCATTAAAATTTTATCAATTGAATTTTTAGGTAAATGAACACTTTTTTCACTTCCAAGAATTGTTTCGACATTTCTGATCTTGCTAAACTCTTTGGTCTTTTCAATCGCCATCAACATTTCACCTTGAATATCTACAGCATACACCAGGCCTTTATTAGCTAACGGGGCCATTTTAAATACATGATACCCAGAACCGGCTCCAATATCTGCAATAGTATCATTGAATTTAATCTTCATGTTTTGAATCAAATTAGAAACATTTTCTTCTTTTTCTCGTTCAGATCTTTCTAGCCAGCCAATTCCTTCAAATCCCATTACATAGGCAATTTCCCTACCCATATACCACTTTCCAATTCCGTTGTCATCACCACTTTTAAAGGTGTATTTTTTATCAGTATTGGTCTTTTGCCCTACACATTCATTGGAAATTAGTAAAGCAGTAAACAAGAATAAAAGAATAGTGAATTTTTTCATATTCTTAAATTTAACTCAATTCTTAGTGCAATCATAACAGTTCCCTTTTTATTCACTTTGAAAAATCATAACTATTTTATAAACAAGTGGTTATGGTTTTTCTTTTTAAAATTTGTACGATTATTGTACAGCCAGTACTACTAAAAACCCAAAAAATATCAATAGTAATTTTTAATTGGTGCTCCCCTACTTTTATAATATCGGTTTTCTTTTGGCGGGAGGTGTTTGTATAAACATGTATAAAAGCCAAGATCACTAGATTCTTTACGTCTAATATTAGTTAATGTATTCTTGTTTCTCTAATTTTATTTAGCAGATAGTATTTTTAATGAAGGTTAGTTTACATAAGGTTTTATTGAAAAAAAAATTTCCACTAGTAATTAGTAGAGGAATTCGAGCTGATAGTTGTAATGTTTTTGTTAGAGTTAAAGAAGATGGTTTAATAGGATGGGGTGAATCGGCTCCAGGAAAAAATGAGGGTGCAACAAACTCTGAAGAAGTGATTTTACAGCTTCAAAAACTGCTTGATGTTAATATTAAAAATAAGTCAATCTATGAAATAGAACATATTGCCCGTGAAATGAAAATTTCCGCATGTGCATACGCAGGATTAGATATTGCATTATGGGACTTAAAAGCTAAAAAGGCAAATATGCCACTATATGAATTCCTTGGATTACCACTCCCTAAATCAAAGACGTCAATTACGATTGGAATAATGAGCCCAAATTCTGTTAAAGAAAGAATTCCTCTTTTATTTGAAGGTAATTCAGTGAAATCTCTTAAAGTTAAGTTAGGATCAAATCAAGGAATAGAATCTGATAAAGCTATGTATAATCAAGTTCTAGAAAGTATAAAACCTTATAATATTAACCTTAGAGTAGATGCAAATGGTGGATGGAGTACGGAAGAAGCAAAACATATGATTGATTGGTTATCAAAAAGAAAATGTGATTATGTTGAACAGCCTATAGCCGAAGGAAAAGAGAAAGAATTAAAAACTCTCTATAAAAGTAGGCTATTACCAATATTTGTTGATGAATCGTGTCGTTATTCTAGTGATATTTTTCAATATGCAGAGTATGTTGATGGAGTTAATTTAAAGTTAATGAAATGTGGAGGAATTACAGAAGCTCAAAGAATTTTGTCAACAGCGAGGGCATTAGGGTTAAAATCAATGATCGGATGTATGAGTGAATCTTCCATTTCAATTTCAGCTGCAGCTTCAATTTCGGGACAAATTGACCATATTGATCTTGATTCTCATTACAACTTAAATCCGGACCCTGCTTCAGGAACTTACATGATAAATGGAATTGTAACACCCAGAATAGCTCCTGGTCATGGAGCTTTTCTAATAAAAGAACCGTTATATTAAATCAATTTTACAAAATAAAAAATCATATAATTATGATAAAAAATATAATTCTCCTTCTACTTATTTCACAATTTACATTTTCTCAAAATATTTTAGATCTAAAAAACAGAGCCTCTGTTATAAAAGATATTCAAAAAGATAGAATTGAGAATTTACTTCCTAAACTCATGAAAGAAACTGGGATTGATATGTGGGTGATTATAACCAGAGAATATAATGAAGATCCCATAATAAAAACATTATTACCACCAACTTGGCTAAATGCAAGAAGAAGAACAATACTAGTGTTTTACTATGATAATAATAAAATTGAAAGTGCAGCAATATCAAGATATAATTTTGGAGATAATATTCCTTCCATATGGGATAAAGAAAAAATACCGAATCAATTTGAAGCATTGTATAATTATATACTGAAAAAAAATCCTAAAAAAATTGGATTAAACTTCTCCGAAAACTTTTCGCTAGTTGATGGTATTTCCAAAACTGATTTTGAGTTGTTTTATAATAATGCGACATCGGAAATTCAAAACAAAGTTGTTTCAGCAGAAAAACTAGGAATAAGATGGATTGAAACTAGAACTGAAAAAGAAAAAAATATTTATACCCAACTAATTAGCATTACTCATAATATAATAAAAGAAGCTTTTTCAACTAATGTTATAAAGCCTGGAGTAACAACAACAGAAGATGTTGTTTGGTGGATGAGAGAAAGGGTTTTAGAATTAAATCTTAAAACTTGGTTCCACCCAACAATTGACGTACAAAGAAATAAAGAAAGTGATCTTTACGCTTTTGACGGTAAATCAAAATATGATATAATTCAACCCGGGGATCTTGTCCATTGTGATTTTGGAATCACATACTTAACACTAAACACTGATTGCCAGCAAATTGCTTATGTTTTAAAGAATGATGAAGAAGATGCTCCAAAATTTTTATCAAATGCATTAAATGAAGCCAATAGACTTCAAGACATATTTACGAATCAATTTGGGTTAAATAAAACAGGAAATGAAATTTTAAAAACATCTTTAAATCTAGCAATAAAGGAAGGGTTAAATCCCCAAATTTACACACACCCACTTGGGACTTTTGGGCATTCCGCAGGAACTACTCTTGGAATGTGGGACTCACAAAAGGGAGTTCCTTTTAATGGTGAGATTCCAATGAGTTTTGATACTGTTTACGCAATTGAATTAAACAACAAAACATATATAGAGAATTGGAAAAAAGAAATTAGAATTATGCTAGAAGAAGCAGGTATATTTGAAAAAAATGGTTTTAGATACGTCAACGGAAGGCAAAAAAAAATTATCTTGATTGGAAAGTAAATTATAACATGTTTTTATTATACAGTTCTTTTAATTAATTTTTTTCATTTCAACCCAAAAAGGCAATATATTTTTTGAATCAATAGCATAGAATGGTATCAAATCGCAATCCATTTTTGAAAAGAAAACGTTCTTCATTTCAATGACATCTGTATCTTCTTTATCATTTATAATTTGTTTCACCGTTGTATTTGCTTCTAAAAACATCCTGCCATTTGCTTTAACTGGATTAATGAATTTAAATTTTATATTATAATATCCTCTTTCAATGCTAACTTTCCATTTTCCATATATTTCTTCTTGAGCCCAAATTCCACGCTGACCCCCAGCATCATTCCGGTTAAGAATAACAGGGTTTTCGTATTTACTTCCTACAATAATACGAGGTTGATTAATAAGATTTTCTGAACTGATTAATTCATTATAAGTTTCATCAAGTTCATTTTTTAGATTATTTGCTAGAATACTGTTTTCTAAGACGATATTGTTTTGTTCGTAAGGGTCTTTTTCAAGGTTGAACAGTTCAAAATCTGTAATTGGCGCATTATAATTTGTGTTTCCAATCAATTTGTAATCTCCTTTACGTAATGCCATATTATAATAAAGTTCAGGATAACGTCTTGTCCAGTAAGAAAATAATGATCTACCTGTCCAATCAACCTTTTCACCTTTAATTAGTGGAAGTAGACTTCTTCCATCAATGATTCTTTCCTTAGGCAGTTTAACGTTACAAACCTGTGCCAAAGTTGGCAAGATATCTATATGAGCAGCCATGGTTTCAATATCTTTATTCTTCTTAAAAGACGAAGGATATTTAATATAAAATGGAACACGGACACCTCCTTGATAAACATTTCCTTTAAGGCCTCGCATATCACTCACATATCTTGTTTGTTGCGGACCATTGTCGGTCATAAAAATAATGAGTGTATTATCTGCAATATTTAAATCGTCTAATTCTTTTAGAAGCTTACCTATATTATCATCAATATTGGAAACCATAGCATATACTTTTCGAGCGTCCTCTTTATCTCTTTCTGTCATTTTTTCAAAAAGTTTGTTATCCTTATTGAAACCAGAAGTCGGATCAATGTCTTTATATAGTTGATAATACTTTTCTGGAACCTGCAAGGGTGTATGAGGAGCATTAAAGGAGAGATAACAAAAAAAAGGTGATTCTTTGTTTTTTTTAATAAAACTTATAGCCTGTTCTGTAAAAATATCAGAACAATAACCTTTGTAGGCCTCTTTTTTATTATTGTGCCAAAGCACGGGATCAAAATAACTCTTATCTCCTTTAAAATAAGTTGTAATATCACCAACTTGTCCCATTCCGCCAGAAAGATGAATCACGGACTCATCAAAACCTTGATCGCTTGGTCTGCTAGGGTAATTATCTCCTAAATGCCACTTACCAAAAATTCCGTTTTTGTAGTCTACTTGTTTAAGCATTTCGGCAATGGTAACTTCGTTTGATGACATTATTGCCCCGCCATTATAAGTATCCCGTATACCTGTGCGCAACGAATAACGGCCCGTCATAAGGCTTGAACGAGTTGGAGCACACACAGGAGACACATAAAAATTATTAAAGCGAATACTTTCGGCTGCAAATTTGTCAATTACTGGTGTTTTTACATGTGGATTCCCTGTTATACCAAGGTCGCCATAACCTTGGTCATCGGTCATGATTATAATAACGTTTGGATGTAATTTTTCCTGAGCAAAACTCATAACAGAAAACAACAATAAACAAGAAGCTGATATTAGAAGGAGTTTTTTCATGTTCTTAAATATAATAATTATCTAAACCTTATTAATTTCCTTCCTTTAAACACAATTATTTTGTGGTTACTTAAATGGATTATAATTCAATGAATTGAAAGTATAAGATATGTCTATGTTTTCTAATGAACGATGTTTTCTATTTATCCATTTAAGAGCTTTTAAGGATGTTTTAATGGTAAAAGTTTTGAGGGTCTAAATTCCGTTAGTCCTTTCTCATTAATTATTTTTTCTATTTCTTTTATTTTAGATGGAACAAAATCACTTAAATTCTCAACACCATTTTTTGTAACCACGGCAACATCTTCAATTCTTATGTATAATTTTTCGTCAGGAATCCATATCATAGGATCAATAGTAAATACCATTCCTTCCTTTAAGTTTATTCCATGAACCCTGCCCACATCATGCACAGCCATACCTACAGGATGTTGAAAGTGTCCCTTAAATAATAGAGCTTTTTGTACAGCTTTTAAATGTGTTGGTTTTGAAAATGTTTTTCCAACAAGATATTCTTTCATTTGTTTAGCTGCTTTGCTTAACACTTCATTTGAATTTATTCCTGGCTTTATATATTTAAACAAAGCATCTCTATATGAAACTATAAACTTATATAATTCGGTTTGCTCTTTATTAAAAACTCCATTAACAGGCCAAATCCTAGTAACATCACTAGTATAATTATGGTAATCTGGCGCATAATCCATAAGTACTAAATCACCATCGTTTAAAACATCTTTTTTTCTAAAATAATGTCCCATATAAGCATTAGATCCTCCACCAATAATAGCTGGGTATCCATCCCCTTGTGAACCATGCTGATAGAAAACATATTTTGCAGCTGCATCAAGTTGATACTCATAAATACCTGGTCTTGTTGACTTCATAGCTTCAATGATACCTAAACCTGCAATTTCAGTGGCTTTTCTAATAACTTCGATTTCTTTTGGACTTTTGATTAAACGCATAGAGTCTAATAAAGGAGATAAATTTTTAATTTTAAACTCGGGGAAACGTTCGTTAATTAGTTTTTTAAATCTAGATTCACGTGTAGTTTCAGAACTCCATGGGTCAGCTGCAGCACGAGCATGTCCAAATAATATTTCATCTCTACTGTCATTCCCAGTTTCTGCTGGACTAAATGGCGTATATAATGTAGGATTAGGACCGTTTATAAGACCAGTTCCAATTAAGTCATTTCCAAGACGTTCTAAAGATTTGACACTATTCACGCCTGTCAATTTTTTAATTAAATCTTCATCATCAGATGATAAAATTTTACCTTGACTTTTTTCTCTGTTCTTATCTCTTCGGGGTAAATAAATTGTTGTGCTTTTATTTTTTCCATTTAGTAATAAATAGGAATGTCCTTCCTCAATTCCACATAAATAATAAAAAGTGTTGGTTTGTCTGAAGACTTTGAATCCAGCAACACTTGAGGCTCCTTGAATTAATGCAATGGCATTAGTTCCGATCTCGTTAAAAATTATAGATCTTCTAGCTTCGAATTCACTTATTGTGAAATCAGTTTGGTAATAGTTTTTTTCTTGAGAAAAAAGAATATTTTTATTAGATAAAATTAAGATAGCTGATACGAAAAGAAGTTTTTTGAAATGCATTATTACCTTTTTTTTATTTGATTTAACAATAGTGATTTTTATTTGTAACTTGATATAATAACAATTTAAGAATAATTTTAATATTAATAAGATCAATTGATTGATTTGAAATTATTATTAAAGATTGTAAAGGGTATTAAAATTATGATATTATTTAAAAATAAGATCTATCAACTATTTTGTTTAATTACAATTATATTTTTCTCAAATAAAGCATTTGCTTCAAATGATGATTATCCGAAAAACCCTAAAATTGATGCTGTAAATTATGTTTTTAATATAGAATTATCTGATAAGTCTGATGAGATTACTTGTGAAGTAATTATTGACATCTGTTTCTTAGGATCAGGTGTGAAAATGTTAAGACTAGATTTAATTAATGTTTCTAGTAAATTAGAAAATAAAGGAATGGTTGTTAGCGAAGTTTCATCTAATGGCAATATGCTAAGTTTTTCTCATAAGAATAATGCGTTATTAATAAATTTACCTAAGCCTTCCATAACTAATCAATTTTCTAAATATAAAATCAGGTACAAAGGTATTCCTCAAAGTGGGTTAATTATTGGTAAAAATAAATATGGAGATCGTACTTTTTTTAGCGATAATTGGCCAAATTTAAGTCGTCATTGGCTTGCTACTATTGATCACCCTTATGATAAGGCCATGTGTGAATTTATTGTTACCGCACCAGATCATTATCAAATTGTATCAAATGGTCTTAAAATAGAAGAAACTAACCTTAACTATAATAAGCGAATTACACATTGGAAGCAGTCAGTTCCAATTGCTAGTTGGTTATTTGTTTTAGGAGTAGCTGATTTCGCAGTTCAATATGTTGATGAATTTGATGGTAAATCCATTCAAACGTGGGTATTTAAACAAGATAGAGATGCAGGATTTTATGATTTTGCCGAACCTACAAAAAAAGTTTTAAAATTTTACAGTGACTACATAGGCCCATTTTCATATGAAAAGTTAGCTAACATACAATCAAATAGTGTGAGTGGTGGAATGGAGGCTGCTTCTGCAATTTTATATAGTGATAAATCAGTTGTTGGAGATCGTAACGAACGCTGGAGAAATGTAGTTATACACGAAATTGCTCATCAATGGTTCGGAAATGCTGTAACAGAATATGATTGGGATGATATTTGGTTAAGTGAAGGCTTTGCCACTTACTTTACTTTGTTATTTATCGAACATCAATACGGAAGAGAAGATTTTATAAAGGGACTCAAATCAAGCCAAAAAAGAGTTGATGCTTTTTATGATAAAAACCCAAGTTATCGAATAGTTCACGATAATTTAAAGGATATGAAAAATGTAACAAGTACTCAAACTTATCAAAAAGGTAGCTGGATTTTACATATGCTCCGTGGAGTTTTAGGAACAGAAAATTTCTGGAAAGGTATTAGAATCTATTATAATAAATATAGAGATTTAAATGTGACAACAAATGATTTTAAAAGAATTATGGAGGATGTATCAAATAAAGATTTGAGTTTATTTTTTGAACAATGGCTATATAAACCAGGGATTTTTAAATTAAAAGGAAATTGGGAATATGATAATAATAAAAATCAGTTAATCATTAATTTAAAACAGACTCAAACTGATGGAAGTTTATTTGAAATGCCAATTGAAATAGGGATTGTTTATGAAAATAATATGGATCAAATAGAATTAATTGAAATAAAAACAAAATCAAATTATTTTGTAATTACTTTAGATCAGGAACCAAAGAATGTTATTCTTGATCCAAATTATTGGGTTTTAATGAACAAGGATTTCGAAAGGAAATATTAAAGTATTTTATTGCTATGTACTTTTTTGTATAACTAGGAATAATAGTGAGGTTCTAGGTGTCTTAAATTAAAAAAAAATGCCTTATTAAATTGAGGTTAATACTAAACGATATAATGAAATATATATTATTTTTTCTTGGAATACTAACCACTTATTCTCAAAAAATTAATCCTGAAGATACTGAAGTTTGGGAACCTGAGCCTATAGTAATTAATCCTGGTAAAACAGGATCTCCTCCAAGCGATGCCATTATACTTTTTGACGGATCAGATTTGTTAAAATGGAAAAATTCTAAATCTGGCAAAGCAGCTAATTGGACTATTAATAATGATAAATCCATGACTATTAAACAAGATGGAGGGATTGAAACAATTGAAGAATTTGGTTCTATTCAGTTTCATATTGAATGGAAATCTCCAAAAGATGTAAAAGGAAATGGACAAGGTAGAGGCAATAGTGGCGTAATATTTCAAAGACGTTTTGAAATTCAAATATTAGATAGTTATAATAACAGAACTTATTCTAATGGGCAAGCGGGATCAGTTTATAAACAATATTCTCCTTTAGTTAATGCAAGTAAAGGACCTAACCAGTGGCAAACTTATGATATTGTATTCATGGAACCAACTTATGACGAATCAGGGGAAGAAATAAAGCCTGGAAGCATTACAGTTTTTCATAATGAAGTTTTAGTTCAAAATAACGTAATATTAAAAGGTACTACAGAATATATAGGAGAACCATTAAAAGGAAAAGAGGTTGTTTCAAAATATATGCTAACATTTAAAAATCCCAAAGAAAATCTTAAAAAAACAATTGTATTACAAGATCATGGCAATCCAGTCCAATTTAAAAATATTTGGTTAAGAAAGTTGTAAAAATCCAGATTTGATTTAATCTCCAATTATAATAATTCTAAAACACACTGAACTTCCGAATTGCATTCATATAATTATGTATAATATTGAGTGTCATATTACAGAGGTAATTAAATCAAATTAAATGTTTTATTATCTCAAAACATTTAGTTGATAATCAATATATTTGTTTTATAAAGCACGTTGTATGCCATTTGAAAACACAACAAAAAAGTAATAAATGAATTAATATAAAATGAATGGGGTTTAACATTGTACTTATAGAACCAGAAATACCTATGAATACTGGAAATATTGGTCGTCTCTCCTTAGCATCAGGATCAGTTTTGCATTTAGTAAAGCCATTTGGATTTGAAATAAATGATGCTAGATTAAAAAGAGCTGGACTAGATTATTGGAAACACATTTCTGTAAAGATTTATGAAAATGTAAATGATTTTTTATCAATAAATAATGATAAAAACATGGTCTATCTATCAAGCTCTGCAGATAAGAGTTATTATTCTATTGATTATAAGGATGATATGTTTCTCATTTTTGGAAAAGAGTCTGTTGGTTTATCTAAAGATATAATCACTAATAACATAGATAAACTTTATAAAATTCCAATATTCAGCAATCATATTAGAAGCTTAAACTTAGCAAATGCTGTAAGCATTGTGGTTTATGAGGGTCTGAGAAATATTAATTAAACCCAAAATTTCAATAGTAATTTTTAACAGGCACTACCATACTTAAATAAGATCGGTTTTCTATTGACGGTTAGTGTTTGTATAACTTGATATAATAGTCAACCTTACTTAAAATTAAATATTTAAAGATTAACATTGTCTAATATAGTAGGATTTAGTTAATCTAAAACATAGTAAAGTTTGCAGAGAACTCTAGTCCCAATCTCTTACCAAACTAAAGTGTGATTTAAACTCTCTACCATCTTCTAATACTACTCTAAACCAGTAATCAGTTGAGGGCATTGACTTTCCAATAAAAGTTCCATCCCAACCAGGACCTAAAGGATCTAGTTCTTTTAATAACTTTCCAAACCTATCGAAAATATAAATCTTAGTTTTCGGAAGGTTTGTTTTTGTTAAACCAATAATATTCCATGTATCATGAATGCCATCTCCATTTGGCGTGAAAAACTTCTTATATCCAATTACTAAACTTTTAATATTTACAACCCCACATTCATTTTTATCTCTTATATAAATAGTATGTAAACCAGGTCTAACGTTTTCAAAAGTAGGCTCATCTTGATAAGGCCCTGATACATCGTCAATTGCAAATTCATAGTCTCCGATACCAAGGGTTTCTGTTAATACTGTAATAGTATTATTTGGGCCAGGGTTTAAATCAGCAATTATAATATCTTTTTTAAGAACAGTTGCTATATCAGACTCGCCAATATTAAATTTCAAAACCTGTGTACAGTTAGTTCCGTCAGTTGTGGTAGCAGTAACTTCATAGTCACCACCAAGACCAATTAAAACTGTTGAGTCAGAACCAGGAATATTAAGATTAAAAGCTGTTCCATTTCTAGTCCATGTATAGCTATAGGTTCTAATATCAGAAGACTTTACTCCGATAGTAACTGCATCTAAGTTCAAACAAACAAACTTTGTGTCATCAATTCTTTCAAATACAGGCAAAGCATTTACTACAAAAACGACTGATCCTACACCAATACAAGAAGTGTTCGCTTTACTTGTAAGCTTTACCGTCACTGTTTGTGAAGCTGAGTAAAAGGGGTTTGGAAGTGTAGCTGCTGAAACAGACGCATTAGTAGCTTGATCAAAGTAAGTAAATTCAATGTCTAGCAAATTAGCATCTTGTACAACTCCAGTATTTGGATCTTTTAACATTCCATTAATAATGGTAGAAGTATCAAACTTTGCCTTTCCATTAAGATCATCTCCATCAACCGCGTCATCACAGACTTCTATTTTACCAACATCATAGACCGCTGGCGTAGGTATCTCATCTATTGTAAACTCAATTTTTGGGTGTACATATTTAGGCTCTCCAACAATAGTGAATTTTAGTTCATAAGTGCCTTTAGCTAAATCTTTAACTTGCAGGGTTTTATTAGGAGAGACAATAGTTCCAACATTGCCCAATCCTTCAATAGCAACATTATAGGTAATAGGAATATCAACAGTAGTTCCCGTTTTTCTAAAGGTTGTTGCGGCTACTTCAATATCTAAAATTCCAACATCAGAACCCTCACAAGATTCAATAGTGGTTGTCTTATAATTCGAAGGAAGTGTTAGTATAAATTCTTCTATTGTAATGGTAACTTTCGAATCCTCTCTGTTACCATTTAAACTATTTGTACTGTCAGCTTTACCATCATTAAGTTTAAAAAGATAACTATCAGTTCCAAAATAATTATTGTTTGGAATATAGCTAAGCTTTTGATCTGAAGTCGTTAAAGTATAAGGAAGATCACCTGCTACTAATGTTTTAGCACCTTCTTTTAAAGTTCCATTTAATGGTAGAGTAGTAATAATGTATTCTAAATTTAGAATATTAAAAACTTTATTTGGACCGAAGTGTCCTCCTGCGGCCATTATTTTACCGTCGGATGACATATCAAACGATTCTCCCATCAAACCTGTTGCTAATACATCTTCTCCCAACTGATTCCATGAAGTGCCATCCCAATCAAACACACCCAACTTTTTTGACACAACTGGAATCCCCACTCTATTTCCGTCATCCGAAATAGAAACATATCTCCAGAAAAAAGCAGCTTGCTGACCAGAAAAATCAATGTCTGAACCAATTTGAACAGCACTAGAACCTGATAAATCATAAACTCTGGTAAGTGATGATGCTTTTTCACCTACTACAAGTTTTTTTCCGTCTCTAGAAAAATCAATTGTGCATCCAAAAAGTTTAGCACTACCGTCTATTGATGTAAATTGAATCCAACTAGTTCCATTCCAATCATATATTTTTACTTGACCATTTGTGCCATCACTAATCGAACCAACTGCTAATCTATTACCATCCATAGACAAATATACTTGACCTGGAATTTCACTAGTACTATTAGGTACTATAGTTATAGAACCTGTTTTATTCCATTTAATTCCATTCCAATTATAAGTATGTAAATAACCTCCTCTAAAAGAAGGTATGACCATACTATTTCCATCTCCAGAAAGGTGTAGTCCTCGATAACCAAATTTATCATTTGCCTTGTCTCCAAGGATAGGGGAACCTACAGAATTCCATGTAGTTCCATCCCAGTCAAAAACTTTTACGTGACCTGCATCAGCTCCATTAGCATTATCGTTGGAAGAACCAGCTACTGCTATGCGATTTCCATCACTTGAAATAGATACGTACTCTCCAAACCATTCGCCATGTTGTGGTGTCTCCGTCAAGCGTTGCGCCCAACTGATCCCAATCCGTTCCGTTCCAATTGTAAACTCGAGCAAATGAATTATTGCATTGTGGACAATTATAAGCACCTAGAATAAGCCTTTTTCCATCAGCTGATAAAGCCATAGACTCACCTAATGCAACGCTAGAAGGTTGTGGTAATGTTGTACCCATTTGAGTATGAACAGTGAAAATATTTACTAAATCTTTATCTCTTCCAACATGGATAATATCAATAGGAACATCTTCTTTAGTTGAATAATCTCCCGGATCACCTTCCGGAGGGTCGTTAACATTCTTTACAATTATAGTAACTGTAGCTGGTGCACTATCATCTTCACCATTATTTACTTTAAATTTAAATGATTGCTCACCAAAATAATTTTCATTAGGTGGATCATATGTAAGATCACCAGGACCCACTGTTAATGGTAAATCTCCTAATGCCAATCCACCCACTTTTAATATTCCTTTTTCAGGAATTGTATTTAAAATATAGGTAATAGCATTACTTTGAGGGTCACTTCCAGTTAATGTAATAGCATTATTAATAGAACCTTCGCTAAACGTGACAGTTTGTGAGTCAGCTAATGGTATTAAATTTTGAACTTCAATAGAAATAGTAGCTGTATTACTATTTGTGTTTTCATTAATAGAAAATTCAAATAAAGGCCATGATTGCGCATTACCAATAGACATGTCATTCCATTGAATTCCATTTGGACCAGTACTACTAAATTCAAATTGAGCATAATCTTCAGCTCCAGCTTGATTTGGTTCTGATGGATAATTATACCAATTGTGATACCCTCTGTCTTTTAGAGTAACTCCATCCACCCAAGTCCATCCACCCCAATTTTGACTCTCTAATCCAGGCTCTGCATAATCTGGAGATGTTTTATCTTGATAGAGACCAAGCCAATAGTATAGTCCACCCTTACCTGTAAGACCCATTGATTTTAGTCCGTTCCATACTAAAAGTTCCATTTCAGCATTCAAAACAACGTACATCTTTGCTCCTTCAATAGTATTAGTTAAATCACGAGCTGTAGTCCAATCTATAGGATTTCCTGAAACACCTGTACCTTCCTGAATTAAGAAATAAGTTTTTCCTTCTGGTTTTTGATAAGTTACTGGAACTCCATCTTGAGCTATATACTTTAAACCGTTGGCTTTAGTAAAAGAGTTTAAGAAATTAGCATTGATTATAAAATCAAAAGAATCATTTCCTGAAAAATTAGCATTAGGAACATATGAAAGAGAGTCTGCAGGTAATAATTTAGGAAGTTCAGATGCTAATATTGTATTATTACCTTCTTTTAAAATTCCATTGGACGGAAGAGTTTTAATTAAATAAGTTAAAGGATCATCTTCCGGATCACTCCCTGTTAATTTAATCTTTAAAGGAGTGCCTTTGTTTGTTTTTAGACTTTGATCATTAGCAATGGGAGGACTATTAACTGATTTTACTTCAATGGAAATAGTAGCTGGATTACTGTCTGAGCTATCACTAATAGAAAATTCAAATAAAGCATATGATTGAGTATTTCCAGGGGCCATGTCATTCCAAGTAAAACCACCCCAAAAACGATTAAATTGAGCATGATCTTCTTCGTTACCACCATTATTAGGCTCACCAGAATGCCAATTAGTATATGGACGCTCAGCAGAACCTAACTTAACTCCATCAGCCCAATACCAACCTCCACTTGGTTCTGAATAATCACTTGCATTCCTATCCTGAGAAAGACCATACCAATATGGTTTCTTGGTATTCTGTGAGCTCCCTAATCTATTCATGTCTTTAAGAGCATCATAGATTGCTTTATCCATAGTCTCATTAAATGGTACAAACATTTGAGCACCTTTAAAAGAATCTGTTAATGTTTTTGCATCTGGCCAGTCCATTTTACTTCCCGTTTCTTGAATTAAATAATATGTTTTTCCTGCAGGTTTCTGAAAAGTTACAGGAACTCCACCCTGAGTTATGAACTCTAAACCGTTAGCTTTAGAAAACGAGTTTAAGAAATTAGCATTGATAATAAAATCAAATGAGTCATCACCAACAAAATTAGCATTAGGAACATAAGTAAGAGAATCTGCTGGTAATAATTTAGGAAGTTCAGAGGCTAATATTGTATTGGTACCTTCCTTTAATATTCCATTAATTGGAAGTGTTTTAATCAAATATGTTAAAGGATCGTCTTCGGGATCACTCCCTGTTAATTTAATTTCTAAAGGAGTGTCTTTTTTTGTTTTAATATTTTGAGCATTAGCAACTGGAGGTTCGTTTACAGCAGACACACTATTCACTAAGTTATAAACCCTAACGTGGCCTGAATCAGCTCCATTACCATCGTTTCGATATGCTCCAATAGCTAGTGTTGTTCCGTCTGAAGACAAAGAAACTGAAAAGCCTGATTGATCCTCTGCTGCTTCCCCGTCAATGTCTGAACCTAGCTGAGTCCAAGTCGTTCCATCATACTTATAAATCCTAACGTGGCCTGAATCAGCTCCATTACCATCGTTTCGATATGCTCCAATAGCTAGTGTTGTTCCGTCTGAAGACAAAGAAACTGAAAAGCCTGATTGATCCTCTGCTGCTTCCCCGTCAATGTCTGAACCTAGCTGAGTCCAAGTCGTTCCATCATACTTATAAATCCTAACGTGGCCTGAATCAGCTCCATTACCATCGTTTCAGAATGCTCCAATAGCTAGTGTTGTTCCGTCTGAAGACAAAGAAACTGATCGGCCTAAATAATCACTTGCTGCTTCCTCGTTAATGTCTGAACCTAGCTGAGTCCAAGTCGTTCCATCATACTTATAAATCCTAACGTAGCCTGAATCAGGTCCATTACCATCGTTATCGATATGCTCCAATAGCTAGTGTTGTTCCGTCTGAGGACAAAGAAACTGAAAAGCCTGATTGATCCTCTGCTGCTTCCCCGTCAATGTCTGAACCTAGCTGAGTCCAAGTCGTTCCATCATACTTATAAATCCTAACGTGACCTGAATAAGCTCCATTACCATTACCATCGTTAAAAATTGCTCCAATAGCTAGTGTTGTTCCGTCTGAGGACAAAGAAACTGAAAAGCCTGAATTATCAACTGCTGCTTCCCCGTCAATGTCTGAACCTAGCTGAGTCCAAGTCGTTCCATTATACTTATAAATCCTAACGTGGCCTGAATCAGCTCCATTACCATCGTTTCGATATGCTCCAATAGCAAGTGTTGTTCCGTCTGAGGACAAAGAAACTGATCGGCCTAAATAATCACCTGCTGCTTCCCCGTCAATGTCTGAACCTAACTGAGTCCAAGATCGTTCCATCATACTTATAAACCCTAACGTGGCCTGAATCAGCTCCATTACCATCGTTTCCATATGCTCCAATAGCTAGTGTTGTTCCGTCTGAGGAAAAAGAAACTGAAGTGCCTGACTTATCACCTGCTGCTTCCCCGTCAATGTCAGCACCTATTTGATTAGGAATAGAAAGATATCCCTTAACCACTTTTATTGTGACTGTTCTAGTCTCTGAATCCTCCTCCCCATCGTTTCCCTTAAAAGTAAAAGTATCGGTTCCTAAAAAATCAGTAGTTGGTGTGTAAGTAACTGTGTCTCCACTTAAAGTAGCTGTCCCATTTGAAGGATTAGAAACTATAGAATAGGTTAAACTATCAAAGTCCGCATCGCTTGCAACCAAATGAATGGATGCATTTGTGTTTTTAACAGTGGCTGCAGAAACATTAGAAGCTACTGGGACAACTTGTGAAAACCCAATAAAAGTAGTAAATGTAAATAAAAGTAGAGAAAGGGTTTTTTGCACTATTAAATTTTTATAAATATATAATAATAATAATAGTTTAATATTTTACTTAAAATATAATAAATCCAAAAAACCTCAATAGTAATTTTTAATAGGCACTACCCTACTTAAATAAGATCAGTTTTCTTTTGAGAAGCGGTGTTTGTATAACTATGTATAATAGTAAATTTTAATGAGTTTTAATGCCGATAATACATTGTTCTGTGTTGTTATTAATTATTATCAATACTTCTTAAGAAGCTACCGACAGCTTTAGCCATTTTTTCTGGCTGGTCAATCATTGTCATATGAGCAGCATTACCAATAATCTTAACGCTTGCATTTTTTGACAGTTTTTGATATTTATAAATGGTTTCTGGTCTTGCTTCGTCATATTCTCCCGTTACAAAAAGTATAGGTTCTTCAATTTTGTCTAAATCAGATGTGCGATCAAAGTCAATAAGCGTGCCCGTAGCGGTAAATTCGGTTGGTCCCCACATATAATTGTATACATCCTCATTAAAACCAGGCACGTTTTCGCATTCCACATTAGGGATATAAGGCCAACTTTTTCTAGACAAGTGGCGCGAATAAAAAGAATCAACAGCAACTAGATATTCAGGTGCTTTATAATTCTCTAGAGCTTCGTATTTATGGATTGTATCCTGTAATTCAATAGGCATTTGAGACAATAAGATTTTTGCATCCTTAATCCAATCTGCAGTACTAATCATTGGACTTGAAAAAATAACAGACTTTACACCTTCTGGTTTTTTAGTAATCATATACTCTATTAAGAATGTACTGCCGCAAGAATGACCCAGAATATGAAGCTCCTTCAGATTTAAACTTTTTCTTAAATGATCAATTTCGTCTACAAATCTCTCCGTATTCCATAAGGTTGTATCGGTTGGTCTTTGCGAGTTTCCTGAACCTAGTTGGTCATAAAAAATAATAGGTCTTTCGTTACCCAACAAAGAAAAACCCGGAATCATTGAGCAACTTCGAGAACCAGGTCCACCATGTAAAATCAACAAAGGGATCCCCTCTCCATCTCCAATGATTTTATACCATATTTTTCCTCCTTCAACAACAACATATCCTTCCCTTTCAACTTCTTTTTGACAAGACATATTTATAAATAAGAAGAGTGTTATAAATAAGTACACTAGTTTATTCATCGTCTTAATTTATACAATTAGTATTAATGTTTTTATTCATTTATTCCCAGTTAAAATCCCAAATTGGTTTTGCATTTTGAAGATGTTCAACAAAATAATTCCAGCGTTTTTTAATGAAATATTTTCGTGCTTTACCGACATAACCATGTCTTTGACTTGGAAAAATTAGTAAATCAAACTCTTTATCTGCATTGACCAAAGCCTCTGCTAATTTAAAAGTTGCAGATGGATTTACATTATCGTCAATCCCACCATGTACTAATAAAAGTTTCCCTTTTAAATTTTTTGCATTTGTAATATTTGACATTTGCTCATACGTTTCATCAACTGGCCAACCTTGATACATTTCTGGCCACCAAGCTTTTTCCATTCTAAAGTCATGATCTGCTGAACTTGCCACTCCAACCTTATAAACATCTGGATAGGCTAATAAAGCTCTCCCTGTATCATAGCCACCAGCTGAATGGCCAAATACCCCAACTTTATCAGCATTTATCCATGAATATTTTTGTCCTAAGTGCTTAATAGCTAACACATGGTCTTCTAAATTATTTCCTATATTTTTATAAGAATGATCATGAAATTCTTTTGAGCGTCCTGATGTTCCTAGGCCATCAATATTCATAACAATGAATCCAAATTCAGCTAGAGATTGATTGTTAAAACTGCGATCAAATGATTTTGGAAACACTTGCGTATGTGGTCCAGTATAAGTTGCATCAATTATTGGATAAGATTTACTTGAATCAAAATTTGTTGGTTTCCACAAAGCACCATAAATAGTAGTTTTTTTGTCTTTTGCTGTTAGTTCAAAAATTTCTGGCGATTGCCATCCTTTAGATTTTGCGTCAGACGTATCAGCTATTGTTAATTCTGTTAAAATTTTTCCGTTACGTGAATTTCTTAATACTGTTCTTGTTGGAATATTTATGGTTGAATAATTATCTGAAAAATACTTGCTATCTTTAGAAAAATCAATAGCATGATGAGTGTTTTCCGGAGTTAATAAAGTTATTTCACCTTCAAAGTTAACTCTATAAAGTTTTTGATAATAAGGATTACTATTAGGTTCTTTTCCTGACGCAATAAAATAGATTTCTTCTTTATCTTCATCAGTATGCAAAACCGAATTAATATAATATTCCCCAGTAGTGAGGGCTGATCTTTTTTTAGTTTCTAAATCTATCATATAGAGTTGCCTCCAACCACTTCTTTCAGAAAGGAAAATAACTTTTTGTTTTTCTTGAAGTTGACCAAACCAAAAATTATCAATATTTGTTTTACTTGTTTCTTCAATAAGTGTTTGCTCTTTTCCATTATTGAGATTTATGTGTTTTAAAACCTCTTTTTTGTAACCTCTTTCTAAATACTCTGCTAATATCTCTCCAGATTGTTTCACCCATTCAATGGTAACTGAATTTATATGAGTTCCCGTTGGCAAACTTGTTTTAACTTCTTTCTTGGTTTCAATATTATAAAAAACTGGTGTCACCTTAACCATAGTTGTATCCCCTGGCGAACCACGGTAATAGGATAATAATTTTGATTTATAAAGAGAATCAATACTATGATCTAGCATATACATTTTTTCTGCATTTCTTGTATCAACAATACTAGTTGCTATCCATTTTGAATCCTCTGACCAATTCACAATAAAACGTTTAGGTCTTTCACTGTTTTCACCTTCCATTTTATCAAACCAACCGTACCAAGTGGCATATTCGTAACCTCTTTCGCCTTGAGAACTTAACTGAAATTCCTTATTTGATTCAATTGATTTAATAAAAAGATTGTAATCTTTATTATATGCTATCCATTTTCCATCTGGGGATTTTGCTTCAAATGGATTTTGTTCTTCTTTTAGTTCTTCTTCATATGATGTAAGTTGATAGGATTTTAGGTTTAAATCATAAGATTTATCTTCAAACTTAAACTCTAGATTTCCTTTTTCTCCCTTTTCAATATCAGATAAGGATAACTGATTTTCTATTATATCATTTTCTGATAATTCAGTTAAAATCCTCGCCATCTTATTATGATTAAACAAGTCTACTACCTTATTATTTTTAAAATCAACTAGCTTATACGTTTTCTTGTCTTTTCTATAATCAATAAACCAGAGTCCTGAGCCATCTTTAAACCAATTTACGTTCGTGTTAAGATTAAAAGCGGTTTTATTATTGTAATTATCATACATAAAACTAACTGCACGCTTATAGTTTTCTGGTGTTACCTCTTGAGAATTTATTGAATTTAAGATTAATTGAAGAGCTAAGAATAATAAGAAAATCTGTTTCATAATTTCTGTATATACGAGTCAATTCGTTCTTCCATAATAGATAATGTTACTGTTCCTTCTTCAAGAATCACTTCATGAAATTCACGAATATCAAATTTATCACCTAAGGCTGCTTCCGCTCTTTTACGAAGCTCTCTTATTTTTATTTCTCCTATTTTATATGATAAAGCTTGTCCTGGCCAAGAAATATATCGATCTGTTTCTGTAGTAACTTCATGAATTGATAAAGCTGTGTTTTTAGCCATATAATCAATCATTTGTTTCCTTGTCCATCCTTTTGCGTGTACGCCTGTGTCAACAACCAGCCTACAAGCTCGCCACATTTCATAAGTTAATTGACCAAATTTTTCATATGGTGTTGTATAAATATTCATTTCGTCTACCAAATATTCCGAATACAAACCCCAGCCTTCACCATAAGCAGAGAGATATAATTTTCTTCTAAAGCTTGGAATGGTTTCTGGCAATTCATTATTCAATGAGAACTGTAAATGATGACCAGGAACTGCTTCATGAGCAGTTAAAGCAGGGATTGTATATAAAGTTCTACTTGGTAAGTTAAAAGTGTTTACCCAATAAAATCCTGCTGTTGTTTCACTTTGAGAACTAAAATATCTGCCTCCAGTATAATTTGGAGCAAGGTCTGCTGGAACTGGAACAACTCCATAGGGTTTTCTTGGTAATGTCTTGAAAAATTTAGGTAATTCAGCATCTATTCTTTTTGAAATGTCACGTGCGAACATTAACAACTCCTCAGCGGTTTTTGGATAAAACTGTTCATCTGTACGTAGAAAATTTAAGAATTCAGCGAAGCTTCCTTTAAATTTTAAATCATCAATAATTTTTAGCATTTCTACTTTGATTCTCGAAACCTCCTTTAATCCAATTTGGTGAATATCATCCGCAGAATATTGTTTGCTTGTCGTAAAATAGTTAATTCTATTTTGATAAAAATTTTTACCATTAGGAATTGTTGATACCCCTAAACCTTTTCTTGTGTTTGGAAAATACTCATTTTCAAAAAAGCTTTTTATTTTTTTATATTGATCAATAGCATTTTTCTGAACACTTCTTATGCCTGCTTTAACTATAGAATCTTTTGATTCAGTTGAAAGCAATTCTGGTAAATTAAGAAATGGTTTATAAAACTCACTTTCTTTTGGGTCTAAAACTATGTGTTTGTTATAAGTATTGTCATAATCATTAAAAACTACTCTTGGTTGCGACATACCTTCTTTTATCGAAGCTTTTAATAAATTTATATTATATTCTATTTGTTGTGGCAAATCATCAAGTAGTTTTAAGTAATCAACAACCTGTTTCTTGTTTTTAAGAGTCCGGTCTCCCATTGAAGCCAAATTTAAATGAAAAGCATTTTCATTGGTAATGGTATTTAAATACGTTTTGTAGTTGTTTGAATCGATCTTATCTTGTAAAACAAATAACAACAATTCTTTTGAAATTTTTTCGGATTCAGACAAACTCTCATCAGAAATTGCTTCTAACTCTTCTTTTATTTCCTTAGAAAAATCAGATTCTGCTTGATGATATTTAATCGTATTTTCTACAGACTCAAGTTTCTTAAATCCATATTCTCTTTCCATTTCATATTTTGCAATAATTACATTTAACTTATCGGGATCAGATTGTCCAAAAGACATTAATGGAATAAACAGTAATAATAAAGTTAATTTTTTCATTATCTTAAATTTAACTTAATTCTTAGTGCAAACAAAATTCCAAAAAACCTCAGTAGTGATTTTTAATAAACACTACCCTATTAATCTATAGCCTTTATAGATGACTGTGTAATAATCCATATGTTTTTTTTTAGATCAATTATCCCTCCCATTTCTTCTGTCACTACCCTATCGGTCACTATTAATCCTTTTTTTGCCATATTCTCAAATGTATCGATACCGTCATTCGGAAAGTTTTGTCTAGTTCTATGAATATTAAATCGATTTGAAAATTCTCTATCAAAAGTTTCTTCTATACCATCTTTTCCAATCATAAAACCAATTAAACCTCCCCAGGTTGCTGTTGGATTGTCTGAATCCCATCCTGCTAATGTTCCGATTTTTATGGTTTCTTTTAAGTCACCTTCTCCATAAAAAAGGCTTACCAAACTTGCGGCAAAATTTATACCTGCTGCAAAGCAGCCATTACAATATAGTTTTTTAGAAGTAATATCATATCCATCTTCTTGATTAACCTGATACCTGTAGTAAATTGAATCTCTGGCTTGTTCCCAAGGGATACCCGACTTGTACAGTTTCCGTGTGTAGTCAAACATATGAGCCGAATAAGAACTATCTGGAAGCACCTCTCTTGCCTTATCTGACATCCAAGATATTCTCTCATTCATAGTTTTTATGGTGTCTGTTATAGAAGCTAAAGAATACATTGTTACATAAAACTTTGAAATATCTTCGGCTTCTTCCCTTGCTGTGGTTTGAATAGGTAAATGAGCGATTTTTAATGCTAAATCTGGTCTTGTGGGTGCGAATAATCCAAATATCTCAGTGGTTAATTGCGCATCAATCATTTCAAAATGTTCGTTCAAATTTGGGTTGCCTGTTTCAGGTGGAAGGACACCATCTTTCATTAAGTCATATGCTTTTTGATTAGATACCCATAAATAATTTTCCTCTTCAGGTTTTATATGTTTTAACCAACCATCACGTATCTGTTTAGGAGACAAAATGTTAGATTCATTTGTGTAAAGAAGATATTGATACATATATTCTATATCAGTATCATCATCTGACCCCCAAATTTCATCGTAGTCTTTAAACACAAAATCTATGGTGGAGGATAAGTCACTGGGAACACCTTCTTCCCATATATTGGGTTGATCAGGTTTTCCCCAGTCATCTCTGGTGTAAAAATCTCCAGTTTTAATTTCTCCGATGTTACCAATTTTATCCATCTCAGTAACCAGACCTGTCCAATTAGCAATACATTGTCCTAACCAAAACCCGTATAATTGATCATAATATTTGTCTCTTGAAATACTTATAGTTGGCTCTTCTTTTTTAATTGAGTTGATTTTATTTTCATCCTGCTTCTGATTATCTGTATTGCAAGAGAAAAAAATAATTAAAAAAAATGTTATTAATTTTTTCATACAACAAACATACTATATTGCTTTTGCCAGCACATAAATTACTTTGATATTTATTTTTAAATTTTTTATTAATTAAGACTTAAAAAATATTAATATGTTAAAATATCTAATAAATTTTTATATCGATAGGAAGACGTGCACAAGCGAGAATTTTCTAGATGTTTTTTGAGTTTAATTTTATAGATTTCAACTGATTAATTCCCTCTAAAGAAATAGTCCAAACAATAAAAATTTCATTATTTATTATTTCTAACTGAGGAACTCCTGTATTTCTTCCTCCATCAATTTTAGATACCGTAATTGGCTTAGAAATTTCTCCATTAACTGAAACCTTTTTTATTCTCAAATACGTTCCAATATCATCAACTTCCATGTAACTAACTATTACTTCCTCATTATTTAAAAATGCAACGTCTACTCTTCCTATAGCATCAAGGTCATTGAGTTTGAATGGAGTACCAAAAGAATCACCATTGGTTTTTGAAAATGAAACGTTCACTATGGGGTTATCATTAACTACTGTAAACCACGCAATAGCAAGGTTTGTTGAGTTCACAGCAACTTTGGGACCATTTACAGGACATCCATTTATTATCCACCCATCATTATGTAACGGATTAGGTTCTTCCCAAACTCCATTTATATTTCTGATAGTATAAATATCTCGTACTTCATTCTCACTTCTATCCCTATAAACAACTATAGGTCCATTATTAGTCATCGCTATTGACGTCTGACAGCAATCACAAGCCGCTTCGTCGAGTTCGCTTTCATTTATAACCTCTCCTGTATTAGTGATTTCTGCAAAACGAATTGTCATTGGTTTATGATGTCCATCTAGTTTCTTTTCTACAGTATTTCTTCCATCTAACCATGTAATAAAAAACCCTTTGTTATTATTAGGAATGATACTTACAAAACCATGTTCTGCTTTAACACCATCAGTATTCAATAAAAAATCTTTCTTTATTTTTTCTCCTGATAATTTCTGTAAATTTAAAATAACATCGTAAGTATATGTTCCAGAATCCGATTTCTTTAAATAGCTTGTAATTATTAAATCCTCGTTAATTGCATGAGCGGGGAAATCAGCCCAATTAACAAACCAGTCAGAACCATTAGCAATTTTTTGTGGTTTAATCCATTTCCCTTTTTTAAACTGACTAAAATGTAAGGAAGCTTTATTTTTATTTTTAGAAGAAATCCATGATAATGATAAAGCACCATTGGAAGAAACTAAATTAGGTTGTGCATTATTATCTCCATATAAAAAAGGAATATCCTCTATAAAGACCTCTTTTGTTGTACAAGAAATTATAGTTAGTAAAGTGAAAATGATAATGAATTTTTTCAAACTACAATGTTTTTAATTTTTTTATCATTTGCTCTGAATCCCAAACAATTGTCCCTACAATAGTTTCAATTTTTATTCCTTTTTCATTAAAAATATATGCTGTTGGTAAAGAATAGATTCCAAGACTTTCATTTGATCCAACAGATTTTAAAAAATTAAAATTATATTTTTTATCATTTTTAAACTTAGATATTTTTGAAATTCTTTCATCAGAAACTAACAAAAAAGTGTAATTATGATTTTTTAAAATTTCTTGAGCTCTTGTAAGTCCTGGCATTTCCATTATACATGGTTTACACCACGTAGCCCAATAATTAATGATGATTTTCTTTCCCTTATAGGATGTTAAATCTACTTTTTGGTTTTTTAAATCCACAAAAGAAGTTTTAAGCTGCATGGATTCTATATCAGACAACTTTTCATTTTGAGGAATACCTGAATTACATCCGAAAAACAAAATCAAACAACTTATATAAATAAAATTTCTCATTTTTAATTATATTTTATTGAAAAAAGATAAGTTTTGTTTCTGCCTAAAAGAAACAAGTGGAATAAATAGTAGAATTAGTCTTTTCATCATCTTAAATTTAACTTAATTATTAATGCAATCAAAACTCAAGAAATATCAATAATAATTTTTATTAAACGCTCACAGATATAAACAAAATCAATATTATATAAGACTTTATAGATGATTTATAACTTTTCCAGTATAAAATAATTTTAGTAAATTTAATTTCTTAATAATCAACTTGTTATAAATCTTATGAAACACTTTTTACTTATAATCTTAACTATTGGCTTTGGTAACTTTAACTTTAGTCAAGAATCCGAAAGTAAAACCACGCCTTTACCTAATTACAGGCTAGCGGCTAAATATTCCCCTAAACAGTTATCTAAATTAGTTCATTCGACATCTGTAAAACCACATTGGCTAAAAAACGGAAATCGTTTTTGGTATCAATATAAGACCACTGAGGATGCAAATTATTATTTAGTTGATGCAGACAAAAAGAGTAAAACACCTTTGTTTAACAATGAAAATATGGCTAAGTGGCTTACAGAAATAACAAAGGATCCCTATGACGCTAAGCACTTACCTAAATTAGATTTAAAGTTTGTTAATAATGAAACTGCTATACGTTTTAGGATCACTTCTACAGAAAAAATTATTTCACAAGAAGATGTTAAAAAAACTAAGAATGACTCTACTGAAATTAAAGAAAAGAATAAAAAGCCCAAAATGGAAAAAAAGACTTACCATTTTGAATATAAAATTGGAGGAAATGGTCTTCAAATTGTAGATACTAAAAAGAAAATAAAAAAAGACTGGAAAAAGTGGGCTACTATCGCACCTGATAGTTCCATTGTCGTGTTCTCTAAATATCATAATTTATATTGGATGGATAAAAGCAATTTTTTGAAAGCTGTCAAAAATGAGAAAGACAGTACTATTGTTGAGAATCAATGGACTTCTGATGGAGTTAAAAATTATAGTTATGGTGGAGGTTCTAGAGGAGAAAATAATGAATCTGAAATAAAAGACAAAGACAATAGAAAAAGTGCTAGAGTTATATGGTCTCATGATTCTAAGAAATTTGTATATCAAAGAACTGATACTAGAATGTTAAAAGACTTATGGGTAATTAACTCTGTTACTGAGAAACGTCCTACATTAGAAACCTATAAATATCATATGCCAGGTGAGCAAGAATATAAATCTTCTGAAATTTTAATTTTTGATGTTCCATCAAAAGAGATAACTAAAGTAGCATTAGATACTACCAAACAAGTTAATTTAAGTGTCTATAGATCTCCTAGAAAGTTATCCAATGCAGATGATGAATTCCAACCATCTACACTTCTCTCTAAAAAAAATAAAATATACTTTAGTTCCATTAGTAGAGATCGTAAAAGATTAGATATTAATGTTGCTGATATCAATACAGGAAAAGTAAAAGAACTTATTAAAGAGCGCTTTAATACTTACATAGAACAAAGAAATTTAGTGTTGTTTAATAATGAGCAGGAAATGATTCATTGGTCTGAACGAGATGGTTGGGCTCATTTTTACTTATATGATTCTTTTGGTAGGTTAAAAAATCAGATTTCATCTGGATCTTTCCATGCCAATAGCTTTGTCAATATTGACGAAAATAAAAGAGTATTGTTTTTTACTGCAAATGGGGTTGAAAGTAGTACAGATCCTTATTACGAGCACCTATACAGTATTAATCTAAACGGGACTGGATTACGAAACTTAAATAAAGGTGATTTCACAAGTTCAACAAGTATGGCAGATTCCAACAAATACTTTGTAAGTAATTTTTCAAGAGTTAACATGGCTCCAAAATCAGAATTAAGAACTAATACTGGAGCTTTGGTATTATCACTTGAAAAGGCAGACTTGTCGCAACTTATGTCTACTGGTTATAAGTTTCCAGAACCTTTTAAAATGAAAGCAGATGATGGATTTACAGATATATATGGCGTGATTTATCGCCCATATGATTTTGATAAAAACAAAAAGTATCCATTAATTGAATACGTATATCCAGGGCCTCAAACTGAAGCAGTTTCCAAGAGTTTTTCTTTAAGAATGAATAGAACGGATCGTTTAGCTCAGCTTGGATTTATAGTAGTAACATTAGGTAATAGAGGCGGACATCCAGCTCGTTCTAAGTGGTATCATAATTATGGATATGGAAATCTTAGAGATTATGGTTTAGCAGATAAAAAAAGAATAGCAGAACAATTGGCTGATAAATATGCATATATAAATTTAGATAAAGTAGGTATTTTTGGTCACTCTGGTGGTGGCTTTATGTCTACTGCTGCAATGTTAGTTTATCCTGATTTTTTCAAAGTAGCAGTTTCATCTTCTGGTAATCATGACAATACCATGTATAATAGTTGGTGGAGTGAAACACACCATGGGGTAATGGAAGAAATTGGAGAAGACGGGAATTTAAATTATAACTATCAAATTGATGTAAACCAAAGTTTAGCTAGTAAACTTAAAGGAAATTTGATGCTATCAACTGGAGATGTTGACAATAACGTACATCCAGGCGCAACAATAAGGATGGCACATGCTCTTATTAAAGCAAATAAACGTTTTGAATTTCTACTTTTACCTTCTCAAAGGCATGGTTACGGAGAAATGACTGAATATTTCTTTTGGAAAAAAGCAGATTATTTTAGTAAGCACTTATTAGGTAAAGAAAATACAGATGTAGATATTTTAGAAATGAATAGAGACATGCCTAATAAAAAATAAACGACATAAAATAAGAGCGAGTGAAGTCTCAATAGTAATTATTAATAGGTGCTCCTCTGCTTATATAAGATTGATTTTCTATTAACGGGAGATGTTATTGTATATATATAATAGTATGGTTCTTATATTCCCTTATTGTAATAATCTATTATTCTTATTCTAGTTAAATACTGGTGAGAAGTTATATACAGATATTCAAATTTATCGTCAAAAGCACAATTCGCACTTCTAACTTTAGTTCGAATTGTACCAATATGATTACCTTCATTATTAATCAACAAAACTCCTCCAGGACCTGTCGCAAAAACAGTTCCTGATGGATGTACTTTTAAACCATCAAATGCCCCTATATCTTTTTTTGATAAAATAGAACCATCAAAAAATAATTCAGGATTTTTCACTCCATCATCTATGATTTGATATTTCATAATTACAGGGTTTTTGGAATCAGAATTAGCAACATATAAAGTTTTTTCATCTCTAGAAATAGCTATACCATTAGGTCGTGATAAGTTTTTAATTAAAACTTTTAATTTACCATCGGGACTAAGTCTAAAAACTCCGTTGAACTGCAATTCTTTTAGTTCATCATTATCTCCATTTTGTAGTCCATATGGTGGATCAGTAAAAAACAACTCTTTTTTGCTGTTATATACTAAGTCATTAGGGCTATTAAACAGCTTATTTTTAAATGATGTTAGCTAATGGCAAAACTTCATTGCTATTCCAGTCTTTAAGTTTGACTATTCTCCTATCACCATGCATACAAATTATTAAGTTTCCTTGTTGATCAATTGTTAAACCATTTGTGCCATCTTTTTTTGAATTAGGAACAATTTCTGAGTGTCCAATTTTATCTAAAAAAATGTCCAAACCATTTTTTTCATCCCATTTATATATAATATTATTAGGGACATCAGAAAAAAGAACAGCGTTTAATTTATTAGACCACACAGGACCTTCTGACCAAGTAAACCCTTTTGCAATAATTTCAATTTTTGAATCTTTAGAAATAAAATCATCCATTTCACTTGATAATCTTTCAACAGAACCAATAAAATCATTTTGACCAAAAGCAACAAATGGAATAAAAAGTAATAGCAGGATTAGTTTTTTCATATATTAAATATACTAATTGTCTGTAAAAATATTAATCAGTAAAACGAATTAAATCATTAAAAGTCTCTTAAAAAAAATATTTATTATAATAATAATTTTATAAATTAGAAAATGATGACACTAGATGAAAAATTTAAAGCTCTTGAAGCAAAAAATGCTCCTGGTCAGGAAATTAGACAAAACCTAGGAGATCTTAATGCCGTTATGCGTGGTGATAAACTTGATGGAACTGCTGTTGATTTCTCGCATGGAGATGTAGATGCCTTTCCTCCAACACCAGGTTCTGATACTACTTGGAAAAATGGTTTCATTAAAGGGAGTAGTCAAGCTTATACAGAGTATCGAGGGTCGACCGAAATACGAAATAAACTTGCTGTTCGGCTTGGGAAGTTTACTGGCCGACCAATTGAAGCTAATACTGAACTTATTATTACTCCTGGAACTCAAGGTGCATTATTTTTGGCACTTGGCGCTACAGTTACAGTTGGGACGAAAGTTGCTGTAATTGAACCTGACTATTTTGCCAACCGCAAACTTGTTAAATTTTTTGGAGGTGAAGTCGTGCCAATTCCTTTAAACTACAAGAATTCTCAATTTGGTAATAGTCCAGATCTTAATCTAATTGAAGACGCATTTAAAAATAAAACAAAGGTTTTAGTATTTTCAACACCCAATAATCCAACGGGTCTTGTATATTCAGAAAACACTATTACTAAAATAGCAGATCTAGCAGCTATATATGGTGTTACAGTAATCGTAGATCAACTGTATTCTAGAATGCTATATAGCGGAGAGGTATATACTCACCTTCGTTCTTGTGATGTTCAACCTAAAAACCTTATTACTATCATGGGACCATCAAAAACTGAATCTCTTAGTGGATTTCGCCTTGGAGTTGCATTTGGCACACCAAAGTTGATTGAAAGAATGGAATCCCTTCAAGCCATCGTTTCTCTAAGGGCTGCAGGTTACAATCAAGCAGCTCTAGATACTTGGTTTCAAGAACCTATAGACTGGTTGGAAAATCGTGTTCAAGAACATGAATTAATAAGAGATGAATTGCTAGAAACTTTCAGGGCTGCTAATTTTTTTACTGCAAGTCCACAGGCTGGCAGCTATCTTTTCCCACAACTCCCTTCACTTAGTGTAGACTTATATACCTTTGTAAAGTTACTGCGTTATCAAGCAAATGTGATAGTTACACCAGGATCAGAGTTTGACCCTTCCTGTAACGATAGTATCCGACTAAACTTTTCTCAGAATCATTCCATGGCCGTTTCGGCTGCAAAGCGAATCGTGAAAATGGTCGAAATTTATAGAATATGAACAAAATCATAGAACAACCAATTCCGCAAGGAAAATACCTGTCAGCTGTTAGGCACGCAGATTTAATTTATACATCAGGTATGACACCTCGTAAAGCAGGAAACCTTCTTTATTCTGGAAAAATTAAAATTTTAGATCCAATAGAATCACATAAAGGCGCTGTACGTTTAGCGACCTTAAATGCTATAACTGCTGCAAAGGCTTGTTTAATCCAAGGTGAGAGGATATCAATAATTCTTCAACTCAATGTCTTTTTAAATGCTGAGGAAGGATTTGTTGAACATGCTAAAATTGCAGATTACGCATCTGATTTAATTATCGAAAATTTGGGGAATAATTGCATAGGAAGTCGTGCTGCAATTGGAGTTGCTTCGTTACCGTCAAATGCAACAATTGAAATAACATTGATTGCAAAAACAATAGCCCTTAAATAACAAGAATTCTTGTAACACTTCTAACTTTAAATCGTAGAAACTCCTTACTTAAACTTATTTTGTTTTAAATAAATATAAATTCAACTAACACTATTCTTGTAAAAAGTTTGATTTAATGATTTTTTTAGTAATATTTGTAATGTGAATTTATTAAATAGAACATTTAGCGCAATTAACATTCTTCGTGTTGCACGTGGTGCCCGCCCATTCGGGTATCTTTCTATTTAGGAAACTAGGTGAGTCCAGTTTCATTTCAATTCAATCTTAACTAACTTTTTTTTTACAACATCTTGGAAATACAAATTGCTTCATTGAAGCATATTAATTATAGTAATATAATATCTGAAACAATACATTCATCTGCAAAGGTAAGAGGGACTGGAATTGCTTTAAGAACTCCTCAGTATATTCAAAAAAAAATTAAAAATAATGATGCTGTCATTGCAATCGAAAAAAACGAATTCGCTGGATTTTGCTATATAGAAGTATGGGGGCATGGAAAATATGTTGCTCATTCAGGATTAATAGTTTCTCCAAAATTTAGAGGAAATGGATTAGCTAAAAAAATCAAAACCTTAACGTTTAATCATTCTAAAATTAAATATCCAGATGCTAAAATATTTGGGATAACAACGGGACTGGCAGTCATGAAAATTAATTACGAATTAGGATACAAACCAGTAACTTTTTCTGAACTAACAGATGATAAAGAATTTTGGAAAGGATGTAAGACTTGTAAAAATTATGATGTATTAAACAGAACCAAAAGAGAAATGTGCCTTTGCACAGGAATGCTTTACAATTCAAAATCAAACAAATGAAAAAAATAATATTAGCATACAGTGGAGGTTTAGACACTTCTTATTGCCTTAAAAAACTTTTTAAAGAAGGAAATGAAGTTCATGCAGTTAACATAAATACTGGAGGATTTACAATAAATGAAATTGAATTGATTAAAGAAAAAGCAATTAAAATGGGTGCTTTCAGATATAAATCAATTGATGCTGTTCAAACATACTATAATAAAATAATTAAGTTTTTAGTTTTTGGGAATGTTCTTAAAAATAACACCTACCCTCTTTCTGTAAGTGCTGAAAGAACTATACAAGCGTTAGAAATAGTCAAATATGCTAAAGAAAACAAGGCAACTCACATAGCTCATGGAAGTACTGGAGCAGGAAATGATCAAGTTAGGTTTGATATGATTTTTCAAATTATCGCTCCTGAAATTAAAATAATAACACCAATTAGAGATGGTAATTTGTCAAGACAAGATGAGATTAACTACCTAATGAATAATGGTGTTAATTTTAATTGGGAGAAAGCAAAATATTCAATAAATAAAGGGCTTTGGGGCACTAGTGTTGGCGGAGATGAAACCTTATCCTCTAGCAGAAAGCTTCCAGAAAAAGCATACCCAAATAGTTTAAAAAATACATTTAAAAAAGATATTAAATTAAGTTTTAAAAATGGAGAAATTTGCGGAATTGACGGAAACCTATATGACCCTGTTGGATGTATTGAAATAATATCGAAAATATGTGATCAATTTTGTATTGGAAGAGACGTACATGTTGGAGATACAATTATAGGGATTAAAGGAAGAGTTGGTTTTCAAGCTGGAGGACCAATGCTAATATTAAAAGCACATCATTTATTAGAGAAACATACGTTAACAAAATGGCAACAATTTCAAAAGGAACAATTATCAAATTTTTATGGAATGCTTATTCATGAAGGTCAATATTTAGATCCGGTAATTAGAGATATTGAAAGTTTTTTACAGAGTAGTCAAAAAAACGTTAACGGAGATGTAACTATTTCACTTTATCCTTATAGGTATGAGTTAAATGGGGTGAAATCAGACAATGACCTTATGAATTCAGAATTTGGATCCTATGGTGAAGGAAACGGCAAGTGGAGTGCTCAAGATGTTAAGGGTTTTATAAATATTTTTTCTAATCAAAATAAAATATATCAATATGTCAACCACACTAAATAAAATTAAAGTAGGAATCGCAGGAGGTTCTGGGTATACAGGAGGAGAGCTCATAAGGCTACTTATAAACCATCCCGTCTCCGAACTGATTTTCGCACATAGCAACGTTAATTCAGGGAAATATATTTCTGACATTCATCAGGACTTAATAGGTGAATTGAATATGAAATTTGTAAACAAATTTGATGATAATATTGATGTATTATTTTTATGCTTAGGTCATGGTAATTCAAATGAGTTTTTAAATAAACATACTATAAACCCTAAAACTAGAATAATTGATCTAAGTCAAGATTTTAGACTTGAAAACTCCTTTGTAAAACAAAATTCCAATACAACAAGACGCTTTGTTTACGGTTTACCAGAACTTCAAAAAGAAAAAATTAAAAACGCAAAAAACATTGCAAATCCAGGATGTTTTGCTACTGCAATACAACTGGGTTTATTTCCAGCAATTAAAAATAAACTTATAAATGGTGAAATTCACACTAACGCCATAACAGGAAGTACTGGAGCAGGAATAAAGCCTAACATTACATCACATTTCAGTTGGAGAAATAGTAATGTTTCGTGGTATAAACCCTTCACTCATCAACATCTAGGTGAAATTTATTTTTCATTAAATAAAATATCTGATAAATCTAACGAAATTAATTTTTTACCTGTTAGGGGTGATTTTACTAGAGGAATATTCTGTACTAGTTATTTTAATAGTGATGTGGATTTAAATGTAATAAAAAACTTATATACTACATTTTATAAAAACCATCCATTTGTTGTGATTTCTGAAAATGAAATTCATTTAAAACAAGTTATAAACACTAACAAATGCCTGATTCATATAATTAAGAATAAAGACAAAATATTAATCACTTCAATTATTGATAATTTAATAAAAGGAGCTTCAGGTCAAGCGATTCAAAATATGAATTTAATGTTCAAATTAAATGAAAATGTAGGATTACAATTAAAAAGTTCAATTTTTTAAATATATAATATGAAAATAGCAATAATTGGAGCTGGAAATTTAGGGAAATGCATTGCAAAAGGATTGATTATTAATAACACCATAACAACTCTTTACTTAACTAAGAGAAACACCAATTCTTTAGAAGAATGGAAAGAATTAAATAATATTAAAGTAACATCAAATAATATTGAGGCTGTTAAGAATTCTGAAATAATAATTATAAGTGTTCAACCAAATCAATTTGAAAAAATTGGAGTTGAAATTAAAGACTATGTGAATGAAAGACACACAATAATATCAACAATTACAGGACTTTCTATTAAAAGAATTGAAAAATTATTAGGATCAAAAGTTAATATAATTAGAAGTATGCCCAACACTGCTATTTCTGTAGGAAAATCAGTCACTTGTCTTTGTAGCAATGAATATGGAAAGCAAAAGTTAGTAGTTGCTGAAGCCATTTTTAATAATCTAGGAAATGCTTTTTTAATTGAAGAAAAAAACATGCAAGCTGCAACAGTTATTTGCGCAAGTGGAATTGCATTTTGGATGAGATTAATTAGAGCAACAGCTCAAGGAGGTATTCAATTAGGTTTCGAATCTAAAGCAGCATTAGAAATGTCTATTTACACGGCATTGGGAGCTGTCACTCTATTAAGTAATAATGATTCTCACCCCGAACAAGAAATAGATAAAGTCACAACACCTAATGGATGTACAATAGAAGGGTTAATAGAAATGGAGAAACAAGGTCTTAGCTCCTCTTTAATAAGCGGTCTAGCAGCATCCTTTGAGAAAATAAATAAAATATCTAATAAGTAAAATATGAGTTTATTCAAAGTTTATCCATTATATCAAATGACACCATCACATGCTAAAGGATGTTATGTGTATGATAATAAAGGGAAAAAGTACCTTGATTTATATGGGGGTCACGCTGTAATATCTATTGGTCATAGTCATCCTAACTATGTTAATGGATTATCAAATCAATTAAGTAAAATTGGCTTTTATTCAAACTATATTATTAACGATTTACAAGCTGAAGTAGCTAAACAAATAATAAATCAATCAAAGTGTAAAAACTACAACCTTTTCATGTGCAACAGTGGAGCTGAAGCAAATGAAAATGCACTTCAAATTGCTTCATTTCATACAAACAAATCAAGAGTTATTGCATTTAAAAATTCTTTTCACGGCAGAAGTAACGCTGCATTAGGAATAACTGATAACAAGAAGATCAAATCAAAATTAAACAAACTCATAGATGTTACATTTTTAGATTTTAATGACAAAAAAGGACTGTTAAATGAAATTTCTAAAAATGATGTATGTGCTGTAATATTTGAATCAATTCAAGGTGTAGGCGGACTTGATCAGCCCAGTACTGATTTTATAAAGTTTATATCAGAATTATGTAAAAAACATAGTACATGTGTTATTGCTGATGAAGTTCAATCAGGATTTGGTAGAACAGGAGATTTTTTTGCATATCAAAAACACGATATTAAACCAGATATTATATGCATGGCTAAAGGTATGGGAAATGGTTTTCCTGTTGGCGGTGTTTTAATAAAAAATAGTATCAAATCAGAACTTGGTATGCTAGGTACAACATTTGGAGGAAACCATCTTGCATGTAGTGCTGTTTTAGCTGTATTGAAAACTATAAAAGAAGAAGGTTTAATGACAAACACTAAAGAAATAGAAAATTATTTTAGAACGAAAATTTCTAAAATTAAATCTATTAAAAAAATTAAAGGTAGAGGATTGATGTTAGGATTAGAATTTGATTTTGAGGCTGCAGAATTAAGGAAAAATCTAATTTTTAAACATAAAATATTTACTGGGGGTAGTGCGAACAAAAACCTATTAAGAATACTACCACCATTAAATATTGAAAGAAAACATATCGATATGCTTTATAAAGCATTAAAAATTGAATTATCATGAAAAATTTTATAAATATTAATGATGTAAAAGATTATAAATCTCTTATTAATGAAACAATAGATATAAAAAACAATCCCTATAAATACAATCACATTGGGAAAAATAAAGTTTTAGGTTTAATATTTTTCAACCCAAGCCTTAGAACTAGATTAAGTACACAAAAAGCTGCTTTACAATTAGGCATGCAAACATTAAATATGAATTTTATAAATGAAGGCTGGCAATTAGAGTTTGAAGATCAAGTTATTATGTCTGGAAATAAAGCTGAACATATTAAAGAAGCAGCAAAAGTAATTTCTCAATATTGTGATATAATAGCAATAAGAGCTTTTGCTTTACTTAACAACAAGGAAAATGATGAGAAAGATTTAATATTAAATTCATTTGTTAAACACGCTACAATTCCTGTCTTAAATATGGAAAGCTCAATTGCCCATCCATTACAGGGATTAGCTGATGCTTTAACAATTGAAGAAAACAAAAACTCAATTAAACCCAAAATAGTTTTAACATGGGCCCCTCATCCAAAAGCACTTCCTCATGCAGTTGCAAATTCATTTATCAATATGTGTAAATGCAATGATTATAAGCTAGTTATTACCAACCCTAAAGGTTATAATTTAAACAACAATATAACTAAGGGTCTTGAAATTATTCATGATCAAAAAGAAGCTTTTAAAAATGCCGATTTTATATATACAAAAAACTGGTCAAGCTATGATAGTTATGGAAAAGTGCTAATAAATGACAATTCATGGTTGATTAATGAAGATAAAATGGATTTAACAAATAATGCTAAATTCATGCATTGCCTTCCAGTAAGAAGAAATGTAGTGGTGTCAGACGAGGTTATAGACTCTAATAATTCATTAGTTTATCAACAAGCTAATAACAGAACTTTTGCAGCTCAAAATATTTTAAAAAAATTATTAAGTAATGAAAGATAAATTAACAATTATTAAGGTTGGAGGAGGAATATTAAATGATCAAAATATTTTTGAAAAGTTTTTGTTTAATTTTTCAAAAATCAATGGAAAAAAATTACTTATTCATGGGGGTGGAATAATTGCTTCAAACCTACTAATTAAACTAGGAATCTCTCCAAAACTAGTAAAAGGAAGAAGAATAACTGATAAAAAAACTTTAGAAGTAGCCATAATGACTTATGCAGGTCTAATTAATAAAACTATCGTCTCGAAGCTTCAAAAACACAATTGTAATTCAATTGGAATATCTGGTGTTGATTGTAACTTGATTTTATCTAAAAAAAGAAAAGTTAAGGATATTGATTACGGACTAGTAGGAGATATTGAAGAAGTTAACGGAGGTTTTATTAAAACCTTATTATGCAGTAACATAACACCTGTTGTCTGCTCATTATCACATGACGGAAACGGGCAAATATTAAATACTAATGCAGATAGTATTGCTTCACATATCTCAATAGAAATGTCGAATTATTATAACGTTAGTTTGAAATATTGTTTAGACAAATCAGGAGTTTTAATTGATCAAAATAAAACATCTAGTTTGTTGAAAAACATTAACCTTTCATACTACAAGGAATTGGTTGAAAAAGAAATAATAATAGATGGAATGATACCGAAACTAGATAATTGTTTTTATGCATTAAAAAATGAAGTAAACAATGTTTCAGTTGGAGGTCATGATATAATTAAAAACAACTTCACTAATATAACTCTTGATTGATGGAATTATTAATAACAAATGCTATTAAATTATTAAAAGATTTAATTACTATGGAATCTTTCTCATTTAATGAAGATAAATCAGCTGATAGAATTGAAAATTGGTTTAAGTCATATGATATTGATTTTATTAGAAAAAATAATAATATCTATGCCTTTAATAAATGTTTTGATCATAGTAAACCTACTATTCTATTAAATTCTCATCATGACACAGTAAAACCAAACAAGGGCTATACGAATGACCCATTTGAAAGCAAGGTTGAAAACGGAAAACTTTATGGCCTTGGAAGTAATGACGCTGGAGGAGCACTAGTTTCATTAATAGCAGTATTCACTTATTTATATAGTAAAGAAAATTTAAAATATAACTTAGTAATATTAGCTTCCGCAGAAGAAGAGTCATCTGGTAACAATGGTATTGCATCAATAATACCATTGTTACCAGAAATTGATTTTGCAATTATAGGTGAACCTACCTTAATGAAAATGGCTATAGCTGAAAAAGGGTTAATAGTCTTTGATTTAAAAGTCAAAGGAACTTCAAGTCATGCAGCTCACGTAAATCACGATAATCCTATAATTAATTCAATTGACATTTTGAATTGGATAAATAATTTACATTTTGAGAAAAAATCTAATTTGTTAGGAACAGTAAAAACTACTGTAACACAAATAAACTCTGGAAACCAACATAATGTAGTTCCTTCAGAGTTAGTATTAGTATTAGATGTGAGAGTTAATGAATGTTATACAAATAAAGAGATATTTGAACTATTAAAAGTAAGTGCACCATGTGAAATAAAACCTAGATCATTAAATTTAAATTCTTCTTTTATTTCAATAGATCACCCTATCGTCAAGGGTGGGAGTATAATAAATATTGAAAAATACGGATCACCTACACTATCAGATCAATCAAAAATTAATTTCCCATCAATTAAAATTGGACCAGGAGATTCTACTAGATCGCATACCGCCAATGAATTCATTTATTTAAATGAAATCAAAAAAGCTATACCAAAATACCTGGATTTATTAAACACAATTATTTAAAATAAAAATTATGAAGCTTTGGAACAAAGATGATATACTTGACAAAAAAATTGAAAAATTTACTGTAGGAAAAGATAGAATTAATGATTTATACTTAGCCAAATATGATGTTAAGGCATCTATAGCACATGCTAAAATGCTTAATAAAGTAGGTGTTTTGAAGTCTAATGAACTAAAATTGTTAGAATATGAATTAAATCAAATAAAACAAGAAATTATGGATGGTAAATTTGAAATTGAAAATAAGTTTGAAGATGTTCATTCAAAAATAGAATCAATTCTTACAAACAAGTTAGGTGAAGTAGGTAAAAAAATTCACACAGGAAGATCCAGAAACGATCAAGTTCTTGTTGCTACTCAATTATATTTAAAAGATGAAATAAATGAAATTAAATCATTGACTAAAAAATTGTTTAATGTTTTAATGAAATTATCAGAGACAAACAAAGATCATTTACTTCCAGGATACACTCATTTACAAGTAGCTATGCCCTCCTCATTTGGGCTTTGGTTTTCCGCATATGCAGAAAGTCTTATTGATGATGTAATGTATTTAAATACAGCGTTTAAAATAAATGATCAAAATCCACTTGGAAGTGCTGCTGGATATGGGAGTTCATTCAATATAGATAGAGATTACACTACTAAAGAATTAGGCTTTAATGAGTTAAAATACAACGTAGTTTCATCTCAAATGAGTAGAGGAAAAGTCGAAAAATCTGTAGCTATTGCTATTGGATCTATAGCAAGTACATTATCAAAACTGTCTTCTGACATATGTTTTTACATGAGTCAAGAATTAAATTTTATATCATTTCCAGAGCAGATTACGACAGGATCAAGTATCATGCCTCATAAAAAAAATCCTGATGTCTTTGAATTAATTAGAGGCAAGTGTAACATGATTCAATCATTAGCTAATGAATTTAATCATATATCTATCAATTTATTTAGTGGATATCATAGAGATTTACAACTGTTTAAAGGAAAAATTATTGAATCAATAAATGAAATAAAAAATTGTTTAGAAATTACCTCATATACAATTGAAAAAATTAAAATAAGAAAAAATATTCTAGATGATGAGAAATATAAATACATATTTTCTGTAGAAAATTTAAACAATTTAGTCAGTAGTGGAATGGCATTTAGGGATGCCTATACAACTATATCTAATGAAATTAAATCAGGAAACTTTAAGCCAGATAAAATAATTAACCATAAACTTAAAGGAAGTATAAATAATTTATGTCTAACAGAAATAAAAATCAAAATGAATAAGTTTATGTAATGTTATCCCATATTTTATATAAATAATTCGAAAATTTTCAATAGGAATAGTTTCTACATACTAATAATAATATTTTAAATTATTTTCATTTCTTGGAAGTATTACATCACGTTGTGATCTTTTCAAATAAAATATGTAATTATAGTAGATGCTTGTTTTATTTTTTATTTATAAAAAATTATCTGATTATCATTTAACGACCATAAAACATTTTTGAATTTTTTCATAAATCCAATACCTAATAAAGAAACATTTGCTGTTTCTAAGGTTTCAACTAGAGCTATAACATTCCTTACCTTATATTCACCAATAGTTAATTCTTTCAATCTAATTACTTTATTATTAGTAGGTTCACCACGAACACCTATTGTTGCAATTATCACATTCATATCATCATATTCTAAGCCGTTTTCCTTTAATTTGTTAAAAAGATTATAACCGATTGTAAAAGGTTCAGCTCCTGTGTCAAAAATAAATCTAAAATTTTCTGTTGGGGTTTTTGTAGCTATTTTTAAATTAATATATTTTGTATCATCATTTGGTTCTGTTTCTAGATTAATCTTTATTAATTCTAGATCGCCTTCAATATCATCTTTAACATAGTAATTTTTTATATTACTTTTTTCACTACCTATAATTTCATCTCCATTTTCAAAACTTTTTTCTATAATTAAAAAGCCATTTTGGGATATTGTTTTTTCTATTCCAGTTCTTAAAGTTCCATTTGAATAATACGAACCATTGCTTTCAATAGTAAACTGTGGAGAAGTTTGTACAAGTTTTATTCGATCTCCATTTTTAAATACTGATTTTAAAAATGTTCCATTATTAATGTCAGTTAACTTTACCCCACTAAAAAACATATCATTTTTAAAAACTCCTTCTTCTGTTGTTTTTTGATTAGCAATTTGATATGAATATTCTCCCTCACCATTTTTCATATTATTTTTATAATTACCCTCGTAAGTATTACCATCAGCAGATTTATATTTTCCAAAACCATCTTTTTCATCTTTCACCCAATCACCCTCATAATTATTACCATCAGCAGATGTCAATTTTCCAAAACCATCCCTTTTGTTTTTTTTAAAATAACCTTCATAGATTGACCCGTCATCAAATGTTAATTTTCCAAACCCATCCATTTGGTTTTCCACGTCAGTACATCCTACATATTTAGCATTTGTAAACTGGACTTCTTTATCACATTTTTTAACATCATCTTGTCCAAAGGACATAAAAGGAATAAACATTAATAACAATGTTATTTTTTTCATATTTACAAATCTATAAAAATCATTATAATAGCGTAAGATATTAATGTGAATAAAATATTTTAATAGTAATTTTAATAGGGACTGCCCTATTTACATAAAACAAGTCTTTTTTTTCCATTGTTGTTTGTATTTATTAGTATAGCAGTTAAACTAGGTGGATTCAACAATTTATATAGCTTTTCCTAGTGCCTCTCCGACGCCTCTTTGGTGTAATCTTATTGCTACCAACATAAATAATTCATTTTGATTCGCTTATTTTTCGATATTTTGTTTTTCAATAAAAACCTTCCCTACAAACTTCATCCCAACCCGTAGCTATTTCAGAAAAAGTGATCCGTGCCATTTTTAGATACTTTTCATCTTTTATAAGTTCACAGGACCAACATTATTAAAACTACAAATACAGGATTTTTTTATATTTCAATAGTTCTTCTTTCTAATCTCCACTATTTAACATTTCCTCCAACCAATTTAAAGTATGGGCAAAAACAGTTTCTTTGGAAAGATCATTATGAGGTTCGTGCTTGGTATTACTAAAAACCTTTAAAGTCACTTTATCTTTATTAGATTGTGCGAAATATTCAGAACCAGACTTACAAATTATAGCATCTTCTTCTCCGTGAAACATAAATATATTTATACAAAGCTTAGAAGCATTTTCTAAAGTCCATTTTCCAGCGGAATAAAATTCGGAAAATAATCGAACAGATATTTGATTGTGATTTAATAGATCTTCTTTGTAATTAGTAAATACTTTTGGGTCATAAGAAAAGTCGTTGGGATCTATCTTGTTATTTTGTGTTAGGCCAGGATAAATCCCGTTCATTAATTTTGATAAACCTAGATCAATAATTGAAGGTTTTTTGATTAATTTCATCCAAGCCGCTGAAACAATCGCTCCTTTTAAAAATTTTGGTTGTTTTCGCAATAAAAAATTCAACAATACACTGCCACCAAAACTATGTCCATATAAGAATAAGCTATGATGAGGTATTGTTTTTAATACACGCTCTAGATCATCTAAACTGTGATCTAAACTTGGTGAATGCCCTCGTTTTCCTTCAGATTTTCCATGTCCTCGTTGATCATAGCTATAAACTTGAAATCCGTTGTCTATATAAAATTTAGCTAAATGTGAATAACGTCCTTGGTGTTCTCCTAAGCCATGAATGATAAAAAGGGTTCCTTTTGATATTTTAGTATCATTCCACTTTTGAACGCGTAAAGTAATATGATCTTTTGTTTGAACTTTATATGAGTGCATAAATTTTTAGTATTAAATCAAACCTACTATTTTTAATGCAAATTAATTATTTAGCCTTATTAACAAATATCGATCTACTTTAAAATAAATTAAATGTAACTAAACACTTAGATCACGAAAAAAGTAATTCAGTCCCTAATTAAAATCATATCTGCTGCTTTTTCAGCAATCATAAACACCGGAGCATTTGTATTTCCAGAAACAATTTTTGGCATAATCGATGCATCGACAACACGGAGGTTTGTAATTCCATGAACTTTTAAAGTTGGATCAACAACAGCCATTGCATCATTTCCCATTTTACAAGTGCCTACAGGGTGATAAACCGTTTCTACGGTTTTCTTAATGTGTTGAATTAGCAAATCATCAGAATTTCGGTTGTGTGGAAGACCATTTGCTTTGGTGTGTGTTTTCATTGCCTGATTCTCCATTATTTTAAAAACCAATTTACCTCCTTTAACTAACTGATCTAGATCTTCTTTTTCTTGTAAAAAATTCGGTTGAATAATTGGTGTTGCTTTCGGATCAGCAGAAGAAAGACTAACAGTTCCCCTACTTTTAGGATGTAATAATGTGGGTAGAATAGTGAAACCATCGGTTCGTGGAAATCCATAAAGATCATAAACATCGTAGCCATATTCATTACCCAACCACATTGGAGAAAAATGAAGTTGAAAATTTACTTTCCCACCCTTCTGATCAAGATCAAAAAAAGCCATTCCTTCAAGAGGTCCGCTACAAAACACTCCTTTTTTATTTACAAAATAATTCCATGCAGCTTTAAGTTGATTTGTTAGAGGGATGTAATGGTTAATACCCTGTTGAGTTTTACTTTGTCCACAAATAGGGAAAAACAAATGATCTTGTAGGTTTTTTCCAACCCCTTTCAATTCATGTATGCAGTCGATTCCGTGTTTATTCAGTTCTAAGGCTTCACCAATTCCAGAAAGCATTAATAATTGTGGAGATTGAAAGGCTCCAGCCGAAAGGATAATTTCTTTTTGTGCTTTCACTTGGATTGTTTTTGATCCTTTGTTGTATTGCACTGCCACCGCTTTTTTGCCTTCAAAAATTATCTTATCGACTTTAGCGTTTGAAATAACAGTAAGATTGGGTCGCTCTAAAACAGGTTTTAAAAAAGCAGTTGCCCCACTTGCACGTTTTCCGTTTTTGATAGTGCTTTGCACTACGCTAGCCCCTTCTTGGCATTCACCATTATAATCTGTGTTAGCTGGAATACCTATTGCTGCACAAGCATCAATGAATCCCTGTACATATGGAGTTTGAAACTTAGCTGGAAGTGTAACCCCTAACTCTCCACTAGAACTATGATAGCCAGCATCCATTGTGTCAACTTGGGCATGATTTTCTGAACGCTTAAAATAAGGGAGTAAGTCTTTAAAGCTCCAACCTGTATTTCCTAGTTCTGCCCACCCATCATAATCGGCAGTATTTCCTCTTACATAAGCCATTGCATTTGTAGAACTGCTACCACCAAGAGTTTTTCCTCTAGGTAAATAAATTTTACGATTCAAAATATTGGCTTGTTCTTCAGACCAAAAACCCCAATCTTGCTTGCTTTTATGAACCTTTAAATAGGCGCCAGGAATATGAATGTTCATGTTATTATCTGGTCCTCCTGCTTCTAATAATAAAACTGAATTTTTTGAGTTTTTTGACAAACGGTTCGCTAAGACACAACCAGCTGACCCTGCTCCTATGATAATATAATCGTATGACTGACTCATATACTCTTCAGTTTAAAGATATCTTTTACTAAATCTAATGAAAATAATAATAAGATTCTTATTGTCTGACAGATGTTATCTATAATTTATTTTACAATTACAGGTTGAACCCAAGCTTGCTTAGTTTCTCCCAACCTAGGAGGATTTTCTTTTAAATCAGTAGAATTAATTTTTGCTCTTACAAAAAGATCATCTTCTTGAAAAGTATAACTAGATGAATTATCCTTAACTCTTTTTAATACTTCTATATTATAACTCCCTTTACGATAACCCATAAAAATAATTTCATAATCAATCCCCTCTTTTGGCTCTACTTCAATAAAAAGCTTTTCCTTGTTTTGGAAGACCTGCTTTAATATTACACCAGACGAAGAATAAAAATCTCCTGCTTCCATTGCGTTAATTAAACTTTCTGTATCTAATTTTTGTGAATTAACCATAACCCAACCTCTTCCTGTATTACTATTAGCTTTAGATTTCACATGGTAGTTATGACTATCGTCGGTTGCAATACCTAATAGTAGTGGTTTATTATCATTGTAATAAGAAATGTTGATTAAATCCCACATAGTTTCAAGGTCCATATTCATATCATCCCCCTCATTATTTACTTTAGGGTGGCCGTTATAAAGTTCAAAAAACCGCTCTCCATTAAGTTTTTTTAAATCCTCTACATTTATACCATAACCAAAATTAGGATGGTTGATATGAGCAAACATTGGAATATCTAACTTTTTTCTTTGGGCATGAACTTCATCTAAGGTTTGTTGCATCACCTCATAAACTGAGTTACCTTTAAAAGGCTCGATTTTCTCTTTTATATTGGTTACATTAATATGTACAGGTTTGTTTTCAAAAGATGAGGTCACCTCTTCAGATTGTATTATTAAAAATGAATTAGGATCTTCAAGTTTTGATTGATATTCTTTAAAAGTTTTTAGTCGAACAAACATTCCAGTGGAATCAATTTTTGTTTCAACCCAGTCTCCTAAACTTTTTTGATATTTTTCTAAAACTTTATTTTGATTGTCTTTTTCTTTTAATTTGTACCAGTAATCTCTGCTAGCCATTGTGTTATGATCAGATAAGGCAATGAACTGATAGTCATTATTCTTATACCATTTAATAATCATTTCTGGAAAATCATCACCATCACTCCAAAAAGAATGAGTATGTAAATTTCCCTTTTGCCAATACTGCTTAGGAAATTCTTGTTTACAAGAAATAAACGAAATAAGTATAAATAGTAGAATTGGTTTTTTCATATTACTAATATATATTAATTATATAAGATCTATTTTCTGTTTAAAGTAGGTGATTCTGCAACAAAGTATAATGCCAGAGTCAATTGATAAATAATACTAATTCTTTTTAAAAAATAAATAATAAAAATTAATTAAAATAATGGCAGCATTAGTTATAACTATTGGATATTGAGAAATTAATGACCCATATATTACAAAAAACATACAACCAACACTGTTAATGACTCTAAGTTTAGTTACATTTTTCATCATAAACGATATAAGTAAAACTGTCATTGCTAAATAACCAACCCATTCAGTTAATTCTATTCCTAATAATACTGTATTCATTTAAATTATTTATTTCAAATTTAATCAAATTTTCATCTCTGAATTAAATATTAATACCTCCTTCTAACTTCTCTCACTATATCTTCTAAACCATTTAATTGTATTTCATAGACTAGCTCTAATTGTTTTCCTATTTTTCCTGATGGAAACCCTTTGTTTTTATACCAAACTATATAACGTTCAGGTAAATCAATTAAATATCTACCCTTATATTTTCCATAAGGCATTTTCATTTTAGCTAAATCTATGAGGATTTGTTTGTTTTGTATCATTCAATTTCAACTCATTATTCAAGTAGTTAAAGATACCCAAGAATTATGTTCTCTAACAAATGAAAAAAGCTAGTAAATTTTATATTAATTATATCGAATCAATTAATCCAAACCTATTAAATCTACAAACTTAGAGAACAAACTCTTTGTTTTTAGAAAAATTATCAGGTGAAGTTATTTACACTTTTATTTATTTTTCAACTTCAATAATAACATATTCCCTTTTATAGTTTTTTCCACTTTCTATCTCAACTTTTTCTATATAAGGAATTACGTTTGGAGATGAAACTATGATTTTATAATTACCAGGACTTACATTAATAAACCATTTTCCTTTAGGTGCAAATAGCCAGGTCGAACCTCCAAACATTAAGGTCATCGGTTTTTCAGAGCTATTAATTGCTTCAATTCTAGATGAAGTTAAACTTTCTGATTTGCCAGCAAATTTGAATAAATCATTGACTTCGTTAATTTCGACTTCATTAGCAAGTTCTATCGATGATTTATGAACATATCCTTCTTCATTAGAAACGATATCAATCACATTATAATAATCATTTATAGGTTTATCAGAAATAATAAATAATTGATTTCCTGGAATCAAATTTTTAATTATTTCAAACCCAGAACCTGGGCCTGATAATAAGTCTATTTCTTTATTTACTATACCAATGTAGGACTTATAGGTTACTACAAAAGAAGTTAGGAAATAACCATTATCAACCACCTTTGTTCCTTCAATTAATTGATCGTTTTTAAATATACCTTTTCGAGTGTAAATTTTAGAATCTTTTTTTTCAGTTGAAATCCCTTCCCCTTTCTTTAAACCATTTTCCCAGTTACCTTCATAAAAATAACCGCCTGTAGATTCAAATTTTCCTAACCCATTTCTTTTTCCATTTTTCCAATAACCTTCATAAACATCTTGATTTTCATAGTTCATTATTCCAAAGCCATCAGGATTACCTTCATCGTTTATACATCCCACATAATTGTCATTCTCATACGTTTTTTCATCAATACATTTATCAACGTTATTTTGAGAAATAACTAAAAATGGAATTAATAAAATAAGGGTACTCAATATGTTTTTCATAATAAATATTTTATTTAGGTTTATGTTGTTAGCAATGACAATAACGTGTTTTAAAACAAAATGTTTCCATCTTTCCTTAGTTTAAAAAAAGTTTTTACTAAGTTAAAAAAAGTAGAGACAATAAATAAAAGTAATTCTTAACAATCAAAAGGATTAATACTATGAGAAATTTTTTATTATTAAAAATTGAATTATTACACCAGGGTTTTCTCAGTTGAATATTTTTTTAGTAATTTAGTAATCATAACCAAGGAAAAAAACTTTCAACGATCCTCAAGAATTATGTTTTCTGGTGTTTAAAAAACTGTGAAACAATAATTTAAATTTAACAAACTAGAAAAAACCTATTTTGATTTCAATTGTTATAATATCGGCTTTTTATGTTCTTAGTTTAATAATTTTTATTACTAAAAAAAGAAGTAATAAGAATATATTTCACTTAGACTATCTCCTAATTCATTTAGCTACTCTTTTATTAATTATTTTGGCAATTATAGGAATATATTATTTTAAAATAGAAAACTACTTCTATGTGAACTTCTTGAATGTAATTCATATTTTAATGTTAATTTTTTTAATTCTACATGTGAAATCTGCCATAATGGGATATAAATCAAAAATTAATTTCTATTATTTTATTCCAATATTCATTTACTTAGTTGTCAATATATTAAACTATTACGGTATTTATATCTTAGAGGTTAATTCAAGAAGTTACATGAATTTTTTAGATTCTAAAGAAATAGACCTTAATTATTATGGTGATAAAATCGTAAAAATTCTTGTGTCATTTCCATTGATTTTATATTTAATGAACTTTTTATTTATTAATATAAAAAAATCTTCATCTGTTATAAGTAAAAAAACCTATTCAATTTGGATCTATAGTTTTTGTCTTCTTTCTATATCTTCATTTATAACAACATTTTTATATTATTACGAAGTAATAGATCCTAAGTACGATAACACATTGATAAGTCTTACTCAATATACATGGATAGCTATATTCTTAAGTATGGCTCTTAACCCTTTTATATTACCCTACTTACCTTTAATCAGCAATATTAAAAATGTTGTATTTGAAAATGATTTAAAAATATTTGATAAAATAATACATTCATTTAGTGTAGAGAAAATTTACCTTGATCCTTCCTTAAATTTAAGAAAAGTAAGTTCTAATCTCGAATTAACTGAAAACATGGTCAGGGGATTAATAAAAATCAATACAGATGAAAATTTCAATGATTTTGTAAACAGATATAGAATAGAGCATTCTATTGTTTTGATGCAATCCTCCTTTTTGAAAAGCAATTCAATTGTTTCATTAGGAAAAGAATCAGGGTTTCGGTCTCATCATACTTTCTTTAGAGCTTTTAAAAAGCTAAAGAAGACTACACCCAATAAGTTTCACCAATCCTACGGAAAATAAAAAATTCTGACTATGATTTAGTCTTTCTAATCAAGATTCTAATTAATACCCAAATTGGAAATATTATTCCACATAAAAAAGATGGTATAAGAGTGAGCTCTTTAAGAAATCCTGTTAATACTGTTTCCATTTCATTTAAGTATAACAAGTAGAAAACTCCAATATTACACCAGGAAAATAGTGCTATAATAACTAAATATTTGTTTTTCATCACTTATAATTTATAACAGTTAACAAAGGAAATAAAAGGAACTAAACAGCATATTGATAAATTTAATAAAAATTATCCCTTATCACTAATTCACATTTAATTGTCTGCTAAATGAGATTTTGAAAGAATAAAATCCGAGAATAATAAAAAATATTTTCTTAATTAATTTAAATAAAACACTTTTCAAAACAAAACTTAATTAAGTTAACATCCACATTATAAACACTCCAAAAACAAGAGCTTTATACCATGAGAACCAATATCCTTGATAATAAGATAGACCATATGCAATTCTTTTTTTTTCAGTAAAGTTTATATGCCATTTAAATAGATTAATCATAATTTAAATATAAAAATTATCAAATTACAAAAATTTACAGAGGTTTAAGAAAAATTTTTCTTAAGGAAACAAATACCAATACTAGAACTGAATAACCAATGAAAAACGGAATTACATAGGCTTGTAGTTTAAAAACCAACATAAGTGCAATAAGTAGCAGTTGAAAACCAAGACCATACATAGATACTAGGGTCATAAACCATTTTGGAAAGGGAGGACTGTCTTTTGCATTTTTATCCATATAATACATGATCTTATCAAATGAGATATATAAAATGTCATAAATTTTATAGGAAATATTGACCGTTTTTTGACTCTCCCCTTTGAGTGCTTTTGGAACGGAATCTTCAAAAATTCTACTAGTAGAATCACCTTTTACAGCATTTCGTAAAATGACATAATAATAGTTATAAACTGTTCCTTGAAGTTGAATCCCAAAAAAAGCGATTAACATATAGATTATTGAATCTTCGGATATGTACCAAAAGGTTAATAAAAAAGAAAAATTAAGTATGATGTCTGCTATTGAATCATAATAACGTCCAGTATAAGAAGGTGTGTTTTTTAGACGTGACAGTTCACCGTCTGCGGCATCCAAGATAGATTTTAATATAATAAAAAAAGCGGCTGTTATATAGTGCTCATAAAGAATTAATCCAATTGCTATTAGCCCCGCTACAATAAACATAGTTGTGACATGAATTGGGGTAAAACGGGTATATTTAAGCTGGCTAGCAATCCAATGACCTGCTGGACGTCCGTAATCAGATAAATCTAAAAATTGATATTTTTTTGGAAGTTTTGCCAATCCTATATAAAAAGATTATATGCTTAAGTCTACAAAAGTACAATCATTTTTTGGACTTTAATTTGGTTAAGGATTTTATAAAATAATAGTGGAAATACATGACTACTATTATTAATAATTTAATTTTAATATATTTAATTGTTAAACAATTAACAAAGAAAAAAATAATATCACTTTTTCCATAAACATAATTATCTAAATATTATCAGTCTAAACTATTTGTATAGAAAGATGACTTTTATTTATAATCTCAATTAACTATCCAATTGCATTCTTATATGTATATTATTATAAACATAAAATATCATGAAATTTATTAGACTTTTTACACTTATAACTTTATTCATATCATGCTCTAACAATGTTGAAGAAAAAAAATCAATTTCATTTTCTGAAAAAAACTATGATGAGGCATTTCAATTAATTGAATATTGGCTTAACGCTCAAAAAGATTATGAAAACTTGCCAGGTTTGACTGCAATGGTTGGTAATGAAGATGGAGTGATTTGGTCTGAAGCCTTTGGGATGGCAAGTGATACCAACATGATGAGTATTGAAAATACTTTTAGTATTTGCTCAATTTCTAAATTATTCACATCTATTGCTATAATGAAGCTTGTTGAAGAGCAGAAAATAAACTTAAATGACCCTATAGATAAATTGTTACCATGGTTTGATTTAAAACAACAATTTAAAAACTCTCCACCCTTAACAATAAAATCGATTTTAACTCATTCTTCTGGATTACCCAGAGAATCAAATCATCCATATTGGTCTTGGCCAGATTTCCCATTTCCAACAAAAGATGAGGTGGTAAAGGACCTTAAAAATCAGGAAATGTTATATCCTAGCTCTAAGTATTATCAGTATAGTAATTTAGGTTTATCCCTTCTGGGATATGTTATAGAGGAGGTTTCTGGAGAATCTTTTGACGATTATGTAACCAAAAATATTTTAGATCCATTAACAATGGACAATACCAAAACATATATGTCAAATGAAGAATACGGAGGAGTGCTTTCAGTTGGATATTCGTCAATAAAAAGAAATAGAAACAGGGAGAAAGTTAATTTCTTTAATGCAGAAGGAATAAGAGCAGCAGCAGGGTTTACATCTAATGTAGAAGATCTTGCAAAGTTTGCTGCTTGGCAAATTCAACTATTAAAATCTCTAGAAAAAAATATCATTTCTTCAGAAACATTAAAAGAAATGCATAAAGTAAATTGGGACGATGAATTAACTTCTGTAACTAGGGGCTTAGGGTTTGGAGTATATAATCTTAATGGTGAAACATTTGTAGGTCATGGCGGGTCTTGTCCAGGATATAGATCACAACTATATTTAAGTCCAGATACGGGAATTTCATATTCTGTTTTGATTAACTCAAGTGGCACCAACCCTGGGAGATATATTCAAGGAATACATAGGATTTTAAAAAAAGTAACTAAAAAAAAAGAAACTCTTTCAAACAAATTTAAAGAAATGGAAGGGGTTTATAGCGCTCAACCCTGGGGAAGTGAAACTTATATTCAATCATGGGGAAATTATTTAGCACTTTTAGACATACCTTCTAATTCTCCAGATCTAACATTATATAAAATGATTAAAAAAGATGTTTTTAAAAGAATTTTAAAAAATGGTGAATTAGGGGAAAAGCTAGAAATTTTAAGAGATGAAAAAAAATTAATAATTGGCTTTAAATCTCATCAAAACATATATTCTAAATTAGAATAATAGTTAAAACCATCTATAATTATTGTAGCAGTCTAAGCATGTTTATGTAGTATCTGTTTTATTTAATCTGATTTATTATTGAGACTTACAATAATAAAGTGTGGTATTATGTTAAATACTAAATTTAATTTCTTTTAGCTTAATAAAACCCAAAGCATCCAATAATTTAATAATCAAAAATGTAATATCAATTTCATGCCATTTTACTCCGAAATTAGCATTACTTGCATGCTTGTGATGATTATTGTGATATCCTTCACCCATCATTAAAAAATCAAAATAGAAGAGGTTTTTACTAGTATTTTTCATTTTATAGTTTACGTAGCCATAAATATGGCCAAACCAGTTGATAATCGCGCCATGGATTGGAGCCATTAAAAAAGTTATAGGAAACAATAACCATTGCCACCAAGATGTTACAAAAAATGAAAAGTATAATAAATAAGAGAAAATCCAAAATATACGAGAAAAATTAGAACTCGCAAATAAATCAAAACTTTTCCACTGCGGAACATTTTTACTGAAACGCTGATCAACATCAAGACGTTGTTCATTAATATCGTGATAGATTGTTTTGGTTTTCCACATCATTGCAAATAAGCTAGCATCATGAGATGGAGAATGAGGATCTTTTTCGGTATCTGTGTATGCATGATGCATACGGTGCATGATTCCATAACCATAAGCACTTAAATAGCTAGGACCTTGAAAAATCCAAGTCAAAATAAAGGTAATTCGCTCCATCGTTTTTGACATTGTAAAAACTTGATGAGCCGCATAACGGTGTAGAAAGAAAGATTGGAAGAATAACCCACCATACCATAGCACTAGAATGAAAATAGTAACTGCCATATTTTTATTATAAAGATAGTGTCATAAGACAAACCAAACAATGAACTTAAATCAATAAAGCGTATGTATCAAACGTTTTCTGATTCTACTTAAAGCTTGTGCTGTAACACCAATATAAGAACTGATATATTTTAAAGGAATTGACTCTAACAGTTCTGGCCTTTCCTTAAATAATTTTAAATAACGCTGCTCCGCAGTAAGATTTAATAGGTTTTGCTCACGATTAGATTTTATTAAAAAAAGATCTTCTGCAGTTAACCTTCCTATAAGATTTCCTATTTGTGTTGATTTATAAACCGATTGTAAATCGTCATAAGTAAGACTCAATATAGTAGTTTCAGTTAGTGCTTGTAATTGATAAACTGAGGGTGATTGTGTTAAAAAAGAATCATAGGCACTGATAAATTGATTTTTAAAACTAAATCCAAAGGTGATTTCTTTTTCTGGATTATCCTTAGGAATAAACAGACGGACAATTCCAGATTCAATAAAGGATATTTGATTTTCTATCTCATTTACTTTTAAAAAAATTGATTTCTTTTCAATTACTCTACGCTGTAATTTTGATGTAAAAAAACTCCAATCTAAGTTAGATATGGTAGCTATTTGATCTAAGTATGCTTTTATCTGTTGCAAATGTTTTAATCGAAATTATCTATACTCAAATATAAGAATTCTTGTCTGATGAACTTATGAATTGGAATATTTAACATAAGATCACAACAACTATACCTATTCGTTAGCCTCTAAAACCCTTGTAGAATCTGTACTAACTATTCTTTTTATAAGTTATTTTAAACCATCCCATTCAGCATAAAACTGATCTAAGTATTGTTCCATAAATTGATGACGTTGTTTTGCTATTATTTTACCGGTTTTGGTGTTCATTTTTTCGCATAGTAATAACAATTTTTCGTAAAAATGATTAATAGTTGGTGCAGTAGAATGCTTGTACTCTTGCTTGGTTATGTTCGTATCGGGCTTAATAGAGGGATCAAAAAGTTTTCGATTTTTGAAACCACCATAATTAAAGCAACGTGCAATGCCTATAGCTCCTATTGCATCCAACCTGTCTGCATCTTGAACAACATCTAATTCTAAGGAAGTGAATTTTCTTTGTTTTTCTAAAGATTTATTAAATGATATGTTATTAATTATATCAACCACATTATTAATAACTAAGCTGTCTACATTGTGTTTAAAAAGAAATTCTCTTGCCCTTTTAGGGCCAATGGTGTCGTCTCCATTATGGAATTTACTGTCAGCAATATCATGTAAAAGAGCTGCTAATGCAACTACAAATTTGTCAACTTTTTCGTTTTTTGAAATCAGTTTTGCGTTGTTATAAACACGTAAGGTATGAAACCAATCATGGCCACCTTCTGCATCTTTCAAGTTTATCTTTACATGGTCTTTTGTTGCTTGGATAATATTATCTCTAATACTCATGTCAAAAATAAAAATTTATTTTTTAGTCTAAAACTAAGTTAAACAAAAAATTAAAAACCTAAAACAAGGAGTCAGTATAATTGAAAATAAAAAAAGCTATTTATCATTAACTAGTGAGTAACCTAGAGTTTTTCGAAAAGTATTTTCAACAAACAAAGGATTTAAATTTCTCCACTTTTTGAGCATTTTCCATGCAGACTGATCGCTAGAAAACGCATAAACATTTTCTGGATTTATTTTTTTTGAATGTGCACCATTACAAATGCTAACACATAATCTTGCTGCTATTAAGTAATAAAGAATTTTGATTTCATTTTCTAGAATTGGAAGTACATTGTTATATGATTCTAAAATTATGACAGCCCAGTCCAAAGGATTTTCTTTATCATAAGAGGCATAGGTCATAGCAATTGCAACCTCATTAATTAGTGGTGAGTATACCAAGTCTCCGAAATCAATAATAGAAGAAACTTTTCCGTTTATTATAAGTACATTCCATTCGTTTGCATCACTATGAATAATAGATTTTCTTAAAGAAGAAATTACTGGACTAACATGTTCTTCAAATTGAATATAAAAATAATTAACTAAAATTTTATCATTTTCAAGATTAAGATCGTTAATATACTTTTTGTTTAAGTGAAAGTATTGCAGGTCCCAGTTCCATATTCTACCTTCTATAATAATATTATTATATGACTGTAGTCTCCTATTCATTTTAGCAAGAAAAGTTCCTAAAGATTCGAAAATTTCTTTAGTATTTTTAACGCTTCCAAGCATTTTTCCGTCTAGAAAAGATAACATTCTACATATAAATATTTCTTTATCTATTTCTAGAGTTTTTAAATATACCCCATCAACGAATTTTATTGGACTAGGAAATTTATTGTTGTTTTTAGATAAAAATAATAGGACTTCATTTTCACCATGAATAATTGATTCTAAATCTACGCTATATGAATATTTTTTGAATATATACTTGTTGTCAGTTGTATTAACTAAATAATTTTCATTTTCATATCCATTAAGCTTTTCAATTGAAATAATTTTAAAATTAAAATTTTCTTCAATTATTTTATTCATTTAATAAATGTATTCATTATTATAAATAAAGTAACATTTGTTCGATGTTATAAAAGTTGTATTTTAATGTGATTAAATTAAAAACCCTCCATATAAAGAGGGTTTTAATTTAATTATTTAGATTGTATTTATTTAATAAGAGTCCTATAACTACCTTCAACTACTTCTGTTAGACTATTCCATTTTTTTCATTGACTTTTAGATGTTCCCTTTCCATAAATTTCATTTAAATACTTATTAGCATTAAATTTCCAGGTCTCAATACTTTCCATTGATTCGTGAGGCCAAACTATATAAAAATCAGCTTCAAAATTATCTTTAAGTTCAGGGTAAAAGATTCTGAATTCTTGACTAGAATTCCTTTCTTCAAATGCTTTCTTCCATCTGTAAAGCATTTTTTCTACATCATTTCTAGCATTAGGTTTATCAGTGATTTTAAATCCTACTACTTCTAAAACATTCGCATCATAGTTAACAGATTCATTTGAATATGAAATAGGTGTTTGTAGGCTATAATAATTTGTGCTTAGCACATCTTTTATTAATGGAGAGATATTTAAATCCCAATCTTCTTGATGCCCTTCAATTTCACCTTTTGAATCCACATAGGAATATTGCATAGGTCCTTCTGCCCATGAATAATATCCTGAATTCATTCCAGTAGTAATATAACGAAGAGCTGTTGTTGGCCCACCTTCTTTATTATGAAACTTAGAATCGTGTAATTTGATTTTTTCAATAAATTCATTTTTAAACTGATTTCTACCATCAATAAATAAATTTCCATTCATTTTTGATTACCTCTGATTCGGCTATGATCTTCTCTTTTTCTTTTTCATTACAAGAGATAAATGCCAATCCTAAGGCTAAAACTAATAATAATTTTTTCATGTTGTATATTTTAAATATGCTATAAATATAATAATTATATATTAATACAAATTAAAAGCTTAGCGCATAAAGTTTAAGTCTTAAAGAAAAATATTATGAAACAAGCATATATAGTAAAAGCATACCGTACGGCAGTAGGAGAGCGATAGCAAAATGTATTGCGGAAATTTCATCTAATATTAGCGGATCTCTCTCAGTTGAGCTTACAGAAATAATATTGGAAGGAGACCCTGTAGAAATTGAAATTGAAGACAAAAATTCTGGTTCTGCTTTAAGAGCCTTTCGAAAACTAAGTATTGATTACGAAATTATAGAATAAATTAAGCTTTAAATAGATTTCAAAAATAAATAATTTAATCCCTTTTAACATAACGGCATCATTTTATAATACTGGCAATTCTAGGTAAGTATAAAGGTTATAAATAATGTTTCTAATTAAAAGATTCATGTCATACTTTGAATGTGTATTTTTGTCGCTCTAAAAATGAATTAAAACCTTATGAACCTACTCTCTGTTGAAGGTATTTCAAAATCTTATGGTGAAAAAGTAATTTTTACCACCCTTTCTTTTGGAATTAACCAAGGTCAAAAAATTGCTTTAATCGCCAAAAACGGAAGTGGAAAAACCTCTATTTTAAATATCATTGCTGGAGAGGACATACCTGATGAAGGTAATGTTATTTTTAGAAAAGGAACTCGGGTTGCTTACTTGGCTCAAGAATCTAACTTAGACCCTGAACTAACAGTCAAAGAAAGTATTTTTCAAGCAGATAATCCTATCTTAAAAATAATAGCTGACTACGATAAAGCATTAGAAAACCCAGAAGATCAAGAAGCCTATCAAAAAGCATTTGAGGCAATGGATCAAACCCAAGCTTGGGATTTTGAAACACAATACAAGAAGATTTTATTTAAGCTCAAGCTAGATGATTTAAGCGCCAAAATTGAAAGCTTATCGGGAGGACAAAAAAAAAGAATAGCTTTATGCAACGCTTTACTAAAGCGACCTGAATTATTAATTCTAGACGAACCTACCAACCACATAGATTTAGAAATGATTGAATGGTTAGAGGATTATTTTTCTAAAGAAAAAATAACTTTATTTATGGTTACCCACGACCGTTATTTCTTGGAACGTGTATGCAATGAAATTATTGAGTTAGATGAGGGTAAGCTCTATAATTACAAAGGTAATTACTCCTACTATCTAGAGAAAAGAGAAGCACGTATTGCTCAAGAAAATCTGGCAGCACATAAAACTAAGTTACATTTCAAGAAAGAACTAGATTGGATGCGTAGACAACCCAAGGCAAGGACTACTAAATCAAAATCTCGTATAGAAGATTTTAAAGTAATAAAAGAAAAAGCAAGTCAAAGACGTAATGAACACCAAGTTCAATTGGAAATAAACATGGAACGCTTGGGAAATAAAATGATTGAAATGCATAAAGTTCAAAAAGCATTTGGTGATAAAATCATATTAGATCATTTTGACTATATGTTTCAACGGAACGACCGTATTGGAATCATTGGAAAGAATGGTACAGGAAAATCTACATTCTTAAATCTACTAACTTCTAATGACACTGCAGATGCTGGAAAAATTGTTTGGGGAGAAACATTAAAATTCGGGTACTATACTCAAAAAGGTATTCCTGTTAAAAAAGGGCAAAAAGTAATTGATGTTATAAGAGATTATGGTGATTTTATTCCTCTTAAAAAAGGACGTAAAATATCAGCACAACAATTACTAGAACGATTTTTATTTAATCGCAAAAAACAATATGATTTTGTTGACAAATTAAGTGGTGGAGAACGTAAGCGTCTATATCTATGTACAGTTTTAATTCAAAACCCAAACTTTTTGATTCTTGATGAACCTACAAATGATTTAGATATCATCACACTCAACGTACTCGAAAATTTTCTATTAGACTTTCCTGGATGTCTACTAGTTGTTTCTCATGATCGATATTTTATGGATAAAATCGTAGATCATTTGTTTATATTCAAAGGTTCAGGTATTGTTGAGAATTTTCCTGGAAATTATTCTGATTATAGAGCATATGAAAATTCTCAAATTGAAGAAAGAAGAGCAGCTCCCAAGCAAGAGAAAAAACCAAAAAAAGAATGGAAGGATACTACAAAAAAAACAACCTTAAACTTTAAGCAACAAAAAGAGTTTAAAAAACTAGAACGAGAGATAAAAAATATTGAAATTCAAAAAGAAGAAATTAAAAATCGTTTTATAAATGAAACTCTAGACCAAAAACAAATTGAGGAATGTTCAATTAAACTTGGAACGCTTGAAAAAGAACTAGAAACAAAATCATTACGATGGTTTGAATTATCTGAAAACTAAGTTCAACATTCCCCTTAGATCTATGCTTCTTAGTCAGCTAAAGGTTATTATATAAACAAAATCATAAGTTTACATTCTAGTTTGATAGGTGTATCAACTCATGATATCTTCCCTTTAGCAGCTATTAATTCTTCGTGTTTACCACGTTCCACTATATCACCATCTTCTATTACTAGAATTTGATCTGCCTTTTGAATAGTACTCAGGCGATGAGCAATCACGAAAGTAGTTCTGTTCTGCATTAATAAACCCAGACTTTTTTGAATAAATGCTTCACTTTGAGTGTCTAGATTTGAAGTAGCTTCATCCAAAATCACAATCTTAGGTCGCGCTAACAAAGCACGTGCAATAGAAATTCGTCTGTCTTTGTCCTCCAGATAATTTCACTCCACGCTCACCTATAAGAGTATCAATCCCTTTTTCAAAACGATCTGTAAATTCATTAACATAAGCGCCATGAACTGCTTGCTGAAGCTCTTCTTCAGTTGCATTAGGACGTGGAAATAGAATGTTTTCTCTAATTGTACCTTCATACAAAAAGTCGTCTTGAAGAACAACGCCCAATTGACTTCTATAGCTTCGAAGATCTACCTTTGATAGATCTTCTCCATCAATTAAAACTTTACCCGAGCTTGGATTTAAAAAAGCAGTAGCCAGTCCAGCAATAGTAGATTTACCTGAACCTGAAGAACCGACTAGTGCAGTAACACTTCCTTTTGGAGCTTCAAATGAGATGTCATGTAATACTCTTGTTTTATCATCATAACTAAACGAAATATTTTTGAAAGAAACATTTCCTTCAATTTTCTTGAGAACTACTTTTCGATTTTAAGGATCATTCTCTTCAGGTCAAACCCATTAATTCTTGAGTTCGGTCTAAGCCTGCAAAAGCCTCGGTAAGTTGACTCCCTATATTACTCATTTGAACAATGGGCGCAATCATAAAGCCAAGAAAGAGAGTGAATGAGACAAATTCTCCATAGGTCATACTTCCATTCATAATGAAATAACCCCCCATTCCCATGATGCCAGCCGATGCTAAACCAAGTAAAAAAGTAGAAGAACTGGTTATAAATGCTGTAGCGGTTAGACTCTTTTTTACATTTTGAAACAATTCATCAACCCCTTTTTTAAAAACTTTAAGTTCTTGTGATTCTGCATTAAAGCCTTTAATTACACGAATTCCATTTAAAGTTTCAGTTAGACGACCAGTAACCTCGGCATTTATTTTCCCTCGAACTCTAAAAATAGGTCGTATATATCCAAAAGCTTTCAGCGCTATTAGAGCAAAAATCGCAACTGGCAATAAAACAAATAAAGTCATTTGTGCATTGATTTTTATTAATATAAATAAAGAAATAAGTGCAGAAATACTCCCCCCTATTAATTGAACCAATCCTGTTCCAACCAAATTTCGAACCCCTTCAACATCTATCATTACTCTAGAGACTAAAGTTCCAGACTTGTTATTATCAAAAAAACTTACTGGAAGTGTCAATAATTTTTGTTGAACTTTAGCACGCAATACAGAAATTAAGTGTTGTGCTTCTACACTTAAAACGCGGGTCTAGAGAAAAAGAGCTAATCGATCTGAAATAATAATGCAGAACAAACAATAATCAATAAAGTATAGTGCATCCATATCTTTTGAAGGTATTACTATCATCTATCAGAGTTTTACTGGCGTAAGGAAGCACAAGCCCTGAAAGACTTCTAAAGATTATCAAAATCAGTCCGAAAGAAACTACTTTTCTTCTTGGCCAAATAAATTCTTTAAAGGCCCAACTAAATGAAACATTTTTTTTACTCATACTCATTGATTAATCAATAAAATTTAATTTTCTGACTTCGAACTATATTGATTCGAGTCTTTTTAAACAACTGTAAATGAATGGGGGGAATTCTTAGAAATACACTAGAAAATTTAAAACCATTCTTATATTCAACACAATTTTAACATTAAACACTAATTGCTTATAACTGTCTATTAATTCATTAAAAGCTAATGAACATAAAAAACATGTAGGTATGCTTTAGGGTATTCTATTTTAATGTTTTTGTGAAATTTTCAAGATGTTTTTCTGGCATCGTATCAACCTCAAATCGAACTATTACGTCACCCCATAATAGAGAAACAATAGCTTTCTTATTATCATTAGCTCCTATTATATATTTTAACCTTTCTACAACAGTATCATTATCCCAATATTCTGGTTTCACATCAACACTAACAGCTAAATCTTTATTATAGGCTTCCCTATCAAGAGTTCCATCATTGCTCATATATGCGAAGGGGTATTTACCTGCAGAATTTAGATCTATTGTCCAATCACCTTCTTTTCTAGGCGTAACAGCAATTGCATACTCACCAGCTCTTAATGTCTTTTCGCCAATAATCACACTTGTTGAAAACTTTATAATAGTAGGACTATTTGCACCAGCTCTCCATACCTGATTGTATGGAACAAGACCACCAAACACTTCCCTTCCTTTAACACCTGGCGACGAATAATTAATAGAAATATTTGTCATTCCAACATTCTGACTTACAGAAGCTTGCGGACTAGACACAGGACTTAAATATGATGTGGCAGTTTGTGAAAATGATGTTATAGCAACAAATAGAAATAAGGATGTTAGTATTATATTTTTCATGATTTTAAAATTGATATTTATCTTAATTATATTGATAACTAAGTTAAAACAAAATTTATTAAATTTGATCAGATGATTAAAAAGACTTATCATTTTTATGCACATCAAAATATAAAGAATCGAGATTCTTACATCTTCGCATAATCCTTTATCTTTTCTTTTACAAAATAACCCTTTTAAACTTTTTACATTAACAAAATCAACTTACATATGCAATTACCTTATATAGAACCCTACAAAATAAAAATGGTAGAATCCATTGAACAATCTACGCCAGAACAAAGAAAAAAATGGATCGAAGACGCTTCTTATAATTTATTCAAATTAAACAGCAATCAAGTTGTCATTGACTTGATTACAGATTCTGGAACAGGAGCCATGTCTGATAAGCAGTGGGCAGAAATCATGCTCGGTGATGAAAGTTATGCAGGGTCAAGTTCTTTTTTAAAGTTAGAAAAAACTGTAAAAAATATTACTGGTTTTAAGTATTTTATACCTACACACCAAGGTAGAGCTGCTGAAAACGTTTTGTTTTCAGCTTTAGTAAAAAAAGGTGATTTTATTCCAGGAAATGCTCATTTTGATACAACCAAAGGGCATATAGAATACCGTAAAGCAGCTACACTAGATTGTACTATTAAGGATGCCTTTGATGTAGAAACAGACCATCCTTTTAAAGGTAATATTGATTTGGAAAAACTAGAAGAAATTCTTGTTAATACTCCTAAAGGAAAAATTCCATTTGTACTAATCACTATTACTTGCAATACAGTTGGCGGACAACCTGTGTCTTTAGAAAACATACGTTCTGTTAGGTCTCTCTGTAATCAATATAAAGTAAATTTGTTTATTGATGGAGCTCGTTTTGCTGAAAATGCTTATTTCATAAAAATTCGAGAAAAAGAATTTGTCAATCATTCCATAAAAGAAATTGTAAAAGAAATGTTCTCTTTGGCAGACGGCATGACTATGAGTGCAAAAAAAGATGGGATTGTTAATATGGGTGGCTTTATAGCATTAAACAATCCAGACACTCATGAGGTTTGCTCAAACTTTGCAATTATGTATGAAGGATTTGTTACTTATGGTGGAATGTCAGGAAGAGACATGGGAGCTTTATCTCAAGGACTAATTGAGGGAACATCCTTTGATTATTTACAAAGTAGAATTCGACAAGTTTCTTACTTAGGACAACGTCTTGATGAATTTAATGTTCCTGTTTTAAAGCCTTTCGGAGGGCACGCCATTTATATTGACGCTACAAAATTCGTTCCTAATATTCCAAAAGAAGAATATAGAGCTCAGGCTTTAGCAATAGAATTATATATTATTGCCGGAATTAGAGGTGTTGAAATTGGAACCTTATTAGCAGACCGTGACCCCATAACTAGAGAAAATCGTTTTCCTAAACTAGAAATGGTTCGACTCGCTATCCCTAGAAGAACCTATACATTATCACAAATGGAATATGTTGCTGTTGCGTTGAAAATCATATACGAAACAAGAAACAATGCCAAAAGCGGTTATACTATAAAATGGGAAGCTCCAATAATGAGACACTTTTCAGTAAAACTGACAAAAAAATAAACTATAAATTTTTTTTAAAATATTTAATTTCTATAAAACACAAGGTCTTTGAGTAGTATTAATATGATTATATTTAAATAACAAATTGAACTAAAAAAATAAAAATGAAATACTTAAAAACTTGTCTATTTGTAACCGTTTTAACAATTAGCCTGTACGCGTGTAAAAATCAAAAAACTTCTACAGCCTTTTCTATTGCTGAATTAGATTTGAATAGAGGACCTTTGTTACTTTGCGGGGATTCAGAATTTGGAGATGTCAATTTCACGCTCTCATGTCGCTATGATTTAAGAGAAGCATTTAATTTAGGATTATCTTTAATCCATTCATTTGAATACGCTGAAGCTGAAAAAGCATTTGTAAGCGTTCTAGATGAGGCTCCTGATTGCTTAATGGCCTACTGGGGAACAGCAATGAGTATTTTAAACCACCCTTTATCATTTAATCAAAATCCTAAATCACTGGAACGTGGTGAAGCATTACTAAAAATAGCAAACACTTTAATACCAAACAATGAACGTGAACAAGACTACATTGATGCTGTATCCGTATATTTTAAAGACTGGAGAACAGTAGACACAAAGACTAGAAAGCTGAATTACGCAACTAAAATGGAAGAATTATACACTAAATATCCTGAAGATGTTGAAACCGCTGTTTTTTACTCTTTAGCTGTTCTTGCAACATCAGACCCTAATGACAAGACATACAGTAAACAAAAAAAATCCGGAAAAATACTAGAAGACTTATTTATTAAATTCCCTAACCATCCAGGTATTGCTCACTATATAATACATAATTACGACTCTCCTGAGTTAGCGCATTTAGCACTGGAAGTAGCACGAAAATATGCTGTAATTGCACCAGCATCAGCGCATGCTCAACACATGCCTTCACATATATTTACACGTTTAGGATTGTGGAATGAATCTATTAGATCTAATAATGATTCTGCCAATTCTGCAGTATGCTATGCAGAATCCGTAAATCCAGATGCAACTTGGGTAAGTGAAATTCATGCATTAGACTATTTGGTTTATGCTTATTTACAAAAAGGTGATAATACTAGAGCAGAGTTAGAGTTAGAAAAAGTACAGTCTATTAAAAAAATATTTCCATCTAATAGCTATGCATCTGCCTATGCGTTAATTGCCGTACCATCTAGATTAGCTATTGAAAACAAAGATTGGAAGCGCGCTACAGAACTTCAATTACCGTTAACAGAAATGAACTGGGATAAATCATATTGGCCCAAAGCAATGCTTCATTTTTCTAAAATATTAGGTTTTTCAAATTTAAAAAACATTTCTTCAGCCCAAGAAGAGTTAACTATTTTAAAAACACTTCATCAAGAGCTTATTAAATCTGAAGATATTTATAAGTCAGGTCAAGTCGCTATTCAAATTAATTCAGCTAATGCCTGGATTGAGTTGGCTAAAGGAAATTCTGAAAAAGCGTTAAATTTTATGCTAATAGCTTCAGATTTAGAGAGTAAAACTTCAAAACATGCCGTGACACCTGGAGAAATAATTCCTGCTGACGAACTGTTAGCAGATATGTATTTAGCTCTAAATAAACCTAAAAAAGCACTTGAAACTTATAAACTAAATCTAAAAGGACACCCCAATCGATTTAACGGATTGTATGGCGCAGCCAAAGCAGCTCAACAAATCAATGACAGCAAACAAGCTACTTTTTATTTTCAAGAATTAATAACGCTATGTGAATCCACTAACAGTAATCGTCCTGAATTAGCTGAGGCTAAGCAGTTTATTTCAAAAAAACTTATATAAATAAATTTAGAATGTCTAGACTAATTAAGCTCTCATTAATCTTTTTTATATTTTACTTAAATTCTTGTAATCAAGTTTCAAAAGATCCATTACCTATTTATAACCCAACTGACTTTAATCCTGAGTTAGTTGATGCGAGCCTACATAACAAAATTAAGAATCATAAAGTAGATGACTTTACACTCATAAATCAAAATGGGAATGTTATAACTCAAGAGAATTACAAAGATAAAATTTATGTAGTTGATTTCTTTTTCACTAGATGTCCAAGCATTTGCCCTATAATGACAGATAACTTAGTGAAAGTTCAAAATCAGTTCATTAATGATAACAAAGTCATGCTCCTTTCTTTATCTGTAACACCTTATATTGATAGTGTATCTGTTCTTAAAAAATATGCGCAAGACAAAGGAGTAAAAGACAATAAATGGAATATTACTACAGGGGACAAAAAGCATATTTATAATCTTGCTAGAAAAAGCTACTTTGCCGTTATTGAGCAAGGAGATGGTGGTTTACAAGATTTTATACATACACCTAATTTTATACTAGTAGACACAAATAAGCAAATTAGAGGAGTCTACGATGGTACTGATGATGAAGCTGTTCTTAAGTTAATTGATGATATTGAGATTTTAACAAAGCTATAGTTAAGTCATAAATGTTTTATTACTTTTAATAATGGAAAATAAGACATTAGGGGAATTTATTATAGAAAACCAAAATGCCTTTAAATATTCTTCAGGTGAATTATCTAGAATTCTTAATTCCATAAGGCTAGCTGCAAAAGTCGTTAATCATAAGGTTAATAAAGCTGGTCTAGTAGACATCCTTGGCTCCGCTGGAAATAAAAACGTTCAAGATGAAGATCAAAAAAAACTAGATATTTTAGCAAATGAAATATTTATACAAACATTAATTAATAGAGAAATTGTATGTGGAATTGCATCTGAAGAGAATGAAAATTTTATAAATGTAGAAGGTCATAACAACGAGAATAAAAACAAATATATTGTCTTAATTGATCCTCTAGATGGATCATCAAATATAGATGTGAATGTTTCTGTGGGAACAATTTTTTCAGTTTTCAGAAGAACTAGTCCTTTAGGTTCCCCTGTGAATTTAAATGATTTTTTACAAAAAGGAGTGAATCAAGTTGCCGCTGGATATGTAATCTACGGAACCTCAACTATGTTGGTTTACACAACGGGGCATGGTGTGAATGGATTTACTTTAAATCCAGCTATTGGAACTTTTTATCTATCACATCCTAAAATGACTTATAAAAAAAATGGTCATATTTACTCACTAAATGAGGGTAATTACATCCATTTCCCTGAAGCTATAAAAAATTATGTAAAATACTGTCAATTAGAAGAGGGAGATAGGCCTTATACTTCAAGATACATAGGGAGTCTAGTTTCAGATTTTCATAGAAATATAATAAAGGGCGGAATTTATTTATATCCAAGTAGTAAAAAAAAACCTAAAGGAAAACTCAGATTACTTTACGAATGTAATCCAATGGCTTTTATAGCCGAACAAGCTGGCGGAAAAGCATCAGATGGTTTTAATAGAATAATGGAAGTAAGTCCAAAAGAGTTACACGAAAGAATACCTTTTTACTGCGGAAGCTATAATATGGTTAAAAAGCTAGAGAGTTTTATGAAAAAATATCAATAAATATTTTCTAATTAAAACGGCATACCTTCGCAAATAATGCATCCACTAAATCCATATTATAATCGCTACGATCTTAAAAGATTAATCAAATTCCATCCTTTATTACAAAGACATATCATTTTAAACCCTTTATGTGAAGAAACAATCGATTTCAGTTCTTCAATTGCAATCTATGCATTGAACAAGGCTATACTACTTGCCGATTTCAAACTTGATAATTATGATTTACCTATTGGTTATCTAATTCCGCCTATTCCCGGAAGGTTAGATTACCTACTGCATATACGTGATTTCCTTTCAGAAAAATTCAATACATCTCAAAACGAGCAACTAAGAGGGTTAGACATAGGTACTGGAGCTAATGGCATCTATTGTATTTTGGGTGCTCAATATTTTAATTGGAAAATGGTTGGAATTGATAGTGATGAAAAAGCAATAGAAATAGCAAATACTAATATCCAACATAGCTATGCATTAAAAAACAATGTTAAGTTGTATCATCAAAAAAATAAAAGTTTTTTGTTTAAGAATATTATTAAATCCTGTGATCTATTTGATTTTATAGTTTGTAATCCACCTTTTCATATTTCTAAAGAAGAGGCTATAAAAGGGTCACTTAGAAAACTTAACAATTTAGATAGCCAAAGTATTAATACAGAATTCAAACTTAATTTTGAGGGACAAGCAAATGAACTTTGGTGTAACGGTGGAGAAGTACTCTTTATTAAGAGGTTAATAAAAGAGAGTCTGATGTTTAAACATCAAGTGAAAGTGTTTTCTACTATTGTAGCTAAAGCAAATAGCTTAATTATAATAAAAAAACAACTTAAGAAAGCAAAAGCAAATTTTTATATAATCCCCACTAGTTTAGGTAATAAAAAAGGACGTTATGTGATGTGGTGGTTTGAGATCAACAAATCTTAATTATGAATATATTTTGGTCAATGATTATAAAATTAATACACGCACTTTTTTCTTTTTTAATCGTGTATTGTTTAATTTATCTGCCAATTGATCTGCTAATTTTTTAGGGACTGCAACAAACGCACAATCTTGTTTTAATTCTATAGTCCCTAAATCATCTTTATTAATTTTTCCTTGTTTAAAAAAGAGTCCTGCTATATCTCCTTTAGAGATTTTATCTTTTCTTCCTCCAGAAATAAATAACGTTTTCCATAACTGACTTTTTCGAACTGACTTTTTTGAGATATTTACTACTTTAGAGTTTTTAACGAACTCTGGCAGATCTTTATTTTCAAACTTCATTACATACGCAGTTCCATTAGATTCTACTCTACCTACTCTCCCATTTCTATGTGTAAACTCTTCTAAAGTTCTAGACATTTCGTAATGAACAATAAATTTTAATTCTGGGATATCTATTCCCCTAGAAGCTAAATCTGTTGCAATTAAAATTTGACTGGTCCCATTTCTAAATTTAATTAACGAACGTTCCCTGTCTTTTTGCTCCATCCCCCCTGAAAAACAACTATGCATTATATTGTTTTTATCTAAAAAACGACTTACTTGTTCAATACTCTCTCTTAAATTACAAAAAACGATTCCTGGTTGATCACCTAGATATTCTATTAAATCTAAAAGAGCTTGTAATTTATTGTTTGAAGATAATTTTACTGTTTTAATCTCGAGTTTTGAAATTGTTTTTTCTGATAAATAATTAACAATTGTTGGATTATTTAAACGTACAAATCCTGGAATTTCGGCATTATGAGTTGCTGAAGTTAAAACTCGTTTATTTATATGCGGCAACTGGCCGATAATTTCTCTCATTTCCATTTCAAAACCAATTTCAAGAGATTTATCAAACTCATCTAGTATCAGGGTTTTTATGTTTTTTTTAGAAAATCTATCGTTACTAAAATGATCTGCAATTCTACCTGGAGTTCCTATTAATATGGATGGTACATGTTTAATTTCAATTTTATCTTTAGACATGGGGCGTCCACCATAAACGGCATTTACTTTAAAACCAGAGCCCATACTACGAGCAACTTGCTCAATTTGTATTGCAAGCTCCCTTGATGGAACTAAAATCAATGCTTGAATGTCGTTGCATTCAGGATCCAAAATTTTAATAACAGACAATAAAAAAGCCAGTGTTTTTCCAGTTCCTGTTGGGGAAAGTAGAATAGTATTAATTGTATCATTTATTACAGAAACAGCTTCCTCTTGCATTGGGTTTAATGCTTGGATATTTAATTTTGATAAAATATCTTGTTGTTCTTTTATACTATTTGCCATGATGATTATTTTTTTTTATCACTTTTTATTATCGTGTCATTTTACGACTATAGACAATGAAGAATAAACTTATAATATATCCATAATTTTAGATAGGTAAAATTACAAAATTAGAATGATTAAGAATTTTATTTTTAATATTTAAAATTATAATAGGTATGGCTTAAGAAAAGTATAAAAAAACAAGAGTTAAAATTATTAAGCGACTCAGTAATTATCAGTTTATTAAATTAATAAACACTAGATATTGTGATTACGGCACGCTATTTGTTTAATAAAGATCATGAACAAATTTTTAAAAGTATTATCGTTATTTATTATTATTTTCAATCTTCAATCATGTTCAAATGATGATGAGGATTATGTTATGGAGCAACAAACAATTTCGGGGAAAATTGATTCAAGTATGAATTATACATATTTGGCTTACGCTCTTCAAAAAACTAATCTTAATTCCGTTTTAAACGGAACTGAGAAATACACTCTAATGGCACCATCCAATATGGCTTTTAGAGCATTTTTGATGAATAATGGATTTAACACCATTGATGAAGTTCCAGAAAACTTATTAAAGCAGGTTTTATTAAATCATGTTTTAAAAAATGAGTTAGAGTACAGAGACATCGAAACTGGATATTATAAAACAGTTGCTCTAAGTGAAGCTTCACTAGTTCCACTTTCAATATACATTAATCAAGTAAACATGAGAGTTACATTAAATGGAGAGGCTAGAATAACACAGGGCAATGTAAGAGTTTCAAATGGTATTATCCACGCAGTGGATAGAGTAATTCCCTTACCCTCAGTAGTTACTTTTGCAAAAGCTGATCAAGGACTTACTAATTTGCTTATTGCTTTAACAAGATCAGATTTAACTGTTGATTTTGTAACAACCCTAAGTACTAAATTAGGAGCTTCTCCTGCCCCATTTACGGTTTTTGCACCTACTGATCAAGCATTTATGGATCTATTAGTTGAGCTTGGTGCTCAATCGCTAAGTGATATTGATGAGCCTACTTTAAAATCTACGTTAAGCTATCATGTTATTGGCGGAACAAATGCTCTATCTACAGATTTGACAGATAATTTACAGCTAAACACTTTAGGAGGACCAATAACTGCTAATATTTCTGGAGGAGCAACTTTAACAGATGGAAATAACAGAGTTAGTAAAATTATAGCAGTTGATATTCAGGCTACAAACGGAGTTATACATGTAATTGATAAAGTGATTTTACCTAATTAATTTTGTTATCGATTTATGTAATCATAAAATATATCATTTTTTTTATAGACCTTAACTACATAAATAGTTAGGGTTTTTTAATTTTTATGAAATAAATTAAGTGAGAAAATGTTCTTAAAAATTGTCTTTTTCAAACGCTTTTAAACTCCATACCATCTCTGGTTTATCTATATAGTCCGGTATTATATTAACAGCTTTAGCGTGAATATCTTCATCTATGTCATTAAACCTAACAATCCAATAATCAACTTTATTGATTCTAGAAATACCTTCAATTAATTCAGCATCTATTTTATGCTTTTTTTTTAAGTAGTAAGCAAAAAAATAGCAACTTTTCCAACTTTGATCTTTTTTAGGTTTAAAATCTAAAAGAAATCCATCTATTAACTCCTGTCGTTTCATTGTTACAAATTCTAAATTATCTACAAAGAAAGGTAAAAAATCTAAATAGATATAATTTTAAAATCTAGTCTGATAATTTAATATATTAAAAAAAATGAAATTTAAATTTTTTATAGTTCTCATATTTATTAGTACAGTAAACTTTTCCTTTGCTCAACAATTACAACTTGAAAAGTATCCTGAGAAGAATCAGTTGTTTCCACGTGACAAAAATGATATGGCATTTGTTGTTTTTTCAGGATTTATCATTGATGAGGCTGATTTTAATTATTAAATAAATATTTTTATTTTACAATTTAGTAGTTAAATCTTTTTTCAGATGATGTCTTTTAGTATTTCTAATTCAGATCTCTAGTGCATCATTATACATTCATGTATCTTTTCAGACTTCCCATCCAAACATTTCATTGTATAATTCTTCCTCGGACATTTCTGAATCACCATAAATATTAAAACCTTCACAAATAATATTCAATCAGACTTTAATAAAACCAATGTGATAAAAAAAAGTTAAAAACATTAATGAATAATCAATAAACTCTTACTCTAAATTAGAATAAAGCAAAATACTATATGTTTCTAAATAAAAACCGTCTACAAATAAGATAAAGATTACATTTGCGCGTTTAAAAAATTAAAATATTTTCGTTGAAAAAACTACTCAAAAACTTCAGTCAAAATCCTAAAAATGATATCCTTTCAGGAATAACAGTTGCACTAGCATTGATTCCAGAAGCAGTAGCTTTTGCATTTATTGCTGGAATAGATCCACTTGTCGGACTTTATGGAGCTTTTATTATGGGTATAATAACAGCTCTTTTTGGAGGAAGGCCAGGAATGATTTCTGGAGCTACAGGTGCCATGGCAGTTGTTATGATTCATATGATTCAAAAAGGGAATGAATTCGGAAACGCTCTATTAAACCCAGTTGAAAACTTAGGATTACATTGGCTTTTCATCACTCTATTAATTGTTGGTCTGATTCAAGTTTCAGCAGGGGTTTTTAAACTTGGAAAGTTTGTTCGATTAATTCCACATTCTGTAATGATGGGATTTGTTAATGGTTTAGCAATTGTAATTTTCTTGTCACAATTAGGTTTATTTCAAAAAAACTCAATAAACGGAACTCAATGGATTAGCGGAACTGAATTATACACTATGCTTGCCTTGGTCGCTACAACAATGCTAATTATGTTTTACCTTCCTAAGTTAACTAATAAAGTTCCAGCAGCTTTAGTTGCCATAGTTAGTGTTGCACTGATTACTATAATAGCAGGTCTTGAAGTGTCAACAGTCGGTTCTTTTATTCTTGATGGAGGAGGTGAAGGACTTAAAGGTGGATTACCAGTTTTTCAAGGACAAATATTTGAATTACTATATACCCTTGAAGGGCATTGGGATTTAATTATATCTACAGCTGTATTACTAGCAGCAGTAGGGCTAATTGAGTCATTAATGACTCTTAACCTTGTGGATGAAATAACACAAACTCGTGGAAGCGGAAATCGTGAATGTCTAGCACAAGGGGGTGCTAATTTTTTAAATGGACTTTTCGGCGGAATGGGTGGATGTGCTATGATCGGTCAATCTATCATAAATGTAAATTCTGGAGGAAGAGGTCGTTTATCGGGAATTGTAGCATCAGTTTCCTTATTGTTTTTTATTCTTTTTGGATCAAGTGTGATAGAGCAGATTCCTATTGCTGCATTAGTTGGAGTAATGTTTATGGTAGTAATTGGCACTTTTGCATGGAGCAGCTTAAGGATTTTACATAAAATTCCTAAATCAGATGCTTTTGTACTTATTACAGTCTCCGCAATTACTGTTTGGCAAGATTTAGCAATAGCCGTGATTGTTGGAGTTATTATTTCTGCTTTAGTATTTGCTTGGGAAAACGCAACTATGATTAGAGCTAGAAAACGCGTTAAAAAAGATGGAACGAAAGTATATGAAATTTGGGGGCCATTATTTTTTGGATCAATTCAAAACTTTAACTCTAAATTTGATGTCCAAAACGATCCGTCAAATATAGAGATAGACTTCATAGAATCAAGAGTAAGTGATCACTCTGGAATTGAATCAATTGAGAATTTAATTCAGAAATATTCAAAAGTAAATAAAAAGGTGAAATTAACACACCTTAGCCCTGAATGTAAAACCTTACTACTTAAGGCTAATCCATTAATAGAGAACAGTATTAAGGATTCTATAGATGATCCTAGATATTACGTGGTAACTGATCTAATTGATCGTGAAATTTAAAAACAACTAATATCATCTATATCAAACAGTTAATTAATTTGGATCATTTTCTAATATTTCAAAAAATTTAGAAATAGAAATACCTAAGCCTACACATAACTTATTTAAAATTTTAACAGAAATATTTTTCAAGTTTCTTAATAAAGAAACCTGTTTTATACTGCATGACAAATATGATTCACTCAATACTTTTAATCGCAACAGACTAAAATGAGTGTATTAATTTAAGTATAATTTTTATTAATTAAAATATTAACAAAATTAAAAATTCTTTAAAAAGTTGTTTAAATAAAATATGGTATTTAATTATAAACTAAGAAGACCTTAGAATTCCTCCGTCAATTGGAATATTGGTCCCGTTTATATAAGCAGCATTATCAGAAGCTAAAAAAGTTATTAAATGTCCTAATTCACTAGGTTTACCAAGTCTTTTTAACGGAACTAAACTTTTCATTTCATCCAAAACATCATCAATTTTAATGTTTAATTTGTTAGCTTTTAAAGAATTAAGTTCCTTAATTCTTTGAGTCTCAAATAATCCTGTTAAAATATTATTCACAGTTATTCCGTAAACTGCTAAATCATTTGAAAGGGATTTCCCCCATGAGCATACTGCTGACCTTATAGAGTTTGACAAAGCCAAGTAACTTAAAGGCTCTTTAATTGAAACTGAAGTCATGTTTATTACTCTCCCCCATTTGTTTTTTTTCATATTTTCTAAAACTAACATAGTGGTGTAAACTACGCTTTTAAAAAGCAGATCAAATGACTTTTGATAGTCATCAATGGAAACACTTGAAACATCTCCTGATTTTGGACCTTGTGTGTTATTAACCAAAATATCAATATTATTTGTCGATAAATATTTCTTTATTTTAATTTGATAGCTATTAAAATTATTGTAGTCTACAACAATGTAATCATGCTTTAATCCAGTTTCAAAATTAAGATCTTTAACAATCTTAGAAAGCTTAAACTTGTCCCTAGCAACAAAAGTAACCCTAGCTCCAGAAACAGCTAACTGCTTTGCTACAGCATAGCCTAACCCACTACTGCTTCCACCTACTAATGCTCTTTTATACTTAAGTGATATATTCATTTATATTCTTCTCTTACTGGACTAAAAACATCCATTAATTTACAATTAGTCAAAGCTTTTCCGGAATGTCGAACATTTGAAGGAATTACAACAACATCACCATCAGAATATATATTTGGTTTTCCATTTAATACAAACTCAAAATTTCCTTTAACAACGTGCATGATTTGTTCATTAATATGCTGATGCTCATTCACTAAAGACCCTTTTTCAACTTCCCAAAACACCCAGCTTATTTGTTCGCCATGCACAAACTTTCCTTTAATACCAGGAAAAACTTCTCTTTGTTCTATTTCTTTTAGATTCATAACTATGTCAATTAAATCTAAGTTATAAAAATATACGTATAGTTAACGAACAACTAATGAAATGAAAAAGATAATTATATTTGATCTGATCATTTTAGTAAAAATCAAATTATAATGCATATTACTTTCAAAAAAATATTTAGTCGTTTCGTTGGTTATATTCCATTTATAATTTGCTTCATAATACTTTGCTATAGTGAGACGTTTAATTCAATAAGTTCTTTAAATGGCTTAACGCAATTAATTCTTTTTATAATTATAGTTAGCATTCCTGCACATATCACTAAAAGGATGTCATATGTTGACATAGGTTGGCCCTGGGGACTTGTTTGTATTGGTGCTATAGTCTTAATGAATGGTGACGGATATTGGTTAAGAAATTATATTATTTCAGGGATGTACATATTTGCTGGGTTAAGGATGGGTATAGGAGCTTTAGTATTAATGAAAAATGGACACTTAAACAAAGAATTATCTAGATATGAGTATCAAAGAAAAAGATGGAAAAAATCAGGGTATTCTAATGATGATATTTCATTACAATATGAAATTATGATACAATGTTTTGCTAATATTACTTTCTTGGCATTACCAGCAATAATACAAAGTTATAACCCTCAAGAGTACATTTCTCCATTAGAAATATTTGGCTATATTTTATGGATAATATTTTTTGCAATTGAACATATCTCAGATTTACAAAAGCAAAAATTTTTAAAAAAATCTTTCTTAGAAGGAAAGAAAAATCAAGTTTGCAATGTTGGTTTTTGGAAGTATACGCGTCACCCTAATTATTTTGCAGAATGGATGCTTTGGAATTCTCTAATTATTTCATCTTTACCATCCTTATTCTACTTTTATTCAATTGAATCGCAATTAATTTGGATAGGAATGCTTGTATCACTTATTTACATTTCAAAAATAATGTACAATACTCTTGTTTACTATACTGGAGCTATACCTTCTGAATATTATTCATTAAAAAAAAGACCGAATTATAAAAAAATTCAAAAAAATACCAATATGTTTTTCCCTGGATTTCCAAAACAAAATAATAATGATACTTAGATCTTTTTAGATAGTTTTTCTAACGTTAATCCTTGAACTAATATTGAAAATAACACAACTGAATAACTTAAGAAAAGAAGAAGATCTTTACCTTGACCAAGCTGGTCTGGTAAATTAAGAGCTAAAGCGATACTTAACCCTCCCCTTAGACCTCCCCATGAAATTATAAATGCTGTTCCTTTTTCAAAAGTTTTAAAAAAAGAAAGAAATTTAATTGGAACGAATACACCAATAGATCTAGAAATCACAACAATAAATATTGTTAAAATTGAAATAATTAAATAGGTTGAGTTAAAGTTTTGAAAAATCGGAATTATGGCTAACCCTATTAAGATAAATAATATCGCATTTAAAGTTTCATCTAAAAGGTGCCAAAATTTATACACATAATCTCCCATTGCTTTTTGTACTCCAACTTCTCCACTTTCAGTATCAATATTTCTGTTTAAAAATAGCCCCATCATCACAACTCCTAAAGGACCAGAAAAATGAAATTTACTTGAAATTATTGAAACTAATAAAACTAGAGAAAGAGTTATTAATACCTCTAATTCAACATGTTCATTTTCAACATATTTAACTAGTTTCAGACCTAGATATCCTAAAAGACATCCTATAAAAATTCCACCAAACACTTCATTAGCAAAAAGAGAACTTACACTTCCTATTGTTATATTTTCAATTCCTGATATTTTAACTTTTAAAAGAGTTAAAAAAACAACTACCCCTATCCCATCATTAAATAGAGATTCTCCAGCAATTCTAGTTTCAGTAGTAGGTGATAATTTCATTTTCTTTACAATTGAAAGAACTGCAATAGGATCTGTTGGAGCTATTAAAGCTCCGAATAACAAGCAATCAACTAAAGTCAGACCTAGTGTGTTTAAACCAAAAAAAGGTTGCTCAATTAACCAAAAAACTCCTAGCCCAACTGCAAAGGTTGAAAAAACGACGCCAAAACTAGCTAACAATAATATTGTGAGTTTATCTTTTAGTAACTGATGAACATTTACACTTATGGCTCCTGCAAAAAGAAGAAAAGGAAGCATTATGTCGATCAATAAAACACTAAAATCAAAACTGTTATTCATCTCAATAACTGATTCCAAAAACTCTGGAAAGATTAAACCAATTATTAAAATAAATACAGATAACCCAATAGCTAAAACCATCAAACCTATAGTTTGTGGTAATTTCAATAGCCTTAAATTAATTATTGAAAAAAAAGAAGCTAATAATAAAAGTATTCCTGTAAGTTCAAGTACGTTCATGTAAATAAAGATTGGTTATCTATAACTAAAATAGAAAATTATAAGAATATTTAGAGATTTATTTTTTGTTTGGAAATAACAGCATCGTTTGTAACAAAAGGCATAGCCATCATATATTCAGATCTAGGCTTAATTTCAAACAAAGTATTTGATAATAAATCAAATGATGTTTCAGTCATTATTAGAGAAGGTTTTATTTCTTTATTAATTACCAAATCAATTTTCAAGTTATCATCATAGGGAGTATAATAGTAAGTGAATAAATTTCTTACAGATTTCAATTCATCCAACTTATTAATAAAAACATTTTGAATTCCAATATTTTCAAAACTGAGTGGCTCATCTGAATAAAAACTAATCATGTTAATTGAACGCTGAGGTTTTATTATTAGCGTAATGTATCTTAAACCTTCACTAAGAGAATCTCTAACCTTAACAATATTAGATGGTTTAACAATTCTGTTATCAGTTTTATTATAATGTTTATATGAATTATTATACTTACTGGGATAAGTTCTATCATTTAAATTATTTTGAACTGTATAATCTTCAAAAAATTGTTTTGTAAAATCATCTAAAACATGATCATAACTTGCCCAATAAGACTCGTTTTTGTCAACGTCATTAATAAAAACTATACTATTTGGTTTTTTGTTATTTTCATTGTAGTCACTATTAAATGATGCGATTAAAAAAAATAAAAAAGAACAAAAGCCTATTGCTTTTATACATAATTTATTTGAACAAATTGATTTAAAAACAGGAATAAGAAGACCAAACATTAGGACAATAAATAATCCTGTAATAAATAAATTACTTAAGCCTAAACCAACAGGTAACGTCCTTAATTGAGGTGCAAATATATAAACCAAAGGAATAGAAAGTAAAGTAGATAATACAACTTTTAAACTGTCATAGTTTCTTAAAAAAATCAATAGACCTAACACTATTAACGCAAAGTATACTGGTATAATAAAAAATGCTGCACCTTTTAAATAAATAAAAAATAAAAAATTTATAATAATCCAAAAAAACAATGGAGCGACAAGCAAATCAACTCCTTTATGTTTAACAAAAAATGATTTATAAATTTTAAATACTATCCAAAGGTTTAAAAACGAGAAGGCAATTATATATTGATAGCCATTATAAGTGAATCCATGTAAAATATCATTATAACTTGGATGTAAAAGAACTATTAATTTCCATAATAAAAAGGAAATAACCATACACGTGACAAGAGAACTTAAAAAAGGAATGAATCCAGTATTAATTGATTTTATTGACATTTTAACTGTTTTAATTCCAATAAAAAGTAAAAAAGTGAAAATTATAACTGAAAAAATCAACAGTGGAAGAATCCATGAAAAAGGAAAATGTAGTAGAGTAACAAAAGGGAAATTTGTATAAACTTGATCAATGTCACTGTTTAAATTTGATAAGTCTGAGTAAGCAAAATAATTTAGTGTAGTAGTGAAGTAATCTGCTTGATGAAGCAAAGTTTCTATATCTAGTCTTTCAAAAGAATCTTGTTCTGTATGGTAATCAAAATGATCTCCAATAAATGCGAAATTCAATCCATTTATATCGCCATACTCTCTAAAAATTGTCAAATCAGTATCGTTAGGCAGCATCTTATAAATACTATACATTAAAGAATTTGCTACAGGATAGTTTGGTTTAGCTTTAATAAATTCAGATAAAAGTTGACTATTCTTCCCGTTTGTTTCCATCAACATATAACTAAGACCTCCACTCCCTCTTGCTTCATAATTAATAACCAATCCTATATTACTAGCCAAAGGACTATAATCTACAAAGGCCTGAGCTCCAAGTAAACCTATCTCTTCAGCATCAGTAAAAACAATGTGAATATCATTCTTAGGTTGTTTATTTTTTGCTAAAAATGCTCTAACTCCTTCTAAAATAGCAACAACACCTGAACCTGCATCACTTGCTCCTAATGATGAATGATGTCTAGAATCATAATGCGATAACAAAACCAAGGATTTGCCATCTTCATAACCTTTTATAGATGCAGTAATATTAGCAGTATTTGTAGAAGACCTCCATTTACTTATAGCTACTTGATTTTTAACTTTAGCAATAAGTCCCATTTTATTTAACTCATTCACTATATAATTCTGAACTATTAAATGACCTTTAGAACCAGTATAATGAGGTTCTTTTGAGATTACTTTTAAATGACTCAAAGCATTTTCAATTGAAAATTCAGTATCTGAGTTAAACTCATTAGTAACTTTCGAAGGAGTTAAATCAGAATAGCTCCAATAAAATGTCAGAATTAATATAATTATAGAAATAAGCGAGGTGTATTTTTTCATTATTAACTATCTATTGAAGTTTATAAAAGTTTAGATTCAACTTAGTTAAAAACTTGTACAATGCCTAGATTTAATTTAATATATTCGATTAAAATTAACCTTTAATAACTATATATGAAAAAATTATTTCTATTAACAACTGTGATTTTATTTGCAGCTTGTCAAACACCAACTACTCCTACTGAACCAAAAATGTCTAATGAAGATATTTCTAGTGCTCTTAAGGAAAATGCTGTAAAACTTCAGGACGCTATTCTTACTCAAAACCTGGAAGAATTCAACAAGTATGTTGACCAAAACATTACTTTTACAACAGGAGAATCAAACTTAAAAGAGTTTATTGTGATGAACACCGAAAGATTAAACAACGAACAAGAAACTAATTGGGGTTCGTTTGAGTTAAATGATATAGATGTAAATCTTTCACCAGACTCTACTACAGCTGTATTAACTTTTTATGCTAAAGGAAATTACACTATTGGAGAAGGTGATGTAATAGACTACAGCACAAGAGCTTCTTCAGTATGGGTTTCAACTGAAAATGGCTGGAAAATAATGCATTCAAACTGGGCGCCTTTTGGAGGTGGCAATGGTATTCCTGAATAACATTACTAATAGTTTTATTTAAAAAACCCCTTATAAATTATTTGTTTATAAGGGGTTTTTTAAACCAATCCACTGCTTAATTCCTATATTTAAAAACAATGAATACATTAATAGTAAAATTCAAAATAGCAAAAACTACTATTAAAATATTTTTAATTGTATTTGCTTCTCAAAGCGTTCTATCATGTGTATACAATAAAAATATAATACCACCAATTAATCCTGTACCTACCAAACGGCAGTTAGATTGGCAACAAATGGAGTACTACGCATTTATCCATTTCAATATGAATACTTTTACAAACAAAGAGTGGGGCTATGGTGATGAGTCTCCTTCAACTTTTAATCCAAGTGAGTTAGACACTGATCAGTGGGCTAAAATAATTCATGAATCTGGAATGAAAGGAATTATTATAACTGCAAAACATCATGATGGATTTAGCTTATGGCCAAGTTTATACACGGAACACTCAGTTAAAAATAGTCCTTGGAAAAATGGGAAAGGAGATCTGATAAGAGATTTAATGAAATCTTGTAAAAAGTATAATTTAAAATTAGGAGTGTATTTATCTCCATGGGATCGTAACCATCCTGATTATGGAAAACCTGAATATCTAAATTATTTCAGAAATCAATTAAGTGAGCTATTATCTAACTATGGTGAAATATTTGAAGTATGGTTTGATGGAGCTAACGGAGGAGATGGGTATTATGGAGGAACTAATGAAATTAGGCATGTAGATAAAAAAGCCTATTACCAGTGGGAAGATACTTATAAAATAGTCAGAAACTTACAGCCGAATGCTGTAATCTTTAGTGATTCTGGACCTGATATTAGATGGGTTGGAAATGAAAAAGGATATGCAAACGAAACATCTTGGTCTAATTTATACAGAGATAGTGTGTACACAGGGATGTTAGATTACAATCGATTTTCTGCAGGTCAGGAGTTTGGAACACATTGGATTCCAACCGAAACAGATGTTTCAATTCGCCCAGGCTGGTACTATCATTCAGATCAAGATTCCAAAGTAAAATCATTAGATAAATTAGTAGACATCTATTTTAATTCAGTTGGACTAAACAGTGCATTATTATTAAATATACCTGTTGACAAAAGAGGGCTTATTCACGAAAATGATTCCCTAAGGCTAAGTGAATTAGCTAAGTTTTTAAAATCTACGTTTTCTAAAAATCTTGCGCTAAAAGGAAAAATAAGTACATCATCAAATAATGTTAAAAATTACAAAAAACATATTAATGATAATGATACAAACACATATTGGTCTTCAGAAAATGGTGACGATAAATGTAAAATTGAAATAAACTTTAATAAACCAATTAATGCTAATGTTTTAAAAATATCTGAACATATAGCTTTAGGCCAAAGAATAAAAAGTTTTCATTTTGAAATAAAATCGGAAAATCAATGGAAATCGATAAAAACAGGGACAACTATAGGTAATAAACGATTAATCAGATTCACTTCTAATGATATTGACGCTATAAGAATTACAATTCTTGAAACTAAAGGTAAACCTGCAATATCAGAAATTGGATTATACAAAACTCCAACATTAAATTGATTAAAGAATTATTATATAGCCATTGTGAATCTAGTCTTAGATGTAGGTTAATAAATTATAAAAAACGTAGTGATGAGCTTTATGAGTCTTTGAATTCAGAAACTAAGAGTAGCGCTGGAGACAAACACGAAACAGGAAGAGCTATGATACAAATAGATAGAGAGAAGAATGGGAAACAAATTAAAGAAGTTGAAAAAGAATATGAATTATTTTCAAAAATAAACAGTAATGTGGTTTTAAATTCTGTAGGATTAGGCTCTGTAGTAGTATCTAAAGAAAATCAATACTACATAGCGATATCAGCTGAAGCATTTGAATATAATTCAAAAACTTACTACTGTATTTCAATAAAAAGTCCAATTGGATCACTACTTTTTGGAAAAAAAACTGGAGATATTGTTGTTTTTAATGATAGAAAAATTGAGGTTTTAGAAATTTTATAATGCGTAACGCTGAGGCCCTCCCCTTCTAATTTCTTCTGAAGCAAAATCTTCAAATTTTTTAAAGTTTAATCTAAAAGCATTAGAAAGCTTAAAAGCTGTTTTATAATATTTCTGGTCATTATTCCAAGTTGCTCTAGGGCTAAGGATTTTAGTTGGAACACCCGGGCACTTTCTAGGCTGAGCGACACCAAAAACTGAGTGAATATGATATTCATCATAATTGTAATCTCCTAAATCTCCGTTTAAAACAGCATTAATCATTGCTCTTGTGTATTTTAATTTCATTCTAGTTCCAATTCCATAAGGTCCCCCAGTCCAGCCTGTATTAACAAGCCAGACATTAACATTATTATCATTCATTTTAGTAATGAGCATTTCTGCATATTTTGAGGGATGAAGAGGCATAAACGGAGCACCAAAACAAGCTGAAAAAGAAGGTGTAGGTTCTATTACACCTGACTCAGTTCCTGCTACTTTTGCTGTATATCCAGAAATAAAATGGTAAGCAGCTTGACTAGTAGTTAATTTAGAAATTGGAGGTAGTACACCAAAAGCATCTGCTGTTAAAAAAAATATATTTTTAGGGTTACTTGCTATAGATGGAGTTTTAATATTTTCTATATGATTGATAGGGTAACTTACTCTTGTGTTTTGAGTGATTGAAATATCATTATAATCAACTACTCCATTATTATCTATAATAACATTTTCTAAAATAGCACCCTTTTTTATAGCTCCAAAAATTTGTGGCTCATCATTTTTATCAAGATTAATAACTTTAGCATAGCAACCTCCTTCAAAATTAAAAATTGAATTATTTTTATCCCATCCATGTTCATCATCTCCAATCAACTTTCTATTAGGATCTGTTGATAACGTGGTCTTTCCTGTCCCTGATAAACCAAAAAAAATTGCTGTTTCACCTTCTTCATTGACATTAGCAGAGCAGTGCATTGGCAAAGTATTTTTATCAACTGGCAAAATAAAGTTCAAAACTGAAAAAATTCCTTTTTTAATCTCACCAGTATACCCAGTCCCACCAATAAGAGCGATTTTTTTAGAGAAATTAAGAATAGCAAAATTATGTTGACGTGTCCCATCTCTATTAGATTCAGCCATAAAACCAGGTGCATTAATAACTGTCCAGTCTTCTTTAAATGAAATTAATTCACTTTGAGATGGTCTAAGGAACATATTATATGCAAACATATTTGACCAAGGGTATTCGTTTATAACACGCACACCTATCTTATTACTAAGCACTGCGCAAGCAAAGCAATCTCTAACATAAAGGTCTTTACCATTTAAATATTTAATTACTCTACTATACAGCTTATCAAAATCAGAAGATTTAAAAGGGATGTTAACATCTCCCCACCAAACCTTTTCTTCAGTAATCACATCTCTTACTATAAATCTATCCATTGGAGACCTTCCTGTAAACTCACCAGTATTCACAGCCAAAGCACCAGAAGAAGTTTCAACTCCTAGTTTATTTTTTACAGAAATTTGATGAAGTTTTTCTGGTGATAGTTGATAAAATACATTATTTGATTTAATTCCGTAAGATGATAGAGATATGGTCTTTGTTTGATTAGAAGCCATTTATCATATTATTTTTGATCCAAATAAAATTATATAAAATATATGCTTAAGAATATTTAATTTAAAAAGTTTTAAAGCTTTTTATTAACATATAGAGAGATTCCATATAAAACAATAGTACTCCAAATTACATAAAGAAAATGTGAACTCGGAATCCATATATAAGCAAGAATTAAATTGCTGAATAATAAAAAACCTAATACAGTTAAAATTCTCTTTCTAACAATATTAATTTCAAGTATTTTATTTGAAGAAAAAGAAATCAATAAAACACCAATTCCTAAAACATACAAACCTAAAAACCTATATATCTGAGTTAAATATGCATTCAATGTTTGATTTCCATTTATTAAAAAAAGTTCATCAAATGACATGTTTAACCTTTCTTCATTTGCTATTTGATCTAAAATCCAAGGTTGATCATGTGAAAGCCACCTTATTCCACAGACAATAAGAGTTGTAGAAATTAAAATCAATGGTATTTGTAAAAACTTTAAATTAATATTAGAAATCATATGTACAATATAATAAAATCATAATTAAATTATATATTTAAAATAATATGAAAAAAATAATAATTATTTTGTTGATTTTTTTAGTGTCCTTTTCTTATTCTCAAAGTAATACTGAAAAAATTATTTTTGAAAGTGCTAATCCCTATTCATTTAATGATATAATTAGTAATGCTAAGGATGTTGAAAGTCAAATAGTTTATGGAATATTAAAAGTTCCTTTTGACTCTTTAAATCCATTAAAGAAATATCCTTTAGTCATTGGGGTTGCTGGAAGTCTAGGTTGGAAAAGTCATCATTACGAGTACTTAGAAATGTATCAAAGTTCTGGCTTTGCTACATTCGAACTAAATAGTTTTAAAAGTAGAAATATTGAGTCTACTGTTGGTACTCAAAATCAAGTAACTATTGCAGCTATGGTTCTAGACGCTTACAAGGCATTTGAAAAGCTTGCTGAACATCCAAACATTAACAAAAATAAAGTCTCAATTACTGGATGGAGTCTTGGAGGTGGTGTGGCATTATTTTCAGGGTGGTTGCCATTAAAGAATGCTATAAATAAAGATCTTAATTTCGCCTCTCACCTAGCATTTTACCCTCCTTGTTTTATTGAGCCAGAAAATTTAAATTTTACTCAATCACCTATTCACATACTTATTGGTGAAATAGATGATTGGACTCCGGCACCGCCATGTATTAACTTAGTCAATAAATTGTCTAGTAAAGCAAATATTAATATAACCGTTTATGAAGATTCCCACCACGGATTCGACAGAGAATCTCCTGTTGAAATAAACAAGAATGCCTATAGTTTTAAAGAATGTCTTTTCAAATTAAAAGATAATGGAGATATTTTAATGAATTATCTACAAATACCAATGACTAATTCATTTCTACAGAAAATAGGATTTTTATTTTGTACATCTAGAGGGGTTCATATAGGAGGAAATTCTATTGCTAGAAAGAACTCTTTTGAGTTTTCTGTAGATTTTATGAATAAAACACTTAGATAATTATTTCTATTATCTAACAATCTCAAAGCTATGGTTGATTTCAGTCTTTTCATTAATTGTTGCTCCAACTGAACAGTATTTATCTAAAGAAAGAGAAATGTATCTTTCAGCTTCATTATTAGTAAGGTCAGAAGAGTAAATAATGTATTTAATATTTATTGACTTAAAATACCTAGGAGGATTATCAACTCTAGTGCTGATAGTTTCTGCTTTGATATCTTTAAAATCTCTTTTTCTTTTTTTTATCATTGAAACTATCTCAACTGCAGCGCAAGTTGTTAAAGCGGATAGTAAAAGTTCCATTGGAGATAAATGAGATTTCTTATCTGGATCACACATATCTATTAAAAGCTTGTTGTTAGAATTGTTTTCTACTTCAAAAGTATCGTCATTAACATAATTCATTAAAACTTTAAGACTCATATTTAAATTTTTTAATTATATCAAACTTAATAGTTTTAAATTGTAATCAATATTATTATCTTCTTAAAAAAACAATATGCTACAAAAGTTTGGAGAAAAGTTTACTGACTTATTTAAAAAAACCATGCCAGATTCTTTTGTATTTGCCTTGGTTTTAACATTAATAACTGGACTTTCAGCTATACTTTTTCTAGAGTCAACCCTTTTAGAAATACTAGAATCTTGGTATAAAGGATTTTGGGGTTTATTAGAGTTTGGAATGCAAATTACATTAATTGTTGTAACAGGATACAGTATAGCTTTAGCTTCTAGTACCGACAAATTATTAAGTAAAATATCAGAAAAAATATCAAGCCCATTACAAGTTTACTTAACCGTTATAGTATTAGGTGTTTTACTTTCTATGATTTCTTGGGGAATGGTTATAATTGTTGCTGTTTTAGCAAGAGAATTAGCATTAAGAGTAAAAGGAATAAATTATCCTTTTTTAATTGCTTGTACCTATTTATCATTTACAAGCTGGGTTACAGGATTATCTAGTTCAATTCCTTTATTAATTAATACTAAAGATAATTTTTTAATAAAACAAGGAGTATTAGATCAAGTCATTTCAACTTCTTTAACCTTAGGTTCAAGTTTGAATTTTATAATCATTTTCATATATGTGTTTATTGTTCCGCTTATCGTATTTATACTGATACCTAAAAGCAGTAAAAATAAAGAATTAAAAGATCTGATTATTGGAGATCAGCAAGATGTTAAAATCAGCATAAAAGAAGAGGCTTTTCTATATAGGTCTAAGGAAAATAATTTGTCTGACAAATTGAATCATAGTAAAATTCTTCAAATTTCAATATTTATAATGGGTCTTTCCTACCTGATTTACTATTTCAGTTCAAATGGCTTTGATTTGAATCTTAATATAATGATTTTCATTTTCATTATACTAGGACTTGTTCTTCACCAAACTCCTAAGAGATATGCAATATCTATGAAAAGAGCAAGCAATAATGTTTATGGAATTATATTTCAATTCCCATTTTATGCAGGAATAATGGGGATTGTAATGTATACAGGACTTGGAGAAGCTTTTTCAAATTGGATAGCATCAAATGCTAGCATTTCAACATTTCCATATTATTCATACCTAATTGGTGGTATAGTTAATTTTGCAATCCCATCAGGCGGTGGAGAATTTGCTGTAATCGGTCCAAGTCTAATTGAAGCAGCCAAACAACTATCTGTCAGCCTTCCACCAGATCAAGCATATAATTATATTTCAAGAATAGCTTTATCAATGGCTTACGGAGAATCTTTAACTAATTTATTACAACCCTTTTTTTTATTAATTGTTTTACCCGTAATGGGATCTGGAACAAGAATTGAAGCTCGAGATGTCATGGGCTATTTAGTGGTTCCTTTTGTAATTCTTTTTATATTGGAATCATTATTAATACTATATCTCCCTATATAGAAAAGGATACTTAATTGCCTTTTTATTTGTAAATCTTCTTCATAAAATTAACCTTGGTAATGGCTGAGGCTGTTATAAGACCTGAAAAAAGCGCACCTCCTACTCCAGCAGATACGATATCTTGACCTGTCAAGTATAAACCTTTAATTGGTGTTTTAGGCCTTAAAAATTTTTGACTAAATCGAGTTGGTGTATGATCAATACCATATAACTCCCCTTTATTGTAATTAACAAAATTTTTCGTGGTTAAGGGACTTGACAATTCACAACAATCGATCTTACCTTTCAAGTGAGGAAGTTGATCATATAAATGATCTAAAAGTCTGTTAGTGATTTTCACTTTTAACTTTTCATAATCCTCTCCCCTTTTCATCCATGAAGTGCCTTCCCATTTTAAAAATCTTTCATAAGGTAATAAAGTGATAACATCAATAGTACTTTTATTAGGATATCTAGATTGCCAAGAAGGATCTTTAGATGATGCAAAAGAAATATAAACTAAGGGAAATTCTGAATCATTATCTTTTAAATATCTAGAAACAGCTGAATCATGATCTAAATCTTTTGGATAAATCCATAAGTTAGATTTAGGAAGCTTCAATTCTTCAGAAGTGCCGTTTAAACCAATATACAGACACCCATGAGCAACTGACGGAGTAACTTTAGTTAAGTTTTTATCAAAACCATGTTTAATTCTAATCTTTTCATTGATTAAATTATTGTAAGTATGAAACACTCCTGTTCCACTAATAATAAGATCAGAATAGAATTTCTTTCCATCACTCATTACAACTCCTTTAGCTGTATTGTTTTCAATAATAATACTACTGACTTCAGCCTTTGTAAGAATAGTTCCTTCAGAGGATTCAATCACCTTATCAATTGTCTTGGCTATTTGTGAAGAACCACCTACAGGAAAACTACCACCATTAAAGTAATGTTTTACTACACTAGCATGCATAGCAAAACTACTTTGTTTAGGAGGAAGTCCATAGTCACCATATTGACCTGTTAAAACTTTAATTAACTCCTTGTTTTCAGTTAGCGAACTTATCACTTCATATGTTGTTCTACTAGAAAACTTTAAATATTCTTTTCTTAAAAAAAAACCTAAAAAATTACTCAGAAAATTTGGCAAAGATTTATCTAAATAAAATTTTTTCATACTCTTATTACTATCAAAAACTAACTGAACATAATCGTTAATAGCTTTAACATCATTTGGAAAGTACTCATGCATTTTTGATTTAAAATTCTTTACTCCTTTTACAAAGTCATAAGTTTTATCGCCAATGACAATTTTGTCATAAACCTCACCCATATCAGCCCATTTAAGTTGATTGTTTGAAACATAATCAAACATTTTTCTGATTGGGGTATTAGGATTTTGAACTTCTCCTATATAATGAATACCTACATCCCACTCGTATCCTTTTCTTTTAAAAACATGAGTAAATCCACCTGCTGTATAATGCCTTTCTAGTACAAGAACTTTTTTTCCTTCTTTTGAAAGCAAAGCAGCAGTTGTTAAACTACCCATTCCTGATCCAATAATTATTGCATCATAGTTCTCACTTAACTCTACTTTTTGTTTATATGATTGAATCATAAATAAATTTTTATTAAATTATATATATTCAACAAGACATTCTTGTTAGAATGTTTTAAAAAACATTATATTTGCACATATCTTTATAAATATATTAATATATTCCGCACTTAAATAAAATACAAATGAATTTAGTAATAGAAAACCTCACAAAGACATACTCTAATAAAGTAAAAGCTATAGATAATTTAAGTTTAACAATTGGAAAAGGAATGTTTGGCTTACTAGGACCAAATGGCGCTGGGAAATCATCACTAATGAGAACTATTGCTACACTTCAAGCTCCAGACTCAGGTTCAATTATATTCAATGAAATTGATGTTCTCAAAGATCAATTATCACTGAGGAAAATATTAGGATACCTTCCTCAGTCATTTGGAGTTTACCCTAAAATGTCAGCCGAAGAATTATTAAATTATTTTGCACTTTTAAAAGGTGTTTCAAATAAAACTGAGCGTGATAAGCTAGTTAATGAACTTTTAGACATTACCAATCTTCAAGATGTAAAGAAAAAATACGTTGAAGGTTACTCCGGAGGTATGAAACAAAGATTTGGAATCGCTCAATTACTACTTAACAATCCTAAACTAATTATAGTAGATGAACCTACGGCCGGACTTGATCCAGCAGAAAGACAAAGATTTTTAAATGTATTAAGAGAGGTTGGGACTAACTGTACTGTTATTTTCTCCACTCACATTGTTGATGATGTAAAGGAACTATGTAACGATATGGCTATATTAAATGGTGGAAGAATTTTAAAACACATCAAGCCTGTTGACGCAACTAATGAAATTAAAAATAAGATTTGGACTAAAACTGTTACTAGAGAAGAACTTGAGAAGGCAGAAATTGACTTTAATATTTTATCTTCTAACTACAATGTTGACAATACCTTAACAATAAGAGTATACTCTGAAGAAAAACCTTCAAAAGATTTTAAGAAAGTAGAACCTCAACTTGACGATGTGTATTTCATTGCCCTTAAAGAAGATCAAAACAGTAATTCTTAAAAAACCAATTAAATGTTCTTAACTATATTTTTTAATGAAATTAAGTATTGGTTTGGAAGACCAGCTTTCTACATATATTCTTTTATATTCCTTTTTATAGCATTAATGATGTCTGGTGCTGCAGCAGGACTGTTTGATTTCTTGACCGTCACTACTGGTTCGTCAAAAATTGTTAATTCCCCACTTGGAATAACTGGGTTATTTGGAGGCTTATCAGGTATTCTTATTTTTCTATACCCTTCCATAATTGGAGTTTCGGTATATAGAGACTACGAAAGTCAAATGCATACTATACTATATTCATATCCTTTTACAAAGCTTCAGTACTTATTGGCTAAATTTTTTAGCGGAATTTTTATAGTGAACATAATCGTTTTAATAGTTGCTTTTGGTATAGTGTGTGGTTTTGTTCTTCCGGGAACAAATCCAGATATTATAGTCAGTTTTGATCTCAAATCTTATACAGATGTTTATTTTATATACATACTTCCTAATATGCTTTTTATGGGAGCTATTGTATTTGGAATTGTCACTTTTACTAGAAACATTTCTGCAGGTTTTATAACCGTGTTAATTTTACTAATCTTACAAGTCCTATTAACAAGTCTATTTGAGGATCCTGATAAAAGATTTTTAGCAGCTATTTTAGATCCGTTTGGAGATTCAGCAATTCAATATTATACAAGGTATTGGACTGTGTCAGAACAAAACGAACTATACCTGCCAATTAAAGAAGTTTTAATTTACAACAGATTACTATGGGGTGGTATTGGTGTTTTAATATTCACAACTATTTATAAAGTTTTTAGTTTCAGCCAAAATGCTTTTACTTTTTCATTTAATAAAAAAGAATCAAAAAGAGTTGTCAAATCAAATTTTGGAGGAATTATTAAAATTAATTTACCTAAAGTTAGTTTAGATTTTTCTTTTAAAAACCAACTGAAATCACTTTGGAAACTATCTAATATTGATTTTTTCTTTATTATAAAAAGCTGGCCATTTATTTGTATTGTTCTGGTTGGATTATTAATTAATTTAATTGGACTCTTCGAGCTTGGAAATGTATTTGGAACCGCCACTCTTCCAAGAACATGGAGAATGCTACAGTCGGGTTCTACTTTTACTCTTGCAATAAATATCTGTACATTTCTTTATGCTGGAATATTAATTCATAGATCACGAATTTCTAAAATAAATCAATTAGTTGATGTTAGTCCTACCCAAAACTGGGTCCTTTTTGGTTCTAAGTTTCTTGCAATTTTTAAAATGCAATTAGCTCTTTCATCACTTATAATGATCACAGGATTAATATTTCAAACCTATAAAGGATTTTATGATTTTGAAATATCCCTCTATATATATGAACTAATCGTGTTAAATCTTATCTACTTTGTAATATGGTCTTTTCTTGCATTTCTTGTTCAAACTCTAATTAGTAATCCTTATGTGGGCTTATTTTTAATGATTGTACTTTTAATTGGTATTCCTCTTATGGGTTTAGCAGGTGTCGAACAGGCTATTTTTAAATATAACCAAGGTCCTGGTTTTTCATATTCTGACATGAACGGATATGGTGATACGCTAAACAGATATTTTATTTATAAAATATACTGGCTATCACTTGGTTTTGTCTTTTGCATATTAACATCTCTTTTTTATTTCAGAGGAATACCTAGTAGTTTTAAGCAGAGAATTCTTATTGCCAAATCTAGATTCAACGGAAAATACCCCTTTTTTATAACGCTTTTCACTTTAATGTTTATTTCGATTGGTGGTTACATCTATTACACAAATAATATTTTAAATAAAAGAACAACTTCAAAAGAGAGTGAATTACAAACTGTAGAGGGAGAAAAAAAATATAAAAAATATGAAAATTACAGTCAGCCTAGGATAGTTTCAGTTAAAGTGAATGTGGATATATTCCCATCTTCAAGAAATTTAAGTGCTTTTGGTGAGTATTTAATGGTTAATAAAACTAAACAGGCTATTGATAGTATTTTTTTAGATCACAATGGACTAATCAGCACCTTTAAATTTAATAAAGAAACAGACCTTGTTTTGGAGGATACCCTTTATAATTTTGATATATATAAGCTAAAAACCTCATTATATCCTGGAGACAGCCTGAAATTATCATTTTCAGTCAAAAACAAACCTAATACTCTATTGAGAAATAATTCTCAAATAATATATAATGGCACTTTTATAAATAGTGGTATTTTTCCATCTCTTGGTTACTCATTAGGAGAATTAACAGATGATAAGACAAGAGAAAAGTATGATCTTCCTAAAAACAAACTAAAACCACAGCCGTCAGATTCTACAGCACTTGGCAATACCTACATCGCAAAAGATGCAGATTGGATTGATTTTGAAGCTACAGTAAGTACTTCAAAAGATCAAATTGCGATTGCTCCTGGTTACTTACAAAGAGAATGGATTGAAGGAGATAGGAAGTATTTTCATTATAAAATGGATAGCAAAATATTAAACTTTTATGCTTTTAATTCTGCAAAATATGAAGTAATTAAAGATAAATGGAATGATGTGAATTTAGAGATTTATTATCATAAAGGTCATGAGTATAACTTAGATAGAATGATCAAGGGAATGAAGGCGGCTTTGGATTATTGTAGTGAAAACTTTAGCCCTTATCAACACAAACAATTAAGAATAATAGAATTCCCTAAAACTGCAGGTGGGTTTGCTCAATCTTTTCCAAATACTATTCCTTTTTCAGAAAGCATTGGTTTTATAGCTGATGTAGATGATTCTGAAGAAGGTGGTAATGATTATGCGTTTTTTGTATCTGTTCATGAAGTTGCGCACCAATGGTGGGCTCACCAAGTTATTGGAGCTGATGTACTTGGATCTACTATGTTATCAGAAAGTTTGTCAGAATATGTTTCTTTGAAGGTGATTGAAAAAAATAACGGAAAAAGTAAGATGCGTAAATTCCTTAAAAGATCTTTAGACACATATTTAACTCAGAGAACTTTTGAAAGTAAAAGAGAAAATGCGCTTATGTATAATGACGGACAAGGATATATTCATTATCAAAAAGGGTCATTAATATTTTATGCTTTGAGTGATTATATTGGAGATAAAAAACTGAATTCTGCACTTAAAAAATATGTGAAAAAAGTAGCTTTCCAGGAGCCTCCTTACACGACTAGTATTGATCTTGTAAATCATATAAAAGAAGTTACTCCTGACTCACTTACTTACTTAATAAAAGACATGTTTGAGACAATTACTCTTTATCAAAATAGAGTAATTGAAACTGATTTTGAAGAGCTTGAAAATGGCAAGTTTAAAGTGAATATTGAATTTAAAGTAAGTAAATACAGAAACAACGAAAAAGGCAGGATATTTTATGGAAATGAAGAAAGAGATTCAATTACTTACAAAACAGATAAGATGAAAAAACCAGAGTATTCTGTGTTTTTAGCTGACTATGTTGATATAGGAATCTTCAGTAAAGATGATCAAGACAATGAGGTTGAGTTGTATCTTGAAAAACATAAAATAACCTCTATTCACAATAAAATTTCAATAATAGTCGATAAGAAACCTTCTGAAGTTGGTGTTGATCCTTATAATAAATTAATAGACACAAATTCAGATGATAATAGAAAAAAATTGGCAGAAGAAGCTCTAATAGTTAACTCCTCTAAAGAAATGATTGTTCAGGTTATTTTGATTCTTATTTGGTTATTAGCTATTTTAAATATATTTCCGATTCTATCACTTAGAAAAAAAATACTAAATGAAAAGAAGACAATTTAGCAAGCTACTAACTTCTGCATCTTCTGGAATTATTCTCTCTAGTGGATACTCATATAATAGTTTAAAAGAAAGAAGTAAAAATGGTATTTCACTAGCACAATGGTCATTACATAAAATGATCAAAATAGACAAAACATTAAACCCCATAGATTTTGCACAAAAATCTAAAGAACTAGGTTTTGATGCAATTGAATACGTTTCTACTCTATATAGACCAGCATTAGAAAAGATGACAATTTCTAAATTAACTAAAGAATTAAAAAGCAACTCTAAAGAGCATGATATAATAAATCTTCTAATTATGGTGGACGATGAGGGTTATTTATCTTCTAGTAATCCTAACCAAATCATAGAATCTGTAGAAAAACACAAGAGATGGGTGGAAATGGCCTATGAATTAGGCTGTCACTCTGTTAGAGTTAACTTAGATGGAGAACAAGATTTGGATAGATGGAAAGAAAATTCTACTAAGGGATTAACTTTATTAAGCGAGTTTTCACAAAGTTCTAATATTAATATTATTGTTGAAAATCACGGCAGCCATAGTTCTAATGGGAAAGCATTATCTGAAGTTATTAAAAATGTAAATTTAGAAAATTGCGGAACATTGCCTGACTTTGGTAATTTTTGTATTAAAAGAGAAAACAATAATCTTTACAGTGGACCTTGCGAAATTGAATATGACAAATATCAAGGAATGAGAGATCTTATGCCCTATGCAAAAGCAGTAAGTGCGAAATCCTACGATTTTGACGAATTTGGAAATGAGACTACAATCGATTTCAAGAAAATGATGGATATTATTAAGGGATTTAATTATCAAGGTTTCTTAGGGATTGAATATGAAGGGAATATGCTTTCTGAGCTAGAGGGTATTGATTTAACAAAAAATTTAATTCAAAAATACAACGGCTAAATATTTATTTAATTCTTAAATATTTATAAAAATCCTAAGCTACAGTTCCTTAAATTTCGTAGTGATAATGTAATTGAAATATACTTTAATTATAAGTCGTTTTATTTATAAGAAATAAATTAAACTTTTATATTTGTTTGAATTCATACTAAGATTTGCATACTGTGATTAAAAAATTTATTGTTTTCTTTTTTTTGTTAGGTTTTGGGTTTATTGGGTTAGCGCAACTTAGTAAGGTGCATTATGTCCCACCATTAACAAGCGGACCATCAAATGCTGATCCACTAGATCAATATTTTTACATATCAACTCCAATGAATGGAGATGTTGCTTTTACTATTAAACCAGTAGGTGGAGACGTCTCTAGTTACATAAACGGGCAAGTATCTAATTCAAGCCCATATAAATATACTATAGCCTCATCAGGTTACTCACAATTATTTCAGGATCCCGCAACTACAGGTGTCGTCACTAGCGATAAAGGATATATAATTGAATCTCAAGATGTTATATATGTTTCCATAAGAATGAATGCGGGAGGAAATGCTCAAGCTGGAGCACTAGTTAGTAAAGGAGATAATGCATTAGGAAAAGTTTTTAGAATAGGAACTTATGACAACCAAGGAAGCGCAGGAGACAATTATTTAAATTTCTTTTCTGTTATGGCAACTGAAGACAATACTACGTTAAACCTTAGTAGCAACAATATTAGTGGTTTAGTTATTCAAAACTATTCAGGTCAATTTCCAATAGAAAACATCACTCTAAATAGAGGAGAAAGTTATACAATTGCTTTAAAAGTAACAGATTCAAATGGGAATAAAGATGGTTTAATTGGGGCTTTAGTAAGTTCAGACAAACTAGTGGTGGTAAACACAGGTTCAGCTAATGGGAGTTTTGGAAATGGTGGAGCAAGAGATTACGGAATTGATCAAATAGTTGGAGAGAGTAAGGTTGGAAAAGAATACATTTTTGTCAAAGGAGATGGTCAAGATAGTTATGAAAACGTGCTAATTGTAGCACATTACGATGAAACTACAATAACATTAAATGCTGAAGAAAATATAGTCGCCACAATCAATAAAGGAGATTACTATATAATAGAAGGGGATAAATTTTCTGATGGAAATCTTTATGTGTCCACTTCTGAAAAAGTATTTGCCTACCAAGGAGTTGGAGGTGCTAGTGAAGCAAATCAGGGAATGTTTTTTGTCCCTCCTCTTAGTTGTGAAAGTAGAGGGGATGTTAATAATATCGCTGACATCAATGAAATCGGAGACAATACCTTAACTGGTGGTTTAACTATCGTTACTAAAACCACTGCTACAGTTTTAATAAATGGAGATGACATTAACTCTCAACCCGCAGGAATTACTGTTGTTGGACCTATCAATGTTGCTGGAAAAGCTGATTATGTAACCTATAAAGTTACAGGATTAACAGATGATGTATCAGCTAGTAGTAGTGATGAACTTTACTTGGCTTATTTTAACCAAAATGGTGCCGCAACTTCTGGAAGTTTTTATGCTGGATTCCCTTCTGATCCAAACGTATCATTAAACCTAACAGCATCTGCTTTAGGATCATGCATATCCTCTGAAGGTGTTTCAAATGTTACATTTGAAGTGAGTAATTCAGGAAGTTACGACTCTTTACAGTGGGTAAAAAAAGACGAAGGTGCAGAAACTTATTCAGATATCATTGGAGAAACAAATAACACATATAAACCCAGCGAAATTGGGACATACGCAGTCAAAGGAACTATTACTTGTACTGGGAAAGTTTATAAATCAAGTGACATACCCATTAGTGTATGTCCAACAGATTTTGATGAAGATGGTGTTATCGACAACCTTGATTTAGATAAAGATAACGATGGAATTTTAAATACTGTCGAATCATTTGGGTCAGGCATAATAAATATAGCTGATGTTATAAACCCTGATTTTTCTTTAACTAATTCTAAAACTAATTCGGTTGTGTTATCTTCTGAATTGACTAAAGACAAAGAGTCAAATAGCTTTACAGGTACTGCAATAGGAACCTTTAAATCAGAACTTGTAGCATCAGAATCCGGAAAGAATATTTACAAAATTAGTGCCAATTCAATAGCTTCTCAAGGTCAAGACGAACTATTATTTTTTCATGCTAAAAAAGATCCTGATGTGGTTCATAACAGAATTGATGGAGAAAGTTTTATATGGAGGGTATTACCATCAAATAAAAACATTACTGTCTGGGATCCAGATGATAGGTTGCTAATTGATACAAATTATGATGGAAAATATGAAACAGGTGTCAAATCATTTACTGGTTCTGAAATTCGTTTTAAAACAAACCCTAATCCACTTGGAGAAATACCTTATGAGTTTTTTGCTTCAGAATGTAGATCGCTAATTTTTGAACACAATATCATTAATAAAGATGCAAACTCATCCTATTCTGGCTTTATTGAAACTATTGATTATAATCTAAATACTGATTTAGACTCCTCTTTCAATTATGACTTTATAGATTTAGATAGTGACGATGATTCATGTAATGACCTTACAGAAGCAGGGTTTGAAGAATTAGATCCTGATGGGGATGGAGTTTTAGGAACAGGGTTACCAACTTTTGATAACGGAAAAATAGACAACAGAGGAAAGTATATTGATCATACCTTTCCTGATCCTTTAAAAGATACTGATAATGAAATTTATTTGTTTCAAAAAGCTGGGACTTCAATTACAATAACTAAACAACCAGAATCAGTAAGTGAATGTGAAGATTCAAACGCTAGTATAGAAGTAAGTAATGCTAATCCAGATCCTTTAACCGCAACTGTCAATTATAAATGGCTAGTTTACAATTTAGCAAATGAATTATGGGAAGACTTGATTGATGATGGAACATATTCAGGAGTAACGACTAATAAACTTGATATTACAGGTATTACTCAGGTTATGAACAGTTTAAGATACAAGGTAAATGTTTCTTCTAGTGAATACCTTTGCGGAATAGATTCAAGTGAAGCGGTATTAACTGTTGTATCTACTCCCTCCAAACCAATCGTAGAACCAATTCAGATATACTGCTTTGATCAAGCCAACCAACCTAAAATATCACAGTTAACAATTATATCTCCTGGTGAAAATTTAGTTATAAAATGGTATGAGACTGAAACAGGGGGAGAAGCCATTGACCCCAATATTTTATTAGAACATGAAAAAAAATATTTTGCTGAAGTCACTGACATTAAAGGGTGTAGTAGTTCCTCTAGAACTGAAACAAAAGCATTTATCTCAAACCCAATTTTAACTGCTACTAAAGAGGCATTATGCATTAGTGAATCAACAACAATTTCTGTAACAGGTGTTCCTCAAACTGCGGAGGACTTCATACTAGAACATCCTGAATTAGATTTGTTTTTATCATTTAATGGGTCTAACTATTTTCTAAAGCAAGAAGCAATGGCTTGGGAAGCAGCTTACACTTTAATACAAAGTTTTGGTACTGGAGCATCTATGTATCAAATAAACACAAAGGAAGAAGAAGATGCCGTATATAACAAACTTTTTGATTTAGGTTTTGCAGGTCCAGGAAACTCGCCTAATAATCATTTTTGGCTTGGTTTAAAACAGTATAACACATCAGAATTAAACCCTAACAATAAGGTAGACGAAGGTTGGTATTGGCTTGATGGACGTCAATTAACATCTGAACTTGCTAATTGGAATTCCGGAGAACCTAATGATTATCCAACAACAGAAGAAGATGGAGGTGAAGATTATGGCCAATTTGATTTTGGAGGGGCTGCCAAGGTATGGAATGATATGACAAACATTCAAGAAAGTGGAAATTCATGGCCAGTTTTTGAATTTAACGGGACTACATCAGTAGTTTGGGGAGAGTATACAAATGATGATAAAACAGAGTTTAATATATTTGATGAATCTAGTAGTAGTATTTCTGTTACTCCTATAAAAACTACAATATACTTTTTAGAAGTCACTATTAATGAGGTTATATGTAGAACAGAATTTACTGTAACTGTTAACCCTCCCCCTATTTCAAATGCTATTAATGATTTAATTTATTGTGATGACAGTGAAGATGGTGATGATACAAATGGCTTTATTGAGACTGTAAATCTAGAAGACCAATCTCCAATGATTCTAGGAGAATCACAATCAGTAAATGACTTCACTGTAACCTACCATTTAACTCAAGCTGATGCAGATGACACGACTAGTATTGGACTTACTTCTCCTTACACTAACTCAGTAGCTGGTGGAGAAAAAATATTTATTAGAGTCTTAAACAACACAACTTCTTGTATAAACTCTGATAATTCATTTAATATAAAAATAAATGCGATTCCTAATGCTAGCCCAGTTAACACCATTATTTTATGTGATGACAGTTCTGTTGGTGGTGATACTGATGGGTTCATCTCAACTTTTGACTTAACTTCTAAAACAACTAGTATTCTAGGTGTACAAAGTGCTGATGATTTTACTGTAACCTATCACCTCAGTCAAGAAGATGCAGATGACACGACTAGTACTGGACTTGCTTCTCCTTACACTAACTCAGTAGCTGGTGGAGAAAAAATATTTGTTAGAGTCTTAAACAACACAACAGGTTGTTATAGAGCAACTACTTCATTTGATGTAACTGTAGCCCCACTTCCTGTTATTATTAATCCTGTAATTAAGATTGAACAGTGTGACGATGACGATGATAATGATGGAGTATCTATTCATAATTTGACAGAATCACAGTTAATTATTTCTTCTGATTATCAAAATGAAACGTTTGAGTATTATACAGACGAGGATTTAAATACAGGCTCTTTAATTACTGATCCTACTGCTTTTCAGAATGATCCTTTCAATGATTCTGTTTATGTAAAAATCATTACCACTAACGATTGTTACAGAACCTCACAAATTGATATCACAGTAGCTGCTAGTCAAATATCTAAAACCTTTATGGAAGATAACGATACTTTCTATGCTGTTTGTGACGATTCCCCTGCCTTAACTCAAGATGGTCTCGCTACTTTTAGTAGTGCTGTTTTACAAGAAGTCAAACAAAAACTTATAGCTTCTAACGCGAAGTTTAGTGCTCAAAATATAAAGGTAACACTACACCTTAATTCTAGTGATGGTTTAAGTGGTGAAAACCCTATAAATACTGATCTAGATTTCACTAACACAACCGCTACTACCCAACCAATATGGGCAAGAATAGTTAATATTGATATCAGTACTTTTGACTGTTTAGGTTACGAGCAAGTGGCTACGCTTTATGTTGAGCCTAGACCTATAGCTAACGCTGTAACTATTGCCAAACAATGTGATGGAGATAGTGCTTTAGATTTAGATTCTCAAGATGGTAAATTTCCCTTTGATACTTCTGCCATTCAAGCTACTCTTGTAGGCGCTCAAAATAATGTAACTACTTATTATTACTTGGCTGATGGAACCTTAATTGGTAATGAACTTCCTAATCCGTTCTTGTCAACTTCCCAGACTATTGATATTAGAATTGAACTGGCTACAGCTCTTAACAGTGTCACTAATCCTGATGGTATTTGTTATGACACCACTACCCTAGAGTTTTTAGTAAATGACTCGCCAGAAGCTTACCCAGTTACTGTTGCTGCGCGCTGTGATGACGGGACAGATGATACAGACGGATATTCTGAGTTTGATACTTCCTCTGTCTTAAGTACGCTTCTAACTGATCCTATTACAGGAATCGCTCAGAGCTTAACGAACTATACTGTAAGTTTTAGTTATGTAGATGATAAAGGAGTTAATCAAACAGCTGCTACGCTTCCTAATCCATTTAATACCAAAACACAAACAGTAACAGCGAGCGTAACTAATCCACTTAATCTAGATTGTATCATAACTGAGTCTATTGAGTTTGTAGTTAATGCACTTCCTGTTTTTGAAAGAATTGATGACATCGCTATTGTTTGTTTAAACCTAGACCCTATTCCAATAGGTGTTAAATCTTCAGATAGTAGAACATACTCTTATACATGGACGCGTAACGGAACTTCTTACCCAGGTAATCTAGCTGGTACGAATGCCCGTGTTTTAATAGGTCTTGGAGGTGAATATATAGTTACTGCAACTACTAAAGACGGAACTAACTGCTCTAGAAGTTTAACCATAACTATAGCTGAATCTAAAATAGCAACAGTAACAAATAAAGACATCGTAGTTACGGATTTAAAGGCTGGACCAAACAATACCATCACAGTCCTAACGGAAACCCTTGGAATTGGAGACTATGAGTATGCTCTTGATGACATAGCTGGACCTTACCAAGACCAGACCTTGTTTGAAAAGGTAAGACCTGGAATACACACCATCTATATTAGAGATAAAAACAACTGTGGTATTGCTGAAATAGACGTGTCTGTTATTGGATATAAAAAATTCTTTACACCTAATGGAGATGGCATACACGATACATGGAAAGTGCTTGGAATAAGAGCTGACTTTCAGCCTAAAACTAAAGTCTATATTTTTGATAGGTATGGTAAACTCCTAAAAGAATTAGACCCACTTAGTAAAGGATGGAATGGAACCTTTAACGGAAAACCTATGCCGTCAACAGATTATTGGTTTAGTGTATTACTACAAGATGGTAGAGAATTTAAATCACACTTTAGTTTAGTTAGACCATGGAACTAAAAGCCTTTAAAAATGGTAGGTTAAAATTAAATAGTATTTATAATCCATTTATCTATTTTCTCTTCAAGCAATTGTAAAGGAACACAGCCTGACTCAAGGACTTTTTGATGAAAGATTTTTATATCAAATTTATCTTTTAATATGTTTTCAGCTTTAAATCGTAGTTGACGAATTTTCAATTGTCCAATTTTATATGACAAAGCCTGTCCTGGATTAGCCATATAACGTTCAATTTCGGAAGTTATTCCTGATTCTGATTCCGCTTCATTATCTAAAGAATATTGAATTGCCTTTTCTCTTGACCAACCTTTTGTATGAATTCCAGTATCAACAACAAGTCTTATGGCTCTATGCATCTCTGCACTTAACATTCCAAAATATTGAAAAGGATCTTCATATAATCCCAACTCTTTACCTAATGACTCTGAATATAAAGCCCAGCCTTCTCCGTAAGCACTATACCAAAGACTTTTTCTAAAAGATGGTAATGATTTATTTTCTTGTTGTAAAGAAATTTGAAAATGATGACCCGGAATGGCTTCATGCAAAAAAAGATCTTCGTCTGAGAAAAAATTATATTCATCAATATTAGGAATAGGAACGTAAAAAATACCTGGCCTTGTGCCATCTAATGAACCTGGATTATATTCAGCACTAGCTGACGCTTCCCTAAACGACTCAGTTCTTCTAACTTCAAATGGTGTATTAGGCTGAAGTCCAAACAATAAATTAATATTAGGCATCATTTTTTTATGAATTTCATTAAAGTTATTAATCACTTGATCTGGGTTTTTAAAAGGAATTAATTCATCTAAACCTCTAACGTAATTAAAAAAAGATTTTAAGTCACCATTAAAATTTACTTTATTTTTTATCAACTCCATTTCAGAAGAAATTCTAGCCACTTCACTTAAACCTAAATTGTGTATCTCATCTGAAGACATACTTGTTGTAGTATACAGTTTAATTGAATAATCATAATAGCTTATACCATTTTCAAGAGCATCTATTCCGCTTGAATCTCTTCCTTTATCTAAATAATCATTTATCATGAAATCATATAAATCTTGATATGCAGGTATGACTTTATTCAAAACCATACTTCCATACTTTATTTGATAAAATAGCCTTTTCATCAATGCTAAAAGATGAAGGAAACTGCCTTGCTGGACTATAAAATAAATTAGTCTCTAAATCAGTATTTAAAATAGTTTCTAATTGCGGAATTACTTTTTTAATTAATGATTTTGGAAGAACGTGATTACTTTCAACACCTTCTTTCATTCTCTTTTTTGCATCTTTTAACCAAATAACATAATCATCAATTCTTTTAAGCCAGTTATTATAATCATTTATAGTTTTAAATGGCTGAGCACTTAGGCCTCCAGCATTCTGCCCCATATCAAGTTGCAAAGTCCACATCTGATTAATTGGAGTTAAATGTTCATTAAAGGACAATCTTTCCAAGTTTCTATCACATTCCCATAATAGAATCTTTTTACTTAATAAGTCTTCCTCGCCTAATAGACTGTCATCAAATTTGTTTAAATAATTTATGTATTCATTGTAGAACAATTTTTCTTTATCCCTAAAATCATCACTAAGATTGTTAGGAAGAAAATCATTATAACGAACATCACCTTGACTAGTAGCGCTTAATGGGTATAACTTTAGGCTTTCTTGGTAATAACTCTCAAATATTTTATTTATTTCTTCACTACTTTTTTCCTTGGAATTACAACTTAAAAATAGAAAAACAAAAAAGCTTATAATAATTATTGACTTATTCATAAAATGATGTTATTTTTTATTAAACCTAAGAAATATACCATAAATCTCCTTATACTTATTCCATTATTTAACTCATCCTTCGGCTATTATCTGTTATCGACAGGCCTAATTTAATTTAAACAAAATAAAAATTTTGGTACCTTTATTGTATATTTAAATTATGAAAAAAAATTATCTTCAGATCTTTTTTACTTTCTTTATTATTATTGGTAATTCGCAATCATTCGATACTAATGTAAATAATTTAAACTCCCAATTTCAAACAACTCTAAAACAAATAAGTCTAGGAAAATCTAATGTTCCATTAGAAATAGATGGAAGTACTTATTTTTTTAAAAATCCTCAAGATTGTGTTTTGATACTAAGTGATGGTGGAAACCCAATTAGCTTAAAAACAAACTATAATCTATTAAATGAAACTTTTGAAGTTGAAAGCGAGGATGGCTTATTAAACCTTGCTCCTAATAAAATTAGTTCAATTAGATTTATAGAAAATTATTTTGTTGTTTTTAATTCAAAATTTTATGAGTTAATTACAAAAAACAATAAATTTTCTATTTTAAAGTCATTTAGTTTAGAAGCTATAGAGCAAGATTATCAGCCAGGTATTCAAGACAAACCAAATCTTAGATACAAAAAAGTAAATAGCTTATATATCGTAGTTAATAATAAGCTGAGTCAGATAAAATTATCAAAAAAAGCAATCATTGCATTATTTGGAAAGAGCAATTCAAAACTTGTTAAAACTTTTATGAAAAAAAACAAAATTTCTATTAGAGACAACAAAGATTTAAAACTTCTTTTTGATAATCATCAAGATATCATTATTAACTAACCTTTAATAGGGCTCTTAGTTTTTTATGGTAGAACTTTATAACCCATATTATACAAAGTAAACCCAAAAATATCAGCATACTGATCTATGGTTTTACTTATTGGCGTCCCTGATCCATGACCAGCATTAGTTTCAATTCGAATTAATATTGGATTGAGTCCAGAGTCTTTTTCTTGAAGTTCAGCAGCAAATTTAAATGAATGAGATGGAACAACCCTATCATCTCTGTTCTCGCTGTAGTAATAAGAGTTGCGGGGTATATTGTGTTTTTATTAACGTTATGGATCGGAGAATATCCTTTTAAGTAATTAAACATTTCTTTACTTTCTTCAGCAGTTCCATAATCATATGCCCAACCGGCACCTGCTGTAAATGTATGGTAGCGTAACATATCTAAAACACCAACTGCAGGTAATGCTACTTTTATTAAATCAGGTCTTTGCGTCATAGTAGCTCCAACTAATAGTCCTCCATTTGAACCTCCTCTAATTGCAAGAAAATCTCTTGATGTAAAATTATTTTTAATTAAATATTCTGCAGCAGCAATAAAATCATCAAAGACATTTTGTTTATTTGTTTGAACACCTGCATCATGCCATTTCTTTCCATACTCTCCACCTCCTCTTAAATTAGGGACAGCATAAACCCCACCTTGCTCCATCCATACCGCATTTGCAACACTAAAGGAAGGTCGAAGACTAATGTTAAAACCTCCATATCCATATAAAATAGTTGGATTTTTACCATCTAACAAAACGCCTTTTTTATAGGTAATTATCATTGGAACTTTAGTGCCATCTTTAGAAGAGTAAAAAATTTGTTCAGATTTATAATCACTAGAAATAAAATCAATAGAAGGTTTCCAGAATTCTTGATAAATCCCTGATTTAATGTTTAACTTATAAGTTGTTGCGGGTGTATAATAATTAGAGAAAGAAAAATACAACTCCTTTTGATTATTTTTAGCACTAAAACCAGAATGCTGTTCCAATTCCCGGAACGATTACAGTCTCTCCCTGAATTGATTAATAAGTATCCGTTATCTTCATATTCCATAAACTTTGGAAATAGCATCAATCGTCTATCTTGCGAAAAAAATCACCTCCGCCTTTTGACAGGACTCAGTGCAAATCTAGTTTCAGCATATAACGAATCCTTCCAAGTAGATTTATCTAAGATTTCCAAAGTCAACTGTTACCATTGCTATTATTTGGAGAATAGTGTGAATCTGTAACTAATTCAAAAAGTTTACTTCCTAAATTTTTTTCACTCAATGAAGTTTTTAGAGCTAATAATCATTAACAATAGGTTTGATCAAAGTTCAGAATGAGTCCTTTAGGTCTTTAATAAAAAGTTTATTTCCAGAAGTTCTTTTTGCTGCATCGATGATTAAGAATCTATCATCATCACTTACATACCCTCTTATATATCTGTTTTTTTGATCTGGAGTTCCTCCAAAAATTAATTCATCTTTTTCTTGAGAAGTTCCTAGTTTATGAAAATATAATTTATGTTGATCTGTTTTTCCTGAAAGCTCACTCCCCTCAGGTTTATCATATGAAGAATAGTAAAAACCATCATTATAACTCCAGCTAACTCCAGAAAATTTAACATCCACAATGGTGTCTTCTACAAGCTCTTTGGTTTCAGTACTAATTGTAATAATTTTCCTCCAATCGCTTCCCCCTTCTGAAATGCTATAAGCTAACATAGTCCCATCTTTGGAGAAACTTAATCCTGCAAGTGATGTTGTGCCGTCATGTGAGAAGGTATTGGGGTCTAAGAACACTTCTAGGTCTGCTTGATTCAGATGACCTGTATAAGAACTCGTTGATTCTGCAGATCCTGAGTTTTTAAAGATAATAAGTATAATCCCCTTCGTTAAAATTTTGGAGCTGAACTTTTTTCAGTAATCCTGCTCAAGGTTTCTAATCCGATCTTTTAAGTTCTCCTCTAAAGGGTATCTTATCTAGATAATCAAACGTAGTTGTGTATTCTGGTTTTCAACCCAATTCCCCTGTTTCTGCAGATAAATCATCTTCAAGCCATCGATAATTATCTATTACTTCATTTGCAAAATACGTGTCTAACTACTGGGATCTTCTTTGTTTCGTAGTAATCTACTGAATTGGTGGTGTTACATGAAAAAGCTACTGACAAAAAAATTAATATAATTAAAGATATAATCCATTGTTTCAAATAGGTCCTGCAGCACATTTTAATTTTTAAAAAATTATATAGATTATTCACAATTAATGGTTTAAGAATTTTAGTGTTAAGTTAATGAATAATATTATTTAAATGTTTATTTCTATAATTTTTAAAATTAAAAGGTGTTTTATATAATAAATTCCTAATATTGGATACGATGAAAAAAATAACACTATTATTCCTTGTCTTTTTTTTACAAGAAATCAATTCGCAAAAAATTCTAAATGACTACCCTTTATCAAACATTATTGAAGAAACTTCAGGCTTAGAGATAGTAGATGATATGTTTGTTACACATAATGATTCAGGGGGAAAAGCAAGCCTATATTACCTTTCAAAAGAAGGGAAAATAATAAAAACTAGAAAGATTGAATCTGCTATTAACACAGATTGGGAAGACCTAACTAGAGATGAGGAATATTTTTATATTTCAGATATGGGCAATAATTATAATAACAGAAAAGATCTTAAAATATATAAATTACCTATTGATCAAAGCAGTAAAGAAAAGACTGAAATAATTTCTTTTAATTACCCAGAACAAAAATCTTTTAAAATAAACAGAAAGACTATCTACGATGCAGAAGGATTAATTTCAATTGACAACAAACTAATAATATTCACAAAAAATAGAGCAAAAAAAATAACTGAACTTTATTTAATTCCGAAAAAACCTGGAAATTATAATGCAATAAAAATTGGAACATTAAAAGTAAACTCCATTATCACAGGCGCAGATTACAATAAAGACCTTAAGTTATTAGCTTTGACTTCAACAATTAATTTTAACAATTATTATTTGATAACAATACAAGGCTTCTCTTTGAAAAATATAAATAATTATAAAATTAATATGGTCGAAATACCAATTGGAAAAACTCAAGTTGAGGCCATTAAAATAATAGACTCAAAAAACTTTTGGATTACATCAGAAGATGAGTCTAGTTCAGATCATGCAAGACTATTGAAAATGAGTCTATAATCATAAATTTTACTTATTTTCAGTAAATGAATTTTTTGATAACTAATTTTATTCAAAATCAATATCCGCACTATATAATTGACCTTCAATCAACTGAAGGTGTTAGGAATTTAATTATTACTTCTTTTGTAATAGTATTAATTCTAACATTAGGGAAGTATTTAAATAAAAAATCAAAACTAAATTTAGCAAAAGCAATTTGTATCCTAGCCATTTTTTTAACTCTATACAGTCACTTAATTGATCTAATTAATGGCAACTGGTGGCTGCATGAAGACCTTCCTCTGCACTTATGTTCTATTTCTAATCTAATTTTATGCGTTATTTTGTTTATTCCAAAAAACAACAAACTATTTGAATTTCTTTTTTACTGCGGTTTTTTAGGTGGTTTGATGGCAATTTTAACACCTCAAATAAATTATTATGATGGCGGATTTTTTATGTATTATGAATATTACATAAATCATGGAAGTATAATGCTTATTCCTCTATTTATGTTTTATCAACTTGAAATGAAACTTTCTAAGTATTCATGGTTAAAAACATTTATAATTCTTAATATTTTAATGGTCATTATTATGCCATTAAATTATTTAATAGGATCAGGATCTAATTATATGTACTTAGCTGAATCTCCAAAAATTGACAACCCACTAGTTTTTGGTGACTGGCCTTATTATATATTAAATTGGGAAGTCATTGTATTAGTTTTATTTTATTTTACTTATTTAATATTCACTAGAAAAAAAATATAATTTTGAAAAAAAGTCCAATAGATATCTTTAGTCAATGGGTTGACGAAGGGAAAGATGATGGCATGGAAAAAAATCATATGCTTTCTGTTAAAAGTATGTTAGATTTTGTATTAAAAGACTTAGAAGATTTTACCTTTATTGATGCTGGATGTGGCACAGGATGGGTCGTAAGAATGGTTTCAGAAGTTGAATCATGCATTAGTTCAAACGGAGTAGATGGTTCGTTAAAAATGATTAATAAGGCTAAAGGATTAGATTCTACAAACAAATATGATTGTGCCGATTTAATAGAATGGAAACCAAATTCAAAAAAAGACGTAGTACATTCAATGGAAGTTCTCTATTACTTTAAAAAACCTATTGAAGTATTAAAAAATATTCATAAAAACTGGCTTAACGATAACGGAAGGTTAATTATTGGTATAGATTTTTATTTTGAAAACAAAGCTTCACATGATTGGCCTGAGAAAACAAATGTTAGCATCATGACTCTTCTAACAACCAAACAATGGGAAAAGTCATTAATTGATGTAGGTTTTAAGAATGTAAAAAGCTGGACAGCAGGTAAAACTGATGATTGGAATGGTACACTAATACTTTCAGGAACTAAAGATTAATTTTCTTTTTTTTGATTATTAGACCAACTGACATAACCATCTTTTAAATCATATATTTTTAAAAAACCTTGATTTATTAACTTGTCAGATGTCCTTCTACTTCTATTACCTGATTTACAGTATATATATAAAGGTTTGTTTTTATCAATATTTTCAAAATAAGAGTTGAAAAAATTTTCTTTGTAGTAGTCAACATTAACTGCACCTTTTATATGACCATCTGAATACTCTTCAAAAGTTCTTACATCAATCAATATAACATTTTCTAATTCAATATTTTTTTTAAAAGTATCAAAGTCTAAAACCTCATATTTTCTTTGATTTGAAATCTGAGAAAAACAAACCAAGGGGACAAAAAGTAATATTATTAATTTATACATGTTTTTTCTAATATATTGAAATTTTCTTTTCGAATAGCGGCAAAACCCCCACTTACATCAACAATTGACTTAAAACCATTTCTTTTAAGTAAAGAAGCAGCTATCATACTTCGATATCCTCCAGCACAATGAATAAAATGCTTGTCCATTTTGTCAATTTCTAAAACATCATCCGTAAAATCATCTAATGGAATATTTATAGATTCATTTAAATATCCATTATTTCTCTCTCCATTCTTTCTTACATCAATTAAACTTATTGAACCAATTATTTTATTTAAGTCTTTTGCAGAAATAGAATCAACAGAATCAAACTGATTATCAGAATTTTTCCAAACATCAAATCCACCATCTAGAAATCCAAGACAATTATCAAAACCAACTCTTGATAATCTTATTATAGCTTCTTGTTCTTTATCTTTTTCAGAAATTAGTAAAATTTTAGTGTCGATTTCCTTTATAACAGACCCTACCCAAGGAGCAAAACTTCCATTTAATCCAATAAAAATTGATCCAGGCACAAATCCTTGTTTAAATAAATTTTGGTTTCTTACATCCAAAACTACCGTGTTATCATTTTGCATTAACATTTTGAATTTATCCAAACTCAGTTCCTTCAAACTTTTCTCTAAAACTTTATCAAAATCTAAATAACCTTCTTGATTTAATTTCACATTAGAAGGGAAATATACAGGTGGATTTGGCAAGTCGTGAGTTAATTCTTTTATAAAATCTTCTTTATTTAAAGAACCATTTAAAGCATAGTTAATTATTTTTTGATTAGCTAGAGTATCTACTGTCTCTTTCATCATATTTTTTCCACAAGCAGATCCTGCACCATGAGCAGGATAAATCAAAATATGCTCTGGTAAATATTTTATTTTATTGTTAACTGAGTCAAATAAAATTCCTGCTAATTCTTCTTTAGTAATTTTTTGAGATTTTTGAGCTAAATCTGGTCTACCTACATCCCCTAAAAACAACGTATCTCCTGTGAACAAACAGTATTCTTTTTTGTTTTCGTCTTTTAGCAAATAACAAGTACTCTCTAGTGTATGACCTGGTGTATGAATTGCTGTAATTGTAATCTTTCCTATCCTGAATTCCTCATTATCTTTAGCTATAATACATTCAAATTCAGGTTTTGCATTTGGCCCAAATATAATTGGTGCTCTGGTTTTTCTTGAAAGGGTTAAATGTCCACTAATAAAATCAGCATGAAAATGAGTTTCAAATATGTATTTAATTTTTGAATTTGAAGACTCTGCTAATTCGATATATTGAGACACCTCTCTTAAAGGATCGATTACAGCAGCTTCTCCATTACTTTCTATGTAATAAGCTCCCTGAAATAAACAACCAGTGTAAATTTGTTTAACTATCAATCTTTATTATTAATTACATAAAAATATAAATAATGAACGGTTTATTTTACTTTAAATTTAAATTTTAAAATATTAACTTTCTGAAAACCAAAGTTTAGATTAATGATTCATACAAAATACAAATATGGAATTTGTGATTTAAGTGTAATTCCTGTCAGAAAAAGTTCATCTAGCAAAAGTGAATTAGTAACTCAATTGCTATTTGGAGAACTTTATACCATAACTAAACAAACTGATAAATGGTCCTATATCATAATTCATGATGATTCATATAGTGGATGGGTTAATTATTCTCAATTAAAAATAATACCCAAAATTGATTTTGATAAGTTAAAAACAGGAAAAGATGATTTTTCGTTAAATATAACTGATTTTATAAGCAAGGGTTTAGAACCTACTATAGTTCCTATTGGGAGTTCAATAAGCTCATGTCTATATTTAGATTACAAATTTAACGGAAAATCATCTGAGTTTATTAAAGATTATGATGTTATTAAAATTGCAATGAAATTCTTAAACTCCCCCTACTTATGGGGAGGAAAAACTCCCTTTGGAATTGATTGCTCTGGCTTTACTCAGACAGTGTATAAAATAAATAATATTAGATTAGACAGAGATGCGAGTCAACAGGCTAATCAAGGAACGCTGATAAGTGAAAAAGAAATAAAATCAGGAGATTTAGCTTTTTTTGGTGAAACAGAAAAATCAATAACACATGTGGGAATTATGCTTAATAAAAACAAAATAATTCATGCATTTGGAAAAGTGAGAATTGATACGATTAATTTAAAAGGAATACTTAAATCAAATGAAAGAGAAGTTACACACAAACTGTTGTTTTTTAGAACTTACTGATTCGTTTCCAACTCATTAATCTTAGCGCTCATTAATTTATATTTTTCATCAAAACCTATGGTTCCATATATATTTTTAGCAGTTTTGAGTGCTTCAATATTTTTTGGATCAATTTCTATTAATTTTTCTAAATAAGGTAAACAAGAAGAAAACAAAGTCTCTCTTTCTGATTTTAGCACGTCATATTTATCATAGTCTTTTCTCGAAGTTCCCAATCCATTCATCTGATCAACTAAAGCTTTCTCCCCTTCAAGAATCAACCCAACTATATTAAGATAAGTTGGCGCATAAGAATCATCTAGTTCGAGAGCTTTTTTATAATAATTCATCGAATCTTCAAGCTCACCTTGTTCTTGATTAATAACCCCTAAATTATAATACAAAATTGCATTATTTGGATCTTTAGTAATTGCTTCTTGCATCAATTCTTTAAACTTTAACCTGTCTCCGATTTTTATATAAAGATCAGCTTCTGAAAGTAATAAATTAATATCTTCAGGATTAACGGCTCTGGCCTCTTTAATTGCAGATATTGCTAAATCAACTTCACCAGTCTGAACGTAAATTAAGGCAATGTTTTTAATTATTTCAGGGAGTCTAGATTCTGTTTTTCCTATCCTAGCATTAGTATAATCTTTTGAAGATTTAAAAAGATTGTATTCTGTTTCTGTTACTTTTTCTTCAATACCCGTTTCAACTGGAGTAACAAAAAATTCAGAAACTATGCCTGTATAATCCATGTTTTTTAATGCCAAATAGTATTCTAATGAAATTTTATAATCCTTTCCATTTACAGCACTAGATGCAGCAAAATACAGATAATTGATGTTTTTTTCTTTTTCTGGGTAAATCAAATATGCTTCATACAGTTTTTTTGAAGCACTTTTAAAATCATCATTTTTATTGTCAGCTACTGCTGAATTTACCAACTCAACCTCAACCTCCTCAATTTTATTATTTGATAATTCAACATATTTGTTCAATTTAATCTTCTTATCAATTTCAATTGCTTTTTTTAACGATGCTACAGATTCATAAGATTTAGAATCCTCTTTTAAAGCCCAACCATTCAAGTAATAATATTGAGCTTGATATTTCTGATCAGTCCCATCAATCAATGATTCAATTTGATTTAAAGCATTCAAAGCTTCAACGTAAAAGCTCTGGTCTAACAACTTTGCTGCTTTTCTTAACTCCTTCTTTTGAGCAAATGATAAAAAGGAAAATGATAGTAAACCAATTAGTAATATTTTTTTCATCTCTTAATTTATTAAGTGTTATTTTCTTCGTTGTTTTCTTCCTTATTGTCTTCGTTGTTACTTTCTTTACTAACTCCGGCGTTTTCGTCCGAAACTTCGATTTCTTCTAAATCAGCAACATCTTCATCGTTATTAACAACTTTTGCAACAGCAGCAATTGAGTCAGAATCTTTCAAATTAATTAGTTTAACTCCTTGAGTGGCTCTTCCCATGACTCTTAAAGAAGAAACTTGCATTCTAATTGCAATTCCAGATTTATTTATAATCATTAAATCATCACTATCAGAAACATTTTTTATAGAAACTAGCTCTCCTGTCTTCTCAGTGATTGAAATCGTTTTAACACCCTTACCACCTCTATTTGTGATTCTATAGTCTTCTAGACTAGATCTTTTTCCGTATCCATTTTCAGAAACTACTAAAATATCACTATCCATATCGTTAACACAAATCATGCCGACTACTGCATCCTTGTCATCTTTTAATCTAATTCCTCTAACTCCTGAAGCATTTCTACCCATAGGACGAGTTTTACTCTCTTCAAACCTAATACACTTACCAGACTTTACCGCGATCAAAACTTGAGAATTTCCTGTAGTTAATTTAGCTTCTAATAATTCATCATCATCTTTAATTGTAATGGCATTAATCCCATTAGACCTAGGTCTTGAATATTGTTCAAGAGAAGTTTTCTTGACCTGTCCCTTTTTAGTGGTCATAATCACATAGTGATTGTTTATGTAATCTTCATCTTTTAAATCTTGTGTACAAATGAATGCTTTAACCTCGTCATCTTGCTCTATGTTTATTAAGTTTTGCATTGCCCTACCTTTAGAAGTTTTACTTCCTTCAGGGATTTCAAATACTCTCATCCAAAAGCATTTTCCTTTTTGAGTAAAGAAAAGCATGTATTGGTGGTTAGTACCTACAAACAAATGTTCAAGAAAATCTTCATTCCTTGTGGTAGAACCTTTTTGACCTACTCCACCTCTATTTTGTGTTTTATATTCTACTAATGGTGTTCTTTTTATGTAACCAGCATTTGATATAGTCAAAACAACCTTCTCATCAGGAATCATATCTTCCATGCTCAAATCACCACCAGCATATTCAATTTGAGACCTTCTTTCATCACCATATTTCTCTAAAACCTGTGAGAGTTCAGTCTTAATAATACTCATTCTTAATTCTTTACTATCTAGGATACCTTTTAATTTTTTAATGGTATCCATTAAATCATCAAATTCTGATCTTAACTTATCTTGCTCAAGGCCAGTTAATTGTCTAAGTCTCATCTCTACAATAGCCTTAGACTGTATCTCACTTAGCTTAAATTCAGACATTAATCTCTCCCTAGCCTGATCTGCATTTGAAGAAGATCTAATTAAGGCTATTACCTTATCTATATTGTCAGAAGCTATGATTAAACCTTCTAAAATATGAGCTCTTTCTTCAGCTTTTCTTAATTCATACTGTGTCCTTCTAACCACTACTTCATGTCTGTGATCAACAAAGTGACCTATCATTTCTTTTAAATTCAACATTTGGGGCCTACCTTTTACAAGGGCAATGTTGTTAACACTAAAAGATGATTGTAAAGCAGTGTGTTTGTAAAGAGTATTTAAAACTATATTAGGAATAGCGTCTCTTTTTAAAATATAAACGATTCTCATTCCTTTTCTATCAGACTCATCTCTTATAGTTGATATTCCTTCAATTTTCTTATCGTTAACCATCTCAGCTGTCTTTCTAATCATCTCAGCCTTATTTACCTGATAAGGTATTTCAGTAACGATTATACACTCTCTTCCATTAACTTCTTCAATAACAGCTTTTGCTCTCATCATTACTCTTCCTCTACCCGTATGAAAAGCTTCTTTAACACCATCATATCCATAAATGGTTCCTCCAGTTGGAAAATCTGGAGCTTTCACGTACTGCATTAACTCATCAATAGTTATTTCATTGTTTTCAATATAAGCTACAGTTCCGTTAATAACTTCAGTCAGATTATGAGGGGGCATGTTTGTTGCCATACCAACAGCAATTCCACTTGCTCCATTTACTAAAAGATTAGGAATTCTAGTAGGTAATACTGTGGGTTCCATAATTGAATCATCATAATTCAATTGGTGATCTACAGTTTCCTTGTCTAGATCAGCAACCATCTCTTCAGAAATTTTCTGCATTCTAGCCTCAGTATAACGCATCGCAGCGGGACTATCTCCGTCAACTGAGCCAAAATTACCTTGTCCATCAACCATCAAATATCTTAAACTCCACTCTTGAGCCATCCTAACCATAGTGTCATAAACAGAAGAATCTCCGTGAGGGTGGTACTTTCCTAAAACCTCTCCAACTATAAAAGCAGATTTCTTGAATTTACTAGACGACCTTAAACCTAATTGATGCATACCATACAAAACTCTTCTATGTACAGGTTTTAAACCGTCTCTAACGTCAGGCAATGCCCTAGAAACAATAACAGACATTGAATAATCAATGTAAGCTGATTTCATAGCGTCTTCTATGTTTACCGGTATAAGCTTTTCTCCTTGACTCATGTAGTATCTATTTTATACGTTAATTTATAACCAAACAAATATAACGATTGCCTCAGTCATATGTGTTATATAAAGTATATAATTTTAGAAAAATTTATTAACATATTTTAATAAAACAATTGTTTAATTCACTAATAAAAAAACTTGCAATTAAAAAAAATTTTTTGTCTATTTACTTTAAACTATACCTATAAAACGTAATTGAATGGACGATAATTTTTCCTCAAGAGTAAAAGATGTAATAACTTATAGTAAAGAAGAGGCTTTAAGACTTGGCCACGATTTTATTGGTACCGAACACTTGTTATTGGGTATTTTAAGAGATGGTGGTGGAAAAGCTATTAATATTTTAAACTCACTTGAAATTGATTTAGATTATTTAAGGAAAAAAGTAGAAATCTTAAGTCCTCCAAATCCAATTAATGATTTTGATCAGAATCATAAAAAAAACCTTCACTTAACTAGGCAAGCAGAAAGAGCTTTGAAAACAACTTTTTTAGAAGCTAAACTTTTTCAAGGAAAATCTATTAATACAGCTCATTTACTTTTGTGTATTTTAAGAAACGAAAATGACCCTACAACAAAACTTTTAATTAAGTTACAACTAGATTACGAAACAGTTAAAGAACAGTTTAAGTACATGCTTACGGAATCAGACGATAGTTTTTCTGCTTTACCTTCATCTGAGACATTTCCTGAGGATTCAAAAGAGGACGACAGCCCAATTGATGAAAATCCTTTTACTATAAAGTCTGATACCAAATCAAAGGTGAAGTCAAAAACTCCTGTATTAGATAATTTCGGAAGAGACCTAACGTTTTTGGCTAGTCAAGGAAAATTAGACCCAGTAATTGGCAGAGAAAAAGAAATTGAAAGAGTCTCTCAGATTCTAAGTAGAAGAAAGAAAAACAATCCATTACTTATCGGAGAACCAGGTGTTGGTAAGTCAGCTATAGCAGAAGGTTTAGCCTTAAGAATTATTGAAAAAAAAGTCTCAAGAATTCTTTATAATAAAAGAGTAGTAACATTAGATTTAGCTAGTATTGTCGCTGGAACAAAATACAGAGGACAGTTTGAAGAAAGAATGAAGGCTGTGATGAATGAAATCGAGAAAAATGACAATATTATTCTCTTTATAGATGAAATCCATACAATTGTTGGAGCTGGAGGAGCTACTGGAAGTTTAGATGCATCCAATATGTTTAAACCAGCATTAGCTAGAGGTGAAATACAGTGTATTGGCGCAACAACACTAGATGAATACAGACAGTATATTGAGAAAGATGGAGCATTAGAAAGAAGGTTTCAAAAAATAATAATTGAACCTACTTCAATTGATGAAACAATAGAGATATTACAAAACATTAAAGACAAGTACGAATCTCATCATAATGTTAATTATACCGATGAAGCTTTAATAGCTTGTGTTAAATTAACTGATCGCTATGTTTCTGATCGTTTTCTTCCTGACAAAGCAATTGACGCCATGGATGAAGCTGGATCTAGGGTTCATATAACCAACATGGATGTTCCTAAAAATGTTATTAATTTAGAAGTTAGTTTAGAATCCGTAAAAGAAAAAAAGAATGAAGTTGTTAAAAAGCAAAAGTATGAAGAGGCGGCTAAATTAAGAGATGATGAAAAAAGAATTGAAAAGGAACTTCTTGCTGCTCAAGATAAATGGCAAGAAGATTTAAAACTACACAGAGAAACCGTAACTGAAGATGATATTTCAGAGGTGGTTTCAATGATTACTGGAATACCAATTAATAAAATTGCAAAGGCTGAATTAAACCAATTATCAAAACTTGATAAAAATATTTCTGGTAAAGTAATAGGTCAAGATGAAGCAGTGGGTAAAGTAGTAAAGGCTATTCAAAGAAATAGAGCAGGAATTAAAGATCCTAACAAACCTATTGGATCATTTATTTTTTTAGGACAAACTGGTGTTGGAAAAACACAATTAGCAAAAATACTATCCTCAGAACTCTTTAATGGAGCTGATTCTTTGATTAGGGTAGACATGAGTGAATACATGGAGAAGTTTGCTATTTCAAGATTAATTGGTGCACCTCCCGGATATGTTGGCTATGAAGAAGGTGGACAGTTGACTGAAAAGGTAAGAAGAAAACCTTACAGTGTTATATTGTTAGATGAGATTGAAAAAGCACACCCTGATGTATTTAATATGTTATTACAAATATTAGATGAAGGTGTAATGACAGATAGTCTAGGAAGAAAAATTGATTTCAAAAACACTATTATTATAATGACTTCAAATTTAGGTGCAAGACAAGTAAAGGATTTCGGAAACGGAGTAGGGTTTGGAACTGAAGCAGTAAAATCTCAGGAATCAAAAAATATAAGAAGCACTATAGAAAAATCATTAAAAAAAGCTTTTTCACCAGAATTTTTAAATAGAATTGATGAAATTGTAATATTCAATAGCCTAGAAAAAGAAGATCTTAAAAAAATAATTTCTATCGAACTAGAAAAACTCAAATCAAGAATAAAAGATTTAGGATACGAAATTAAAATATCAAAAAAAGCTGTTAATTTTCTATGTGAAAAGGGATACGACAAGAAATATGGAGCTAGACCCTTAAAAAGGGCTATTCAAAATTACATAGAAGATTTAATTGCAGAAGAAATAGTTCAGTCAAAACTTAAAAAAGGAAACAATATAAAAATTGATTGGAATGGAAAATCTGAAAAATTAGATTTAATTTCATTAAAATAAACACTTATTTAGGTTTTATCACACTATTTAAATAACACACTTTAATTGTACTTGTTTTTTTGATTTTATTAAAGAAATCTCATTTTAACACAACAAGTTTTATTAAATTCTCATTATTGTTAGATATTTCTTTTTTATTTATTTATCAATAAATATTTTCTTTAGGTTAGTGGAATATTTATAGATATTAAATGCAAGTAATTAAATTTGGAGGATCTTCAGTCTCAAGTACAAAAAATATTGAAAATGTTATTGAAATAATTAACAATTACAAAACTCAAACCGTTGTAATTTTTTCAGCTTTTCAGGGGGTTACAGATTTATTAATAGAAGCTGGGGATCTCGCTAGTAAGCAAGATTTAAAATATTTAGATAATTACAATTTAATAAAAGACAAACATATAGAGATGTGCAAGTCTTTGTTTGATATAAAACATCAAAGTAAAATACTAAGTTATGTTCAACAAAGTTTAAATGATTTAGAGATTGTTCTTAAAGGAGTATTCAGTCTAAAAGAGTTTAGCCATAAATCTACTGAAAAAATTTCCGGGTTTGGAGAGTTAATGTCTTATTATATTATAGGTGAATTAGGAAAGTCTAGAGGGTTAGATTTTGAAGTCAAAGATTCTAGAGAAATAATTACAACAAAACTATTAAAGCTTAAAAATTCTCAAGTTGATTTTGAATTAACAACAAAGAAATGGAATAAATATATTATAGAATGTAAAAAGAAATTCATTATAATGCCAGGTTATGTAGCAAGCGATAACTATGGCAATAGCATTACCTTAGGAAGAGGTGGCTCAGATTATTCAGCTTCAATAATAGCTTCAATATGTAACGCAAATAAACTAGATATCTGGACTGACGTAAGCGGAATGTTTACAGCCAACCCTTTGATCGTAAAACAAGCGATAACTATCGATTACTTGTCTTACCAAGAGGCTATGGAATTATCACACTTTGGCGCTAAAGTAATATACCCCCCTACTATTCAACCTGTAATGAATAAAAACATTACAATTACAATTAAAAATACTTTTAAGCCAGCTGATAAAGGAACTATAATTTCTAATAAAAATAATTCTAATTTAAGTGTCGTTAAAGGAATAAGTCACATTGAAGACATTTCACTTTTAACCCTTGAAGGTAGCGGGATGATAGGCAGTCCTGGTTTCTCTAAAAAATTGTTTGAAGTGTTGTCAAATGAAAAAGTTAATATAATAATGATTACTCAAGCATCTTCTGAACATTCAATATGCATTGGAATAAAAGGAATAGACTCTAACTACGCTAAGTCAATTATAGATGAAGAATTTCATTACGAAATACAAAATAATATAATACAGCCAATAAAAGTAGAGTCTAATCTTTCGATTATAGCATTAGTTGGTGATAAAATGAAAAATCATCAGGGTATAAGCGGGAAAATGTTTAATACTTTAGGAAACAACAATATTAATGTTAAAGCTATTTCACAAGGTGCTTCAGAAAGAAACATAACAGCAGTTATACATAAAAAAGATGTTAAAAAAGCTCTAAACACACTTCATGAAAAGTTTTTCGAAAAAAACATTAAACAACTGAATTTATTCATAACAGGAGTTGGCAATGTAGGAAAAAAACTTTTAGAGCAAATTTTTAAACAAAAAGAATATCTTGAAAACAAACTAAAACTACAACTTAAAATAGTTGGAATTTCAAATTCCAAAAACATGATATTTAATTCAAACGGAATTGAATTGAGTAAATGGCCAACTGATCTAAAGAATGGGGAAATTGCAGACCCTTCTGTCTTTATGTCTAAATCAAAAGAATTAAATTTAAGAAACAGTATTTTTATAGACAATACAGCTAGTGATGTAATCGCTAGTAAATACGAATATTACCTTAAAAACAGTATAAGTGTAGTAACTTGTAATAAAATCGCTTGTGCTGATAGTTATTCAAACTATCAAAGTCTAAAAGATCTAGCACATCAATATAGTGCGTCTTTTTTATTTGAAACTAATGTAGGAGCAGGACTCCCAATTATTGACACATTAAATAATTTAGTTGCTTCTGGGGATAAAATTATTTCTATTCAAGCAGTTCTGTCTGGAAGCTTAAACTATATATTTAATAATTTTAAAAATGAAAATACATTTCATGAAATAGTTAAAAATGCTATGAATGAAGGATACACAGAACCTGATCCGAAAATCGATCTTAGTGGAGTTGATGTTGCTAGAAAAATATTAATACTTGCAAGAGAAAGTGGTGAACAAATAGAGTTGTCAGATGTAAAAAATAGTTCTTTTTTACCAGAAAAATGTTTGAAATCAAAAAATAATGATGATTTTTTAATCTCACTACAAAACAACTCTTTGCATTTTAATAATATCTTAAAAAAAGCTAATAAAGAAAGATGTAAAATAAAATATATAGCTGAATTTAATAACGGCAAAGCAAAGGTAGGATTGAAAAACATTCCAGAAGGACATGACTTTTACAACCTTGAAGGAAGTGACAACATAGTTTTATTCTATACTGACAGATATCGCGATCAACCATTAATAGTTAAAGGAGCTGGTGCGGGCTCAGAAGTAACTGCAGCAGGTATTTTTGCTGATATAATTAGAATAGGCAAACAATGAAAGAGATTAAAATTTTTTCACCAGCGAGTATAGCTAACTTATCTTGTGGATTTGATATTCTAGGGGTATGCTTAAATGATATTGGTGATGAAATAGTAGTAAGAAAAACAAAAGAAAAGGGAATTAAAATCTTAAAAGTTACTGGTCAAAAATTAACTTTAGATGTGAATAAAAATGTTGCAGGAGTTTCAGCCTTAGCATTGTTAAAGGAAACAAATGTTGATTGTGGTTTTGAAATTGAAATTCACAAAGGAATAAAACCAGGAAGTGGCATTGGAAGTAGCGCTGCAAGTTCAGCAGGAAGTGTATTTGCAATTAACCAACTCATTGGAAAACCTTATTCAAGTAAAGAATTAATAAAATTTGCTCTAGAAGGAGAGAAAATTGCGAGTGGGGCTGCCCACGCTGATAATGTTTCCGCTGTATTATTAGGAGGGTTTGTTTTTGTTAGAGATAGTCTAAACTTTGATATTTTTAAACTAAATAATCCAATAGATTTAGCTTTCACAATTCTTCACCCACAAATTGAAGTCAAAACTTCTGAATCAAGAGCATTAGTCCAAAGACCTGTTACTTTAGATAAATTGATAACACAATCTGCAAATTTAGGAGCTTTTATAAGTGGACTCTACAAGGAAGACTATAACTTAATCAGCCGATCAATTAAAGATGTAGTTATAGAACCAATAAGATCAATATTGATTCCTGAATTCGAAAAACTAAAAGAAATTAGTTTATCAAATAATGCATTAGGATTTGGAATTTCTGGCTCAGGACCATCAGTATTTGCTATGTCTAAAGGGTTGGTGAATGCTAAGAAAATTGGAGATTTATTAAAGGAAAAATATCGTGAACTAGGTTTTTCATTTGATATTCATACTTCAACTGTGAACGAAAAAGGGATTCAAATTATTAAAATAAAATAAATGCTTTATAAAAGTTTAAATTCAAATTCAGAGCTAGTGAATTTTGAAACTGCAGTAAAAAATGGTTTAGCAATGGATGGTGGACTTTATTTTCCTACAGAGATAAAACCACTTGATAAAAGTTTTATTAAAAACTTATCTGAAAAATCAAATCATGAAATTGCCTACGAACTAATAAAACAATTTGTAGGGGACTGTATATATGAAATTGATTTAAAAGATATAATTAAAAAAACTTTAGATTTCCCATTTCCATTAGTCAAAATAGATGAAAATATATTAACTCTTGAATTGTTTCATGGCCCTACCTTAGCTTTCAAAGATGTAGGAGCTAGATTCATGGCTAATTGCCTTGGTTATTTTAATAAAGAGAACAAGGAAAACACTGTACTGGTAGCAACTTCAGGAGACACTGGAGCGGCTGTAGCAAATGGATTTTTAGGAATAAAAGGAACAAAAGTCGTTATACTTTATCCTTCTGGCAAAGTGAGTAAAATTCAAGAACATCAATTAACAACAAACGGAGAAAATATTATAGCTTTAAAAGTGAACGGGGTTTTTGACGATTGCCAAAAAATCGTAAAAAAGGCATTTACTGATAAGGAATTAAACCGTGTAAAAAACCTAACTTCTGCAAACTCGATAAATGTAGCGAGATGGCTTCCTCAAATGTTTTATTATTTTATAGCCTGCAAAGAACTGCTCAAACAAAAAAAAGAAATAGTATTTAGTGTTCCTAGTGGAAATTTTGGTAACATATGTGCAGGATTAATTGCCATGAAATTAGGATTACCTGTTAAGCATTTCATTGCTAGCACTAATATAAACGACACCATTCCTGCTTATTTTAAAACAAAGAAATATATTGCTAAAGCATCCAAACAAACAATATCAAATGCAATGGATGTTGGTGATCCAAGTAATTTTGTAAGAATTCTTGAAATATTCAAAAATGATGACAAGAGACTATTTGAAAAAATGAGCTCATTTAGTTTTGATGACAAGCAAACTATGAAGGCAATGCATAATGTATATCTTAAATCTAACTACATTCTAGATCCTCACGGAGCAGTTGGATACTTAGGTTTAAAAAAACACCTTAAAACGAACCCTAAACATCTTGGTGTTTTTCTTGAAACTGCTCACCCAGTCAAATTTTCAAATGAAGTTGAAAAAGCCATAGGTATTGAATTAAAAATTCCAAATGAAATATCTGATTTGTTAAAGAGAGAAAAAAAATTCATCAATATTGAAAATTATGAAGAATTTAAAAGTGAATTAATTAAATTTTAGGTAAAATAAACGAGTCTAACGGACTTTTCTTTTTCATTAATCGCTCTATATCTTCTGATTTTCTAGGAGCATCTGACGAAAGGTTTACAGGACCATTACTAGTGATTAATACTGTATCCTCAATTCTTACAGCTATACCCCACCATTTTGAATCACATTCACTATTTTTAGGAATATATATTCCCGGCTCGACAGTAATAATAGAATTGGCTTTAAAAGGGCCAGTGGTTCCTGGGTCATGAACATCTAATCCAACATAATGTGAAGTTCCGTGCGGAAAATACTTTCTTACTTCATTTTCATTTTTAATTAAGCCTATCTCTATCAATCTTTTTGCTATTACTTTAACAGCAGCTAAATGAGGGGCCCTAAAACTAGCTCCAATAACACTTGCATTAATACCTGCTTCTTGAGCATCATAAACAATATCATAAATTATTTTTTGTTCTTTTGAAAAAACTCCATTTGCCGGAATAGTTCTAGTAACATCAGCAGTATAACCATGATACTCTGCTCCTAAATCCATCAAAACTAAATCATTTCCAACATTGAGTTTTGTGTTTTCTGTGTAATGAAGAATACAGCCATTATGTCCTCCACCAACAATTGATGGATATCCTTCATACTCAACATTATATTTTTTATACACAAACTCATGAATCCCTTGAATTTCCATTTCAGATAAATCAGGGTTCATTGCTTTCATGACTTCAACTTGACCAATTGCAGAAATTTTAGAAGCTTTTTTCATTAAAACTAATTCTTCTTTAGTTTTGACTTCTCTTAACTGCCTCATGATTTCAGTTAATGCAATACCATCTAAGTTAGTCTCTGCAGATTTTATAGAAATTCTTTTTTTAATCTCTGTCAACTTACTTTTGTCATCCGTAGATTGAAATTCATTTAATAACACATCTTTTTTTATAACATTACGATATTTAAAATTACTTTTTAAAACCTGAGCTACATTAGCTGAATTTTCTTCAGGAGCAAGACTAATTATGTCATAGAATTTTTCTCTTTCAGGATCAAAATTTATTGGGTAATTTGACATGTTTTTAAACTGTTGAATCAAAGAATAAAGGTCTTCATTATTACTTTTTTTATCTCTCACGTCGTTTTTAAAGTCAAAAAACAAAACATTATTAAATTGTGTAAATTCTGGTGAAATTTCCCTAAACTTATCTGTTGTATAAACCTTCTCAAAACCAAGTTTAGATTTCACTCCCTTAACCCCTAGCCTTTTACCATCCCATCTTTCTCTTATGGAATCTCTAAATTGAACAAAAATTATTTCATCATAATTACTGTTATTTTTACTTTGTGATTCGGAAAATAGTAATAAAACCGAATTAGGCTCCTTTAAACCTGTTAAGTAATAAAAATTAGGATCTTGATGATAATGGTAATTAACATCATTTGCACGGTTTCTTACTGGGTTAGAAAAAAAAACAGCCATACTGTTTTCTGGCATCATTGATTTTACATTATCTCTTCTATCTTTATGGAAATCTGATGAAAGATAATCTTGAGGTTCTGACTGTGCGTTCAAAAAAAAGGATATGAAGAATAAAGTCAGATTTAAAAAAAAAATTCTCATAAATATTTATTTTACTAATTCTTTTGAAAAAACATAATAGTTTTCGTCAATTTTAAAATTGTCATTTTCTAATTTTAAATCCTGCCATTCTTTATTAGGAAACAACCATTTACTATTATTATCATATGTCAATTCGATTGGCATATTGAAATTAGAAACCACATCATTCCATCGATATTTCAGAATTCCACCATTATAAATATATTCAAATACAGGAATTCTAATATCTCTTAGATACTGATTAAATATTGGACTCAAGTCCATATTCATTTTTTCAGAAATATAATTTTCAATTTGAGATGTATTTACCATTTGATGGTAAAAATCACTATTTAATCCTCTTAAAATTAACCTCCATTTCTCATCATCATTAGCTAACTGTCTTAAAGTGTGTAGTAAATTAGCACCTTTAGAATACATGTCACTTGAACCGCCTTTGTTTACATTATATGGACCTATTATTTGTTTTTTATTTCCGATCCCTCTTCTTGTGCCAATGACATATTCAGATGAGGCAGCATTACCATAATGGTAATCTAAAAATAAATTTTCAGAATAGGTAGTAAAACTTTCATGGACCCACATGTCAGCGATATCTATATAAGTAATATTATTTGCAAACCACTCATGTCCGGTTTCGTGTATAATAATGTAATCAAATTTCAAACCCCATCCAGACCCAGACAAATCCCTTCCTAAATAGCCTTGTTTATATTTATTTCCATAAGTTACTGAACTTTGATGTTCCATACCTAAATAGGGAGTTTCGACCAGTTTAAAACTATCTTCATAAAAAGGATATGGTCCGAACCAATATTCAAAAGCTTGCATTGTTCTAACAGCATCTTTAAAATGAATTTTGGCCTTTTCTAGATTGTCTCTTAAGACATAATAATCCATATCTAAATCGCCTTTTTCACCTTCATAAATTTCTGAAAAGTTAACGTAGTCAGCAATATTGATATTTACTCCATAATTATTAATAGGGTTTAATACTTTCCAGTGAAAAGTAGTTGAATTAAGCTTTTCTTCTACATTAACTAACCTTCCATTTGAAACGTTAGTTAATCCTTTTGGAACATTGACACTGATTAACATACCATCATCAACTTCGTCATACATATGATCTTTATTAGGCCACCAAACACTAGCTCCTAAGCCTTGACATGAGGAGGCAATGAAATGATTTCCGTTAACGTCCTTTTCCCATGAAATTCCCCCATCCCAGGGTGCTCTTGGAGCTTCTCTGGGCTTTCCATTATAATACACTTTTACTACATTCTTAGATCCTTTAACTTGTTTTTCAATTAATTTAATGAAATGAGCATTTCCGTCATGTCTTATATCTAGAACTTTACCATTTTGCTCTGCTCTGGTTAAAACCAGAGGGAATTGTAAGTCAATTTGCATTTCAGAGTATGGTTCAATTACTGAATAAGTAATTGTATTAGATCCTGAAATAGTTTTTTCTTCTGGATTTACAGCTATATCTAAATGGTAATGTTTTAAGTCCCACCAAATTCGCTCTTTTGTTATGGATCCTCTTAAAGTGTCTTGACGGCTAAATTCAGTTTTATCACCCATAATTCCTTGGGCGTTTAAACAATTGAAAATCATTAAAAAATTAATAATTGTTAAATAAAAAATTTTGTGATTCATAAATTCATTCTTTTAAATAATAAATTTAATCAATTCAATTGTATTCTTATTAATTAATTGTAATGTAAAAAAAATCAACGAAATTTACATTTTATTTTGTTAATTATGGAAAAAACTAAACTTTACGAAACTCATCAAAAACTTGAAGCTAAAATTGTTCCTTTTGCTGGTTATTTAATGCCTATTCAGTATGAAGGGATTAATTCTGAACACTTACATGTAAGAAATAATGTTGGATTGTTTGATGTTTCTCATATGGGAGAATTTACCTTAGAAGGAGATCAATCTTTGAATTTACTTCAGCTTATATGTTCAAATGATGTGTCTAGTATTACAGATGGCAAAGCTCAATACAATTGTTTAGTTAATGAAAACGGTGGTATTATTGATGATTTAATTATTTATAAGTTTAATGATAATAAATTTATGATTGTTGTTAATGCTGCAAATATTGAAAAAGACTGGAACTGGATTACGCTTCATAATAAAAAGTTTAACAATGAGTTAAAAAATATTTCTGACACAACATCTTTGTTAGCTCTTCAAGGCCCAAATTCATACGATTTATTACAAAAATTAGTAAGTTTTGATTTAAGAACTTTAAAAAACTACAGTTTCATTGAAGAAGATTTTAAAACTTTCAAAAATGTTATAATATCTACAACTGGTTATACTGGATCTGGAGGTTTTGAAATATATTGTAATAATGAAGATGTAATAGGTGTTTGGGATGCTATATTTAAAGTTGGTAAAGAATTTGACATTAAGCCTATAGGTTTAGCAGCCAGAGATACTTTAAGACTTGAAATGGGCTATTGTTTATACGGTAATGATATAAACGAGCATACAAACCCTATAGAAGCTGGGTTAAAATGGATCACAAAAACCAACAAGGATTTTATTGGTAAAGAAAAAATAATTGATGCTCTTGAAAATGGGACAAACAAAAAACTCGTTGGGTTTAAGCTAGATCAAAGGGGGGTTCCTAGGTCGGGCTATAAGATTTATAATCAAAAAGAAAATGAAGTTGGAATTGTTACATCTGGGACAATGTCACCTTGTTTGAAAGAAGGGATTGGGTTAGGCTATATAAGCAACACTAATGCGACAGTTGGTGATAAATTATTGATTGAAATAAGAAACAAAAAAGTAGAAGCTAGTATTGTAAAACTACCTTTTATCTCTATATAACATGAACAAGATTTTAATTTTTGGAGGAAGCGGGTCGCTAGGACAAGCTGTTTTTAAAGAGTTAAATCCTTTTTTTGATGTATATTCCACTTACTACTCTCAGATTCATTTTAAAAAAAATAAAAGATACTTTTATTTTAACATTTCAAATGAATTTAATGATTTATTAAAAAAAACAAATCCAAATCTAATTATATCTAGTTTAAAAGGTGATTTTGATTTACAAATCACCTTTCACGAAAAACTAATTAAATACTGCGAAGAAAACAAGATCAAACTTTTGTTTATTTCATCTTTAAATGTTTTTGATTTTTTTACAAACTTTCCTAGCTATGAGAACGATAAAACATTTTCAAATAGCATATATGGAAAGGTTAAGATAAATATTGAAAATAAAATTTTAAGAATGAAGACTGATAATTGGGCTATCCTAAGATCAGCTATGTTATTTGATAATGAATCTACTAGATTAAAAAATTTAATAAATGACATAAAGCATTCTATACCTATTGAAATTTTCCCAAACTTGATTATTAATATAAATTCTTCTGAAATACTAGCAAAACAAATACATTATATAATAAGCAGAAAACTTAATGGAATTTTTCACCACGGAAGTAAAGATCTCATAAATCATGATGAGTTTATTTTTTCCATTATTAAAAACAAAAATTTAAAGCAAGTCAGTTATAAGTTTGTTTACACTACAAATGAAAATAGATATCTAGCCTTATTCTCCAACTATAATTTATTTCCAAAACATTTACAATTTAGCTATGAAGATGTTTTATTAGAAATGATTGATAAAAATTGAATTAAAAAAATACTTATTTTTAATATATCTTTAAAAACATGGGAAGAGCATTTGAATTTAGAAAAGCAAGAAAAATGAAGAGATGGTCAGCAATGGCTAAAACCTTCACAAGAATTGGAAAAGACATTGTGATGGCTATAAAAGATGGCGGACCATCTATTGAAAGTAATTCAAAGCTAAGAGCTGTCATTCAAAATGCTAAAGCAGCTAATATGCCCAAAGACAATATTGAAAGGGCCATAAAAAAAGCTTCAGATAAATCAACAGAAAACTATAAAGAAATTATTTTTGAAGGATACGGTCCGTTTGGTATTGCTGTTATCGTTGAAACAGCAAGTGACAACAACAATAGAACAGTAGCTAATGTAAGAAGTCATTTTAATAAATGTGGCGGAAATTTAGGAACTGCCGGGTCAGTTGAATTCATGTTTGATAGAATGTGTAGTTTTAAAATCAATACACAAATAGATATTGAAGAATTAGAATTAGATTTTATTGATTTTGGAGTTGATGAAGTAATTAAAGAAGAAGGTGGTGTAGTACTTTATTCTCCGTTCGAGAATTACGGTTATATTCAAAAAGAAATTGAAAAAAGAGAAATTGAAATAATTTCATCTGATTTTGAAAGAATTCCAAAACAGTTGAAGGGATTAAATGATAAACAAAAAGAAGAGGTAGAGCTTTTAATAGAAAGAATTGAAGAGGACGATGATGTACAAAATGTGTTTCATAACATGGAATAGATTTAAGAAAATTCCGGGACTCTCCCCTCAATTCCTTTAAAAAAAAGTTTTAAATATTTAATATCCTCATCTATATTTCCGGATATATAATATGGGTCAGATATTTTAATTTCTTTATCCTTAAAATTTAATGAAGCACTTATTACCGGAACATTAGCTTCTTTTGCAATGTAATAAAAACCCGTTTTCCATTTATCGACTTTTGTTCTGGTTCCTTCTGGTGATAGCGCAAGTCTAAATAGATCATTCTTCTTAAAAATATCTGCTATTAATTTAACGTTATTTGATTTACTCCCTCTTTCAACTGGCTTACCTCCCATCATTTTAAAAAAATACCCAAGAGGAAATTTAAAAAGTTCTTTTTTACCAATAAAATTAATTTCTTTTTGAATAACTTTTCTTGCCATTACAGCTATAAATAAATCTTGCCAGTGAGTATGAGGAGCGGCAATAATTATACATTTTTTTAATAAATTAGTATTACCCACTACCTTCCATTTCAATAATTTATTAAAAATAAACTTAGTTAATAAAAACATTAAATAATTTTTCTTGCGTTAATAAGGTCATCCATAGTGTCAATGCCAAAACCATTATAATTAGTTTCAACCATCATGATTTTTTTTCCATTTTCCAAATATCTTAATTGTTCTAACTTCTCAGATTTTTCTAATGGAGTTGGCTTTGAATTGTAAAAATCTATTAAGCTTTTTTTTCTAAATGCATACACTCCTATATGCTTAAAGAAAAGAGTTTTATTATCCTCAGTTCTATCGTACGGAATTGGAGATCTTGAAAAGTATATTGCAAAATTATTTGAATCTACTATAACTTTGACTACGTTAGGGTTGGCTATATCATCATCAATTGAAATCTTTTGCATAAGAGATGCTAAATCAATTTCACTATTTACATCTTTTTTAAATAGATTAATTAATTTGCTTAGGCTATTAAAATCAATAAACGGTTCATCACCTTGAATATTCACTATAATATCTGTAGAAATTTTTGAAGAAAACTCAGCAATTCTATCAGAACCTGAAATATGTTTTCTTACACTCATTAATACTAAAGCTTCAGACTCTTTCAAACAATCGTAAATCAATTTAGAATCAGTGACTACATAAACCTTGTCAAATAATTTAGATTTTAAGACATTTTTATAAGTTCTTAAAATCAAAGGCTCCCCTCCTAAATCCATCATTAATTTTCCGGGCAGTCTTTCAGAATCAAACCTTGCAGGAATCATAGCAATGACTTTCATGAGTTTCTTTTTTTCAAAAATACATTTATATTTTAATTTAAAAACCTATTAAGTATAGTTTGCTCTCAGCTCTAGTAACAGCAGTATAAAGCCATCTGAAGTAATCAATATCTGGACCATCTTTTAGATATGGCTTTTCTATAAACACTACAGGCCACTGACCACCTTGTGCCTTATGACATGTAATAGCATAAGAAAACTTCACTTGAAGGGCATTAAAAAATGGATTTTCTTTTGTTTTTAAAAACCTCTGATACTTAGAATTAATTTTAGAGTAATCATTTTGAACTTCATGATATAATGAATTAGACTGCTCATATGAAAGTGAAGGAGTATCTAAGTCTAAAGTGTTTAAAATTATGACGGTATCAAAAGTAGGTTGATCCGCATAATCAACCATTTTGATTTTTACTTCTGCAAACTCAAACCCATAAAGATCTTTAAATGAAAAAATTTCCAGAATTTGAACAATATCTCCATTAGCTAAAAAAGGAATTTCAGAATCCGGAGAAGTCCAGAAATAATTATTTTTAGTAATCATCAATAAATCTCCAACACAAACTTTATTCTCATGTGCCAAAATAGTTTTTCTGATTTGTTGATTGTACTGATTTGCCCTTTTATTAGATCTAACTATAATGATTGAATTTTCTGAACCATTTGAATTGTAAGAGGATTCTATAGCTTCTTGAATATCAAAACCATCAGATAAAAACTCAATATCTGAAAAATCATCAAATTTAAAATCTATCAAATTATTAGAAATATTATTCCTAATTGATGTGGCGTTTATCAATATACCTGACTCTTCTTCTTGTCTAACAACATCATTAATTTCATACTCGTATGAATCAACATTATAAGATTCTTTTATAAAATTTGAGTTAAGAGCCGGACTGATAGTTTGTTTAACAGGTGGGAGTTGAGCTGTGTCTCCTAAAAAAATTAATTTAGAGTTAGTTTTAAAATCTACATAACTAAAAACATCTTTTAAAATTGATTTTTTATCAAATAAATCACTAGAACTTGAAGAATCAGAAATCATTGAAGCCTCATCAATAATAAACAGAGTGTCTTTAATTTTGTTTGTCTTTAATTTTGTTTGAAACTTTCCAGATTTATCAATTTTAGAATAATATATTTTTTTATGAATAGTAGATGCTTTTTTGCCAGAATATTTTGATAAAACTTTTGCAGCTCTTCCTGTTGGAGCTAATAAACAAAAATTCATTTTTTTAAAGTGAATATTCTCTACTAAAGTCTTCATTAATGAAGTCTTTCCAGTACCGGCATAGCCTTTTAATAAAAATAAAGAAACATTATTATTATTTGACAAGAATTCACTTAGTTTAATAATAGCTTCTTTCTGATCTGAAGTTGGCTTAAATTTAAAATTTTTTAATAGTAAGTCACTAAATTCTTGAGAATTCATTGTGTAATTATTGAAATATTTATTTAGTTTTTGGAATAAAAAAAATTTGTAGTTTTGTCTAAATATAATTAATTAAATAATGGGATTCATATCAAAATACATGAGAATTATTAAAGCTGTCCTTTGGTCACTTATATTCTTTTTTTCTTACATGATTTATACTTCAATTAATGCTCCAATTAAATTCAATGAAGTTAAAAAAGAGCGTTATCTTAAAGTTATTGATAAACTTAAAGACATTAGAAATGCTCAACTAGCTTATAAAAGTGTAAATGGTTCATATGCTAACAATTTTGATGGATTGATTAAGTTTATTGATACAGCTCAATACACTCTAACACAAAAAAGAGACTCTAGTTATTTACAATATGACAGAGTCTACAGAATTGATATGCTTAGAGAAGTAGTAGTAATAGACACTTTGGGTTTTGCTTCTATAAAAGATTCTCTTTTTGGAAATTCGAATAGATATAAAAACATGGCACAAATTCCTATTAATGGAGTTGACGCAATTTTCTCTATTAAATCAGATATGATTAAAAAAGGAGACTATGATGTTCATGTATTTGAAGTTAGAGTATCCAAAGATGTGATTTTATTTGACCAGAATAAAGACTTATTGAAACAAGAGAAAGCCCTTATGTCAGTTGACGGAGTGAATGGACCAGACCTTGTTCTAGGATCAATGACTGAGGTTAGTACCAATGGTAATTGGCCTACAACCTATGATGCAATCGCAAGAAACTAGAATAGAACCAAGCACTAAGCTTTCCATTAAGATTAGCTTATCTGGCTTTGATTTAATGTTAAGTAAACTTGAGGATAACTCTATCATTGATTACAAAAAATATAATTTCGATAAAAAGGCTCTAACCGAGAACCTATCATCTAAATTAGATTCGTTTTTAAATGAATCAAAAATTGATTTTTCTAATGTCATAAACGTTAAATTAATTATTTCTAATAAGCTTTCTTGCCTTGTACCTAAAGAATTATTTGATGAAAGATTAAGTTTAGATTATTTAAAGTTTAATTCAAAGCTTATTGAAAATGACTTTGCTTCTAATGACTATATTGAAGAGTTAGAAACTTATAATGTCTACTTGCCTTTTGTTAATGTAAACAATTACCTAGTTGAGAGGTTTGGTTCTTTTGAATATTATCATTCTTCAACAATCTTACTGAGAAAAATATTAAAAACAACTACTAATGACAGTAGGACTTTATTCTTTACTAATATTGAGACTGATAGTTTTCAAGTAATAATATTTAAAAACAAAAACTTACTCTATTATAATGATTTTGAATATCAAACTAAAGAAGATATTTTATATTTTTTACTTTTTGTGATTGAGCAAAATAAAGAAATTAAATCTGATACGAAATTAAATATATTAGGAGGCATTTCTGAAAATGATAAAAATTTCAATTTCATTTCCCAGTTTATAAAAAACATAGTAACATTTAAAACAAAATCATTTACAGACAAAGATTTAATTAAAATAAAAATTGATTTTATACTTTCATGAGAATTATTTCAGGAAAAAACAAAGGGAAAAGAATAAATGTTCCGAAAAAACTCCCAATAAGACCAACTACAGATCAATCTAAGGAAGCTATATTTAATATAATTCAGAATAGGTACAACTTTGAAAGCATTAAAGTCTTGGATTTATATGCTGGTAGCGGAAATATAAGTTATGAGTTTTCTTCCAGAGGGGTGGATCATATTACTTCAATTGATAATAATCATAAATGTGTAAACTTTATTAAATCAATTTCTAATGATCTTAACTTAAATATAAATGTTAAAAAAACTGATGTTTTTAAATTTCTTAAAACAAATACTTTGAGTTATGATATTATTTTTTGTGATCCTCCTTATGATTATTCTATAGGAAATTATACAGAAATTCAAAATCTAATTTTCAATAATAACACACTAAATATTGATGGTATTTTTATATTAGAGCACTCTAAAAAAATTAAGTTAAATTCAATAGATAATTTCAAAGAATCAAGAGAATATGGAGGATGTTCTTTTTCTTTTTTTTATTTATAATAGTTTTATATCCAGATATTTAAATATATAAATTTAAATCTTTAGATTAAATATATAAAAAAATACTTATAGGCTTGTGGTCCGAAAAAATATAAGGATATACTATAAAATTATTCACGTTTATCGACTTTGAATTAAATAAATAATCTATTCTTATTGGCATAAATCTAAAGTCATAAGTCGCACCAAATCCAGCTCCATTTGAAACAAAACCATCATTAAGAATATCTTTAAATTGTTTATAAAAAAATGAGTATTGAGTGTTATTTAAGTCAGCTGCTAACACAACTGGGTATGGTGACAGCAACATATGTTTGATCAATACTGAAGATTGATTTTTTTGAATTAAATATGCCTTTTTAGTTTTAAAAACTATTTTTTTAGCAGATTCTAAATCTGCTTTTAGAGCTATTAAATCAACTTTAAAAGACTCAAAATGCGTGTTATAAAATCTAATAGTGTCTGTACTTTGCAAAAAATCTATATAAATTGCGATGTTTCCAAAATCTTGATGCTTAACCACACCTTTATTAATCATTTTCTTATTAGTATAAATAGCTTGTCCGACATTATTTCCTGACAACACCACATGCTTGTATTTAAATTTTTTAAAAATATACTTATAATCATCATGATACTCTTGAATAGCTAATACGTCTGGTTTTTTTTTAATTATAAATTTTTCAATTTCAACAGGAATATTATCATTATCAATCCATTTATAATGATTAAAAAGCCTGACATTATAACTCATCATATGAAGGCCACTTAAATCAGGATTAGGCTTGCTTAGGTTATAAAACGATATTGAATAGCTACTTATTATTAAAAAAACAATTAACGGAAGAAGCAGCTTTAAATCAAGCTTTAACAACCAGTAGATTAAAAAAAATAGGTTGAATAGAGATAAAATTGGGAAAAAAAAAGTCAGAAACGAAAATGTAGAAAAACCAGATAAGTAATAATTATAAAAGACTAGACATATCAATATAAGAACAGAGTTGAAAGTATTTAAAAAAAATACGAAGGAATTAAAAAATGATTTTTTATTAAAAATATTCAATTATCACCAGCTTTAAAAAGTGTGTCTTTTTCACTTTTAGTTAAACTATCGTACCCAGATTTACTTATTTTGTCTAATATTAAATCTATCTTTTGTTGATTTAAACTTGATTTAGAACTTGTTTTAGAATTTTTTCTTTCATAGACCTTATTAACTTTATTTTTTCTAGAAAAAAACCTTTTTAAATATTCTATAAAATTTAAAACCCACTGACCAGTATCTCTACCTTGCTTAATCTGACTGCAGTAATAAAAACCCCAAGCAGCTCCTCCGAGATGGGCTAAATGACCACCAGAATTTCCGATAGGGATTTGAATAAGATCCAACGAAATAAGCATAAGAGCCAAATACATAATCTTTACATCAAAAACAATGAGTCTAAAAGTATAATGAGGGTTATAAGAAGCTAAAAAGATAAAAACTGACATAACCCCAGCAGAAGCTCCAATCATTGAAGGCTTTAATCCATTAAAGACAGGGAAAATATTATAACTCAACAAATATGTAACTGAACCACTGAGTAAACCCAACACAAATACTTTGATGAACTTTTCTTTTCCAAAAAGATCGAGAACCACTCTCCCACTGAAATAGAAAATAATCATGTTACTTATAAGGTGCCATAAATCAGCATGAAAAAATCCATAAGTCACTAAAGACCAGGGTTTGTAAAGCAATTCGCTTAGAGATGGTGAGACTTCAAAAAAGTCAATCACTGATACACCTTTTAAATTAAATAAAAATAAAAACGTATTTATAATAAAAGGTATAATGAAACACGAAATAATCACAACAATGAATTGACTAAGAATATCTAGTTTTATATAACGCTGTTTTAAATCATTAATTAATTCCATCTATTATCTTTAAATTGATTTCTTTTCCAATACCATAACATTATAAAGCCCGTTAAAGCTCCACCTACATGAGCATAAAAAGCTGTATTTGAAGGGCTTAAAATAGAAACACCAGTAAAAGCTGAAAAAAGATCCATAAGAATAATTGCAGGAACAAAATATTTAGCTTTTATAGGAATTGGTAAGAAAATCAACATTAGTTCAGAGTTTGGAAATAAAAAAGCAAAAGCCACCAGTACCCCATAAATTGCCCCCGAAGCACCTACCAACGTAGTGTTAAATAAAGAATAAGCATTAGTTAAATCATTTTTGTCTACATAGTTTAAAATATTTCTGTCATAACTACCATTAATAAGTATGTCATTAAAAGAATTCAACGAAATACCATTTAAATTCAATAAAGAAAAAACAGATTGAATTTCAATATAATTAGCAAATAACTGTAATCCTGCTGCACCTAAGCCTGCAGAAAAATAAAAAAATAAAAATTTCTTTTTTCCCCACATTTGCTCAAGTGGCGAACCAAACATCCAAAGCCCAAACATATTAAATAAAATATGTGAAACGCTTCCATGCATAAACATATGGGTTAAAAGTTGACTAATAAGAAATTTATCATTATCGAAATAATGAAGAGCAAAAATATCGTAACCTAAATCTCCTAAAAACTGAGATCCAATAAAAAATATTACATTAATTATTATAAGCTGCTTTACAGTTTCTGAAATACTTCTCATTTAAAAAAAATTTTATTTATTTCTTCTGTTGAAATTACTTTGAATATCAACTTGTCAAAAGGAGATACGTTTGGATCCTTACAAGCAAACAAGTCGTTAACTAAAGATTCTTGGACTTTTTTCTCTAATTTAATACTAGATTTTAACGAAGAGCTTTTGGATAGAATTTTAGCTAAAAAATCATTAATTGTATGACTAGTTTTTTTAAATTCTGAAATTTGACTATCAATAAGTTCTTGAAAAAGAGCGTTAATCTGATTTTCACTAAAAAAAGGATGAATTCCTGAAATTTTAACACCTTTACTATCAAACTTAACGAACTTAAACCCTAAATGAATCAAAGAATTCTTAACTAATTCCAGCATTCTAATTTCTTCACTATTAAAATCAAGTTTAATTGGAAAAATCAATATTTGGGTAGAATTATTTGAAAAAGAAAGCTCGCTTAAGAACCTTTCATAAAGTATTCTTTGATGAGCTCTTTGTTGATCTATAATCACAATTCCAGCGCTAGTTTTAGTGATTATATAGTTCAAGTTTAATTGAAAGACAGGAAAAGCAATAGAATTATTATCTTCAAAAAGGTTTGAATCTTTATTTATATTTTCAAAAGAATTTTCTAAACCTTCAAAGGAGAAATCTTTTGAAGAGAAAGCGGATGATACCTTAGGCTTATCAAAAGGATTGAAAGCTGTATCATAATCGACTTTAGGAATAGAAGCTTCTTTATCTTTATAAGAATAGGGGGTGTTTAAATTAACGCTACTTTCAAAATCAATCGTAGGAGCAATATTAAACTGACCTAAACTATGTTTAATTGAGGATCTTAATATCGCATAAATAGATTGATCATTATCAAATTTAATTTCTGTCTTATTTGGATGAATATTAACGTCAATTGTATCTGAAGGCACTTTAAAACTTAAGAAATAAGAAGGATGATGATTGTCAAAAATCAATCCATCATAAGCTGCTTTTACAGCATGACAAAGATTAGGGCTTTTAATAAATCTATTGTTCACAAAAAAAAATTGAGCTGATTTAGTTCTTTTAGAGTATTCAGGTTTATAAACAAACCCTTCAATAATTGCAATATCTGTGTTTTCATTAATTGGAACCAATTTCTGTTCAGTTAATTTCCCGAATATTCTTACGATTCTTTCCTTAAAAATAGATTTTTTAAGATTAAATAATTCATTTTTATTATTGACAAATATGAAAGCTATTTCGTGATTTATCAAAGCTATTCTATGAAACTCATCAATAACATGTTTTAATTCAACATTATCAGATTTTAAAAAATTTCTTCTAGCGGGTATATTATAAAAAAGATTTTTTACAGAAATAGAAGTTCCTAAATTACTAACAACTTCATTTTCAGAAACTAAAGCCCCGCCTTCAAGTCTAATCTCATTTCCTAAGGAAAGATCATTCTTAGTATTTGAAATTATCGTCATATGAGATACAGATGAGATACTTGATAGTGCCTCGCCCCTAAATCCCATTGTATTCAAATTAAATAAATCACTTGATTTTCTAATCTTGGATGTGGCATGACGTAAAAAACACTTATTTAAGTCCGTTTTATCCATACCAAAACCATCGTCAATTACTTGTATTAAAGTTTTTCCTGCATCTTTAATTATGAGTTTGACTGATTTAGCACCACTATCAATCGAATTTTCTAAAAGCTCCTTGACCACGGATGATGGCCTTTGAACCACTTCTCCAGCTGCAATTTGGTTTGCTACATTTTCAGCAAGCAACTTAATAACACTCATAATTAAGATTTATTAAAAAATAGTAAGGTCAAAATCAATTATAAATAAAAATACAAGAATTAAAATAAAAACTATGATAAAAAATATTTTTGAAAAATGCGTATTGGCTCTGTTTCTTGAGGACATTCTAGCTTCACTCCATTTTGAAGATACATCAATTGAACTATTTGAGTTTCTTTGCTTAGAATACATCGAATCAAATTCATAAATATTTTCAAAAGAATTATCCTTTGAATATCTTGGCCTGTAATTAAAACGCTTGTTTTTATTTAGTTTAAATAAATTAACTTTCAATCGAATAAATATTTAAACTCAAATGTACAAAATTGAGTCTAAAAATTCATTCAATTCTTCTCTTAGGAATCATTATATTTGTCGAACATGAAAATTGAAAATATTAAAGTTTTAAAAACACTACTATCTGAAAGTAGAGATTTAATAATAATTCCACATACAAACCCAGATGGTGATGCAATTGGTAGCTGCTTAGCTTTGTCTCATATTTTAAAAAAAAATGGACATAATACCTCAGTAATAAGTCCAAACAAACCCCCTCATTTTTTACACTGGTCCCCTGGATTTAATGATATTTTATATTTCGATTCTGAACCTGAAAATTGTCAAAAAAAAATAGAGAAATCGACATTGATTTTTACATTAGACTTTAATGATTTAAATAGAATTGGAGAGTTAGGTAATTTCGTGAAATCTAGTGGTTCAAAAAAAATAATGATTGATCATCATAGAGATCCAAAAAAATACGCTGACTTAATGTTTTCAAAACCAGAAATAAGCTCAACATGTGAGTTGCTTTATGAAATAATATTTTCTTTGGGTTATGAAAAATCAATTACTCGTGATATTTCTACCTGTATATATCTTGGTATTATGACAGACACAGGTTCGTTTCAATATTCAAGTGTCACATCAAGAACACACCAAATAGTTGCCCAATTAATTGATAAAGGAATTAATCAAAATGAGATTCACAATAAAGTTTACAACGACTCTTCATCAAGCAGGTTAAAAGTTTTAGGATCTGCCCTTAGCAACTTGAACCTTTTAGAAAGTTTAAAAACAGCATATATGTTTTTAAAAAGAAATGATCTAGAGAAATTTGATTATCAAAAAGGTGATTCTGAAGGCATTGTGAATTACGGTCTATCATTAAAGGATGTTCTTTTTAGTGTTATTTTTATTGAAGACATAAATGATAAAAACAATGTTAAAATATCTTTTAGGTCACAAGGTGAATTTTCATGTAATGAATTTGCTGGAGAACATTTTAACGGAGGAGGCCACATTAATGCAGCTGGAGGAAGAAATAATGGAAATGCGGAGGATGCTATCAATAAATTTTTAAAAATATTACCTAATTATAAAGAAAAACTAATCAACTAATTATGAAAAAATATAGCTATTTATTTATCTTAATCCTTATCACATCATGCGCTAGCTCCCACCCTGACCTAAGTGAAGGTTTGTACGCTGAACTAAAAACTAATAAAGGAGATATTTTAATAAATTTAAACTACAACGAAACGCCTGTAACGGTAGCAAATTTCGTTTCCTTAAGCGAGGGGAAAAATAAAGAAGTAAGTCCAGAGTATAGTAAGAAAAAATATTACGATGGCTTGATTTTTCACAGAGTCATTACCGATTTCATGATTCAAGGAGGAGATCCACTAGGATCAGGACAAGGAGGGCCAGGTTACAAATTTAAAGATGAGTTTCATAAAGATTTAAACCACGATTCACCTGGTATTTTATCAATGGCCAATGCAGGTCCAAAAACTAACGGTAGTCAATTCTTTATAACACATAAAGAAACTCCATGGTTAAATGGCAAACACTCTGTTTTTGGAAAAGTAATCGAAGGGATGGAAGTAGTCAACTTAATTGCACAAAATGATACAATTAAGAAAGTTTCAATAATAAGAGTTGGAAGAGATGCGAAATCTTTTAAAGCTCCTAAAGTATTTTCTAATCATTTTGCTGAAGATAGTTTAGATATTAAAAAGAAATTAACAATATTAAAAAATACAAAACTAGGAAAGAAAAAAAATCATGCAATTCAAAAATTAAAATCTATTTCCACTAGTTCCGGCTTACAATACATTAAAACATACAAGAGTAATGGTCAAAAAGTAGATCCTAATAAAACTATCATGACTCATTATGCAGTTTACTTTGAAGACGGATCTCTTTTAGACACAAGTATTCTTGAAGTTGCAGAGCAATATGAACTTGTAAATATTCAGAAAAAAAATGCAAATGGTTACGTACCACTTGAATGCAAGGTTGGTCCTAACGATGCTCTTGTAGCTGGCTTTAAAGAGGGTTTGAAGTTGTTAAACGTTGGAGATAAAGCGACAATTTTTCTTCCTTATTACTTAGCTTACGGAGAAACAGGCAGAGGATCGATGATTCCTCCTAAATCAAATCTAATATTTGAAGTTGAAATAATAGAATTAAAATAATTTTTTAAAGGAGTGCTAAAAACAAACATCATTCCTCTTTTTAAAAAACAATTTATACTATTTGTTTTTTTCTTTATAATAATATTTTTAGAGCTAATTAAATTTGATTCTGATTTAATCGAAGACTATTACAGCACTTTCTTATATAAATACAGCTCTAGTGTGTTTTTATATATTTTCGGAAAATTACCTTTCTCAGTTGGGGATATTCTCTATTTATTAACTCCCTTTATTCTCTATTTTAATATTAACAAAGAAGATACTAGAAGGAAAAATATTAAAAATTTATTATGTTTTTTGATGTTAATTTATATAATTTTTCAATTTCAATGGGGATTGAACTACCACAGAATTCCTCTTAAAAATAAATTACTTATTGAACACAACTATAGTACTAAATCTTTAATTAATATAACCGACTTATTTATTAGAAATACAAACAATATACAAGAGGAACTATCTAAAAGTGATACTTTACCCGTTATATATAGTGACAATAATAATGCAATTTATAATGCATCAATAAAAGCTATTCAAACATTAAAAAAGAATAAAGTTCTAAATGAAAACTTTCCATTAGTTAGTCTTAAGAATTCTTTATTCAGTACTCCTCTTTCTTACATGGGGTTTAGCGGATACATCAACCCTTTCACCCTAGAAGCTCATATAAATAAAAACATTCCTAAAATTCAAATCCCAACAACTATATGCCATGAAATTGCACATCAAATGGGTTATTCAGCTGAAAACGAAGCAAATTTTATTGGGATTATTGCCTCAATTGAATCAAAAGATAACTTAGTTAATTACAGCGGAAATATACTTGCACTAAAATATTTATTAAATGAACTATACAAAGTTGACAAAGTGAGTTATAATATCCTTTATTTAAAAATAAATAAGGGAGTTATAAAAAATATACAGGAAGCTAGAAAAGAGTTGGATAAATTTAATAATCCTTTAGAACCCTATTTTAAAAATATTTTTGATTATTTTCTGAAAGCAAACAACCAAGTTGATGGCATAAAAAGCTACAACTTGGTTGTTAATTTATTAGTAAATTATTACACTAGTCCACAATAATTGGCGCGCCAAGTTGATTTAATTTGTTTTCAAAAGCTAAAGTAGAACTATTAAAAACTTGTATTTCGATCTTTAACTTATCCCACATATTTTTAGCTATTTCAAAACTATCCATATGAAGCTTCGTAGGCCCATAAGAGTTACCATAAAACCCTCTTTGAGCAACTGACAACCTATTCATTATTGTAGGGTAATCTTTTTCTCCTATTTCTTTTTTAGATTCATTACCAGAGAATACAGAATCAATACTATTCATAGCTATGTAAAGATCATTCAATTCACTTAGTAAAGAAGAATTATCAGAATCAATTAACTTAATTGCAGTTTCAAAAGAAGATAATTTTTGTTTTGATTTTCTAAACTTATTCATTTTTAATTCTAAACTAGATTGAAAATCAGTTAAATCATTTGTATAAGTATCTAATTTAGATTCTAAAGGATTAATAAGAATATTCTCTCTTATTACATTAATATTGAATTTTTTAGTTTCTGACAACTTAGATAAATTTCCCTTATCATTTTTAAATAATTGAACAGTATACAAACCTGATTTAACAGAAACCGATCCCCTGTTTCCTCTGCCTCTTGAGTTAGTGTTAATAGTTGAAACTATAGGTTTAGTCAAATTCCAAGCAATTCTATTGATTCCTTTTTTAGAGGATCCATCAACCCTAGTAACAAGTTCCCTTTTAGAATCTCTAATTTCTAAAATAATATTTGATTTTTTTTCTGAATTTTCTTTATCTAATTTATCCCATCCCGGAAAAGGAATATTTTTTTTTAATTTATTAAGTTCTTTTTCTGTTTTCTTCCTTTCTCCTTTTAAAGTTTTGGTTGATTCTGGAATATAGTACGAAATAATAGCCCCATATGGTGGATTTTTAGCTGAATAATATGAACTACCCTGACTTGATGTTCCGGCTCTAATTGGATTATATTGAATTGCATCTTTAACATCAAAAAGTATAGTCTCCTTACTATTGATTTTATTGAGTTTTCTTAATGGACTATAATCGTCTAATACATAAAAACCTCTTCCAAAAGTAGCTAATACTAAATCGTTCTCTCTTTTTTGAATAGCAAGATCTCTTATAGATATTGTAGGTAGTCCACTAGAAAACTTAATCCATTTTTCACCTTGATTATTAGAAAAATACAATCCATATTCAGTAGCTAAAAAAAGAAGATTTGGATCTACATGATCTTGAACAATTCTCCAAACCATAGTCTCTTTTGGAATACCTTGAGTAATTGATTTCCATGTTTTTCCTCCATTTAAACTTTTATATAAGTATGGACTGTAATCTCCGAACTTATGATTGTCAAGTGCTACATAAACAATATTTTCATTGTGTAAGTCAGCTTTAATATCATTTACAAACGAAGTTTTAGGAACTTCAGGTAATTTGTCTACCGAAATTGAGTGCCATTCTTTTCCGTTATTTTTTGTTGAATGAATTAACCCATCATCTGTCCCTACATAAATATAGTTTTCATTTAATGGAGACTCGCTTAATGATGTTATAGTGTTATAAGTTGACATAGCATATACGTCCCAAGCAGCATCCCAACTCTGCTGTCTTCCCATGATTGGTAATGACATTCTTTCCTGGTTTAAAGTTAAATCTTTAGATATTGGAGCCCAACTATCTCCCCTATCATCAGATCTCCAAACTCTTTGAGAACCAAAATATAAACGTTTGGAATCATGATTACTAACAAGGATTGGCGAGTCCCAGTTAAACCTTTCGTATGGCTCATCAATTCCAGAGTGAGGTTTGATAAAAACAGCCTCTCCTGTTGTTCTATCTACCCTATGAAGGTTTCCTTGTTGAGATTGCGCATAAACAATATTTGGATTTCCAGGCTCGGTAGCTGGTTGATGACCATCTCCACCAAGAAGAACAAACCAATCACTATTAACTATTCCATTAGATCTAAAGGTACGACTCGGGCCGCCCTGAGAATTATTGTCTTGAGTTCCTCCATATATATTATAAAAAGGTTCTGAATCATCCAAAGCTAATTTATAAAACTGAGTGATTGGTAAATTATTTACAAACTTCCAAGTCTTTGTGTTATCAGAAGATTCATAAATTCCACCATCTGAACCAACTAAAACATAGTTTGGATCATTTTTTTTAAATGTCATTGAATGATTATCTGAGTGTTTACTTCTTTCATTCATTGTATAAAAACTCTTACCACCATCATCTGAAACTTGAACTCTAACATCCATTAAATAAATTTTATCAAAATAATGAGGAGATGCTACAAGTTCTTGATAATAATGAGGGCCTGTTCCTCCAGAAACGGTGTCAGACATTTTACTCCAGCTTTCCCCTCTATCTGAAGACCTATATATAGCACCTTTCTTTCTGTCTAGTTCAATAGCAGCATATAACACATCTGGATTTATTGAAGAGATTGCTAAACCAATTTTACCCATATTTCCTGATGGAAGACCAACAGAAAGCTTGTCCCATGTCTCTCCAGCATCAGTGCTTTTATACAAACTAGTACCTGGTCCTCCTCCAATATAAGCTGCTACATTTCTATGCCTTTGCCAAGTTGCAGCATACATTACTTTTTTATCTCTTGGATCAACTACAATGTCAGTGACTCCGGTCCATTCATCTACAACTAATACATTTTTCCAACTATCTCCTCCGTTAGTAGTTTTATACAACCCTCTTTCTCCACCTGAAGACCAAAGTGGACCTTGAGAAGCAACAAAAACTGTATTGGAATCATCATTATCAATAATAATTTTTGAAATATGTTCTGACTTTTTCAACCCTTTATTAATCCATTTTTTTCCTCCATTATATGAGACATAAACTCCTTTTCCGATACCAACATGTCTTCCCCCTACATTTTCTCCAGTACCCAGCCATATAACACTATTGTTAGTAGGGTCAATACTTATAGATCCGGTTGAGAAAAAAGATTCATTATCAGTTAAAGAGGACCAAGTACTGCCAGAATTTGATGTTTTCCAGACTCCTCCTGAACCAACTGCTACATACCATTCATTTTCGTTTGATGGATTAATTGCAATATCAGCTATTCTTCCAGACATAAAAGCTGGACCAATGCTTCTAAATTTAAGCCCAGAATACAATGAGCTTTCATCAGATTTTTTATCTTGTTTTTTCTGAGAATTAACAGATGGAGATAAAAGCAATAGAGCAATAATATATGTTAAGTTTTTAAAGTAAGACATAATAAATAAAATTTGGAATTACATAAATATAATTAATAATATCGATTTTTTCATTTTAACTTAGCAGCATGTCTAAAAAAAATAAAAAATTCAGTTCAGTTGAAATTATTGACATTGGCTCTAAAGGTCAATCAATTGCAAAATCTGATGATGGTATAGTCTTAATGGTTAAAAAAGGTGTTCCTGGAGATGTAGTAGATATTGAAACTTACAGAAAGAAAAAAAATTATTATTTAGGAAATATTACTAAATATCATTCCATGTCTAACTTAAGAACTAAGGCAGAGTGTGAACATTTTGGAACATGTGGCGGATGTAAATGGCAAGATGTTACTTATGATGCTCAAACTGATTTAAAGGCAAAGAAAATTAAACATACTATTCAAAATGTATTTGAAAATTGTAAAATCGAACCAATTATCAAATGTGAAGATCAATATTTTTACAGAAATAAATTAGAATTTTCTTTCACTAATAATAGATGGTTAACCAACGAAGAAATTTCTAACTCTGGAACTGATTTAGAAAGAAGAGGAGTTGGTTTTCATATTTCAGGGATGTGGGATAAAGTAGTTGATATAAACAAATGTCACCTTCAAGCTGAGCCATCTAACGAAATCAGAATATCTATTAAAGATTTTGCAATTAAAAATGATATTTCTTTTTACAATTCTAGATTAAAAAAAGGATTGCTTAGAAATTTAATGATTCGAAACACTAGTTTAGGTCAATTCATGGTCATTGTTCAGTTTTATGAAAATGATTTAAAAAACATAGAGTTAATTTTAAATCATTTAAAAAACAATTTTAAACAATTAAGTTCTATTCAGTTTATTATAAACAGTAAGGATAATGACTCTTTTTATGACCAAAAGATTAATTTATTTTCTGGCACAAAATACATTGAAGAAACGATCGGAGAATTAAAGTTTAAAATTTTTCCTAAATCATTTTTTCAAACAAACATAAAACAGACAATTAAGCTTTATGAAGTTGTTAGAGATTTAGCTAATCTAAATGGAAATGAAATAGTTTACGATCTATACTCTGGTTTAGGCACAATAACTCAGTTTTTGGCTAAAAAAGCAAAAAAAATTATTGGAATAGAGAGCATTGGTGAAGCTGTCACTTCTGCTAGAGAGAGCTCTATTTATAACAAAATAAATAATGTAGAATATGAGGTTGGAGATATGAGAAAAATATTTACATCTGATTTTATATCAACTCATGGAAATCCTGATGTAATTATCACAGACCCCCCTAGGGAGGGAATGCATAAAGATGTTATTAAAGAAATTTTAAAGTTAGACACTAGAGTAATTGTTTACGTAAGCTGTAATCCATCTACCCAATGTAGAGACTTGGAATTATTGAAAATAAAATATGATATTTTCAACGTACAACCTGTAGACATGTTCCCTCATACTGATCATGTCGAAAATGTTGTACTTTTAAAGCTAAACAAATCACTTTAATAAATTGAAAAAAAATATAATCTTTTTAATTCTTAGTTACTTTATCATCTCATGTGAGCCAGATGATATTTGCCTAGTATCACTTCCTGATACTCCAAAACTTATTATTGGTTTTTTTGACGAATCTAATGGGTTAAAAAAGGAGGTAACTAATCTTAAAATTCAGGGTCTAGATAATGATGAATTTTATTTTTTTGAAACTACCGACTCTATCTCCATTCCTTTAAAAAATATAGAAAAGATAACCAGCTATTTCTTTACAAAAGATTTTGATAAAAATTCTGGAATCAGTAGTAATGATGATCATATTCTTTTCAACTACCAATACAACCATATGTTTGTTAGCAGAGCTTGTGGCTATGTTTCCAATTACGACCTAAATCAAATAGTTATTGAAAGTGATAGTCAAAATTGGATTACTAAAACAGAAATAACAAACTCAGCAGTTAAAGACGAAAAAGCAGTACATGTTAAAATATTTCATTAGCACATTATTACTAATAAATTGTCTGAAGGCTATTTCTCAAGAAAACAAGTCAATAGACACTATTCCTGTAAAAACAAAATATGGATTAAAAATTGGAATTGATATTAGCAAACAAATTAGAATGCTCACTGAACCTGACTACAAAGGTTTAGTCCTTATGGGAGATTACAGAGTTCTAGATAAACTTTTTTTAGTTGCAGAATTCGGAAATGAAGAAAAAAGAGTAACGAATGAGGTCTTAGATTTTAAAACTGATGGCTCATTTTTAAAAATGGGAATAAATTATAATGTTTACAACAACCCCAAAGGGTTGAATAACGAAATATATGTTGGTTTTAGGTATGGGTTAGGAGATTTTAATCATAAGTTAAATTCTTATACTATTTATGATTTAGACCAATACTGGAATCAAAACTCAGTGAATGAAAGTTCTGATTTTACAGGATTAAGTGCCAGTTGGATAGAGTTTGTTTTTGGTTTTAAAGCTGAAATAATTAACAATATATTCGTTGGATTAGATCTAAGATTGAATAGATTAATGACTCAAGATGAACCAACGAACTTTAGTAACCTTTATATACCAGGTTTTAATAAAGTCTTAGAAGAAAATAACTTTGGTGTAGGTGTTTCTTATTCAATTTTATATCAAATACCTATTTTTAAAAAATAAAGAGCTGTAGTTATATTTAAATCAAAAAAAAATTATTTTTTTTCAAAAACAAGTTTATAAGATAAATCTGCAAAATCATCCATTTTTACAAGCATTAATGAAGGTAATTTTATATTAAAATCAGTTAATACTATAGAGAAAACACCTTCAATATTTACTGTTTTCTCTTTGTTAACATAAGAGGCTTCAAGTTTTTTTCTAATTTTTATTCCATGAAAATCTAACTCTCCATCAAAACTTATAATGTTTTCTGAAATTAATATTTGTTCAGAATAAAACCTTACTTGGGGGTGTTTAAAAACATTTAAAACTCTTAAAGTATTTGAATCTCTATTACTAATCCCACTATCAAATTCAGCAATATTAGCAGACACTGCAATTTTACCTTTATTTTCATCAATAAAAAACACTCCTTTAACATTTTTGTTTATCGCATTCCAATTATGAAGTAAATGTTTAGCATTATATTCAATTGAAGATTTCTCAGAATTTAACATCCACCTATTATTATCCTGTGAGAAACTATTAATCAAAGGAATAATTAACATTAAAAATATTAATATATGTTTTTTCATTTTAAAATTTTATTACTAACACAGCTGTTGCATAACTAGCAAAAGCAGTATACGCTGCAGCTTTATGAATTTTTTTATTTTTGTCTTTATAATAATTAGTAGCAACCATAGCAGAGAAATGAACTGTTGCTAATATTTTGTGAGCTTTTATAGAGTTAAGACCTTTTACTTTTTTATTTACTAGTGGCGGAGGAGCGAATAAAGAAAGTCCAGCTCCAGTAAAATAACCTATATTAACAATACTTCCCATTGTCTTATGTGTCTTATATAAATCATCTTGACCATTATATAATTTCCCTCCAATAATACCTTGAGCTACCATGGAAGCTAAAGTCAAATAACCTATGACTTGATGAGCAGTAAGCATTGTTTCCCTAATCTTAAGCTCTTTTTGTCTGTTTTCAATATTAAGAGGCGAAATACCTGTTTTCCTAAGCAAGCCTTTCTTTCCCCAAAGTAAACTTTGAGTAAAAATCATTCGTTCAGGAATTAAATCTATTTGATTTTGATCTTTAGATATAAGGGCAAATAGATCTTCTTTCTCTTGAGAATTAATTTCATTTGCACACAAAAGAATAAACAGAATTACAATAAATCTAAATAAAGTTTTTTTCATTTTATCAAATTCTAAATTGTCCAGGCTCTTCCATTTGTAGTTTCCAATAAATCAACACAACCCTTTTGTTGACCCGGAACTGGTCTAAAGGCTAAAAGTATTTTTACCAATATATTCAGACCCTTTAAATGCTGTAATTGTCAAGTCTCTAATAGTTTTTAAAAAATAAAAAGATAAAGCATCATTAGAGCTTGATTCAATAGAGCCATCAAGAATAGAATTTTTACTATTATTAAAATCACTTACCCATAATTCTTGTTTTAAAACATCAGATTTAAAAAAGTATTTCAATATTTCATCTAACTCTTCAATTTCATAGTTTATTAATGAGTTTTTTTTAGACTTAATGTAATAATTTTCAATAAATGAAACTAGAGAGGATTGAATAAAAATGTGATCGTCGTTGTTTTTTACATTGCTAATATACAAATCAATAAACCTAATTAGATTTAACTCATTAGACCCTGGCACTTCTTCACTAGATGGAATTATTAGATTTGTTATTTCAGAAATAAATTTAATTTGATTGGAATCAAAGAAAACAGGATTCCAATCTAAATCATTTTGACAGCTTTGAAGTAAGCTAAGCACAGCTGGTGTTAGAGATATTGTCCCTAGACTTAATCCTAAATTTTTAATTGCTTTTCTTCTATTCATCTTAAATGTTTTGTTTTTTTAATTCACTTACTGCATGTTTAACCGCTCTAGCAGTTAATGCCATATATGTTAGTGATGGATTGACATTTCCAGCTGATGTCATGGCTGATCCGTCAGTTACAAACACATTAGGAACTGCATGAATTTGATTATAATTATTTAGAACTGAAGTTTCAGGGTCTCTTCCCATTCTAGCTGTACCCATTTCGTGAATACCTTCTCCAAAGCCATAATTTCCCCCCATGGGTTTAACATCTACAAAACCTGATCTTTCAAGCATTTCTTGAGCTTGTTCAGTCATATCTTTCCGCATATTTAATTCATTTTCTCTCAATTGAGCATCAAAAGTAACTGTAGGCAACCCCCATTTGTCAGTTTTATCATGGTTTAAATACATTTTGTTATCATGGTAAGGTAAAGTCTCTCCAAACCCATTTAATCCCATTGACCAATCTCCTGGAGATAAGACGGCTTCTTTTAATTCTTTTCCATAAGATAACTCCTTAATAGTTTCGGTCCAATCTGTTCTACTCGCACCCCCTTGATACCCATATCCTCGAAGAAAATCTTTTCTATTCGTTGATCCTCCGATATTTCTAAATCTTGGAATATAAATTCCGTTTGGTCTTCTTCCTGTATAATATTTATCCTTAAACCCTTCAAATTTACCTGTTGCACCTACCTGAAAATGATGATCCATTAAATTATGTCCAAGTTCCCCTGAATCATTCCCCATTCCATTAGGAAATCTACTAGATTTTGATTTCAATAAAATTGAAGTTGAACCTACTGTTGATGCACAAACAAAAATAATCTTTGCATTAAATTCATAGGTGAGATTAGTTTCAGAATCAATTATCTTAACCCCTTTCGCTTTCTTTTTAGTATCATCATAGACAATTTCGAATACTAAAGAGTTAGGTCTTAAAGTCATATTTCCAGTCGCTTCAGCCGCAGGCAATGTAGATGAATTACTACTAAAATAAGCTCCAAATGGACACCCTCTTCTACAGCGATCCCTATATTGACAAGTTGATCTTCCTAAACCAGGTTTAGTGCCTTCTGTAATATGAGCAGTTCTACCAATAGTTAAATTTCTGTCACTATATTTTTCTGAAATGGATGATTTCAAAACATCTTCTACACAATTTAACTCCATAGGTTTTAACAACCTTTGATTTGGAAACTGTGGGAGATTTAAATTTTCACCACTTACTCCTATATAATCTTCAACGTAGTCGTACCAAGGAGATAAATCTTTATATCTTATGGGCCAATCTACTCCATAACCGTCATTTTTATTAGCCTTGAAATCATATTCTGATAAACGATAACTTTGTCTGCCCCAAAGCAGTGATCTTCCTCCAACATGATACCCTCTAATCCAATCAAATCTTTTGTCTTCATTATAAGGATGTTCTATATCATCTACAAATAGATGCTTAGTAGCTTCTTTATTAACATAGCCAGTTCTACTTTGTTTAGGCTGTCTTTTTCTAATTTCTTCTGTAATAACATTTCCAGATGGGAAATCCCAGTTTTCCATGCTTGCTGTTTTGTAATCTTCAACATGTTTTAACATATGTCCTCTTTCAAGAACTAAAGTTTTTAATCCACTTTCACAAAGCTCTTTTGCAGCCCAACCTCCACTAATTCCAGTTCCAATTACAATTGCATCAAAATTATTTTCCATTTATTTAATTTTTTAATAAATCTATATTTAATTACTAATTATAATAAGACAAAAACTAAGATAATATTTCAAAATCAAACCAGATAGATATATTGAGAAAAATTAATATTTATTACGATTTTAATAAATTATTTATTTTTTAACAATTGGCAATGTTATTGAAGAAGGGTAATGTTTAGAATGATGAATTTCATTATTAGCAATAACTCCTTTAAATTCATCATAATTATTTCCACCAGTATTTAGATTTCTTGCGAATCTTGGAAAATTACTACTAGTAACTTCTATTCTAATTTTATGACCTTTTTTAAAATAATTACTAGTAGACATTGGGGTCATATTAACTTTATAAACACTTCCTTTTTCCATAAACACTTCTTTTTCATAACCTTCCCTATATCTAACTCTTTGAATAGTCTCATCTAAATTATAAGCAGTCCCATCAGGATACACATCAATTAACTTAATAGTAATATCTGTATCTTTTACATCTGAAGAAAGGTATAAAGTAGAGTTTATAAACCCTGAAACTTCCATTCCGTCTTTAAGTTCATCTGTTGAATAAACTAAAATATTTTCGTTTAACTCCATTTCTTGTTGATCAAAAGCACCTCCTTGAATTGCATTACCTGAACAACACACTCCTCCTCCATTAGACTTGATCGGATTCATTGGATCATATGTAAACGAATCTTTATTATTTACTATTTTTCTTTTTAGAGAAGTTAGTGCTCCATCTCCATTTAAAGTATTAGCATTGCCATTACTGCTTAAATAAAAAGTTGTCATTTCGCTATTTTCTGGTGGCCAAGTTTCAGAACTTTGCCATTTATTTGACCCCATAGTGTAATACTGTACCCTAGGAGTTTTATCTTTAAAATCGTTATCTTTTCCTTTTAACATTAAATCAAACCAATTGTATATTTGCTCATCATAATTTAGTCGAGCATCCCCTACACTTCTCTCGCCAACTATAGTATTCTCTGAGGCTCTTGTATAGCCACAATGTAAGGTTGGAGCAATCACTAAGTATTGATTATCTCTAACATCTAAATCATTTGCGTTATGTCTAATATGATTAAATAAAGCAATATTAGGACTTGTTCCAATATCATACCAAGAGACAAACCAAAAACTAGGAACACCTATATCCATATCATCGTGATAAAGACCCCCTTTATACCAATCTGGATCATTTGGTTTACGTCTAATCATTTTATCAAAAATTTCCTTTTTACCATTAACATTTTTTAATAAATCCTGTAAAGGCAAGTGTTTGAAAGCTTCTGCCCAATTTACAGGTGGATTTTCTGGTGCTAAATCATAAAAGCGTGATATTCTAATTAAGTCTTCTTGAGTTGCTCCATCAGGAATTCTAGGTTTAAATTTATCATGTTCAACGCCATACAACCAAGAAGCAAACAACAACTGTTCAACTCCTCCTCTATACCAATTACCTTGTTCAAAATAGTCTCCTACTCTTCCCACTCCTGCTCCATATCCTTGCGGAACCATTGCTGCATGAGAGGGGTGATCTAAAGCAGCAACAGCCATTTGCCATTCTGCAGTTGAAGAACATCCTAATGTTCCAATTTTACCATTAGACCAATCTTGACTACTCATCCAAGTAAAAGCATCATATCCGTCTGTTAATGGAGTGCCTAATATATCCCATTCACCTTCACTAAAATATCTGCCTCTCTCGTTTTGAACAACATAGGCATAGCCTCTTTTTACAGCTTCATACGCTTTTTTATATGTTCCTTCGTTCTCCTTTCCATCTCGCCATGAATTAAAATTATAAGGTGTTCTAGAAAAAATAATTGGGACTTTAATATTACTTTTTGGACGATAAACATCTGTAGCTAATCCAATGCCATCTCTCATTCGAACCATAACTTTTTGATCTACAATGGCAATTTCATTTAATTTTGAAATTATATCTTGCTGAGAATTAGATGAATGTGAAATAAAAAGTATAAAAATTAATTTTGAAATATTATAAAGATTCTTCATATATTAAATATAATGAATTATCATAAATAACATGGAACTCTTAAGTTTTGAATACATACAACTATTTACTTCAGTTTCATTTTTATTTTACGGGATACTATCTTTTACATCTCATAAAATGAAAAATGAATTTAAAAGATGGGGCATATCTCGTTTCAGAATAATCGTAGGTATTTCACAATTAGCAGGAAGCATTGGTTTAATACTGGGTTTCCTATACCCATTATTCACCTTGTTAGCCGCTATTGGATTAAGTATATTAATGCTTTTAGGATTTATTTTAAGATTAAAACTTAGAGAAGGAGTTTTAAAATCTTCGCCTGCATTTATATACTTTATTATAAATCTAATTATAGTACTTAATGAATTAAATTATTAAAATTTGAAACAAAATATTGCAATTGCGGGAGCTACAGGATTTATCGGAAGATGGTTTATTGACAGATATAAAAACGAGTTCAACATCACTGCTTTAAGTAGAAAAAAAGTAGCAAATAATAATCAAAGTGCTGTGAAATGGAAGCAAGTTGATCTTTATTCAATTTCTAGTACAACTGAAGCACTTGCTAATATTGATGTTGCTATATATTTGGTGCATTCAATGATGCCGTCAACTCGTTTAAATCAAGGAAGTTTTGAAGATACGGACATCTTACTTGCTGATAATTTTTCTAGAGCTTCTGAACAATGTAATTTAAAACAAATAATTTATTTAGGAGGAATACTTCCAAAAGATGAATACACCATCTCTAAACACCTGCAGTCAAGATATGAAGTTGAAAAAACACTAGGCTCTAGAACCACCCCATTAACGTCAATTAGAGCTGGTATTATAATTGGCCCCAATGGATCATCATTTAGAATAGTTCAAAAACTTGTAAAAAATCTTCCAGTAATGGCTTGCCCTGAGTGGACAAAATCATTAAATCAACCGATAGACATATTGGATGCTTTAAAAATAATTAAATCTTGTATTGGAAACGAAAAAACATTTAACAAACCGCTAGAAATTGGAGGAGATCAAGTTATTACATACATGGACCTTTTAAATATTACAGCAAAAAAAATGAACAAAAAAAGGTTGATATTTTCATTATCATTCATAACAGTTGGTCTTTCTAAATTATGGGTAAGTCTAATTACAAGCACTAGTAAATTCTTAGTATCTCCCCTTATTGAAAGTCTAAAACATAAAATGACAATAAACCCAGAAAATAGTATAGATTTTAATATTAATTATATTTCAGTAGAAGACAGTGTGGAAAAAGCATTAAACAGCAAAGAAAAGATTCCAATAAACCCAGAATTTGTTAATTTAAAAAAAGAAAAAAACACAGTCAGAAGTGTACAAAGAATTGCTAACCCAAGTAATAGATCTATAGATTTTGTTGCTAGAATTTATCCGATTTGGCTAAAAAAAAGATTCGCTGATTTATTAAAGGCTAACTATGATGGAAAATTTATAAAATTTAGTTTTTTATTTAATTCCTCTTTTAGAGCTTAAAGTAATAAAGTCCAGAAGCGACGATAACAGAAAGTTATTTTATATAACTGGAGGTTGGCTTGTTAAAAGAACTTCACTTGGATGGTTAGAGTTCAGGTCGGTATTAAATAATGAATACATGATAGCAGGAATACACGAATATGTTCCAAGTTTACCATGGTATATATATAAACATACCCAAGCAAAATTACATTTAATTGTAATGAAAAGGTTTGAAAAATTTTTATTTAGCGTTCCAAAAAAATATTCAAAAAATATTAAACAAAACTAAGATCCCAGCCTTTTTCATATTCCCTAGACCAAAACTTTTTCTTTATTTTTTTATCTAAAACATTACCATTTTTTGAATCTATTTTGAAAGATCTTCCTGACCTATGTGCAAGATTTGCATAATGCACCATGCTTTGACTAATTACGGCATCGTCTATTGGAGAATTGAGTGTATCTCCATTTCTAATAGAATTAAAAAAATTTCTAAAATGTTTAGTTGTCATGTTTCCACCTCCTCCAAGTTCAGTGCCGGATTCTTTATCATCTGAAACAATGTTTTTAATTTCTTTTCCATTCAAATCAAAAATTGAGTAGCCATTTCTGTTTACAAAAGCAGAACCTTTTGAACCATAGATCACTGTTCCTCTTCCACCCATAGTTTTTTTATGATGAGCATTTCTACTATGACAATTCCAATCAATTTTCAAGTTATTGGGAAAATGAAATTTTGCTTCCATAGTATCATACATAGTCCAGCCGTCATCGATAAAATGATTTTTACTAGAATAAACATCAACACTTTCAGGGTAATGAACTCCTAGTGCCCATCTAGCAACATCAAGTTCATGAGTAGCATTATTACCTGCCTCACCTGTTCCAAAATCCCATCCGTACCATCTCCAATTATAATCCCAAGTATCAAAAGTATAAGACTTTCTTTTTGAAGGTCCTTGAAATAAATCCCAATTTAACCCATTAGGAATTGGAGCATTAACCTGATTAGGAACTCTTGGTCTGTTATTATTATAATAAGCTTTAGCTTTATTTAAATCTCCAATTATTCCATTGTGAAGTAATTTAATTAAATCAGCTGTTTCGTATGAGGACCTTTGTTGATTACCCATTTGAACTGATTTATTATAATAGTTCTGATAATTAACTAAAAGTTCACTCTCTCTTAAGTTATGACTACAGGGCTTTTCTAAATAAATATGCTTTCCAGCTTCCATTCCTTTACAGGCTGCATAAGTATGCCAATGATCTGGAGTGGCAATAATTAAAGCATCTACATCTTTATCATCTATTATTTTATGAATATTTTTCTCTGAGTTTACTTCTTGTTGTGTTAGATTAAAATATCTTTTGTTGGCTTTATCAACTTGCTTATCCATTACATCACAAAAATATTTTATTCCAACATTTTTAATTTTAAGAGAAGAGTTTAATAGACCAGGGAATCTTCTTCCCAATCCTTGAAAAGCTAATGTTATCCTATCGTTAGAACCTAATATTCTAGAATAACTTTTCGCAGAAGTATTATTAAAAGGTGACAATAATGAGACACCAATAATTCCCATTGATGATTTTTTAATAAAACTTCTTCTGTTTTTCATAATCTTAATTTACAATTCTCTTATTTTAATGTTTTTAAAAGATACTTTATCTCCATGATCTTGCAATAATATATGTCCAGACTTTGATTGACCAAAATTCTTCCATTTAGAATATTTAC
>CAJIYJ010000002.1 GCA_905181625.1 uncultured Flavobacteriaceae bacterium
TCTAAACTTAACTACAACTGCACCATTTAATAGTATGTGGTTTTTGTATAGTACTGGACGATTATAACTCTGTATTATAGCTGTTCTTGGATTGTGTATTTTTAAAAACATTATATTTAGTTTATGATGTATAATGGTTTAGTTAAATAGTAATTATATAATATGCTCAAATTAATTTTTAAAAGTTTAGTTTATGGTTTCTTTGGAATGGTTATATACTATATAATGAAAACATTATTTGCTTTTTCTATTTCATTTTATATAATAAATAACGCTTATATATTGGATATTGCTAATTATGTATTTAACCTCTACAACGACATTACTCTAACAGTTTTTGTTGTAACATTTGCAATAGTTGGAGCAACTGGTGTTTTAAGAACGACATCTTCATAGTTATTATAATAAAATTTGTTTAAAGGTTATTGCTTAACACCATCTACATAGTTTCCTGTAACTTCTAATTCTCCTGACTTATAATAATACTTCAATTCTCCTTGTTCTTAAACCATCACATAGTTTACTGTCAATTGTAATTCTCCTGACTCATAATATTCCTTCCATTCTCCTTGTCTTAAACCATCTACATAGTTTACTGTACTTTTAATTCTCCTGACTCATAATAATCCTTTTCTTCTCCCTGTTTTAAATCATCTACATAGTTTACTGTATTTTCTAATTCTCCTGACTTCATAATATCATTTGCTTCTCCTTGTCTTAAACTATCTACATAGTTTACTGTATATCTAATTCTCCTGACTCATAATACTATTTTCTTCTCCTTGTCTTAAACCATCTACATAGTTTCTGTATATCTTAATTCTCCTGACTTAATAAAATGATTTCCACTCTCCTTGTGCTAAACCATCTACATAGTTTGCTGTAGATAATGATGATCCTGACTCATAAAATAGCTTTTCTAAACCTTGTTTAACACCATCTACATAATTTACTGTAACTTTTAATTCTCCTGACTCATAATATGTATTATGTTCTCCATTTTTTACTTGCCCAAAAGAAACAAGTGGAATAAACAGTAATAGTAGAATTAGTTTCTTCATTTTTTATTTAGTTCTTTAAACTCATTAAATTCTTTTTTACCAAAATACATCCTGCTTACTAGTGAGATGACTTCATCTGTTAAATCTACAGCATTTTCTGAGGAAAGATTAAATTTAGTACCGTCCATACTTATTAATTGATTTTCTTCTGCATTCAAAATAATTGAGGTGTAAAACTGATACCTAATAACATAATCAAGTGTTAAATTAGTATTATTATAATTTTGTTGGAACAAAGATTTATCAGAAATTCTTGTCTTCAAAACCCTGTTTGGTTTTGAAAAGTTATTACTAAGTCTTATTGCATTTAACTCAACCTCTTGCCCAATAGACACAATTGGTACAAACAGTAATAGTAGAATTAGTTTTTTCATAACTATAAAGTTAGTTGATTCTTTTAACCTCATAGTAATTCTCTTAATCAACTTACGAGGATTAGAAGTTGCTGAATTAAAAGAAGAAGATATGCCTATGGTTTAGTTTTGAATTGTTATTGTTCCAACCATTTCTGCGTGTGGTCCACATTGGTAATAATCTGAGTATGACAAAATCTTTAAGAATTAACTATTATAATCACTTTCATTATAAAATACTTCTTCAATCTCAAATTTATCATCATCACTTAACACATCATCTTCTAATTCTTCATCATAACTAAACTTATCCTCAATAAACTTATAGTAACTAAATCCTTCATCATTATTACCTGATTCATAAACAACACCAACTTTCATATCATTGACTTCAACTACAAACTTCCAAACAATCTTTTTATAAGTTTCCCCTAAATCTTCTATTAATTTTACCATTTTAAACTTAAATAACCAAAAAAGATTGTATTCATAATTACAAAGTTAGTTGATTCTTTTTAACTCATAGTAATTCTCTTAACCTACTTACGTGGATTGGAAATTGCTGAATTGAAAGAAGAAGATATGCCTATGATTTAGTAGTAATTATTAATTGGTACTACCCTACTCAAATTAGATCGGTTTTCTTTTGACGGTAGGTGTTTGTATAAGTATGTATAATAGTGAGGTTCTGAGTGTCTGAATTAAAAGAAGAAGATATGCCTATGGTTGTTTAATTAACCTTCCTAATACCCCATTTTTGTTTAGATGATAATCCATCATTACAATTTTCTAAAGTTAATGTGCGAATTAGGTGTGTTGGTGTTCCTCCTCCTCCTTCACTAAAATTCTCCGATACTGTCAAACATAATTTTAAATCAGTTTTAGGTTGAATTTTCCCATCATTCTGTAGAATGAACTTTTGTTTATTATTTTTATCACAACTATTTAATTTTAAGGCAGATGATTGTTCAATTTTATCTGCTTCCATACAAACCTTGAAATGACTAACATAAAATTCTTCGTTCACAATTTTATCTTTGTCAAAACCCTGATCAACCGAAATTTCACCTTGATACGAATAACAAGAATGTGCTTGCAATGATTTATTTATATCAGCATTATTTTTGTAACCCATCATATCAATACAATATCCTCTTGAGTCATTAAGTGTATTTAATAAATACACCTCTACAGTTTGTTGATTTAATATTGGTTCATCGTTTTCATTAGATTGATTATTGCAAGAAATAAACAGTAATAGTAGAAGGAGTTTTTTCATTTTTCTTTTTTCTTTTTTTTTAAATCTTTGAATAGCTCTCCAGCATCTTTCCAAAGGTGTTTATATTTAAGAGCAGATAAAAAGCCAAAACCAATTATACCCAAAAGAAAAAAGATAGGTTCCCAAGCATTAAATAACCATCCAGCAGATAGTATAGAAACAACCAGGATAATTATATTTTGTTTTTTCATTTATTTAATCTTTCTTCATAATTCTAAAGTTAGTTGATTCTTTTTAACTCATAGTAATTCTCTTAATCAACTCTGTTACAACAGCCTAATTCTTGCGTATATTAAAGTAATAAGGCAATTATTCCAATTGTCTCATTGCAAAAGCTGAAAGGGGAGTTGTAATATCCTTCCCTTTCTTTTTTAATTAAAATATATGATGATTAAAATAATTAAAACCTCTCAGTCATTTCCCTGGGTGTTAAAATAAATTATAAATAAATTCTTCTACTAAAAGAAAGAGGGAATTAAATTCATCAAAGATTGCATTAAAAAATTCAGGAAAAATATAATAAAAGGGAGTAAAAATGAGAACTGATGATATAACAATAATCACGTCACCCCAAGATTCAAAACTATCTCCCCAGGTATCACCATTATAAAATTTTTTCCATAAATCAATATTATGTTTCTCTTTAAACCACTTTTCAATTTTTCCCATAATCTAAGATAACAAGTTAAAATAACAACATATAACAATGTTTAAACCAGGCAATCAATACGGTAAATTAACAAAGAGAGGATCTAATAAGAACTCTAAAGAGGTTAAGGATCTAATCACAAATGTTCTGTTTGATACAGATCAGTTCATGGAAGACTGGAAGGACATGGATACTAGGGAGCGCATGGAGCTTAGAATAAAATTAGCCAGATACATTCTGCCAGAACCTAAAGAAGCCCCTTCTACTACGGGAATGGTAGATCTCCCTTTATTCATAGATACTAAAGAAGACATCTTAAATGTCATGCAGCAGCTTGACTTAACAGAGGATGAACTAATAAAAATTAATCATGACAAAGCAGCAAATTTATAGCTACTTAGAAGAGCAACACACAAAGCATTCAGATATATTCGGTAATGGCTTTAAAACAACTAAAGCAGCTCTTATAGCTAGTACTATCTGTTATAAAAATGATTACAGAACACATGTAGACAAGCCTGGTGTAGATCCAACCACTTACTTTGCAGGCAAAACGTCAATAGGATGGACATAGATCTAAACAGGTTCTTTGATTTAATAGTTTTAGCTAAAAACTCAGGTCATTATAGTGAACGTGAAATTCATTTCTTTTATGACATTTGGGATGCTACTAGACTTAAACAATTAAAGTCAAAATACATAAATCCAAAAGACCCTAAATAGGACTCTAATTATGCGGCTTTGAGTGTGTTTGTAGTGTGTATTGAGAATAAAAAAAGAGGGTAAAATCTTTCGAAATTACCCTCTTGTACTCGAGATGGGACTTGAACCCATACGACCATTACTGATCATTGGATTTTAAGTCCAACGTGTCTACCAATTCCACCACTCGAGCTTAATATGGTTCAGAGCGAAAGACGGGATTTGAACCCGCGACCTCCACCTTGGCAAGGTGATGCTCTACCCCTGAGCTACTTTCGCAAATTGGTTTGCAAATGTAAAACAAAAAATCAAAAAAAATAAATTAAAATCTCCTAAATAAAAGTCGATACTTAAGAGTTTAAAATTCTTTTAATTTCATTTAGTTTAATAAGTGCCTCAACAGGTGTTAATTCATCTATGTTTAAAGATAATATATCTTCTTTTAACTCTTCCAATTTAGGGTTATCAAGACTAAAAAAACTTAATTGAAGATCTGAGTCTTCTATTTTTTTACTGTTTTTATTAAACTTATGAGACTTTTCTAATTTATTTAATATTTTTTTTGCTGACGAAATAAGTTGCTTAGGCATTCCTGCCATTCTAGCAACATGAATGCCAAAACTATGAGCACTTCCACCGGCAACAAGTTTTCTTAAAAAAATTACATTATCTGATGATTCTTTAACCGATACGTTTGCATTACTAATCCTTTCAAATGAGTCTGTCATCATATTTAGCTCATGATAGTGTGTTGCGAATAAAGTTTTAGGTTTATAAGGATGATCATGTAAAAATTCTGTAATAGCCCAAGCTATAGAGATTCCATCGTAAGTGCTGGTTCCCCTTCCAATTTCATCTAACAAAATCAAACTTCTACTTGAAATATTATTAATAATAGCTGCTGCTTCGTTCATTTCAACCATAAAAGTTGATTCCCCAATTGAAATATTGTCACTGGCACCCACTCTGGTAAAAATCTTGTCTACGACCCCCATTTCAACATGTTTTGCTGGAACAAAACTTCCTATTTGAGCTAACAAAACAATAAGTGCAGTTTGTCTAAGAATAGCAGATTTCCCTGACATATTTGGACCAGTTATCATTAAAATTTGATTCTTTTCATTATTTAACAAAATGTCATTTGGAATATAAGGGTTTTCAAAGGTTAATTGAGATTCAATAACAGGATGCCTCCCTTCTATAATTTTTAACTCATCTGAGTTGTTAATTAACGGCTTTGAATAGTTGTTTTTTAATGCTTTTTCAGAAAAACTACACAAGCAATCTAATACTGCTATCCAATTTGAATTCTCTTTAATCAAATGAATGAAAGGAAGTATTTTTTGAATTAATTCCTCAAATATTTCATTTTCAAGCTTTAGGATATTTTCTTCTGCATTTAAAATTTTTGATTCATATTCCTTTAGTTCATCTGTAATATATCTCTCAGCATTTACTAAAGTTTGCTTTCTAACCCATTCATCAGGGACTTTGTCTTTATGAATATTTCTTACTTCAAGATAATATCCAAATACATTATTAAAATTAATTTTTAAAGATGATATTCCTGTGTTGTCTTTTTCTTTTTCTAATATTTCATCTAAATAGTCTTTTCCAGATTTAGAGAGAGTCCTCAATTTGTCAAGATCACTATTAAACCCATTTTTTATAACATTTCCTTTAGAAATAATCACAGGGGCTTCATCATCTAACATGGAATCAATTAAACTTATTAAAGAATCACAATTATCTAATGAGTTTTCAATTTTTTTAATAAACTGATTTGGGTATAATTTGAGCAGCTCCTTTATTGGCTTAATGTTGTTTAATGTATACTTTAATTGGACTAATTCTCTTGGAGAAATTTTTGAAGTTGCTACCTTTGCCATTATTCTTTCTAAATCACTAAAGGATTTTAGTTTAATAACTACTTCACTTAAGCAATTATTAGTTTTTACAAAAAAGTCAACAGTTCCATGTCTAAATTCTAATTCTTTAATATTTAAAATCGGATGAATAATCCATCTTTTAAGCATTCTACCACCCATAGGAGTTGAAGTGTAGTCAATTACATCTAATAGACAAACTCCATCTCTAGAATTACTATTTAAAAGTTCCAAATTAGACATTGTGAAGCGATCCATCCAAACATGATTTTCATCGACTATTAAATGAATATTAGTAATATGTGAAAGTTTTGAATGCTGAGTCTCTTCTAGGTAATGAAGAATTGAGCCACAAGATAATATACCTAAGTTGTCTTTTTTAATTCCAAACCCCTTTAGGCTTGATACTTTTAATTTATTTTTTATTTTTTCTAATGCATAGTCCTTATTGTACACCCAATCATCTAAATAAAAAACTGAATTATAATTTCCAAAAATTAAATTAAATTCTTTTTTTATTTTTTTTGAAATTAATATTTCTTTAGGATCGAAACTTTGAAGTAAATTTTTAACATAGTCTAGTTCTCCTTGAGAAATCAACAACTCTCCAGTTGAAATATCTAAAAAGGAAATACCATACTTATCTTTAATATTGAATATTGAAGCAAGAAAATTATTTGATTTTTTTTCTAAAACGCCATCATTTAAAGCGACTCCAGGTGTAACAAGTTCAGTAACTCCTCTTTTAACAATAGATTTAGTTGTTTTAGGGTCTTCTAATTGATCACAAATTGCGACTCTTTCTCCAGCTTTCACTAGTTTATGTAGGTAAGTGTTTAAGGAGTGATGAGGAAATCCAGCAAGCTTAGTTTCACTGTTACTTCCAGCTCCTCTTTTGGTTAAAACAATACCTAAAATTTTAGAGGTTTTAACAGCATCTTCATGAAAAGTTTCATAAAAATCACCTACTCTAAACAACAATAATGCATCAGGGTATTTATTCTTGATTTGATTATACTGTCGCATCAAGGGAGTGACTTTTTTTATTTCTTTTGTCAATTTATATATGATTAAAAGCTAATTTACTATTATTTAGAAATTTAATCTATTACTTTGTTAAATCTTAATAAAACGTATAGTAATCTTAATGAGAAAATTAAAAAATAGTGAGCTTGGTAGAATTGAAATTGATGAATTTAAAAAAACTTCAAAGACTCCATTAATTATAATTTTAGATGACATTAGAAGCTTAAATAATGTTGGTTCAATATTTAGGACTTCAGATGCTTTTTTAATAGAAAAAATTTATTTGTGTGGAATTACAGCCTGCCCTCCCCACAAAGATATTCATAAAACAGCTTTAGGGTCTACAGAAAGTGTAGATTGGGAATATTCAAAAAATATTGAAGATCTTGTTAAAAAACTTCAAAAAGAAAAAATATTCATATGGAGTATTGAACAGGCTGGTGATTCTAAGAAATTAGGTAATTTATCTATTTCTAAAAAAATTAAACATGCTTTAATTTTTGGAAATGAAGTGAAAGGAGTTTCTCAAAATGTAGTTAATTTATCAAATGACGTCATAGAAATTCCTCAATTTGGAACCAAACATTCTTTAAATGTATCTATCTGCTCTGGCATTCTAATTTGGGAATTCTTTAGGGCTTTATCTTAATTTTCTTTTTATTCTATTTAGAAGTTCTAAATAATCTATATGATTTTCTACAAAATCTAAATCTGATATGTCTATAAATACTATATTTAAATCTTGCCTGTTTTTTAAATAATTTATATAAGCATTATTTATTTTGTCTAAATAATCTTTACTTATATCTTTCTCGTATTCTCTTCCTCTATTATTTATGTTTGATAGTAGCTTTTCGGTTTTTTGCAAAAGATAAACAACAAGATTTGACTTATATAAATCTTTAGTCATGAAATAATAAATATCTCTAAACAATTTAAAATCGATTTCAGATAAAGTAACCCCAGCAAAAATCAATGATTTAAATATATCATAATCAAAAACAACCCCCGGCTTAAATAAGTCCATTTGATTTTTAAAATCATTTAACTGTCGGCATCTATCAATAAGAAAAGTAAGCTCTAGATTTAAAGCATATCTCCGCGAATCTTTGTAGAATTTTTCTAAAAAAGGATTTTCTTTGAATTCTTCTAATATTAAATTTTTATTTAAATCAACTGAAAGTTTTTTTGACAAAGTAGTTTTCCCAACTCCTATGTTCCCTTCAATAACTATATTATCAAATGAGTTCATAAGATCCATTATTGGTATTTTTAATTCTAATTCTAATTCTTGTATTGAATCCAATTCTGTCAAATTATTTTTAAAGTCTAATATTGTGGTTTTTAATATTGGATGAACTTTACTTTTTGCAATATCTAATAAAGGAATAATAACAAAAGCTCTTTGGTGAAGACGAGGATGAGGTATTTGAAGTTCTGGTAATTTAATTACTTGGTTTTCATAAAATAAAATATCAATATCAATTGTTCTTGATTCATAGGTTTTGTACTTAGTTTTTAATCTTCCTCCAGCTTTTTCAATTTCAATTATTTTTTTTAACAAGTCTAAGGGAAGTAAGTCTGTTTTAACCGCTATACAACAGTTATAAAACTCTTCACCCACAAAACCTAAAGCAGGTGTTTGATAAATTTTTGAAATTGAAACAACGTCTCCTATTTTCTTGTCAATTAAGCTAAGAGCTGATTGTAAGTTTATTTTTTTGTTCCCTAAATTACTTCCCAAAGACAACAAAACTTTATTCTTGTTCATATAGCCAAAATAAAGAAAAGAATTTATAATATCTTATCTTTGTCTGAGTAGTATTATTCAATTTTTAGAATTAAAAATGTCCGAATCAAAAACAAATTTAGCTCACAAAATATACTTGTATCTTGCTGCTTTATTTATCACATCACTAGTTGTTTCAAATTTAATTTTTCAAAAATTTTTTTATTGGTACCCGTTTGATATTTCTATCGGGGGTGTCCGATTGTTTGAGCTTTCTGTAGGAATTTTACCCTATCCTATAACTTTCTTAGTAACAGATTTAATTTCTGAAATATATGGCAAAAAGAGAGCTACTCACGTTGTTATAGCTGGTATTTTTGCTTCATTTTTTTCATTACTCATAATTTTGATTTCTGACAGTGTACCTGCATTATCTTCATCCCCGCTAGATAATAAAACTTTTTCTAAGGTATTTTCTTTATCTGGGTTGGCCGTGCTAGCTTCAATGTTAGCTTATTTGTTTGCTCAATTTATAGACATTAAAATTTATCATTTTTGGAAGAGTTTAACAAAAGGGAAAATGTTATGGCTTAGAAACAATTTTTCAACTTTTAGCTCACAAATAATTGACACACTAACCGTAATATCTTTACTGTGTTTATTTCAAGTATTGAACTGGGATAGTTTTTGGGGGTTAGTCATCTCTGGGATAGTTTTTAAAATAGTTATTGCTTTTTTAGATACCCCGCTACTATATCTTTTTGTTTATTTATTTAGGAAAAAATTTGATTTAAAAATTGGTGAAGAAATTAAATTTTAGTTAATCTCAATACTTACAACCACTCCTTCGTTAGACCTTATATTAAAAACTGTATCGTCGTCAAAAATCAAGTACTGCCCTTTAATTCCAACTAATTCTCCAGAAAAGCTATTTTGTTTAATAATATTTAAACTTTTGGGTTTTATAGGATGTCTTTTGACTGGATAATTTATGTTAAACTCTTTATATGATTGTTCTTTACATAAGTTTAAAGTCTCTTCTGGCAATAATTTTAATGAATTTATTCTTTCCGTTTCAAGATCAATTTTAGTGCTGTCCGTTTTAAGCATTTCTCTCCAATTGGTTTTATCTGAATAGTGTTTTTTAAGTTCAACTTCAGTAATACCTGCTAAATAACGGTTTGGTAATTCTGCAATTTGTACTGCCTTAATAGCTCCTTGATCAATCCATCTAAAGGGAACTTGGGTTTTTCTTGTTACTCCAACTTTAATTTCACTAGAAAAAGCTAAATAAACAATATGTGGTTTTAATTGTATTGACCTTTCATATTCTAAATTTCTTTCTTCTATATTTAAATGAGCTTTACTTAACTCAGGCTTCATAATCCATTGTGCGGTACTAGGAAGATCAAAAAAACATTTTTTACAATAACCCTGCCTATAAATTTCTAAGTTAGATTGACAACTTAAACATTCATAACCTTTAAGTTTTATTTTTATTTTTTTTTCAATTAATTGATTCATATGGATGAAATCATTTTTAAAATTGAGAAAATAATCCACTTGGTAATTGTTCTCTACCATCATTTTTGTTAAAACACCTTGGAACATATCAAAAAAAATAAATTAAATTTACATAAATAAAGGTAACACAAAAATGTCTTTCTCTTTTCTTAATACAGTAATGACTTGGGTTCTAAAAAAAAGAATTCATCAAATTGAACTGTTCATGAAATATCCATTAGAAGTTCAGGATGAAGTCTTGACAACTTTATTAAAAAGTGCAGTAAATACTGAGTTCGGAAAAAAACATGATTTTAAATCAATAAAGAATTATGAGGGGTTTTCAAGGAAAGTGCCAATCACTAATTATGAAGAGTTTTTTAAGTTAATCGATAGATCTATAAAGGGAGAACAAAATGTTTTTTGGAACAATCCAATTAAATGGTATGCACAATCAAGTGGAACTACAAATTCCGTTAGCAAGTTTATTCCAGTAAGCAATGAATGTCTTGAGGACTGTCATTTTAAAGCAGGCAAAGATGTACTTTGTCTTTACATCAACAACAATGTCAATTCAAATTTGTTTTCTGGCAAATCTCTTAGATTAGGTGGAAGTAAAAAATTATATGAAAATAATAACTATTATTTTGGAGATTTATCAGCTATTCTAATAGATAATTTGCCTATCTGGGCTGAAATGATTAGCACACCAAATAATGAAATTTCGCTTATGGAAAAGTGGGATGAAAAAATTGATGCTATTGTGCAAAGCACTTTAAATGAAAATGTTACTAGTTTAGCCGGTGTCCCTTCATGGATGCTAACACTTTTAAATAGCATATTAGAAAACAGCAAAAAGATAAATATAAATGAAGTTTGGGAAAATCTCGAAGTATATTTTCATGGAGGCGTAAACTTTAATCCTTATCGCAATGAGTTTAAAAAAATACTTTCTGATGATGTGAAATTTTATGAAACTTATAATGCTTCTGAAGGATTCTTTGCAATACAAGATAGGAATGATTCAAGTGAATTATTATTAATGCTTGATTATGGAATTTATTATGAGTTTATTGAAAGTAAATATTATGGAAAGTTAAATCAAAAAATAATTAACCTTTCCCAGGTTAAAAAAAACATAAACTACGTTATGGTTATTTCAACTAATTCTGGTTTGTGGAGGTATGTTATTGGAGATACTATAAGATTTAGTTCAACTTTTCCTTTTAGAATTAGAATTACTGGACGAATTAAAAATTTTATTAATGCCTTTGGAGAAGAACTAATTATTGAAAATGCAGAAAATGCACTTGAAAAAACACTTAAAGATCACAATTCATCTATAATCGATTATACTGCTGCGCCATTTTTTATGGGAGAATCAAGTTCTGGATATCACGAATGGTTAATTGAATTTAAGAATTTTCCTAAAAATTTAAAACAATTTACTATTGATTTAGATAATAATATTCAAAAAATAAATTCAGATTATAAATCAAAAAGATTTAAAAACATCACAATGTCTCAGCTAATTATTAAAACAGGAAGAAAGGGCTTGTTTTATGATTGGTTGAAAAAAAAGAAAAAATTAGGGGGACAAAATAAAGTTCCTAGACTTTGTAACAATAGAGATTTAATTGAAGAATTGTTAGAAATTAATTAAGAAGCTGCCTTTAAAATATTTAAACTAGAACTAGACAATTTATTTACAATATAATTTTTATCAATATTTAATTTTTTTCTTTTTGTTCCAGGCATTTCAAACATAGCGTCATTTAAAATTATCTCACATATTGACCTTAAACCTCTAGCTCCTAATTTATATTCTAAAGCTTTTTCTACTATATAATTCAGACCTTCATCATTAATGAAAAGTTTAATTCCATCTATTTCAAAAAGCTTTTGGTATTGTTTAATTATAGCGTTTTTTGGATCTGTTAAAATTGATCTTAAAGCTTTCTTGTCTAAATTATTCATGTAAGACAACACCGGTAATCTTCCTAATATTTCAGGTATAAGACCAAAATCTTTGAGATCTTTTGGAGAAATATATGTTAGTAAACTTTCTAGGTTTATTTCTTTTTTAGAAGAGTTTTTATATCCAACTACTTGCATGTTTAACCTTTTGGAAATAATTCTTTCAATTCCATCGAAAGCTCCTCCAGCTATAAACAATATATTTTGAGTATCTAGCTCTATAAATTTTTGATCTGGGTGTTTTCTCCCGCCCTTAGGAGGAACATTTACCACTGCCCCCTCCAACAACTTCAATAACGCTTGCTGAACTCCTTCCCCGGAAACATCACGAGTAATAGACGGATTATCGCTTTTTCTAGCTATTTTATCAATTTCATCTATAAAAACTATCCCTCTTTCAGCTTTAGCTTGATCATAATCAGAAGCCTGTAAAAGTCTAGTTAAAATAGTTTCTACATCTTCTCCAACATATCCAGCTTCTGTTAAAACTGTAGCATCAACAATTGCCAATGGAACATCTAGCATTTTCGCAATAGTTTTAGCAATTAAAGTTTTTCCGGTCCCGGTTTGACCAACAATAAGAATATTGCTTTTGTCAATTTCTATATCATTTTTAGAATCTCTTTGATTTAATCTTTTATAATGATTATATACGGCTACAGATAATATTTTTTTAGTGTGGTCTTGTCCAATAACATAATCATCTAAAAAAAATTTTATCTCCTTTGGCATAGAAATTTTAAATTCCTCCTTAGTTGATTTACTGTCATCTCTTTTAGATTCTTCTAAAATAATACCATAAGCTTGCTCTATACAACTATCGCAAATATGAGCATCTTGTCCTGCAACAAGTAAATTGGTTTGAGCCTTACTTAACCCACAGAAAGAACAGATTAAATTTTTATCTGACATGTTATTTTCTTTTTAAAACCTCGTCAATCATCCCGTATTTCTTTGCTTCTTGAGCTTTCATCCAATAATCTCTATCACTATCGCTATGGACTTTATCATATTTTTGGCCAGAATGATTAGCAATTATATCATATAATTCTTTTTTTAACTTACCTATTTCTCTGGCAGTTATTTCAATATCTGAAGCTTGTCCTTGTGCTCCTCCTAAAGGTTGATGAATCATTACCCTAGAGTGAGTTAAACCAGATCTTTTTCCTTTTTGGCCAGCACACAACAAAACAGCTGCCATTGAAGCTGCAATTCCAGTACAAATTGTAGCAACTTCGGGGTTAATAAATTGCATCGTATCATAAATTCCTAAACCCGCGTAAACAGAGCCGCCAGGCGAATTAATATATATCTGTATGTCTTTATCTTTATCGGTGCTTTCTAAAAAAAGTAATTGTGCTTGAATGATATTAGCTATAGAATCATTAATTCCTGTTCCTAAAAATATTATTCTATCCATCATTAGTCTTGAAAAGACATCCATTTGAGCTACATTAAGCTGTCTTTCTTCAATAATATAAGGAGTCATGCTGCTAACTAGTTTGTCGTAGTAGAGAGAGTTAATTCCATGATGTTTAATAGAATATTCCTTAAATTCTTTTGAGTAATCCATAGTTGTAATTATTGTCTTATTAAAATAAAGTTAATTAATTTTTAGCATAAGCCATTTCAATGAATTTCTCATATGAAACTTTATTATTTTTTAATTTAAGGTTCGACTTAAATAGTTTAATTAATTTTTGACTTAACAATTGGTCTGAAATTCTCTTAACCTCATCTTTGTTTGATAGAACTCTTTCTGAAATAGAATCCAACTCTTTATCATCTGGATTGTTTTGACCATACTGTTTCATTTGAATTTTTATTAAATCCTTCGAAAAGTTTTTAATTTGTTCAAAATCAATTTTAATTTCATTTTCATCTATAATTTTCGCTTCAATTAATTGATATCTTAGACCTTTTTCAGATTTAATGTATTCTTCTTCAGCTTCTTCTTCAGACAATTTATTTTCTCCAGCAGTCATCATCCATTTTTTAAGAAAAATATCCGGCAAATCAAATTTTGTATTCTCTATTAGATAATCGTTAATATCGTTTAATAATTTTTGATCTGTTTGATTAACAAAATTAGCTTCAGCATCTGACTTTAATTTATCTTTAAATTCAGTGACAGATTTAATTGCATCTTTTCCAAACAGTTTATCAAATAAATTCTGATCTAAGTCAGCAGGTTGTCTTTCATTAATTTCATTCAATAAAAATTTAACCTGGTTAACTTGGTCTTTATTTTGGTCATTTAATTTTAAATGAAACGACAGATCAGAGTCCTCATTAAAAAGTTTCTTAGTTTTTAAATCTAAACTTTCTCCAGTTTTTAGATTTTTAAATGCCTCTATGTTTGATTTTCCTTTTAAGTTTTTTAATTGAAAAGTAGAAGGGTTATTTACTCCAAATTCTTCATTAGTAAAAATTCCATTGATTTCAAGTCCTTCTTCCACAGTTTTTTTAGAAATTAACTTACCGTATTGATTTTGCATATTCTTGATTTGATCATCAATCATTTTTGAATCAACATCAACTTCAAAAGAATTAATAGCTTTTTTGTTTTTTAAAGAAACTTCAAATACAGGAGAAAGACCAATTTCAAAATCGAATGTCAAATTTTCAGAATTCCAATCCAAATCGGCTTGTTCAATTGGCATTGGGTTTCCTAAAATCGCTAATTTTTCATCAGTTAAAAAACCATTTAAAGCTTTCTGCATAACTTTATTGATTTCATCAACTTTAACAGAAAGTCCATATTGTTTTTTAATTAAACCTATAGGAGTATGCCCTTTTCTAAACCCAGGAATGTTAGCTTTTTTTCTGTAGTCAGTTAAAACTTTTTCTACATTTGAATGATAATCTAATTTATCAATAGAAACTGATAAAATTGAATTAAGCTTGTCTTTATCTTTTCTTGAAACTTTCATTTATTTAATCTAAAAATTAGGGCGTAAAAATAGGTCTTTTTACAAAGGTGGACAACTTTTAAGATTTTAAAAAAAATAAAGTCTTTTCTTGAAATTCTACTGGGTTTTCTGCTTGAACCCAATGACCAGCATTAGGAATGCTCATTAACTGAAAATCCGTGAAGTGTTTGTCTAAATTCTGAACTTCGCTATCCATTATATAATCCGATTTCTCTCCTCTAACGAATAATGTTTTTTGTTTATAAATTAAGTTTTCTGGCAAAGCCTTTTCAATTTCATTTAGATTTTTATATAATACCTTAAGATTAAACTTGAACTGTAACTCCATTTTATTTTTCCAATGTAAATTTTTAAGCAAAAAACCTCTAAGAGATTTATTAGGAATACTAATTTCAAGCTCAGAATCGGCTTGTTTTCTCGATTTAATTGTTTTAAAATCTAGTTTTATTAATGACTCTAAAATGCTTTTAAAATCATTTTTTTTGTAAAAAGGTAAAATATCTACAATAATTAATTTATCTATATAACTTGGAAATAAAAAACCAAATGTCATTGCTGCTTTCCCTCCCATCGAATGTCCAATTAAAGAAAATTTCGTAAGATCATGGTGATTTACATAATATTTTAAGTCGTTTGCTATAATTTCATAGTTGAATTCATTGTTGTGAAAACTATCTCCGTGATTTCTTTGATCTATTAAATGAACTTTGAAATCGTTTTCACTCATTTTTCTAGCATATGATTTCCAGTTGTCAGACATCCCCAAAAAGCCATGAAGAACAATCAAATTATAATTTCCCTGACCGTAAATCTTACTATTTAATAGCATTATTTATTTTTTGCAAATATAAATTAATAACATTTTCAATACCTAGATACAATGATTCGCAAATAATAGCATGTCCGATAGAAACCTCATTCAAATATGGAATTTTGGAAACAAAATGACTGATATTTTGAAGATTCAAATCATGTCCGGCATTTACTCCCATATTTAATTTATTAGCTAAAAGAGAGGCTTCAATATATTTATTAATTTCATTTAAATTACCTTTTTCAAAATTAATTGCATAAGACTCGGTATATAGTTCAATTCTATCAGCTCCAGTTTCTTTAGCTCCTTCAATAAATTTAAGCTCAGGATCTACAAAAATTGATGTCCTAATTCCATTACCTTTAAATTCTGAAATAACTTCTTTTAAAAAATCTTTATTTTTAATAGTATCCCATCCAGAATTAGATGTAATGGCGTTAATTGCATCGGGAACAAGAGTTACTTGATCTGGCTTAATTTCATTAACTAAATTCACAAATTTATCAATTGGGTTACCTTCAATATTAAATTCTTTTTTTACTACAGCTGGTAGGATAATAGCATCATGATAAGTTATATGCCTTTGATCCGGTCTTGGATGAATCGTTATTCCATCAGCTCCAAAAGACTGAATATCTTTGGCCATTGAAATTAGGTTAGGATTATTACTTCCTCTTGCATTTCTTATTGTAGCAATTTTATTAATATTAACACTTAATTTGACCATAAAATACTTTTTTCAAAAATAGAGCTTTAGTCTAATTATATCTATCGTTTTTTAATTAATTTGCAGTAGAATTTAACTTATTTATATGAAAATTGCTGTCTATAGTCAAAACTATGACAAGTCCACTAAAAAAGTAATGCATGGTCTTTTAGATTTAGGCAAACAATATGATGTTGAGTTTTATATTGAAAAAGATTTTTATAGTTTATTGAAAATCAACTCTAGCAACCTTATTGATAAAAATATATTTTCATCATACAATGATTTAAATAATTCGTTTGATTTAATGATTACTATCGGAGGAGATGGCACATTATTAAGATCAGTTTCATTTGTAAGAGATTTAGACATCCCTATTATTGGAATAAACACAGGAAGACTTGGATTTCTTGCAACGATAAATCAAGATTTATTAACTTCTGAAATGAGTAAAATTTTATTAGGAAACTATAAAATTGAAAAAAGAACTTTATTAGAAGTTAAAATTAAAGGAAGTAAAATAATTAATGAATTTGGGATTGCTCTCAACGAAGTAACTGTTGGAAGGAAAAACACTACTTCTATGATTAAAATTAAAACTTTTTTAGATGGAGAATATCTAAATTCTTATTGGGCTGACGGTTTAATAACTTCAACACCAACTGGATCTACTGGCTATTCATTAAGTTGCGGAGGTCCTATAATGAGTCCATTAAGCCAAACATTATCCCTAACGCCTATAGCTCCTCATAACTTAAATGCTAGGCCTTTAATTATATCAGATAAAACTAAAATTGAACTATATGTTTCAGGGAGAGAGAAATCTCATTTAGTTTCACTTGATTCTAGAATAATTTCTGTAGAAAATGAAAGTTTAATTACCATTACAAAAGCTAAGTTTAAAATTAATCTTGCTTATTTTGAAGAAAATAGCTTTTATAGTACTTTAAGAAATAAATTACTTTGGGGAGAAGACAGAAGGAATTTGTGATTATTTTCTTTTTCATTCTCTTTGGGCTCTGAATTTTTTATATTTGCCACCTTTACTATGTTTAGAAAATTTATATTTATTTTGAGTTTATTTTTTATAATGAATTCTTATTCTCAAAAAAATGAATTAGGAGTTTTTTTTGGAAATTCTAATTACATAGGCGATGTGGGACCAACAACCTATGTAAATCCATTTCAAAATCCGAATTATGTTTTTGGAATTATGTATAGAAAAAATTTTAATAACAGGCTTGCTGGAAGAATATCTTTCAGACAATCAGACATTGGAAGTTCAGATAACTGGAAATCAAGTGTTGATTACAGAAAACAGAGAGGTAAATACTTTAAAAACACGATTTCAGAAATTGGTTTAGGAGTAGATTTTAATTTTTTTAATTTTGATCTTTCTGAAGATTATTTTCAAATGACACCCTACATTCACTCTGGGATTAATTTTTTTAGATATTCATCTCTAAATTATCCAACAGGATTGAAAAAAGCCGTTCAATACACTAAAAATAGCTCGTTTTCTGTTCCAATAACTGTTGGATATAAAATAAAACCCTTCGGCAGTATGATTATAGGGCTTGAAGTTACAGCAAACCATACTTTTACTGATAATCTTGATGGAAGTTCCCCGGTTTTTGAAATTGCAGATCCTAATTTTCAAGATTCTTTTGGGTCTGACCTTAGTCAAGACTGGTATATTTTCACAGGAATTACGTTCACATATATTTTCGGAAATGAACCCTGTTACTGTCCTAATTAATTATAAATGAAGAACGAACTATTAAAATCTATACTACCCAATCATATTGCTATTATCATGGATGGCAATGGAAGGTGGGCTCAAAAAATAGATAGAAAAAGAACTTTTGGGCATAAAAATGGTGTTAGTTCTGTTAAAAATAGTATTTCTGGTGCATTAGAACTTGGAATCCAGAATTTAACTCTCTATGTTTTTTCAACAGAAAATTGGAATAGACCAGCTTTAGAAATTAAAGCTTTAATGAGATTACTAGTTAGTTCACTAGAAAAAGAAACTGACTCGTTGATTAAAAATGATATTAAGTTAACAGCAATTGGTGATTTGGATTCATTAACTAACAGAACAAGAGAAAAATTAAACGAGGTTATTAATAAAACTTCGGAAAACAAAAAACTCAATCTTAATCTGGCAATTAGCTACGGCTCTAGGCAAGAATTGGTGAATGCTATAAAAATTATATCGAATAAAGTTAAAAATAACATAATTTCTGACGAAAAGATTGATGAAAACATAATAAAAGAGCATCTTTACACCCGAAATTTACCAAGTGTAGACCTTTTAATTAGAACTGGGGGTGAAAGCAGGGTAAGTAATTTTTTACTTTGGCAAATTGCGTATGCTGAATTATATTTTACTGAAATTCTTTGGCCTGATTTCAAAAAAGAAGATTTTTATAACGCTGTATTGGATTATCAAAATAGAGAAAGAAGATTTGGAAAAATTAGCAAACAAAAATAAATTAAGTAATTTTTTAAAAAATTACACCCTAATAGTATTTTTAATTATGAGTTTTTTTTCGAAAGCTCAAGATATTAAATTCAATAAAGGAAGTGAATATGTTATTGAAGAAATTTCAGTGACTGGATTGACAAATTTCAATGAACAAACTGTTATTACTTATACCGGCTTAAGACCTGGACAAAAAGTAAGGATTCCTGGAGAAGAAATAAGTGCAATTATCAGTAAGCTATGGAAACTAGATCTGTTTAGTGACATAAACTTCTATTTGATAAAGCTTGAAGGCAATAAAGCAAGTATTGAAATTCAAATTGAAGAGCTCCCTACCTTATCTGAATTCAAAATTACTGGATTAAAGAAATCCAAAATAGAAACAATAGTTTCTGATACTGAATTAAAAAAAGGAAAAAAAATAACTGAAAATTTTATAAAAACCACTAAAAATTATATTATAAATAAATATAAGAAAGTTGGGTTTTTGAATACAAAGGTTTCCATTGATATAAAACCCGATAGCTCTGAAGTTAATTTCAGCAAAATGTTAATTCATGTTGATCTTGGAGACAGGGTTAAAGTGAATAAAATTAATTTTATTGGTAATGAAATTGTTAAGGCAAAAAAATTAAAAAAGAAAATGAAAAATACCAAGACTAAACTCTTGGGCAGATTTTGGAAAAAATCAAAATACATTGAAAAAGATTATAAAGAAGATTTAACATCAATAATTGATTTTTACAAAGAAAAAGGATATCGTGATGCTAGAATAAAAATGGACTCCGTTATAACTAACAATAACAATATAACGTTAGATATTAATATTGAAGAGGGTAATAAATATTATTTTGGAAATATATCATTTCTTGGTAATTCAGTTTACTCTGACAACGAATTATTAAGAGCTCTAGGTCTTTTTAAGGGAGATACTTATAATGGAATTCTGTTAAAAAAAAGAATTGCTGACAACTCCAAGCCTGATGGCCAAGATTTGACTAACCTATATCAAAATAATGGATATTTATTCTCAAGTATTAATCCTGTTGAAGTTGCAGTCGAAAATGACACTATTAATTTTGAAATAAGAATCAATGAAGGTAAACCAGCCTACTTTAGTAAAATTAGTGTAGTTGGAAATACAAGAACTAATGATCACGTTATATACAGAGAGTTAAGAACTAAGCCAGGAGAATTATATAGTAAAGATAAAGTCGTTAGAACTGTGAGAGAACTTGGGCAAATGGGCTTTTTTGATGCTGAACAGATTAGTCCAGATTTTAAAAACGTTGACCCTAATGCTGGAACTGTTGATATAGAATATGGTCTTGTTGAAAAAGGTGCCAGTCAAGTTGAGCTTCAAGGTGGTTATGGTGGTGGTGGTTTTATTGGAACTCTAGGACTTTCTTTTAATAACTTTTCTGCTAGAAATTTACGTAATAAAGCAGCTTACAAACCTGTTCCAATGGGTGATGGTCAAAGTTTATCATTACGATTTCAAGCAAATAGATTTTATAATACATCTAGCTTTTCTTTTTCTGAACCTTGGCTTGGAGGAAGACAGCCAGTTTCATTTTCTGCATCTATATCTAGAACAAAACAATTCAGATATGATTACAGGACTGGATTAGCTAACAAAAATCAATTTTTTGAAATATCAGGTGCTACAATTGGATTAGCAAAAAGACTAAGAGTTCCAGATGATTTTTTCACATTACAACAATCTATAGGATATCAATATTATAATTTAAATAACTATTATACTGGTCTGTTTACATTTGGAGATGGTAAGTCTAATAATGTGTCCTACACAATTGCACTATCTAGAGATAACACATACACAAACCCTATATTTCCAACAGGAGGATCTCAATTTACATTAAGTGGAAAGTTTTCTTTACCCTATTCCTTATTCAATGATATTGACTATGCTGATTTAGGGAATCAAACAGAGTATCAAGATGATGATGGGAATGCAGATCAAGCTAAGATTGACCAGGAAAGGTTTAAATGGTTAGAGTTTTATAAAGTAAAATTTAATGGAACTTGGTATACTAGATTAGTAGATAAGTTTGTATTAAGAACCCATGCTGAATTTGGTTTCTTAGGTGCATATAACAATGATAGGGGAGTAATTCCTTTTGATAGATTTTACCTAGGAGGAGACGGAATGTCTCAATATGCAATGGATGGTAGAGAAACTATAGCCTTAAGGGGTTATACTAATCAATCACTTTCAAGTCAAGAGGGATCAACCATATATAATAAATTCTCTTTGGAAATAAGGTATCCTATCACTCTTAAACCATCCGCCTCTATATTTGCATTAACATTTTTAGAGTCTGGAAATGGATATGACAATTTTAGAGATTTTAACCCTTTCAATTCTAAAAGGTCTGCTGGTCTTGGACTTAGAATATTTATGCCTGCTTTTGGACTTTTAGGTATTGATTTTGGATACGGGTTAGATAGTGATGTAACAGGTGATCTAGAACCTCATGGTTGGGAAACTCATTTTGTTATTGGTCAACAATTCTAGAATTATTATCTTTAATAGAATAAAAACTCCTAAGTGATAAAAAAAAGTATCACATATTTAACATTCATTACTTTAATAAGTACACAAATCTGCTTTTCTCAAAAAGCTGAAAGAATTGGATATGTAAATATGGAATACATTCTTTCTCAAATGGAAGATTATAAACTTGCCAATCAACAACTAGAAGAAAAAATTGGTAAATGGAAACAGGAAATAGAGTTAAAAAAAGGGGGAATTAAAAATTTGAAAGATAGTTTAATGATAGAGAAACCACTTTTAACATTTGATATAATCCAAGATAGAGAATCAGAAATAGAATTTGAAGAAAAACAGCTAAACGATTATCAAATAAAAAGATTTGGAGTAAATGGAGATTGGGTAGCTCAAGAACTTATGTTAATAAGACCAATTCAAGATCAAGTTATGAATGTTGTTCAAACTATAGCTAAGCAAAAAAAGTTTGATAAAATTTTTGATCAATCTGCCGATGCAATTATGCTTTATTCCGAAAAAAAATACGATATTAGCGACCTGGTTTTAAAAAACATTTTAAGATCTGAAAAATTAGAAGAGCTTAATATTGAATTTGATGATGAAAGTTTTGATCCAGAATATGAAGCGAGAAAAAAATTAATTGAAGAAAATAAATTAAAAAAAGCTGAAGAAGCAAAATCAAAAAAAGATTTGCTTTTAAAATTAAGAGAAGAGAAAAAAGAAAAGTATCAACGAAAAAGAGATAGCCTTTTAAAATTAAGAAAACAAAAAATAACCCTAAAAAAAGTTAAAAAATGAAAGCTTTTAAAACATTAAGTACTACTATTTTATTTTTATTTGCAGTGATGACTATGACAGCCCAAAGTAATGTCGCTCATATAAATTCACAAGGATTAATCAGTGAAATGCCGGAAGTTAAGGAAGCTCAAGCTCAACTTGAAAAACTACAGAAAACTTATGCAACTGAGATTGATGCTTCAATGAAAGAATATCAAACTAAACTTCAAACATATTCAGCTGACGCTCAAAATCAAACAGAAGTTACTAATCAAGCTCGTCAAAAAGAATTAGCTGGAATGGAGCAAAATATTCAACAATATCAGCAGACTGCTCAACAAGATATTCAAAAAAAACAAGCCGCCTTACTTAAGCCTTTAATTGATAAAGCAAGAGCAGCTATTCAAAAAATTGCTAAAGAACAAGGATTTGACTATGTTATTGACGCTACAGAAGGTGGTAGTTTAATACTAGCAAATGGAAAAGATTTAATGGAAGAAGTTAAAAAAGAGTTAGGATTCTAAATCTTTTTTTAATTTAATAAAAGATAAAAACTACCTAAATCTCTTTAGGTAGTTTTTTTTTATTTTTATTTTATGAATAAATCACCAATAGGCATTTTTGATTCTGGAATAGGTGGAGTTACTATCTTTAATTCCATAAAAAAACTATTGCCTAAAGAAAATATTATTTATTTATCTGACAATTTACACTCTCCCTATGGAAATAAATCGATAGAAACTATAAAAAAACTGAGTCAAAAAAATACTGAATGGCTGATAGAAAAAGGGTGTAAACTAATTGTAGTAGCTTGTAATACTGCAACTACAAATAGTGTTTTCGAACTTAGAAGTAATTTTAATTTACCATTTGTAGGCATTGAGCCTGCCATCAAATCTGCTGCGATGAAAACTGTAACGGGGAAGGTTGGGGTTTTAGCTACAAAAGGAACTCTCTCTAGTAATTTATTTAACTCTACTTCAACTTACCATGCTTCAAATATTGAAATAATAGAAGAAAACGGAGATGGGTTAGTTGAGTTAATTGAAGCCGGGATTTTTGAAGGGGTTGAAATTGAAAATATACTTCATAAACATCTCGATTTTATGATTACTAAAAAAATAGATTACTTGGTATTAGGATGTACTCACTATCCCTTAATAAATAAAGTCCTTTTAAAAATTTTACCTAAATCTGTTAAAATAATTGACAGTGCAGAGGCTGTCGCTAAACAAACAAAGGCTTTATTAATAAATCATAAAATTGAAAACAAATCAAATCAAGGCGAGTATTCTTTTTATTATAATGGAGATTCAGCGTCGTTAAATAAAGTTTTAAATCATAAATTTGAAATCAATAAGATATAATGGAAAAACATATTATTAAATTTAAAGAAACAAGCAGAGAGGATGAATTAGAATTCTACTCAAATATTTTTTTATCTGAAAAGAGAATTGAATTTGAAAAAGTTGAAGAAGCAAAAAATTATCCTTTAATTCAACAAATTTTTTACTTACCGTTTGTAAAAAAAGTAGTGCTTAATAAGCATTCTGTTTATGTAGAAAAATTAAATATCTTACAATGGAAAGATGTTCAAGACGAATTATCTAAACAGTTAGAAGATTTTTTAAATGATGGCGGGCTAGTTAGCCAAATTGAGCTAACAAAAACCTCCCCTGTTACTGTATATGCAGAAAGCACTCCAAATCCTAATGCCATGAAGTTTGTGGTAAACAAAAAGCTGTTTAATGATGTCTATGAATTTAAAAAAGTTGAAGAGACGAAAGATGCGCCTTTAGCTAAATCATTATTTACCTTTCCTTTTATTAAAGAAATCTTTTTTGATTTTAATTTTATTTCAATAATACAGAGGGCTAATTCAAATTGGGACGAAAACGTAATGGATGTTAGAGAATTTATTCGATCATTTATTCAAGATGATAATGTTGTTATCTATGAGGAGAATTTTGTTAAAAAATCTGATCCAAAAATTATAGAAAATTTAGATGATGTTTCTAAAAAAATAATTGAAATAATTGAAGAGCATGTTAAGCCTGCTGTGGCTTCTGACGGAGGAAACATTGTCTTTAAATCATACGACAAAGAAAGCAAAAAAGTTAATGTTATACTTCAAGGAGCTTGTAGTGGGTGCCCGTCATCAACTATAACTCTTAAAAGTGGAATAGAAAATATGTTAAAAGAAATGCTTCCTGATATGATTTCTAGTGTTAACGCTATTAATGGTTGATGTTATTTATTGAGAGTAAAGTTTTTAAGATAAGCTGGCTCAAAATAGGCTAAATCTTCAAAATTAGAATTTATAAATTTTTCATAAGATAAATTACCCATTTCTTTAGATGATGGAAAATTATCATTATTTGAGAAGTTTAGATTTAAATTCTTCTTGATTAATCTCTCACACTTTTCCTGCCCACTTCCTGTAAAATGTAATTTAAAACTTGATAACATTTCCTTAAATGAATCTTCAATTATAATTTCAGGCTTTTCTTTTTGAATTAAATTATAATTGAAATCATACACAGCTGAATAAACTTCGTCTCTTCTAGCATCTAATACAGGAACAATTAACCCTTTTTTAATTTTAACCTGTTTGGAAAGGATTAAAAGAGTTGGCAATGAAATTAACGGTATATCTAAAGCATAGCACAGTCCCTTTGCGGCAGCAACTCCTATTCTTAGGCCAGTATAAGATCCCGGACCTTTACTTACAGCTACAGCAGATAATTCATTAATTGAGACGTGTGATTCTTTTAGCACTTCCTTAATAAAAGAATGTAATTTGGTGGAATGAGAATAGTTCTCATCGTTTTTTTCCTTAATTGAAACTACTATTCCTTTATGTGCTAATGAAATTGAACAGTTTGTTGATGACGATTCAATATTTAAAATATAGCACATTAGTTTATGGTAATTGGAACTCCAAAATAAAATTCTAAAACTTTAAGTTTAAAAATATAATCGTATTTAGTTCTTATTAACTCTGATTGTGCTAACTCAAAGCGTTGTTTAGCTTGAGTAAAATCAAACGAATTCATAGCTCCAACCTCAAATTTACTTTGAGCATATTCAAAAGCTGATTTTCTGGCTTTAACTAACTTTTGAGAAGCTACATAAGCTTTATAAGCTCCTTTAGCATCATTATAAGATTGATTGACTGTATTTTCTAAATCTAATTTCTTCTGCTCTAAAGAATTAACACTTCTTAAAATATTAATTTTAGTTCTATTGACATTTGTTCTATTAGATAAATTATTTAAAATTGGAATTGAAAGACTCAATCCAAAATTTTGACCTGCATTCAAATCAAATTGTTCAGAAAAAGATAAAGGACTTTCTGATTTATATTTTGCATATGGCGCCAACACCTTGTCATTAGTGCCTTCAACAAATCCAATAGTATTAGTTCCAAATTCACCTGTTGGAACAAATCGATCACTATACCCAATTCTTGTGCTATAAGAATAAAATCCTGATAGCCTTGGCTGTAATAACGATTTAGAGAGCTCTAAATCTTTTTTTGCTATCTCAACATTAGTCTCGCTAATCTTTATATCCTTTTTATTTCCCACAGCATAGTTAAATATTTCTGTTGCTGTTTTGTCTAATATATCAGCTATAGGGATATCATAAGTTTCATTAGCAATCTCAAAACTTTGGTAATCTTCAATTAAAATAAGTTGAGCAAGAGCAATCTTAGATAAGAAATACGCATTTTCTGCATCCACTACATTTTTTTCTTGAGAGGCTAAATTTGCTTCAATTTCATAAACATCTCCTTTTGGGATAACGCCTCCATCAACCAATTCATTAGCTCTTTTTAATTCTTTTATTGTAATATCTAACTGAAGTTTTTGAACAGCTAGAGATTCTTTGCTAAAAAGTATTTGCAAATACGAATTCGCCACCCTAAGAGCAACATTCTCTGTCATATCTTCTAATTGATACTGACTAGCCAAAATAGCTAAGTTAGCCCTGTGAAGTCTTTTTACGTTCTGAAGACCATTATATATATTCACATTTAAATTTAAGTTCATTGAAGAAAATTGAGTTGTAAAATTTTCTAAAAGACCAGTGGTAATATTTTGATTTAAACCAACATTCCAAGAGTGACTACTACCTATATTAACATTTGGAAGAAAATTTCCAATTGCTCCTTGCTTATCTATTTCAGAACCAGCGTAATCTAATTGGGATTGTTTAATTGAAATATTTTTTTCAAGTGCTCTTTTAACACAAGCCTCTAATGTCCATGTTTCTTGCGCGTACTGTAGGTTTGAGCAGAACAGAAATAATATTAATGCTGTTAAAATTTTCATATTTATTATTTTTCTATTTTATTTAATAATTAGAACCAGAGTCTTCTTACTTAGCGTCTCCTCTTTTATCTGGCTCAGTTTTATTCCAAACTTTAATTTTATCAGTTTTTGAAACACCTTCTATTAATTCAGCGTTAACACCATCTGAAATACCAAGCTTAACATCTTTTCTTTCAAATTTTTGACTAGAAGTCTCTATTTCAACATATGGTTTTTTAGTTTTTGAATCGTATTGCAATAATGCCTCACTAATAGCAATTACATCAACCTTTTTTTGAGTCACTATTGAAGCGTTGGCGCTATAACCTGCTCTTATTACATATTCATCATCTAAATAAACTTCTCCTTCAATTTTAAACTGAATTGCTCCACCTACTTCAGTTCCTTTGGGAGCAATTAACCTTAGCTTAGCACTATACTCTTTATCTTCTATAGCGCCTAAAGTTATTACTAATGGCATATCGACACTTAACTTTCCTACTTCCCCTTCATCTACTTGACCTTCAAAAATCATTTTGTCTAAATCAGCTATTGTTGCTATTGTAGTTCCGGCATTGAAAGTATTAGCCTGAATTACTTGATCTCCTTCTTTTACAGGAATTTCTAAAATAGTTCCTGAAACAGTAGCTCTAACATTTGTGTTTGTTATAGTTGAACCCCCTGAGGAACCTAATTTTATTATTTGAAGGTCACTCTTTGCGTTAGATAAATTTTGCATGTCTTGATTATACCTTAAAGTGACTGAATTAAAATCTTGTTCTGAAATAATTTCTTTAGTGAAAAGAGCTTTATTTCTTTCAAATTCAATTTTAGAATTCTTCAAAACAATTTGCGCACTCTTCACTCTTCCTTCTGCACTATTAAGAGTTTGCTCATTTGGAACAACTTTAATTCTAGCTATCAAATCTCCTGCAGCAACTTCATCTCCTTCTTCAACTAATATTTTTTCAATAATACCAGCTATTTGAGGGACAATATTTACCTCGTCTTCAGGTAAAACCTTTCCTGTTGCTACAATTTTGTCTTCAATAGTAGCGGTTATTAGGGTTTCTGTATCATATATTATTGATGAAGTGCTATTAGACTTGATGAAAAATGCACTTGCAAATAAAACTCCCCCAATAAGGGCAACAATTCCTATGTATTTTAAATATTTCATATTATATAATTAATTTATTATTCTTCTCTTAATGCGTCTATTGGTTTTATGCTAACAGCTCTTTGAGCTGGAATAATCCCTATTAATGTTCCTAGTACAACCATAAGACCTAAAGCTCCTAAAACATAAGGTATTGGTACGGTAGGATTGGTATAAGGAAAATCAGTTTGATCTACTGTAGCTGCGTTTATTCCATACAAAACCAAGGCTCCTAAAATAATTCCAATTATTCCAGATAAAATTGTTAAAAAAACAGATTCTAAGATGATTTGTGATCTTACTTCTGATGGAGTAGCTCCTAAAGCTCTTCTAATTCCAATTTCTTTGGTTCTTTCTTTTACGGAAATAAGTAATATATTTCCAATACCTATAATACCCGCCAAAATAGTAGCTATTCCTACAACAAGTGATAAAAAAGTTAACCCATTAGCAAAGTTCATCGTTTTTCTAAAAATTTCTCCTAAATTAAACCCTCCAATAGCTCTTTCATCATTTGGATCAATTTTATGAATTTCTTTTAATGTTGCTTTAATGTCTTTTTCTACTTTAATTCCATCAGCATTTTCATTAGCTGCAATCATAAAAAATGCCACATCATCTCCTGTATTGAATATTTTTTTAAAAGTTGCGAAAGGTATATAAATATCTCCGTCATCACCAAAACCACCACCTTGAACAAATTTATGTACTCCAACAACTCTAAAATTAATTTTATTAATACTAATAAATTTTCCAATAGGATCTTCTTCTTCTTCAAAAAGTTCTAATTGAGTTCTTTCTCCTATAACACAAACTTTTCGTTCATATTTTATATCCGATTCATTTATAAACCTCCCACCATCATAAATTTTAGAAGTCGCAATTTTAATGTACTCAGGATATTCGCCATACACAGAATAAGTTCCGGTTTTAGTTCCTCTAACTATATTACCACCTGGACTTCCAAAAACACCTGCTACAATTCTTGGAGCTATAAATTTTATATCCTTTACTTTCTTCTTTAATACATCTGCATCCTGTATTTTTAATGTAATATTTCTTTCAGATTTATACCCTGCATAAGGCAAGCTTGTTGATTGAGCCCAAACAAAAATACTATTAGAAGCTATTGATTGAAACTGTCTTTCAAAACCATTGTCAAGTCCTTTAGAGGAGCCTGAAAGCGTTATATATATAAAAATCCCCCATAATACTCCAATCATAGTGATTATAGTTCTAATCTTATTTTTTTGGATTGAACCAAAAATTTCTTGCCAAGTATCTTTGTCAAATAATCTTTTCATATCAATCGTCTCTTAATGCTTCAATTGGTTTAATACTCGCCGCTCTTTTAGCCGGTAAATAGCCTGCAAAAGCTCCAAAGGCTATTAATATTATAGTAGCAGATATTCCTGTTGAAAAATCTATATACGGATTAGTAATAAAATAATCTTCTTCTAGTTTATCTCCTACAAAGTTCAAAAAAGCAATTCCTGCGAATAACCCAAAATATCCAGAGATGGTAGTAATAAAAATAGCCTCATGTAAGATCATTCCTACGATAGATTTTGGCGTTGCTCCAATTGCTTTTCTTACTCCTAGCTCTTTAGTTCTTTCCTTAACTACAAAAACCATAATATTTGAAATCCCTATGATTCCAGCTAAAAGAGTGCCTATCCCTACAAATGATATTATGTATTGTAAAACCGATGCAAACTGATCATTCTCTTTAAGGTCTGAAGCAGCACTTCTAATAAAAAGACCTCTAGGATCAGTTGGATCAATAAATTTCTTTTGTTTTAAATATTTTTTCAATTGTTTTTCAAAAGCTACAGCTCCACCATATCCGATTTCAGGTTTGTATGATATGATCATTTGGCCGATATCGTCAGTGCCTTTTTTTATCATTTGAATTGTAGAATATGGTGCGTAAATTATTCTCTCTTCATTGTCTCCTCCATCATCTTGAAAAACACCAATAACTTTCCAAGATCTACCTCCTCCTGAAATGAATTTACCAATACCATCTTCATCTTTAAATAAATCTTGTTCAACTAACCTTCCGATAACTACGTTTCGTTCTTTATTATCAATATCTAATCCATTGAGAAACCTTCCTTTCATCATTATAGTCATCTCATTGCTTTGATGAGATGGGCCAACTCCTCTTATGGGATAATTATTAGATTCTAATTTATATCCTAATGTTCCACTAAATGAAATTCTAGGAGTTATTCCTTGAATATAAAATTCAAACCTTTTGGATATATCTTCAAGATCATCGTTATCCAATTCTATTCGTCTGTTAGCTTCATAACCCATATATGGTTTTGAAGTTCTGCTTGGTCTAACCCACATAGTATTTAAAGCATCGTCCTTAAAAAATTTATCAAACGTATTTTTAAGACCATTTCCAAAACCAAATAATACTACAAAGATTAAGATGCCTAAAGCAACTGTAAAGCCAGAAAGAAAAGTTCTAAGCTTATTCTTTCTAATTGTTTGAAATATTTCTAGCCAGCGGTCTCTACTAAACATTTAAATAGCTTTAATCATTTTATTTTTTTTGTCTTCCACAATTACTCCATCTTTTAATCTGACTATTCTAGAACACATTTTAGCAATATCTTCTTCATGAGTAACAATTAAAATTGTTTTACCATTCTTATTTATATCCTGAATTAAAGCCATAACCTCTTTTGATGTTTTAGAGTCTAAAGCTCCAGTAGGCTCATCTGCAAGAAGAACCTTTGGTTTGGAAACAAGAGCTCTAGCAATAGCCACCCTTTGCTTTTGACCACCAGATAATTCGCTTGGTAAATGCGTAGCCCATTCTTTTAATCCAACATCTTCTAAATATTTTAAAGCCTCAGCATCTCTTTCTTTTCTTTTAACCCCTTGATAATATAACGGAAGAGTCACATTTTCAAGTGCTGTTTTGTAATTAATCAAATTAAAAGATTGAAATACAAAACCTAAAAACTTATTTCTATAATTAGCAGCTTTAGTTTCATCTAAATCCTTAATAGGAACTCCATCTAAATCATATGATCCTTTGTCTAAAAGATCTAACATTCCCAAAATATTTAATAAGGTTGATTTTCCAGAACCTGAAGATCCCATAATTGCAACTAACTCACCTTCTTCAACATTAAAATTTATTCCTTTTAGAACATGGAGAGAATTCGAGCCCATTTTATAGGACTTATGTAAGTCGTTTATTTTAATCATAATTGTTAGTTGTCATCATATTTAGATCAATAAATGTGCCTAAGGTTTAATCTATTTATAAATTATTTATACGAATGTAATTGATTGAAAAATTCTTCAAATGATTTTTGTCCTTTTTTTGTTATTGAGTAATCTGTTGTAGGATAGCTTTTTTGAAAATATTTATCAATTTTAATCAGTCCTGCTTCATTTAATTTCTTTAACTGAGTACTTAAGTTTCCTTTTGTTGAATCAGTAATTTCTAGCAATGCTTTGAAATTACCACGCTCAATAGTCATCAAAAAAGAAATTATCTTGAGTCTTATGGGGTTAAACAGTAATTTTTCTATTTCCTTATTCATCCTTTTTCTGAAAATAAAGAGCCAATCCTGGAATTAACATTCCAAAAGTAATTCCAACAACATTTACTAAAAGTAAATTTAACGCTGGAGCATAATAAGTGTAAACAGTAAAAATTAATAATCCAATGCCGCCTAATGTAATTTTATTGAATTTTATTATACATCCAGACATAATTAAAACTGTACCTAAAAGGAATAAAATATCTTGAACTGGATTAACACCATTAAGTAAAGAAATAGCAACTATAAAAATCCAAGAAATTCCAAAGACTGCCCAAATAATTCTGATTGCTCTTCCAAGCTGCGTTTCATATCCAACTTTTTTTGCGGTTTTAAAATTATAATAGGTTGTATAAACCATTCCAAGTAATGGAATTGAAACCCAATAAAACACAGATGAATAATAAGTGAATTGGACTATCTGTGGAAAAAAATAGTGAAACAAACTCATTGAAATTATTAAAATACCCCAAAAAGTAAAGTTATAACCAAGAGGTTTTAAATTGTATTTAGTCTCTTTAATAGCATCATTAATTATGCTTAGTTGTTCTTCTTTTGTCATTATATTTTTATTATAGTTAATAAAATTATCAACCTTAAAAACTTAATTATTTTAATCAAAAATCAGATATGGAAAATATATTTATTAATTTTTTAAGGTTGATAATTTTTAATTTTACGTAAATATAAACTAGTTTATTTTTTAAACCTAATTATTTTTATTTAACATTATACCATCATCCCATTTCCAAATAAAAGAATAGTTGCCGTCAATCCAATTTGGAAGCAAATTTAAATCTTGCATATGAACAATTACACCTGGAATTGAAATAATAGTGAATCCTAAAAAAACAAACCATAAAAAAATCAAAAGCATGAATACATATGAATTAGATTTTTTATTAAACATTACATAAACAGCAGTTAAAAAAGATATTATAATGGTCAATACTAGACTAACACCCAGTACTATTATAAAATAGTCAGGAACTGCATTCAAAATCTCGTAAAACTCGGGGTCCTGTTCAGGAGATATTTGATTAAATGAAATTACTAAAAGAACTAATAATAAAACTCCTGAAACCCCAGCTAATGCTCCAATTGTAATTAAAAAAATAGCTTTAAAAATTATAATAATTATACGTAAAATTGCATTAAGAAAAGGAGCTAGGAGTCTAAAAGGAAATAAAAATATTCTTACAATTGTACTTTCAGACTGTATTTAGATTTCCAGTTTTTTTTTTTAGAAATTCTTCAATATTTGATAAATTTATATTGAATCCTGACATATTCATTTTTTGGCCAATTGTTTTGGCTTCCTTAGTAAATGCCCATAATAATAAATAAAACAACAATCCAGCTCCTCCAAGAAACAAGCTCCCAACAAAAAAAACTCTGATCAAATTAGCGTCAATCTTAAGGTAATTAGAAAGTCCTTTTGCTACCCCTCCAATTATTCCATTCTCTTTATCTCTAAAGAGTATTTTTCTTAAATTTGGATCAAAATCTTTTGAAGGAACCCCTAGCCATAAAATTACGTAGACCATTAAATTTAGTGGAATAGCAATAAAAAATACTATTCTTACTATAATCGGGTCTATTTTAAAATAATCCGCAATTCCTGAACAAACTCCAGCTATAACTCTATTACTAGAATCTCTATAAAGCTTATTATTTACTTCACTTTTATCACTATTATTTTCTATGTCTACGTCATCATAAATTTCTTTAAAATCGTTTAATGTTCCCATTATTTCAATTACCTCTCGAACATCAACTAAATTGATACACTGTTTATTGTCAGAAATTTTTGAAGAAAAATTTTCGGCTATTCGAAGTTCAAAATCTTTTATTATTTCACGTTCATTATCAATAGTATCAAAGTAATTTTTTATTGATTCTAAATATTTATTTAATATTTCGTAAGCCTCTTCATCTATATTAAAAATCGAGTAACCTATGTTAATTGTAAGTGTTTTTTTCATTTTAAATTTAAGATTTTAATAATGACTTTACAGAATCGTTTAAATCATTCCAAGAAATTATCAGCTCATTTAAATAGTTAATTCCAGGTTCACTAATAGAATAATATTTTCTAGGGGGGCCCTGTTTAGATTCTTTCCATTCATGTTGTATATACCCTGATGTTTTAAGTCGATTTAATAAAGGGTATACCGTTCCTTCTACGACTATTATTTTAGAATCTTTAAGTTCCTCAATAATTTCGGAAGTATAGGCTTCCCTTCTAGAAATAATTTGCAAAATGCAAAATTCCAAAAGACCTTTTCTGATCTGTATTTTGAAATTTTCTGTGCTCAATTAATTTATTTTGTTTTTTTCGATTGTGATGATAACAATTTCTTTTCCATTTTCGTTTTTTTCTTCTGATGTTATAATCCACTCTCCTTGAATTCCATCAATGTTTTCACCATCTATAGTCAAATTAATATCATTTTTAATACTTACGTTAGGATTTACTTTGAAAGCATCACAAGATGTTAATGTTAAGCTAAGAGCGAATAAGATTAGTACTATTTTTTTCATTTTTGTTTATTTAAAAAAATTTTTAAAAGATAAGTAAGAATTACTATCATTATAATAACAAATATTATTTTATACGTCATTACAATATTTTAATTAAAGTACATTACAAGGTACTTTGTTATACATAGTAGCAAATGTAAAAAAAATATTTATAATTAACCTTGTTTTTTGAAAAATCTTAAATAAATAAAATAAAATGTAACTGCGCCCAGTATATAAGGGATAGCCATCAAATAAACAATCCCATCGTTTAAGCTTTCTGCAGCTTTTTGATCAGCTCCAGATTCTAAAACTGCTCTACACATAGCGCATTGTAAGTCAATTAAACTCATTTTAATAATATGGTGAAATCATTAAATAAACAACCACACCTGTTACAGCAACATAAAGCCATATTGGAAAAGTAATTTTTGCTATCTTTTTATGTGAATCAAACTGTGATTGAATCGCTCTAACATAACTTGTTAAGACCATGGGGATTAAAACTATTGACAGGATTATATGAGAAATAAGTATAAAATAATACACGTAAGCTATAAACCCCTCTCCTCCAAATGGTGTAGGGTCCGAAGTCATATGATAGGCTATATACATAACTAAAAAAATTAAAGACAGAGCAATACAGGTCTTCATAAGTCTTTCATGTAATGATCTTTTTCCAGATTTAATAGCTCTTAGTGCTAAAACTAAAAGTAAAGCGGTTAAAGCATTAATACTGGCATAAATAGGAGGTAAAAAAGACAAAGATTCAACATTGGGTATTCGAACAGTAAATAAAATTGCTACCACAACCGGAATTAACACCGACACAATTTTAATCCAAATTCCATATTTATTATTAGCCATTAATTAATTTTTAATAGTTTATTTATATCTTCTATAATCATATCGATACCCTGAATTTCGCTATTCTCATTATTAATCCCTGAATAATAAACTAAAGGAACGTTATAATCATTTACTCTAGAACGAATATAACCGTTCTTGTCAATCAAAGCAAAAAATCCTTGATGCTCAAAACCTCCATCAACCGCTTCATTAATTGAAGAAAAAATATTAAAACCTTTGTTAGACAGTTCATAAATGTCTTTTTTGTCTCCAGTTAAAAAATGCCAATTTTTAGATTTAACTTCAATTAATTCAGAATATTTTTTTAGTGTAGTTGGCGAATCGTGATCAGGATCAATTGTAAAAGAGGCAATTCCAAAATCATCTCTATCTCCATATATATCATCTAAAATCTTCATGTTTTTGTTCATTTCTATGCAAATAGAAGGACATCTTGTAAAGAAAAACTCGGCCACAAAGACCTTTCCTATAAAATCTTCACTACTAATAAGTAAGCTGTCTTGGTTTAAAAAAAGAAATTCAGGAACTTTTCTTTTTTCTCCATTTAGTTTAATAAAGCTTAAATCGTCTGATTTAGCTAGCCTTGTAGTTTGGGAAATAGATTTACTATCGATTCGGTCCATTATTTTAGGGAAGAAAATAATGCCAAAAATTAAAATAACAAATGAAATACCTATGTAAGAATACTTTTTCATTTAAGTTGATCTTTATAAATATTGTTTTTTTTAAGAGCCATCCTATATTCAGCTAAAATAACTTTTACATCATCTAGCATATTATTATTTATATCTGCAACAGATCTAGAATCATATCCAAATTTAGTCCCGTCTTTATCATCACGTCCCCTCAAATTTCCATTTCTATCGATAATAAAAACATAGGGTGTTCCTAAATTTGAATCAAGATTAAAATCAGTTTTTAAACTTTGATAGACTTTTAAAAGATCTGAATCTTCAACGTAAATAAAATTCCAATTAACAAGATCTGTGTTAGTTCCAGATCTTAATTCATTTTTCAAAACTTCAGATGAATTTTCCGTTCCAACAGGCTGAATCATTACAAACTGAAAGTCTTTAAACTTATAAAACCTCTTATATATTTTTTGATTAAGATTTAATGCATCCCCATGCTTGTCTTCTACATTGTTTCCGAAAAAACCTAGGATTGTAATTTTGTTGTCAAAGGTAATGTTTGATATTTTTGAAATCTCTAAAACTTCATCAGTTAAAACTGGAAGCTTAGCAAAATTATTGATTCCTGAAGCAAAAAAAAGGTATACTACTAACGGTAAAACAAAAAGAATAGTTAATACAATATACTTTTTCATTAAAAAATTTAAATTTTTTTAGAAGTTCCAACTAACAAAACCTTCATACATCATATCAAAAATGTAGTTTCCTTCTACTAAAAGAATGAAAGCTAAATAAGCAATTAGAAACATTAAGGTAATTGTAACAGAAAACTGTAGTCCTTGAGGCTCATCTCTTAAATGCATGAAATCCCATGCGATATAATAAGCTTTAACAATAGTTAAAATAATGAAAATCCAATTAATAATCTTCATACTTAAAAAAGAGTTGCCTACTAAAATTTCAGGTTTTATAATTCCCAAAGCGACCTCTACAACAGTAACTATTGAGAGAAAAAGTAATACTCCCCATATTTTAGTTTCATTAGATTTGAACTTAAGGAGTCCTCTAAAAATTTCTAATTTATGTGTTTTGTTTTCCATTTATAAATTATTATACAAGATAAAAGAAAGTGAATACAAATACCCAGACTAAATCAACGAAATGCCAATACAATCCTACTTTTTCGACCATTTCATAATGGCCTCTTTTTTCATATGTTCCAACAAGAACATTAAAAAAGATTATTATATTAATTACTACTCCTGAAAATACGTGGAATCCATGGAATCCTGTAATAAAAAAGAAAAAGTCTGCAAATAGCCTGTTTCCATATTCATTGTTTACAAGGTTAGCTCCCTCTACTACATTGACTATTTGATTTATTTTTTCTAAAGATTCTTCTCTGCTTAAAATAATTTTTTCTCCATTTACATCAATCTTTTCAGTTTTAATAACCAAATATGGGTTTGCAACCACGCCCGCAATAACTTCATCAGTTGTATATGAAGGCAGTGAACCTTCACCTAAATACCAGATTCCATTTTTATTTTCATGCTGAGTTCTGTCTGAATGGCTATCAATAGCAAATTCATCTAGAGCTACTCTTTTGCCAGTATCTTGATTAATAAATTGATAAATTTGTCCTCCTTTAGTTTCTACTGCACCATATTCTCCTTTTATAAAATTACTCCATTCCCAAGCTTGAGATCCTACAAAAATAGCTCCTCCTATTATTGTAAGTAACATATATACTGCTACCTTCTTCTTTTGCATATGATGACCTGCATCTACAGCTAAAACCATAGTTACAGATGAAAAAATTAGAACGAAAGTCATTAACGCTACATAATACATTGGTGCATCAATCCCATGTAAAAATGGAAAGTGGGTAAACACTTCATCAGCAATTGGCCATGAATCAATATTTTTAAATCTAGAAAATCCATAGGCTACAAGAAAGCCAGAAAAAGTCAAAGCATCAGAAACAATAAAAAACCACATCATAAGCTTGCCATAGCTTGCTTTTAAAGGCTTGTTTCCACCTCCCCATAAATCTTCCTCATTATTAACGGATGTTGTAATAGTTGAGCTCATTTATTTTTATAAATTAAGGTTACAAAGTTACATATTTTTACTATCTAAAGAAATATAAAAAAACAAACAAATACAACCATAAAAATCCAAGGAAATGCCAAAAGGTAACCGCTAATTCAAACCCTAGTTTATTAATATTATATTTATTTTTTTGATTATTATAAATTACCACTACAAGTACTATCATTCCTGCAAAAAGATGAACTAAGTGGAGCACAGCTAATACATACAAAAATGAGGTTGTCACTGTGCTTTCTGGTCCTGTGAAAAAATATCCTTTAGAAATAAGTTGATCAAATCCTGAAAATTGAGAAACAACAAAAAAAATAGACAGTAGAAAAGTAATTCCAAGCCAGAAAGAAGTTTCTGTAATATTATTTTTATTTACATTTTTTTTAGCCATTAATATAGACAGACTGCTTAAAACAATAAATACAGTACTTAGCATAAAAGCTGACGGCAATTTAAAATCAATGATCCAATCCGGTCTTGATTTACTGACTATATAAGCACTGGTAAGTCCTGCAAAAGTCATTGCAATACTTAACATCGAAAACAAAAGCATCATTTTCTTTGCTCTTATATGTTTTTTCCTGTCATCTTGAGCGTTTAAGTTCATATATAAATTTTATCTATTAAATAAGTTATTTGTAAAAGAGTTAAATAAACTACGCTTGATGTAAATACTTTTTTAGCCGCAGAATCACTCATCTTGATGTATAAATTAATTGCAAAATAAAGCATTCCCAAGCCTAAAAGTAATACTACAAAAGCACCCATAATGGAAAGTTTCAAGTCTCCTGTTAATCCGCTTACAGGAAAAATAGAAATCACTATCATCCAGATAGTATAAAGCACAACTTGAAGAGCTGTTGATTTATCTTTTTTTCCAGTTGGCAACATGTTTATTCCTGCCTTCTTATAATCATCATGAAGCATCCATCCTAAAGCCCAAAAATGTGGAAACTGCCAGAAAAACTGAATCATGAATAATGTGCCAGGCTCAATTCCAAAATTATTTGTTGCCGCAACCCAGCCTAACATAAAAGGAATGGCTCCAGGGATAGCTCCAACAAAAACAGAAAGAGGAGTGATAGTCTTTAAGGGTGTATATAAACAGGTATATATAAATATTGCAATAGATCCAAAAAGAGCTGTCTTAGGGTTTATTTTATATAAAACCACAACCCCTGTAAGTGTCAATAAAATTGAAATAATAAAAGCGGTATTAACGCTCATTTTTCCAGATGGAATAGGTCTGTTTTTAGTCCTATCCATAAATTTATCTAGATCTTTTTCTATAATTTGATTAAATGAATTTGATGCTCCAACCATACAATATCCACCTAAAGCTAACAACAATACTGTAGATAAATCAAATGAATCAGAAGCTATTAAATAACCTGCAAGTGAGGAGAAAACTACACTTATTGCTAATCTAGCTTTTGTTAATTCAAAAAAATTAATGAAACTTTCCTTAATAGGATTAAGTTTTACATCTTTTTTTATTGAGCTACTAGCCATAAATTGAAATAGAGCGCAAATCTAGTGCAGAATAATAGAGAAAGCAATTATTTTCTCGAGATTTAAAGTATTACTGTAATCTGAAAGTGATAGGAATACTAAAAGGAACTCTAACGGGTCTTCCCCTTTGTTTACCCGGAGTCATTTTAGGTAATTTAGAGATAATTCTATTAGCTTCCTTTTCAAGATTTTTATCTGGTCCCCTAGTTCTAATTCCACTAATGTTTCCATCTTTACCAATCATAAATTGAACAAAAACTCTTCCTTGAATTCCCATTTCCTGAGCAATTTCTGGGTATCTAAAGTTCTTATTAATATGTTTCATTATTTTCTCTTGAAAACATTTTCTTCTTTGAGATTTAGCTACTCTTTCACAACCAGGAAATAAAGGAACATCTTCAATAATAGCAAATGGTATATCTAGATCTAACTCTTCCTCCATTACTTCAACTTCTTCAACTATTTCTTCTTGATCAGTTTCAGTTGATTCAATTATTGTTTCTTCAATTTCTTCTTCATCCTCAACAACTTCAATAATTTCTGGAGCTGGTGGTGGTGGTGGTGGTGGTGGTGTTTTTATTTGTTCTGTAATCGGGATTTCTTCATCATCATCATCATCGACATTTAATGATTCGTAATCGTATTGAGCTTCGTATGTTTTAGCTTCAATTGCTCTCCATGAAACAAGTAAAACAATGCATAATCCAAGAGCAAATAGTAGACTACTATAATTTCTTAAATCAGATTGTGGGTTTTTTTTTAGTTGCATAAATTTAAATTATTCTGTAAGCTAAAATAATTTTTTTTTTTTAAAATAAAAGCTAAGACTGTTTAATTTTAGAAAAAAATAAACTATATGTTGTTATTCCTAATAAGATTCCAGCTGAATTTGCAATAAAATCTGCCCAATCACTATATCTTCCAACAGGTAAAGCTCCTTGTAGGAACTCGGTAGAACTTGCTATAAAAAAAACTATTAATAAATTTTTCCAAGGAAAAAATTTATCACTAAAAGATTGTAGTCTCATCCACATGATTGACATAATAAAATATATAGACAAATGGATAAGCTTATCCAACTCCAAAAGTTTAAATTCTGGAAGTGAAAGATTGGGTATTGGAACTAATGAGATTATTACTATTAATAAAGTGTAAATCCATGTAGCTCTTAGAAATAAAGGCTTACCCACCTATTAAACCTTTATAAGATTCAGCAGTTAATAATTCTTCTATTTCAGAAACATCTTTGATTTCCATTTTAATAATCCAACCTTTTCCATACGGATCATCATTAATTAGTTCTGGATTATCTTCTAATCCCTCATTCATTTCTGTTATTTTTCCTGAAAGAGGTAAAAACAAGTCAGAGACTGTTTTAACGGCTTCCACAGATCCGAAGATCTCTTCTTTACTTAACTCGTCCCCTAAAGACTCTATTTCAACATAGACGATATCTCCTAATTCTCCTTGGGCATAATCAGTAATTCCAATTATTGCATTATTTCCTTCGATTTTAACCCACTCGTGATCTTTAGTATATTTTAAATCTGGCTTTATTTCCATTTTATAATTTTAATTTTTGGTAAATATAATTCTAAAAAATATTTTTTCATGAATATTAATCTCCAAAATTATACCTTAAAGTCATTCCAGATCTTATAGTTGTCATTGGAAATGCAGTTGATATAGCGAATTTTGAAAATAAATGATCATAAAAGAAAACAGCGTTAAAACTCTTACTCAAGGCATAATCAGCAGATAGCTTCAAAGACCAAAGGGTTTGTCCAGCAGTTACTTTATTATCTAAAATATTTAAATTTCTAATGATAGTAATATTGTCTCTAAAATTTACATCAGCCTTAATATTCAAATCCCCTTTAGAAACTGTTTGCCTGCCTCCTAAGTTATTTCTAAACTTTAAATCTTTAATTCTATAACCAAACCCTAATGAATAATCTGTTCCTGAAGTCTCAGTAAGCATGTCATTATCTAAACTTAATGACAGTGCTCTATCTTTTTTCAAAGCCATTACTAACCTTATTGAATTTTTCAATTCCATATCAATTTTCAACAAAGGGTTAAACTGTTCTACCAAATTAATATTAGTATATAATATTTCGTTTAAAAAATTTCCAGAAGCATCTTTTAACGATGGTGTTTCTGAATTATACTCAAGATTAGACTTAAAGCTATTTAAAGTATAACTAGAACGATAAGAATGTCCTATGCTGAATCTTTTAAACCTGTCTTTGAAGAAATCTAGATTAATCAATCCGCTATATTGTAAAGACCAATTTGGTAATGGAGTACTGCTGATTGCGCTCAATGAAATGCTATTAGGATCCTTGCCTGAATAGGCGGAAATAAAAGCTGGAATCAAAACAGCTTGATTGTTTTTTCCATAACCCAAAGGGAAACCAAATTCATCTGTTTCTCCACTTAAATCCCCATAAATTGCAGCTAACCTACTAGCAATTATTAATCTATTTTTTTGAAATTCATCAAAAGTTAACGATTCATTTTCATTACTATTCTTAAAGGACGTTTTTATTAAAATAGTTGATATAGCAAAATTTCCAAAGGAATTTGGAGATAATGAATTGTACTGGCTATCTGTTACTATAAAGTTTTCTGAAAAGTTTTCTGAATAAACCCTGTTAGCGTTTATGTCAATTTTCAAATCCTTAATCCAACTTAATTCGGCAACTAAATCAAACTTAGTATTGTGCACTTGAGTAAACTGTTCGTTAAAACTTGGAAAATTAGTTAACCATCCGTTTTTTGCAGCCTCAAATCTTATATCCGATTGACTTCCAAAAACAAAGGCTAAGGATGGTCTTGAGGTTCCTAAAAATCCAAGAGACTGAGTATAGCCAGGTAAAACTTTTCCATTATTTTCTGCGTAATTCACTTTAAGCCTGGTTAAACCAGTTGCAAGTCCAATAAAGGAGTTTAGAACTTTATCTTGAACTGTTTTAGGTTTCTTTTTCTTTTGTAAACCTAAGTTTTTATAAAACTTAGACATATTGAAGGAGGTGTTTATAGTGTGCGTATTAGCATTTTGAATGGTATTAACATTTCCAAGAACATTCCCTAATTCGTCTTCAACTAAAGCCATCGCATCAGATCCTCGTTCCCAATTAAAATCCCCTGAGTAACTATAACTACTGGAAATGAAATTTATCAAAGGGAAAAATTTAAAAGGTAATTGATAGCTTAATTGAAATGATTGATTGTGTGAATTAGCTTCTCCTGTGTTCCAAAATCCATCCCATATGTCTAAATCTTTATTGACCACAACATTTCCCTCTGAATCATTTCGAAAATAGTTCTTAATAACACTATTGTTTGAAGCCGAAAAATCTAATCTTAAAGAGTTAGTTAAATTTTGACTTAAACTAAGGCTCCAATCAAAAAGAAAATTTCTTTGTTGAATGTTAGGAAGAGCAATTTGTTTTGAAGCATCTGCACCTTCAATAAAGACATCTCTAAACCTTTGACTATTAAAAGTTCTATTAATATTTGCAGTAAACGATATGCTTGACAATAAAGGGTTGAAATTAAACTCCTTCAGCCATTCTAAATACTTATTGTCTGAAATAAATTTTATTGATTCAAATGGAGCTATAACAAACGGATTAAAAGTATAACTATACTGTGCACTGGTTCTAGCTGTTTTTCTAGTTAAATTTTCTATTTCATAATCATGTTGTATCTCCTGATTATAACTATATGAAAAATCAAAATTTTCAATATCATATATCTTTTCTTTTTGATCATCTGATCTGTTTTTTTTCAAACCAATCAAATTAATACTATTAATTTTTCTGTAAGAAATTGCCTGATTTCTAATTGAATCTTTTTGACTTTTTCTAGTAGCAGAATTGAGTCGGTCATTTAATTTAATGTCTTGGTAAAAAGGGTCGTATTCAGGTGTTGTAAACTCTTCTGAAATACTGTATGATAAAGGAACTTGAACTTGCCATTTTTCTGGTAAAAGCTTCCCTAGATTAACACTTCCTATAAAACCGTATTGTTTTTGTTCTTCTCTACTTCTTTGGTTTGGAGTTTTATCAATTGAACCAAATCCAATTGTAGACATTTTCCCAGAAAGTGAAACATTAGCAAAATCAGCAATATTAGCATCTAATGATCCTAAGGCAGACCATCCTCCTTTCCCGTCAATTTCAGAAAGACGCAATTCATTAAACCAAACCTCGCCAGAAAGAACATCCCCATTTTCTAAAGATGGGTTTTTAACTCCAATCATCAAGTTTTTAATTGCCCCAATTGTTGGATTCCCTTTTATTGCAAATTTATATTTTTTGTCTCCTGGTAAACTTGAAATTGATGTAAATTCCTTTATAGCTTCAAGATCTTCATTAAAATATAAAACTTCTGATAAATTTGAATTATTGGAGATTGCTATTGCTTTTAATTGAGTTAGTTTCTCTAGAGAAAAATCAATTGAATTTGAATCAGGCTCCCAAACTTGATCAGCACTATATCTATTTGAAGAATTTTGATTAAATGCCGTAGGCTTTAAAGGAATTTCAATTTGATAATAATTGTCTGTAAAATCAGATCCTATTCTTAGAAAACCAACTAATCGTTTATCAAATTCTTCTGTTGCTCCTTCTCCTGGCAGCTTAGTACTTTCCTCTAATGACTCAGCGTGTATATACATTTTTAAAGACTTGTATTGTCTCATGTCAAAATTTAAATTTTTATATACTGCTCTTGAATCTTTTGGCTGAAGATCATTAATTTTTATACTCATTGATTGCTCATTCTGCCTGATAACAGTACTGTTAGAGTTTATCTCTTCCCTTTGAACTCCTGGTGGGAGAACATAGTTTATAGGCACTCTATTTTCATTCTCTAAAATATTAACAGACCCAATTTCAAATGATGTATTAGGGTAAGTTATATTTTCTTTATTTAAATTCTTTGAATACCTTTTCCAATCAGTTCTAACTAAATCTAATGTGCCAAATCTTATCGTTACGGGCTTATTGAAATCTTTAAGAAAAATTCTCATAAAACGAATGGATCTCAAGTTGTCTATTCCGTTAATTGATTTAAAAAAAGGGCTGTACTTACTGCTTTTGTAGAATTGCTTAAAAACTGGTATTTTAAACTGGATCCATCTCGTGGTTTTAGATTGTCCATTTGGGAGTTCAACTTTTACATTTTCTCTTACGTCACTAATAAATGGATGATTTCCGACATCCATATTTTTTCTAATTGGCACGGTATATTCAAAATAACTATCAATAGTATTCATTGTGTTATCTTGGTTAACATCTTCGTTATCGGGAATAGTAGTTGATCCTCTTTCATTATTATTTATGGAGACAGGAGAGTTCCCCTGAGTCCCATTATAATTTTTGTATCTGTCTAATACACCTCCACTAGCACTTAAATAGTATTGATAATTATCTCCCGCGGGATCACTTTTTTTACCATTGAAATACTTTTCTATTTCATCTTGATCATTCATTCCGTCATATCCTAAATCTTGAACTTTTCTATTATTAGCATCTGAGTCAAAAGAATAAACTAAAGATTGAGTCGCTGGGGAAACTCCCCAACTAGAATTGTTTGTTAATTGTTGTGAATTTAAAGTTGGAAGACCATTTTCGTATAATTTTTTACCGTCTTTTAAAATGTCTTCCGAAATACTTCCTAAATTAAATACTAATTCTCCTAAATTGTTCTCACCTGAAGTGTTTTCTTCAAATGTATCTAAGAGCCAGAATTGTACAAACTCCACATTAGCTTGTTCAAAGTTTGTAGGATTTATTTTTCTAGTTATTCCTGCCCAATTTTTCTTTGGAGATAGTTTGAAATCAGCACTTAAACTATTATTGTAAGGACCTTTTTCTTCTGGATAATAACTAAGGTCAAATGTGTTTTGAATTCTAGATTGCCCTTCAATTAAATCTTGTTGTGGAAATATTTCTTCAATAAAAATTCTTCTAGTTTCATTTTTTGACAATTCATCATCATCTACTCCAACTGGTCGTTGTCTTGTATAAAATATAGGATCTATATTATACCATGCTAGTTTAGCTCTGTAATGGCCAAGTTTTAAATCATTAATTCCAAAATCAGAACCGTTAACATTTGCTGGCACACTTGATAACTTCCAAGAAAAAGGATCTTTTATATTTATACTAGTTTCTGATCCTTCAAAATCATCAACATATACAGTAGCACTTTCTTCATAACCTGAATTTTTAGGAGTTCCTGAATGAAGATAAGCAACCTCCGCTTTTAATGAAATATAGGATTGCGTTTCAGTTCTAATATTAGGAAGCTTATTGGCTAGTCTGGTTAAAAAAGGGACTTCAGTCGAGTAAATCCCATTAAATCCAATCATTGTATTATTAACGGGTTCAACTCCATAGTTAGCCTTTTGAGTAATGGACCTTTCACTTAAGTTCATTAACGAACCTCCAATAATAAAATTATCATTAAACTTGTGTTCAACATTAATCCCAGAAAACCTTTTCTTTTGTTGAGAATAAAAAGAATTACTCTCTGTTGAGATTTCTATAGGAGTATTAGAGTTTTTTAAAGTTTCGTCAAGTATTTGAACTCTTCCAGCTTGGTAATTAACAGTGTAATCTGTTCCTTCCTGCAGTAGTCTTCCTCCTGCAGTAACTTTTACTGAACCTCTTGGAACATTAAATTGTCCAATAGAAATTCCGCCAGCTTCACCAGAAGTCTTGTAAGATCCTTTAATTTGAAATTTATTTTTTTCTATCTTTTCTTCAGCTCCAGTTTTAGATAAATCATAGACCTCATTATAAACATATTTTTTCTGATTTAAATTGTAAGTAGCTATATTGTCGTAGCTCTCATTAGTAGAATTAAGATCTTTTAACTTTTCAAATAAATATTCTCCAAATGGCTCTACAGACGTAAAAATAATTAACCCATTACTTGAATCAATTGTGATATTTGGAACAAAATCAAAAAATCCATCACCTCCATTTTGAATATCATTATTCATGTTTAATTTATCAAAATTAAATAGAGATAGTAAAGTTTTACCTTCAATTGAACTTGGCCAGACTAAAGGATCTACAGGTTCTATATAATTTAACGGGGAGGGATTAGTATAGAAAATATTTAATTTAAAATCATTTTTATTAATTTGATAAGAGCCTATAGAGTAAATATTTTTCATCATCAAATCCCATACAGGCTGATTGATATTAGTTAAGCTGCTTTTCAGTAGCTTAACTAATAAACTATTATTTGATATTTTAGGATTATTATTTTGATTTGAAAAGCTGGTAGCATCAATTCCGTCATTAGCAAACTCTCCAACCTGAAAAACCTCTCCACCTACAGTGTATTGATAAGCCACAGCTAGTATTTCATCATTGTTAAGGGGTTGATTTAATGAAATATAACCTAGTTTATCGTGTAATTTATATTCATTTGTTTCTAATTTTCTTGCATTTTCTAAAACTGAATAATCATTTCCTTCACTAACTAAATTAGAAATTGGGCCAAAGCCCTCTTTAACATTAGAAATATCTCTAATAGCTGAATTCAAAAGTCCACTATCAATAGTCTCAGGATCTAATTTATTAACCGAATTATCAGGATAGACATTTGAACCTGGTTTTGTTATAAAATTCGAATAAAACTCGTCTAATTTAGTTTTCTCAGGGTTTGATTCTCCAAGATCTTGTAACCCCAAAATATTTCTAACATTTTGAGTTTGATTAGTCCTGTTAGTAACCCAAACCTCTGTTCTTGTTATCTTAATTTGAGTGTTTAGGTAGGGGAATGTTTTTAAAGTTTGATCATATTTATCTCTAAAATATTGACCAAGAAAAAAATGTCTGTTTTCATCATAGTCTAAAGGAAATATTGAGAATTCCTCAAAACTTCCGTCGCCTTTTGCAGCTACTGTTTGAGATTGTGACCTTTGTTCGGATAGTACAGTAGTAACTTTAGTGTTTCCAAATTGTAATTCTGTTTTAAATCCAAATAAACTTTGTGCTCCAGAAATCAAAGATCCACTTAATGGCATACTAATATTTCCTAATTCAATTTTTTGAATAATATCATCTTCTGTTGGAGTAAAATCCAATTTTAATAAATTTTGAAAATCAAAAGTAGACTGGGTATCGTAATTTGAACTAATCGTCAACCTTTCGCCGATTTTTCCGTTCATACTTAAGCTAATTACTTGATTAAAATCAAGACTTAAATTACTTTGATTTTTGGTTGATAAAGAAGGGTTCTCACTCTTTTGATATCTCGCTCCAATATCCATAGAAATGGATCCTTGCGGAATTAATTCAATTTCATCACCTCCAAAAATTGTTTGAAAAAAGTTAGAATTTATATATAAATCTGGCAGTAAGTTTTTAAGTTTAGAATCGTCTGAATCTTCCTCGTCAAGCAAACTTAGTTTCTCTTGAAAATAATTTTTAATATTTTCTTCTTTAATCAATTTCCTGTATTGACTTGGAGTTAAAGTTAAAGGAATTCCAACATCAATTTCACCAGCTTTGGTAGTGTAAATATATCTGTCAATTAGTGGATCATATGTGTATTTTGAAACAAAAAAAGAAGGAGGATTTAATTTGAATTTTCCTAAATAAACTGTATTTCCTATCGTATCTAAAGTAATTACTTTCTGACCTATTATATTATTTGAAAAAAATATAATTATGAAAGAAGAAACAAGAAATAGTTTTTTTTTTTAAAGAAATACGATTCAATACTCTATAATTTATTTAATGCACTCTTAATTAGTTCTTCAACAGAAATTTCTGGCGAATTATTAAGAAGTGTTTCTATAATTTTATTTGTATTTTTTCTACTATAACCTAACACCTCTAATGCAGATAACGCCTCATCCTTGTTTGTATTGCTTATACTTCCAATAAAATTGTCATTTTCTGAAATTGAACTTACTTTGTCTTTCAACTCAATTATCACGCGTTGAGCTGTTTTTAAACCAATCCCTTTTACAGACTGTATTAGTGAAGTATTTCCAGAAATTATTGCACTTTGTATTTCTCCAGGACTAAGCGAAGAAAGCATTGTTCGAGCAATACTAGCACCAATACCAGAAACTGAAATTAGTTGTCTAAATAAATTTCTTTCCGTCTTTTCGTAAAAACCAAATAATGTATTGGAGTCTTCCTTAACTTGAAGGTGAGTAAACAACGTAATGCTTTCGGAATCTGTAAGATTAGAATAAGTATTTAAAGAAATATGAACCATATAACCTACCCCGTTACAATCTATAACAACTTCTGTAGGTGATTTTTCAATCATCCTGCCTTTTAATTGTGTTATCATTTTTTAATTTTAGATTTTTTTTGTGCATCTACTACTGCAACCGCTGACATGTTTACCATTTCTTCAACGCTTGCTCCTAATTGAATTACATGTACAGCTTTAGACATTCCCATCATTATTGGACCTATCGATAATGCATTGTCTAATTCCTTTATAACTTTATAGTTAGTGTTGGCTGCGTCTAAATTTGGGAAAATCAATGTATTTACCTTTTTACCTGATAATTTAGAAAAAGAGAACTTCTTTTGAAACATTTCTTTGTTTAATGCAAAGTCTGATTGGACAGGTCCATCTACATTAATTTCAGGGAAATTTCTATGTAAAAACCTTACTGCCTCATTCACTTTCAAAACCATTGGATGAGTTGATGAACCAAAATTTGAATATGAAACCATTGCTATATTTGGCTCCAAACCAAACATTTTAACCGTTTCAGAAGTCATTTTCGCTATTATTGCCAAATCTTTTGCTGATGGATCTATATTAATTGAAGTATCAGATAAGAAGATGGGACCTTTACTAGTTATCATTAAATTAGTAGTAGCTACCTTATTTACTCCTGGAGCTCTTCCAATAACTTCAAGCATTGGTTTGACAGTTACTGGGTAACTTCTAGAATATCCTGATATTAAAGTATCTGCATCTCCATTACTTAACATCATAGCGGCAAACAAATTTCTTTCCTTCATTTTGTTGACCGCACTAAAATAAGTAACCCCTTTTCTTTTTCTCATTTCCCAATATTTTTTACCATATTTTTCTCTATTATGAAGTTCTTCTTTAGATTTTGGATCTATTATTGGAAGGTCTGCGTCAAACTCTATTTCTTCTTTTAATTCTTCTATTACTTCTTTATTACCTAAAAGGATAGGAAATCCTATACCTTCTTCATGAACAATTTGAGCTGCCTTAAGAACATCTAAATGATCTGCTTCAGCGTAAACAATTCTTTTAGGAGAAGTTTTAGCTCTATCGATCAAAACTCTAACAATTTTTTTATCACTTCCTAACCTGTTATGTAATTCTTCTTCATATTTTTTCCAACATTCTATAGGTTCGGTTGCTACACCAGATTCCATAGCAGCTTTTGCTACTTCTGGCGGAATTTTCGTTATAAGTCTAGGATCAAATGGTTTAGGAATAATATAATTTTTTCCAAAAGTCAGTTTGGTCTTATCATAAGCTATATTGACAAATTCAGGGACTGACTCTTTTGCTAATGAAGCCAAAGCTTTTACTGCAGCCATTTTCATTTGATCATTAATTTTGGTAGCCTTTACATCTAAAGCTCCTCTAAAAATAAAAGGAAATCCAAGAACATTATTAACTTGGTTTGGATGATCTGAACGACCAGTTGCCATTATAATGTCATCTCTAGTTTTCATAGCTAAAGAATACTCGATTTCTGGATTTGGATTAGCCATTGCAAAAACAATAGGGTTTTTTGCCATGCTTAATAACATTTTTGGCGTTACCATATCTGACTTAGATAATCCTATAAAAACATCTGCATTTTTAAAAGCATCTTCTAAAGTGTCTATTTTTTTAGTAGTTGCAAATTCTTTTTTTTCAGATGTTAGATCTTTTCTATTTGACCTAATAACCCCTTTGCTATCAGTCATTATTATGTTTTCTGGTTTTAAACCAAAAGCCTTATACATTCTTGTACATGAAATGGCTGCTGCTCCAGCTCCACAAACTACCATTTGAACATTTTCAATTTTTTTTTCAACAATATCTAACGCATTTAACAACGCAGCGGATGAAATTATAGCTGTACCATGTTGATCATCATGCATAACAGGAATATCCAATTCTTCCGAAAGTCTTTTCTCAATTTCAAATGCTTCTGGAGCTTTAATATCTTCCAAATTTATTCCTCCAAAAGTTGGTGAAATATTCTTAACTGTTTCTATAAATTTTTCTGTATCCTTAGTGTCGATTTCTATATCAAAAACATCTATTCCTGCAAAAATTTTAAAAAGCAATGCTTTCCCTTCCATAACAGGTTTAGAAGCTTCTGGTCCTATATCTCCTAATCCAAGCACTGCAGTTCCGTTAGTAATTACAGCTACCAAATTTCCTTTAGAGGTATACTTATATACATTACTTTTATCTTTCTCTATTTCTAAACAAGGGTACGCTACACCTGGAGAATACGCTAGAGACAAGTCTCTTTGCGTACTATAATTAGTGGTTGGTGATACTTCTATTTTTCCAGGATTTGGTTTGGCATGATAAACTAACGCGTCTCTTCTGTTATTTTTATTTTTCATTTTTTTAAAGAGATTAGTTAACCTTTTTTACATTATAAATTTATAAAAAGCATTCTCAATAACATAGTAAATAGATAGTATTAAAATTTTTAAATAAAAACTATAATAATTAACTAGTCTAAATATTTATCTATGCTTTATATTTACATTGTTAAAAGAAATATTAATCAAAAAAATATATTGAAGAATTTTATTTTAATTACTTCTTGCTTTTTATTTGCTTTAGGTCTCAATGCACAGTTAAGTAAAGTTCACTACATCCCACCATTAACTGCTAATGATGACCCTGGAGATCAATGGATGTATATTTCAACCCCTAGCATCACGCCCGTTAAGTTTGAAGTTAAAATTGGAGGAGTACTAGGGGTTACAAATGATTCTGGGACAATATTCGCTAGTGGTGAAGTAGATAAAAATAATCCTATTGCAATTGAATTAGCTCAGGACCCAGGAGATAACAACGGATGGTGGAGCAATCTATTTATAGAGCAATCAGAAACAGAGCAAATTTTAAATAAAGGATTTATAGTTGAAGCTAAATCAGAAGTATATGTTTCTGCCAGAGTAAATTCTGATGGAAATCAATTTCAGGCAGGAGCTATTGTTAGCAAAGGGAAATCAGGCTTAGGAACAAGGTTTAGGGCTGGGATGTTTCAAAATCAAAATTCAGGTCATATTGGTTTTATATCTGTTATGGCCACTGAAGATTTAACAAAAGTAAGCTTTACTTTCACTAAAACCGTTGAAACAATTGGAGGTACTAAAACAATTGATTTTCCTTTAATAATTGACTTAAGTAAAGGAGAAAGTTATGTTTTGGCTAGTACAGGAAGAGGGTCTGGTGGTGATTTTTTAGGAAACGAACTTATTGGAACATTAGTAAGTTCTGACAAGCCAATAGTTGTAAATACAGGCTCAGCTAGTGGAAGTTTTGAAACATCAACTGGAGGTCAGGATTATGGCATGGATCAAATTGTTGGATCTGATTTAGTAGGATCTGAATATATTTTTATAAGAGGAAACGGTTACGATGGTTGGGAAAATGTACTAATTATTGCAGATCAAAATAATACCGAAATATTAGTTAATGGACAATCTTATGGAACTCTTGCCAAAGCAGGAGACTATTTTATAATTGAAGGAGACCAATTCAGCTCTCAAAGTCCAGGGGGAAACATGTATGTTAGATCTGCTAACCTTGATCATAAGCTATTTGCTTTTCAAGGTACTGGAAGTGTATATGATTTAGCAAATGCTGCTGCTGCAAATCAAGGAATGTTTTTTGTCCCTCCATTAAATTGTTCGTCAAAAGGTGATGTGGATAATATTGCATTTATAGATAAAATAGGAAATAAAACATTTGAAGGAGCTGTCTCTTTTATAACAAAGAAAAATGCAACAATTTTAATTAATGGGAATCCAATTGAAAGTTTTGGTGGAGTTTCAGGTCCTTTAGAAGTTACAGGGAATGAAAACTACGTTACTTATATTGTTAAAGAATTAACGGGAAATATTGCAGTTACTGGAAGTGATGAATTATACGTTGCTTATTTTAATTTCAGTGGAGCAGCGACAACTGGAGGGTTTTATTCTGGTTTTGCAAGTCCACCAGAAGTGGTTTTTGATGTAGAGCTTGAAGCCCTAGGTTCGTGTATAAAACAAAATGGAGAATCTAATATTATTTTAACAGCATCAAAAATCGAAAATTTTGATAGCATTAGATGGTTAATTGAAGATGAATTTGGAAATTTTATCCCTATAGGAAATAACGATTTAATTTTCAAACCAACAATAGCTGGAGCTTACAAATTAGAAGGAGTGCTAGAATGCTCTAGCCTTAATTTTCTATCAAATAAAATTGTCATCAGCATCTGTCCATCAGATACTGATCAAGATGGAATTATTGATAATATTGATATAGATAAGGATAATGATGGTATTAGTAATAACACAGAATCTTTTGGAAATGCTTCAATTGATTTAACTAATGAGGAAAGTCCATCTGTTAAGTTTGAAAAAAACGAGACTATTAATACTTCTATTTTAGAAAACGGGGGGGTTATAACTAGCGTTCCAGCTGATGTTAATGCTTTTGAAGGTAGCGAGAATGGGGTGTTTAAATCAACTGTCTTTGCTGGAAATGATGTTCAATTAAATTATACCCTTTCTTTTAAAGAAAAATTAAACATCATATTTTCTGATAACCCCGAAGAAAATGAAGGTAATAATGAAGATGTTTTTATAATTAAGGTTTTTCCCATTTCTCAAAATATTACTCTTTTAGATCCAAATGATAATCTTTTGGTAGATACTAATTTTGATGAAAATTTTGAAACAGGAGTGTCTAATCATACTGCAAATGAAATTATTTTTAAACAAAATACTAACGCAAGTAGCTCTATTGTTTATGAATTTCTTGCAAGTGAAATAACTGGAATTTCGATAACTCAAAAAAGAACTAACACTACAACTAATGGAGTATTTAGCGGAATAATTTCTATTCAAAATTATTCAATAGATACAGATGAAGATAAGGTAAATGATTATTTAGATTTGGATAGTGATGGTGACGTATGTAACGATGTAATTGAAGCTGGATTTATTGATGAAGATGGAGATGGAATAATTGGAGTTGGAATACCAACTTTTGATAATGGTGGTGTTAATGACAAAGGAGGAATTACAGGTCATGATTATACAATTCTTCCGTTAGAAGATGACAATGGAATTTATTTTTTTCAAAAAGTAAGTTCTCCCGTATTAATTAATTCTTTACCTGTTTCTAAAACTGCCTGTCAAGTTGGAGTTAGTGCTAGTTTTAGTGTTGGGATAAAAACTTTAGATAATCCAGCTTTTATTTGGCAAATTTATAATTCTGAATCTACAAATTATGAGCCGTGGGATAATTTAAATGAAAGCGAAACTTATAGCGGAACAAATACTGCCATTTTAAATGTTAATAATATTAATATTGATATGAATGGTAATAAGTATAGAGTACTAGTTAATTCTGATCAATATTTATGTCCTTCTTTAAGCGATGAAGTTGTCTTAACAGTATTTGAAAAACTGCCAACTGCAAATGAAGTTAATACCATCATTAAGTGTGATGACAGTTCTGTTGGTGGTGATACTGATGGGTTCATCTCAACTTTTGACTTAACTTCTAAAACAACTAGTATTCTAGGTGTACAAAGTGCTGATGATTTTACTGTAACCTATCACCTCAGTCAAGAAGATGCAGGTGACACGACTAGTACTGGACTTGCTTCTCCTTACACTAACTCAGTAGCTGGTGGAGAAAAAATATTTGTTAGAGTCTTAAACAACACAACAGGTTGTTATAGAGCAACTACTTCATTTGATGTAACTGTAGCCCCACTTCCTGTTATTATTAATCCTGTAATTAAGATTGAACAGTGTGACGATGACGATGATAATGATGGAGTATCTATTCATAATTTGACAGAATCACAGTTAATTATTTCTTCTGATTATCAAAATGAAACGTTTGAGTATTATACAGACGAGGATTTAAATACAGGCTCTTTAATTACTGATCCTACTGCTTTTCAGAATGATCCTTTCAATGATTCTGTTTATGTAAAAATCATTACCACTAACGATTGTTACAGAACCTCACAAATTGATATCACAGTAGCTGCTAGTCAAATATCTAAAACCTTTATGGAAGATAACGATACTTTCTATGCTGTTTGTGACGATTCCCCTGCCTTAACTCAAGATGGTCTCGCTACTTTTAGTAGTGCTGTTTTACAAGAAGTCAAACAAAAACTTATAGCTTCTAACGCGAAGTTTAGTGCTCAAAATATAAAGGTAACACTACACCTTAATTCTACTGATGGTTTAAGTGGTGAAAACCCTATAAATACTGATCTAGATTTCACTAACACAACCGCTACTACCCAACCAATATGGGCAAGAATAGTTAATATTGATATCAGTACTTTTGACTGTTTAGGTTACGAGCAAGTGGCTACGCTTTATGTTGAGCCTAGACCTATAGCTAACGCTGTAACTATTGCCAAACAATGTGATGGAGATAGTGCTTTAGATTTAGATTCTCAAGATGGTAAATTTCCCTTTGATACTTCTGCCATTCAAGCTACTCTTGTAGGCGCTCAAAATAATGTAACTACTTATTATTACTTGGCTGATGGAACCTTAATTGGTAATGAACTTCCTAATCCGTTCTTGTCAACTTCCCAGACTATTGATATTAGAATTGAACTGGCTACAGCTCTTAACAGTGTCACTAATCCTGATGGTATTTGTTATGACACCACTACCCTAGAGTTTTTAGTAAATGACTCGCCAGAAGCTTACCCAGTTACTGTTGCTGCGCGCTGTGATGACGGGACAGATGATACAGACGGATATTCTGAGTTTGATACTTCCTCTGTCTTAAGTACGCTTCTAACTGATCCTATTACAGGAATCGCTCAGAGCTTAACGAACTATACTGTAAGTTTTAGTTATGTAGATGATAAAGGAGTTAATCAAACAGCTGCTACGCTTCCTAATCCATTTAATACCAAAACACAAACAGTAACAGCGAGCGTAACTAATCCACTTAATCTAGATTGTATCATAACTGAGTCTATTGAGTTTGTAGTTAATGCACTTCCTGTTTTTGAAAGAATTGATGACATCGCTATTGTTTGTTTAAACCTAGACCCTATTCCAATAGGTGTTAAATCTTCAGATAGTAGAACATACTCTTATACATGGACGCGTAACGGAACTTCTTACCCAGGTAATCTAGCTGGTACGAATGCCCGTGTTTTAATAGGTCTTGGAGGTGAATATATAGTTACTGCAACTACTAAAGACGGAACTAACTGCTCTAGAAGTTTAACCATAACTATAGCTGAATCTAAAATAGCAACAGTAACAAATAAAGACATCGTAGTTACGGATTTAAAGGCTGGACCAAACAATACCATCACAGTCCTAACGGAAACCCTTGGAATTGGAGACTATGAGTATGCTCTTGATGACATAGCTGGACCTTACCAAGACCAGACCTTGTTTGAAAAGGTAAGACCTGGAATACACACCATCTATATTAGAGATAAAAACAACTGTGGTATTGCTGAAATAGACGTGTCTGTTATTGGATATAAAAAATTCTTTACACCTAATGGAGATGGCATACACGATACATGGAAAGTGCTTGGAATAAGAGCTGACTTTCAGCCTAAAACTAAAGTCTATATTTTTGATAGGTATGGTAAACTCCTAAAAGAATTAGACCCACTTAGTAAAGGATGGAATGGAACCTTTAACGGAAAACCTATGCCGTCAACAGATTATTGGTTTAGTGTATTACTACAAGATGGTAGAGAATTTAAATCACACTTTAGTTTAGTTAGACCATGGAACTAAAAGCCTTTAAAAATGGTAGGTTAAAAGCAGTCACAATCTATTGAACCTCTTAAAAAGTTAAATCCGATTGTGATTTGATGAAATCCACCTGAGCCAAATTTTATATTTCCTTGCTGATAAGAATAATTATAAGAAAAAACGAAATCTTTATAATTTATTCCAACCAAAGGAGTAATCAATTGAAGTCTTTGTTTTTTAAGAAGTGCTCCGTCTAAATATTGAGCACCTTCAAAACTATTTCTATAAGATAAACCAGCCCATAATCTTCCTTGCCTTAACTTATAATAAGTTTTGAAATTAATGTCTAGCGCTTTTTCGTCTGTTAGTTCAGCTACTTGAAATAATAATGATGGTTCAAAAGACCAAGGTTGATCAGTATAAAAAACATAGCCCAGTGAAGAAATTAAACGCCTTACACTTGTATGATGATCAACAGTTTCTCCATACATATTATGAGGAGCAAAAAGTAAATTTTTTAAAGTTAAGTGAGCGTAATATTTATTAGTCACATATGACATCCCTACATCCATATTTGAATACCCTGTACTTTGTTTTATTCCAGCAATTAAAGGATCAAAATCAAATAAATCAAAAGTTGTTTGATCTAAAGAATTTTGAATTCCACCAACACTTATTCCAAACGAGAGTTGATTAATTTGATCATCTTTTGAGGGGTATGGTCTTTTAGAAGGAATTAGAGAAGAATTAAAATTAATATGGTGAGCATAAGTTAAATAAAAACCAGTTTGAGAACTATATCCATTTTGATCATTAAAAATAGTAGTTCCAATTCCAGATCTTTCAGAAAGTCTATAATCAGCTGTAAGAGTCTGTAAGTTTGGAGATTCTACCTGATCAAACCATTGTTTTCTGGATGTTAACCTGACTTTTCCCCCTGTCATGTTAACCCCTGCCATTGAAGGGTGAACTAGATAATAGTTTTCTGTTAAATAATCTGTATAAATTGGTAAACCTTCTTGGGAAGAGCCATTAAGAAAATTTAATAAGAAAAATAAGAAGAGCCCTTTTTTCAAAATTTACTGCTTAATCTAATACTTATTTAGCTGATGTAAAGTGCTAATCATTAAGTCTGTAAAGATAAGCATTAAATGTCAAAGAGCTAATTGCTATAGATAATTCAGCTACCTCATGAATTCCACCAGTGTATATGCCTGATAAGTATTAATATTAATGTATCAGAATAACAACTATGGTATCATCAAAGAATTAGTTGTTTCATACAGATATTATTGGCTGCTTATGCTTTAAACCTAGTACCACCAATATAGTTGTGGCAACTAATGCTATGAAGAATGAATTTGCCTATTAGCTATTTCTATTAACAGCCTGCTTGTCTGCTCAAGAGTCAAAAAATGAAAGTGAAAGCAAAAAAGATAGTCTAGACACTAAAAAGAAAAACACGGGGCTTCCCCTTGAAGGCTGATAGGAAAATCAATACTCACATACTGACGAAGGAACCTGGATGTCCTTGGACGTATTAGTCCTGATGGTAAAACTTTAGCTTTTGACATGTTGGGCGGCATCTATACCTATTGCCAATTGAGGGGGGCAAAGCCAGTCGTATTACTAAGAGGGCTGGCTTTTGACTCTCACCCTAAGTTTTCACCTGATGGTAAACAGTTATTATTGGTTTCTGACAGAACAGGAGGGACCTAATGCTTGGAGTATTGGATTTAGAGACAAATGGTGCTTCTCGTCAAATAACTGGGGTGGAGATTGATCATTTTATCGAGACTGCTGATTGTTGGAGCAAATGATGGAGAGTATATTATCAGCAGCAGAAGGTGGTAGAAATTCAAAATTATTCTTGCATCATAAAGTCTGGAGGAAAAGGTACTGTTGAATTAATCAAGGAGCCTGACTAATCTAAAGGCTAGTTGATACCAGCTGTTGGTGATAACGACCGATATATTTGGTTTTCTAGCAAAACGTACAGGCTCATGGCAACTATAATGCGAAATTCCCTCAAATTTCAGCTTGGCAAGATACGATAGAGATACTGGAAAAGTCGAAAGGCATCGCCATCTAGATATGGTTCGGCATTTTCTCCTACCCTGTCACCTGATGGTAAATGGCTGGTTTATGGATCTAGATGGAATGATCAAACTGGCTTAATGGCAAGAAACCTTGTAAATGGAGAAGAAAATTGGCTGGCATACCCTATTCAAAGAGATGATATAGAGTCTCAAAATACTTTAGGAACATTACCGGTTATGACGTTTACCCCCGACAGTAAATTTGTAATAGCATCCTATGGAGGAAAAATAAATAAAATTCCATATTGAAGGTAGGAGATGCAATAATATACCTTTTCAGTTAATGAGATATAGAATTAGGACCTAATTAAAGTTTAATTATCCAATTGAAGATAAAGAATTATGATCTGTTCAATCAAATTAGAAATCCAAAGTATCTCCGGATGGAAAAAAATTGCTTTATCTGCATTTCAAATAAATATATGTAAAACAGACTCCTAATGGAGAACCAACTAGGTTGACTCATTTAAGATTACACATGAAGAAATGCCAATTGGAGTCCCAGACGGCAAAAATAGTTTTTGTACATGGAATGATAAAAAGGTGGTGCTATTTATAAAAGTAGATTTAGAGTGGGAAAAAGAACAATCAAAAATTACAAGATAAATGGGGTTTATTCTTATCCAGCATGGAATAATGACTGGTATAAAATTGTTTTTATAAAGGCATCTGAAAGAATATTATAGAAGCTATGGAAGATCCTGGAGCTAGATCTCAAATTATGTGGGTTTCTTCAAAAGGAGGCAATTAATTTTATTGACTCAAAAGGAAGATCTTATCCTCATTTTGTAATAAATTCGAAAGAATTCATTTATATAGTGGATCTAACGGTCTAAGTTCGATTAGATGGGATGGAACTGATGAAAAAAATATTATTAAAAGTTACTGGAATACTTCTGATATGGTCTCCAGTACAAAAAACCATCACAGCATCATATTAATTAAATCTCCAGATGAGGAAAGGCTTTAGCGTAATAAATAACGATGTTTATACAGTTACTATTCCTTATACTGGAGTAGAAACGATTAACAATTAATGTTTCTAACACCTAAAGTTCATCGCTTTCCAGCTAAAAATTAACAAAGATTGGTGGCGAATTTGCATCTCTGGGGAAAAGATGGAGATAAACGTCTATTTCTTCTTTAGGAAATTCATTATTTAATTCATAACATTCTCAATAGCAAAGCTATAAAAAGAATAAAAAGAAAAAAGATAAAGAAAAGACAATAGACGACAAAGACAAAGAAAAACATATTTTCACTAGTGAAATTCAAATTAAAACTTTATAGAAAAAAACGCTAATTGGATCAAGTTTTTTATTAAATGCAGATAATACGCATGAAAGGAAAGAATTATACAAAAAGGAGTATCAACAAATAATAGAATTACAACAGTTGGAACTGGTGAAATTGAAAACAATAGTTCAATTAAAGAAATAGATTTTTCTGGAAAAACTATTATCCCTGGATTTGTTGATACTCATGCACATGTAAGAGTTTCTAGAGATGTTCATAGGACCGAAACTTGGTCGTTTGCAGCAAACTTGGCCTATGGAGTAACTACAATTAGAGATCCTCAAACGGGGACTACAGACATACTTTCATATGGAGATATGGTAAACGCAGGTTTAATGCATGGGCCTAGAATCTATTCAACTGGTCCAGGTGTAGGCTATTGGGGATATAATCTTAAAAGCTTGGATCATACCAAAGATGTTTTAAAACAATATTCCAAATATTACAATACCAAAACAATTAAAATGTATCGTACTGGAAACAGAAAACATAGACAATGGATTTTGATGGCTGCAAAAGAACAAAAACTAATGCCAACTACTGAAGGTGCACTACACATCAAATTAAACATGAACCAAATGTTAGATGGTTATCCGGGTCAAGAACATAATATTCCTATCTATCCTGTATATAAAGATTTGGTTGAAATAATGGCAAAGTCCAAAATGGCCTATACTCCTACTTTGTTAGTTTCTTATGGGGGCCCTTGGGCTGAAAATTATTACTATGCAACAGAAGATGTACAGGGAGATAAAAAGCTGAATTTCTTTACGCCTAAAGATCATCTTGACAATAAGTCAAGGAGAAGAAATGATGGTTGGTTTCATAAAGAAGAATACGTATTTGAAGAACAAGGTAAATTCATTAAAGATCTTGTAGAAAGTGGTGGAATTGTAGGGGTTGGTTCGCATGGACAGCTACAAGGACTAGGCTATCATTGGGAATTATGGAGTATGCAAGCGGGAGGACTTGATTTACACGATGCCTTAAGAGTGGCTACAATAATTGGTGCTGAAGCAATTGGATTAGAAAATGA
>CAJIYJ010000003.1:0-365000 GCA_905181625.1 uncultured Flavobacteriaceae bacterium
TTAGAGTTACTCTTTTTCTTATCAATTTCTAATAATTCATTTTTAACATGTAATCCAACACTCATATATCTTTTATTAAATCTTCTGCAAATATAAAATTAAAAATAAATTTATGACAATATGTCAGTAATGTTTTTAATTAATAATGATTAAAATTCAAGAATGTTAGAAAATAGAATAAAAAAAATAATATACTTTTGTGGTCTAAAATTTCAAATCAATGTCTAAAAATTTAGTAATTGTTGAATCTCCTGCCAAAGCCAAAACTATTGAGAAATATCTAGGAAGTGACTTCAAAGTTTCTTCTAGTTATGGTCATATATCTGATTTGCCTTCAAAGGAATTAGGGGTTGATGTTGAAAATGATTTTAAGCCTAAATACATAATTTCTAAAGACAAAAAAGATATAGTTAAAGATTTAAAGAAAAAAACCTTAGCAGCTGATTTTGTATGGCTAGCTAGTGATGAAGACAGAGAGGGAGAAGCTATAGCTTGGCATTTGTTTGAAAGCTTAAAACTTGAGAAAGCAAAAACAAAAAGAATAGTTTTTCGTGAAATCACCAAAAGTGCTATTTTAAAAGCGATTGAAAACCCTAGGGAAATTAATTATAATTTAGTTAATGCTCAGCAAGCAAGAAGAGTTATTGATAGGTTAGTCGGATTTGAAATTTCTCCAATTTTATGGAGGAAAGTTAAGGGTGGGCTTTCAGCTGGAAGAGTGCAATCTGTTGCAGTTAGACTTTTGGTTGACAAGGAAAAAGAAATTAACGATTTTATTACATCATCATCATTTAAAATCTCTGCTAAATTCAGTAATTCAAGTAACGTTGAGTTCACTGCTCAACTTTCAGGTAGTTTTAATTCGTTTGCAGAAGCTAATCTTTTTTTAGAAAAAAGCGCTAAGTCTAATTTTAATATTTTGTCAATAGATAAAAAGCCTGTTAAAAAATCAGCTTCAGCCCCCTTTACTACTTCCACTCTACAACAAGAAGCTTCTAGAAAACTTGGTTTCAATGTAAGTAGAACTATGTCTGCTGCTCAAAGGTTATATGAGTCAGGAAACATAACCTATATGAGAACTGATAGTGTTAATTTATCTGATGATGCCTTAAAGTCTGCAGAAGCTGTAATTTCAAAAAATTACGGAGATGAATATTCAAGAAGAAAAAAATATCAAAATAAAAACAAGGGAGCTCAGGAAGCGCATGAAGCTATTAGGCCAACAAACTTGGAAAATCAAGAAGTTAACATGGAGTCTGATCAATCGAAGTTATATAGGCTAATTTGGCTTAGAACTATTGCTTCTCAAATGAGTGATGCTAATCTTGAAAGAACAACTTTCAAAATTGGTTCAAATAATTATAGTGATCAATTTATTACCAAAGGTGAAGTAATAAAGTTTGACGGATTTTTAAAAGTATATATTGACGGAACTGATAATGAAGAAGACCTGAATAATAGTGGGATATTACCAGCCCTGTCTAATGGTGAAAGTTTAAGTAATTTAAAAATGATTGCTACAGAAAAATTTTCTCGACCTCCTTACAGATATTCTGAGGCAGCACTTGTAAAAAAAATGGAAGAATTAGGTATAGGAAGACCATCAACCTACGCGCCAACTATTACGACTATTCAAAACAGAAAATATGTTGTTAAAGGTTCTTTTGAAGGAGATGAAAGAGAATATAGAGAGCTTATGCTGAAAAATGGTTCAATCACTTCCAATAAAGGAACTGAGATTAGCGGATCAGATAAAGGGAAGTTAGTTCCAACAGAAGTTGGAATTGTTGTTACAGATTTTTTGGTTAATAATTTTAAAGATATTTTGAATTATAACTTCACAGCTAGTGTGGAGCAAGATTTTGATAAAATCGCAAATGGAGATAAAGAATGGACAAGTGTTTTAAAAGAATTTTATTCTTCATTCCATCCTATAGTTGAAGATGTTCAACTGAATGCTGCTAGAGAAACTGGTGAAAGAGTATTAGGAGATGATCCTAAAACAGGAAGAAAAGTTAGTGTTCGTTTAGGGAAATTTGGACCAATGGCTCAGATTGGTACTGTCGACGAAGAAGAGAAGCCGATTTTTGCAGGACTATTGCCGGATCAGAAAATCAGTAAAATTACCTTAGAACAAACGTTAGACCTTTTTAAACTGCCATGTTATTTAGGTGATTTTGAAAATGAAAAGATTGAAGCTAATTCTGGAAGATTCGGTCCATATGTAAAACACAACAACGCTTTTGTTTCTTTACCTAAAGGATTGAGTCCTTTAGAAATCTCTTTAGACAAAGCTATTGAGTTGATTTTAGAAAAAAGAAAAGCGGATGCTCCCATAAGTAATTATGATGGCTTTGATGTAAGTAAGGGTAAGGGGCGATTTGGCCCATTTATAAAATGGAATGGATTATTTATTAATGTTAATAAGAATTATGATTTTGACAATTTAAGTCAAGAGGATTGCGCTAGTTTAATTGAAGCTAAAAAGAAAAAAGAAATCGAAAAACTTCTTAGAATTTGGGAAGATGAAGGTATTAGAATTGAGAAAGCTAGATGGGGCAGGTTTAATGTTATAAAAGGTAAGACTAAAGTCGAATTGCCAAAAGGAACGGATGTAGATAAGTTTACACTTGAGGACGTAAAAGCTTTATTTCAAAAAAAGAAAACAAAAAAGACATCTCCAAAATCAAAAAAACAAAAATGATAGCTGAGTATCTTTTACCAGTTAATAATGAAATAGTTGATTTTAAAAATAAATTATCGCCTCTTGCTATTGGAAAAGCTATTACTATTTATGGTGATGATCAGTCCAATTTAAAAGGTTTTGATATTGCTTTAATCGGGTTAAGTGAGAGCCGTAAATCAAGTGAAGTAAATAAAAAATATATAGACATTAATTCATTTAGAAAAGAGTTTTATTCTCTTTTCTGTGGAGATTGGAATGTCAATATTATTGACATGGGTGATGTTATTAATGGAGAAGATATTTCTGACACTTATTTCGCACTTAAAACTATAAATGAATCTCTTTTAGAAAAAAACATAATTTCTTTTTTTATTGGAGGAACTCAAGATTTAACTTTCCCTTTATATCAAGCTTTTGCAAAAAAAGGAGATTATGTGAACTTAACATCAATTGACAATAAATTTGATTTTGGACAGATTAAAAAAGACTTTGATTCGTCATCTTATATGTCCAAAATAATAATGGAAAAGGACAATAAGCTAAGTCATTATTGTAATTTAGGGTTCCAAACATTTTTAAATTCTCAGGAAGAAATTGACCTATTAGAAAAATTACAATTCGAATCTCATAGATTAGGAAAAATAAACAAAAAAATAGATTTGATAGAGCCAAGTTTAAGATATACAAATCTTTTATCTATAGATTTTAGATCAGTAAAGGCTTCAGAATTAAATTTTATTCATAACTACCCTAATGGATTTGAAAGTAGTGAAATATGTTCTATTGCAAGATATGCAGGGATGAGTGATAGAATTTCATGTGTTGGTGTTTTTGAGGTTTTCCAAAATTCTATTTCAAGTGCTTTGTTAGCTCAAGCTGTATGGTACTTTATAGAAGGATTTTCACTTAGAATAATAGAAGATCCTAAATCTGAAAACTTTAAAGGTAAAAGTTATCATATGGATTTAGAAAACCATCAAATTAAGTTCTATCAAAGTGATATAAGTCAAAAATGGTGGTTTGAACTAATAGAGGAAAATAGCAATAAGTTAATTGATGTTTCGTTATATCCATGTGGACATGAGGATTATTTAGAGGCTTGTAATGACGATATTTCTGATAAATTATTGTTAAGTTTGAAAAGAAATTTAATATAATTAATTCAAAATTCTATTTTTGTAGAATAAATATTGTTATTTTTATGGGCTTTAAGTTGAATAAAATTAAATCTTTGGTGAAAAAAATATTATTATTTCTCGTTATATCGGTTTTCTTAATTTCCTGTTCTAAAGGTGATAGAGGAGAGCTTATGGGCAACAAAGGGAAGAAGTTTTTTCCAGACAAACCTACCGGTATGTTATTAATTCCAAGTGGAGCTTTTTTAATGGGTATGGCAGATGCTGACATGGCTCAACTAGAAAATGCACCAACAAGTACTGTTTCTATAAAAGCTTTTTATATGGACGAAACAGAAATTACTAATGGAGAGTATAGGCAGTTTGTTAACTGGGTAAGAGACTCTATAGTTAGAGATGCTCTAGCTAAACGTGCCATTACAGAACTTGGACCAACTCCTAGTCAAGAAGATTTAGATACTGATAACAGTATAAATAGTTTTTTTCCTAAATATCAAGTTCCTGAAGATGTTGCTGATGAAGAAAAGAATGGATATACTAAATATAAAGAACAGTGGTCACTTGAAATTAGTGAGTTCGATAAAGATACTTACAACTTAAATAACGAAGTTGATATAATTTGGGGTAGAGAAGATTATCCAGATTTAGCTTACGCCGAAGTAATGGAAGGTGAGTTTGGTGAAGGAACAGGTTTTTTCCTGTCTAAAGAAGAATCATTTAATGGTGATAGAACATTTAATACAAAGAAAATAGAATACGTTTATGATTTCTTTGATGCTGCTGCTGCTGTAAAAGCTAAAAGCGAAACAAGAAAAGAATATTTTAAACAAAGGACAATTCAAATTTATCCTGATACAACTTCATGGATTAGAGATTTTAATTATAGTTATAATGAGCCTATGCACAATGATTATTTTTGGCATGATGCTTATAATGATTATCCAGTGGTTGGTATTTCTTGGGAACAAGCCAGTGCTTTTGCACATTGGAGAACAATGTATAAAAATCAATATCAAAGAACTAAGAAAAAAGAAGGGCAAAGATTGCCATCGTTTAGATTGCCTAGTGAAGCGGAATGGGAATATGCTGCCAGAGGAGGCTTAGAATCTGGAACTTATCCTTGGGGAGGACCTTATACTTTAGATTCTAAAGGATGTTTTTTAGCTAACTTCAAACCTAACAGAGGTGATTATGCATCTGATAATGCGCTTTACACCGTAGAGGCTAAATCTTATTGGGCAAACGATTACGGTTTATATAATATGGCTGGTAATGTTTCAGAATGGACTGAATCAGCTTATGATAAAGGTGCTTATGAATTTGATTCTGGATTAAATCCTAATGTTAATAATGGTGCTTACGCTAATGATTCTACTAATTTAAGAAAAGTTGTTAGGGGAGGTTCTTGGAAGGACGTAGCCTACTTCTTAAGAGTTAGTACAAGAGATTATGAATATCAAAAAGAAAAAAGATCGTATATTGGATTTAGAACTGTACAAGATTATCTTGGAGAAGATATTGGTATAGACGACAACCCAAATAAAGTATTTTAAAAAATTATAAAATTTATCATTAACTAAAAATAAAATAAAATGAAAGCAATTAAACACAAGAGATTTTTTATTCCAGACAACGTTTTAGAATTAATGTTTGGTTTGGGTGCAGCTATTGTAATTATAGGTGCTCTTCTAAAAATAACTCATGGAGATTTTATATTTTCTGGTAATGTATGGTTAACATTTGGTCTGATAACAGAGGCAATAATTTTCGGTATTTCTGGTGTAAAAGGCTATATGACGATAGATCCTGATGGTTTTGAAAGTGGAGATGACATAGAAACTCTTGAAGTTGAGACTCATGAACTTGCAAAGGCTGTAGCTACTTCAATAAGTAAGATCACCAAATTAAATGAGGACCTTGCTTCTGCAAGTTTGTCTATTGGTAAATTACATGTTCCTGCAGATATGAACAGCCATATGAGTGAATATAATGCAAACATTCATACAGGAGCTGTTAAGCTAGGTGAAATCAATAAGCTTTATGAATCTTTAAGTAGTCATTTAGTGGAAGTTAATTCTTCAACCAGTGAAATGCACGTTCCTGAAGGATTAAATGAAGAGCTAGCTAAAATGAAAAATAAAGTTGCACAACTTAACGTGAAATACAAAGGTGTGCTTAACGCTATGAATAATTAATAATTAATAATTAATAAATTATGGCAGGAAAATTAGATACAAGGCAGAAAATGATAAACATGATGTATCTCGTGTTTATAGCTATGCTTGCACTTAATATTGGTAAAGAAGTTCTTGCTACTCTAGGAAATTTAAGTAGTGATTTAGAGGCTTCAACTAGACAAGTTGAAACTGCCTCTGATGAAGTATATGCTAAAATAGCAGCTAATGCCAGTACCTCATTAAATTATGAGATACCGGCAATTATGGTTTTAAAAATGAAAAAAGAAGCTGACGATTTTTATGATTTTATTCAAGTTATTAAAGATTCGTTGATAGTAGGTGAAGATGGAGTGAAAAATAAGTACCAAAACCAAGTTGTTGATAAGGAAACTGGTGAAAAGTTTTTTGTTACTTCTTATCAAGAAATGGATAAATCAGAGATTTTAGATGATATGTTTTTTGATGGAGATATCATGTCTGTTAAAGGAGAGGAATATGTGGCTAAATTCAAGAATTTTCCTAGCTCTATTAAGGATGTTGTCGAGGAATTAGTGTTTAGAGAAGAAGAATCTAAAGTAGCCAAAACTCAATTAGATGGTTCGAAACAAAAAGAATCTGTTGAAGTTGTTTATAATTTTGAGGCTGTAAATTCTGTTGCAAGTGAGCGTTTTAACTATTCTGAAAAAGTATTAAAAGAAGATGGGACAAAGCAAGAATTTTTAAATTATAACTTTCAAGGATTTCCTGTGATTGCATCAATTGCGAAATTAACTAAAATCCAAAGTGATATAAGATTCATAGAAAATTCAGTTTTAAATGAAATTAACAACGCTCTTGGTGGTGGTAGTTTAAATTCTTTCCAGACTTTACTAGTTTCTGAAAAACCTACATTTTATACATCTGAAACGGTAAATGCTTCTATAGTAATGGGTAAAAAAGATGCTGCCTATGAGCCTGACAGAGTAGAACTTTTTATTAATGGAACTCAACTTAAAAAGACTGAATATTCCATTGTAAAAGGAGCAGTAGTTTTAAACAAAAGAATTCCATCAGCAGGGACTTATGATTTGACGGGATTTATTTATAAAAATAATGTTGATACTCAGGAAGAAGAAAAAATACCAGTTAATTTAAAGTTAGAAATTACAAGAGAACCTAATTCAGCTGTTGTTTCTGCTGATAATATGAAAGTATTTTACAGAGGGCTTAGAAATCCAACTTCGATTTCTATCCCTGGAGTTGCAGCTAATACAATAGTTCCTTCTAGTAAAAACGCTAAATTTTCTAAATCTAAAAAAGGGTGGGCCGCTCAACCTACTAATTCTAAAGCTAAAGAAATGAAGATTACTGTTTCTGGAATGCTTAATGGGAAAAGAAAGAACTTTAATGGTGGAACTTTTAGAATATTAAATGCTCCCCCTGGAAAAGGTTCTGTAAAAGGAATGGGTAAAGTATTAAGAACAGGTCAATCTGGATCAAAAACTTTAATTAGTAATGGTCTTATAACAGGTGAAAAACCTAAGAATTTTTTCTATGATTATTCTATAGATGTTACAGGTTATGATATTAAAGTTGGTAATAATACATCGATATCAGTTAAAGGAAATAAAGTAAGTGCCAGTAAGGACGCTGCTAGAATTATTAAAAGTTCTAGTAAAGGAACTGTTGTGCAAATATTAAACATTAGAGCTAGTATGAGAGATGGAGATGTTGTTACTCCAAATTACGAAGTTGAACAATTTTATATTATTATTGAATAATGAAATTTAATTATACATCTATTTTAGCGTGTTTGTTTGTGTTAATATTTTTAGAGGGTTATGGTCAATCAAACCTTTTGAATGCTGTTGATCCAATAGAAATAGGTCAAAAGAATATTGATCAAAAACAATCCGATACAGATTCATTCTTAGAGTATAATCTTATAGATGATAGAGATATTCTTTGGTCTAAAATTGTATATGAATACATTGATTTAGATGAAAAATTAAATTTCCCTTTGTTATTTCCAACCTATGATGATCCTAATGAAAGAATCAGAAAGTCTTTATGGCGCGTAATTAGGGAGAATATTATTGATGGAAAAATAACAAAAATTTATCAAGGTGATGAGGATAATTTTAATTATCCTATGACCAATTTAGAAGCTAAAGAAAAAATATCTATTCAATTAGAATTTGCAGATGGATCTTCTATTCCTAAGGAAGTAGAGTCAACAGACATTTCCGGATATAAGATTAAAGGAATGTGGTATTTTGATAAAAAAATTGGAGAAATGCGCTACCGTTTACTTGGACTAATGCCTGTTGGTGAAGATGTTAAACAAGATGAGGAACTAGACGAAAGGAATACTAATTTATTTTGGATTTGGTATCCTAGTATTAGAGAAGTTCTTCACGCTGCAGAAGTGTATAATGACAAAAATAATGCTACAAGAATCTCTTTTGATCAACTACTAGTTTCTAGACGATTTAATTCTTATATCTATAAAGAAGATAATATGTATGGCAATAGATTTATTAAAGATTACAAAAAACCTGGTCTTGAATCTATTTTAGAATCTGAAAGAATTAAAAAAGAAATTCTTGACTTTGAGCAAGATATGTGGAATAGATAATTTTATTTTCCTATTATACTTTTAACTCTACCATCCGAATATTCAGCGAACTACTTTTATTATATAATTTCTTTTTTTATCCTATTTTTTTCATTTAAAAAGATTATTTTCAAAACTTGCCCATTTCTTTTTTTTGATTTGAATGTTTTTACCGTATAATTATTCGCATATTATTATTTGAGATTCACTTTAAATACAAAGCTTATATAAACATTTAACCAGGTATTGCGTCATTTTTAATAATTTTAATTTATTTAATTTTTCATTTTTTTCGTTATATCTAACAATTATCCATCCATATGAAAAATTTTTTTTCCCTCATTTTTTTAACTACCTCATTATTTATCTATTCTAATCCGCCGGTTGATTTAATAGTTAAACCTGCAAAGTCTAGTCCTGCAATTGCTGCTCCAGAAACTTCATCTGCTACAATTACTGTTTTGGAAGGTTCAACTACTCAAATAGATCTTGCTTCTTACACGACTGGAAGTCCAACTGGCTATTCTATTGTTTCTGATCCTGTACATAAATCAACGAATAGCGCTGGCCTCAATGGTACTTATTACTCATACACTCACAGTGGTTCTGAAGCACCTTCGGATTCTTTTACTTTTAAGGCATCCAATGGAGATGGAGATAGCAACACTTCCACTATTACAATTAAAGTTACTAATGTAAACGATTCGCCAACTATTGATGCGATTGATAAAACTGTTGAAGAGGGTTCCTCAGTTGAAATCACCGTTATTGGTAAAGATGCTGAAAACGCTGAGTTAACTATTACTAACGGAAATGCAACTAATGGTACTGTTAACAAAGATGCAATTACTGGGCTTCTGACTTATACTCACAACGGTTCTGACACAACTTCCGACTCTTTTACTGTTACTGCAACAGAACTTGCCAACACTCAAAATGGGGGTAACAATTTACTTTCTGGAACTGCGACGGTAACCATAACTATATCAGCTGTTAATGATGCGCCAGTTGTAGCTGCTTCTAATATTGACGTTTCTGAGGGCGGTAGTTCTACAGGTGGACTTTTTAATGCCACTGATTCAGATAGTCAAACATTAACCTCCTCGGTAACTCAAAACCCAACTAATGGTACAGTTACTTTAGATTCAAACAACCCATTGAATTTTATCTATACTCATGACGGTTCAGAAACTAGTTCTGATGCATTTACTTACAATATTTCCGATGGGGCGCTAAGCTCTTCTGCTATAGTATCAATAAATGTAACTGAAGTCAACGACGCTCCAACAGCAAACAATGACACTTATTATATTTCTGGAGCAGCTTTTACTGTCACCATCCCTGGAATTGGTGTACTTGGTAATGACGTTGATCCCGAAGAAAATGATTTCACCGCTGTTCTTGTAACCAATCCAAGCTCTGGAACCGTTGTATTAAATTCTGATGGTACTTTTGTTTACACACCTACTATTGGTAATACAGAAGTTTTTAATACTGATTCTTTTACTTACGCTGCTGTTGATGCAATTTCTGGATCCTCAGGCAACTCTGCAACTGTAACGTTTAATTATTCTACTTTAATTCCAATACCAGATTCTTATGTCCTCAACGAAGGAGAAACAATTACTATTGATCAAGTTAATGGATTGATTGCTAATGATTTAGACACAAACAATTTTTCGATTGATAGTCTTTGGGTATTTACGCAACCTAAATATGGAACTATTACTTTAAACACAGATTTTAAAGGTGGGTTTACTTATGCTCATGACGGTTCCGAAAATTTAAGAGATGTTTTTGAGTACAAAGTAAAAAACTCAAATGGAGATTTGTCTGAGAAAACTTTTGTTAATCTTTTTGCATCGAATGTTAACGATGCACCAACATCCAATGGAATGAGTGTTACGTTGAATGAAGGAGCCGAGTCAATTTTTTCACTATTATACTCAGATAGCGATACTACAACTGATCAAATTGCTTTTACTATTGCCACACAGCCAACCAATGGTAACATTATTGATTTAGGTGTGGGAAGTATTCGATACATTCACAACGGAGGAGAAACTACTTCAGATTCGTTCACTTACACTGTTAGTGATGGAGAATTCACAACCGCCGCAGCTACGGTTTCAATTACAGTACTAGCTGTTAATGATTTACCAACGGCATCTAATTTAGACGTAACAGTTACCGAGGGTGGCACTTCTAGTGCTATAGCTGTCAACGCTACCGACATTGAGACTAACGATAATAATCTGACTTTCAAATTAGAGACAGGTGCTTCCAATGGAACAGTAGCTATTAGTAGTGCAGGTGTATGGACTTATACTCACAACGGAACTGAAACATCATCTGATAGTTTTACTTATTCAGCCAATGATGGAACAGCCAATGGTAACCCAGCGACTGTTTCCATTACTATTACATCTGTTAACACCTCACCGTTAACAACGGCTGCAGCAATTGCTCTTAATGAGGGCGCTGCTGCTACATATGATTTGGCAACCAACACGACTGATTCTGATACCAGTTCTGGAATTACATATATAATTGTTTCATTAGCTACAAATGGTGCTTTATCTGATGGCGGAACAACAATTGCCTCTGGGGATCTTCCTAAAACTGTTAACGGGAGCTTTAGATACATACACAATGGAGGAGAAACAACAACAGACTCTTTCACATTCAAGGCAAATGATGGCGCTAGTGATAGTAATATTTCAAAAGCTTCTGTTGCAGTGACAGCTGTAAATGACATTCCTACCATAACTGCAACTAGTGATGGTAGTGCTGATTATAATGTTGACGAGAAGGATGTTGTGGCCATTTCCATTGAAGCAAATGATGTGGATTCTACAACATTAACCTATTCTGTTGTGACGGCTCCAACAAGTGGAACATTAACAGCATCAGATGGTTCAGAACTTGCTAATGGAAATACTATTTCAGGAGGAACAATGACTTATACTCATACTGCTGATATTACTTCCAATGCAACTGATTCTTTTCAGGTCAAAGTGAATGATGGAACAGTCGACAGTGCCACAGCAACAATTAATTTAGCCATTACTGCTATAGATGAATCAAAACCTCAGGTTATCATTGAAGCTTATTCAAACTCTGTTTCAGAAGATGTTGGTACAGTTACAGTAACTGCAAGTTTGGTTAGTAATTCTTTTTATTCACCAAGAAGAGATATGAACGCAGCTGCTGTTTCAGCAAATACGATTAATTCTCTTGGCTATACTTATTTAGGAGAAGAAGGAGGCCATAAATATTACTTATATGCACAGGGAAATAATGGTGGAGCTCACAAGAATAACAGTCAAGCCAAAGCTGACGCATTAGCTAAAGGAGGTTATTTATTAGATGCTGCAGATTATGAGAACTTGGTTAAAGGGTAAAATGAATACTGCCAATTTTGGTAATCACGAGTTTTGGATTGGTTTAAACTATAAATTATCTGCAGATGCTTACCAGTGGATAAATGGTGCTACTTATAGTGCTACTGAAGGTAGTAGTTCAAGGTGGGCCAGTGGAGAGCCTGGTAACACTTCAAATCAAGAAACCAATAGAGGGGTTACATTTGCCAAAGATTATGCTGGTTGGTATGCAAAACTTGAATCTAGTGACTTGCGTGGTTATGTCATAGAATTCGATAACAGTGTGAATGCCACTGCTGCTACCACTGTTAATTTAACTTACTCAGGAGGAGCTCAAAACACAAGTGGTGATTCTACGGAGATTCTGGCGATGACTGGACTATTAACACTAATGCTATAACAATTGCTAACGGCGCATCCTCAGCAACTGCTACAGTGACTGTCATAAACGACACAACTGCTGAAGGAAACGAATCGATTGTGATAACAGCAACAGCTGCAGATATTGACGTAGCCAGAGTAAAAGGGAGTAAAAAAATTGCTACAATTGAGATTCAGGATAATGAGTTAGCTATTGCTACCATGACTACAACAGCAACAAATGTAACAGTGACCGAAGGCACGGATTCCTCTGTTGATATTATTGCCACTTTAGACTTCCCTAAAGCATTTGATAGTTCTGTTGCCTTGACTCTTTCGGGAACGGCAAGCTCAGGAACTGATTATACCTCCAGTAATGAGGGGTTTGTTAATACGCTAAGTATGTCGGGAATGAGTAGTGTAAATGGCGTAGTTGTTGATGCTAGCGGAAATTATTATGTTGGTGATAGATTAAATAGATACATATACAAAATGACACCCTCTGGAACTGTAACTACTATTGGTAGTGGTAATGTTGTGATTTTGAAACTTCACCCAGCCCAGGATCTTCAGCTAAATTTAGGGAGATAAAAGACATGGATATCGACAGCAGCGGGAAAATATATTTTACTGATGGCTATTCCATTAGAATATTAGATCCAAGCAATGAACGTATTTATTATGTTGCTGGCTCAAATAATGGAGTTAATAGTGATTCCACCGTACCATCTGGAAGTGCAACATCAATTGCTACCGATGCAAGATTTTCGTATGGGTTAAGAGGAATTACTGTAAATGCTGCAGGTACCATTATTTATGTTAATGATGATAATCAAATAAAAAAGATATCAACATCAAATGGAGCGACAATTTTTACAAACTCTTTAAATGAAGATCATGATAAATCTATAGTAACTAATATTAATTACACCAATGAGTGGGGAAGAAGTAATGATGGTGATGCGGCTAGTTCAGCTAGATTTGAAGGGCCTAGATCGATTGATACAGACAGTAATGGTGATATTATAGTTGCTGATTATTATGGTCTTAAAAAATTAACAGTTGGTTCTGAGTCTAGTGCACCTAAATTTTATAAAGTCTTACAAAAGGAGTGGGATGAAAAGGAAGGGTTAGTAATTGATTCAGCTAACAACATGTACTTTAGTTCAAAAGAAGGAAATTATATTTATAAATATGTTCCCTCATCAGGAAGCTTAATTAAAGTTCTCGATTCAGAGGATGGAACAGTTGATGGAGAAACAGCAAGTGCCAAAATATCTGGGCCAAGAGACATAGCTCTACATTCCAATGGAAATTTAGTCTTTGTTCAAAACAGTGATAAAAAAGTAAGAGAAATTGATTTTGCAGCTAAAATTAGAATTCCTGCAGGATCTCAATCGGGATCTTATACTTTAAACATTAAAGATGAATCATTTTATGAGGACAATGAATCAATACAAATTGTTGGTGCTGGATCAGGTTTAAGTATTAATCCTATAAACATTTTCACAGTAGGCAGCGGAGGTTCTGCTGTTGATTATTTAAGTTTTGATAGTACTACTGCCAAAGATGACAATGCAACTGATGGAACTAATGGACTCGTGCTTGTTAGCGATGACAACGCACCTTCGGTTCAAGTCACTACTTCAACAACTACTATTCAAGAAAACGGAGGGGTAGCTACGGTTTCCTTTACTATAGGTGGAGCCGCTGAATCTGGAACAAAAATGGATTTAGATGATGGATTGAAAGATGAGTTTATTTTTATAGGAAATTATCAAGACCACAAATATTACATTGCTCAAGAATGGAGAAGTTGGAATGAGGCCAAAGACCGTGCTACTGCACTTGGTGGGTACATGTTAACAATCAGTTCTCAAGCTGAAAATAATTTTATCCAAAATAATTTAGGAGATTTCAAGTGGGATTCTTATTGGCTTGGTTATTCTGATACAGCTGAGGAAGGAACGTTTGTATGGGCTAATGGAAGTGATGCTACTTACACCAATTGGAACGGTGGAGAACCTAATAACAGCGGAGACGAGGATGTAGTAGAATTTAATGGTCATAATGGTAAATGGAATGATTTAAATATTAATGATGGAAGGTTCTTTATCATTGAATTTAGTGGAACCATTTCTGCTAAAGATGTAGTTGTTCCTTATTTAGTTACCAGGTCTACTGGATTCTCTGACACTAGCGGATCAGGTGGAGATGCTACTTTCACCAACTCAGGAATCGTAACAATTCCTGCAGGTCAATCCAAAATTGACCTCACTTTAACAGGTGTTGACGATTCAGCTAACGAGGCCATTGAGACAATAACTTATACAATTTCTAATTCTGGTGGTGACCCACTATCTGATGGAACGGGTTCTATTAAAGATGGTACATATGATTCTGAAAATTCTGCGGTTTCTATTAATATAATTGATGATGAGGCGCCAGCAGTTACTTGGGCTTCAACAGCTATTAATTTTAATGAAAATGGAGGGTCTGTTACTATTACAGCAACAAGTGATCAAGCAAAATCAACTGCTAGTAAACTTAATTTAACAGTTACAGATAGTGGTGCTACTCAAAATGTTGATTATTCGATTGCTGAGCTTGAAACTGTTAATACTTTGGCAGGAAGTTCTTCTGGTTTTAAAGATGGAGAGGGTAGTGATGTTAAGTTTAGACATCCTAGAAAAATTACTACCGATTCATCTGGAAATATTTATGTTGCAGACACAGATAATAATGTAATTAGAAAAATAACAACAAGTGGAGTGGTAACGACTTATGCCGGTAACGGAGATTGGGCTCATGACAGAAGTACTGGAAACAAATTACAGGTTGGTTTTGCAAGACCTGTAGCTCTAGCCTTTAATAATGCTGGTGATGAATTATTTATTTCTGAGGAAGGAAGAAATAGAATTTCTAAAATTGATGCCTCAGGAAATGTATCTTTAATCTCTGGAACTGGTGAATGGGGAGATGAAGATGGAGATAAAAATACAGCTCAATATAATAGTCCCAGAGCTATTAGTTTCGACAGAGCTGGAAACCTTTATGTCGCAGAAAACCAAAAGATTAAAAAGCTAGTCATTGATGGTTCAGGAAATTGGGAAGCAACTACATTTGTTGGCTCTGGAAATTACGGTACAAATGATGGTACCGGAACTGATGCTGAGTTCAGACAAAGTGCAGCAATAGTTATTGACAAATCTGGAAGTGAGGATGTGATGTATGTGGGTGATGAAAATAGAATTAGAAAAGTAACTTTACCTGGAGGTGTTGTAACAACCTTTGTTAATGTTAATGATAACTGGGGAAGTACAGATGGGACGTTAAATTCAGCAATTATGAGACGGGTTAATGGATTAGCTATTGACACATCTCAATCTGCCTTAACTATATATGCCACAGATGAAAATACAATTAGAAAAATTACAAATGATGGCGTCGAAACATTAGCTGGTGAAAATTACGGATTTCAAGACGGAAATTTTGCTTCTGCGGAATTTAAAAATCCAAGTGGAATTGTTGTAAACTCCTCTGGTATTTATATTGCTGACTCTGATAATCATAAAATCAGAAAAATTGATTTATTACCATCTATTACCATACTTGCGGGTCAAACCACTGGATCCATAACAATAAATGGTATTGATGATCAGCTGTATGAAAGTAATGACGAAGCTTTCACTCTTTCAGTTTCTTCAGTTTCCAACGTTGATACGACAAGTAGTGTTTATTCTAATCTTGTAACTTCAATTACTAGTGATGATGCGACTCCAATAGTTAAATTAAGTGCTACGGAAGATATGGTAGATGAAAATGGAGGAACAGCAACAATAGTTCTAAGTTTAGCTGATGCCTTTTCAAGTGCAAAATCTGATATGAACGCCTCTGATAGATCAGACTTTTATTATCTTGGAGAGTATAGTGGTTCAAAATACTATGCCTCTAAAAATGAAGATAGTGGACGTAAAAGCTATTCGGATGCACTTTCAAATGCCACAAGTTTAGGTGGTCAATTGGCAGTAGTGACAACAGCTGGTGAAAACGATTTTATTACCTCTAAAATTTACGAGAAAGATCCTGAATATAACTCAGAAAACAGAGAGTGGTTGAACCACTGGATAGGTCATGCATATGACTCTGATAACTCAGTTTGGGAATGGACTAATAGTGCCCAAAGTGATTATACTAACTGGGGGTGGGACTACAATCCAGACTATATTGACAAATTTTATACTCAAATTAGATACAGAGGACTTTGGTTTAACGGTCAAAGTAACTGGAACTCACAATACATTGTTGAATTCTCCTCGGCTATTTCTGATGCTGATGCTCAAGCAGTTGTTGCTTTCTCTGGAGCTGGTACCACAGGTGGTGATTACACTACTAGTATAGGTGCGCCTGATGCCAATAGAACAGTAACAATTCCTGCTGGTCAGTCAAGTGCTAACATCGTTATTACTGGTGTTGACGATAGTGATGACGAGGCAATTGAAGACATTGTATTAACAGTAAGTTCACCAGATGCTGGTGCCAACTCAACTGTTGATTCAACTAATAATACTGCAACTATTTTAATTAGTGATGATGAAAAGCCGTCGGTTACTCTTGGATTAGATGTGGCGACTATTGGTGAGGTATCTTCTGAAGGAATTCCTGTTACTAGTACTTTATCTGCCAGTATTGTTAATGCTAAACTATACCCTGTTGATTTATCACTGGATTTTGTTAGTTCTGGAAGTGGAATTGCCATTTTTGGTAATGACTTTGGATCAGATGACTTAAATAGAGTAACCACCCTTGCTGGAGACGGTAATGATGGCTATGTTGATGGCGATGCGGATGAAGCAGAGTTTTCTGACGATTTACACAACGGTACAATTGACTCTCAAGGAAACTTGTATGTTGCAGATGGCTATAATAATGTCATTAGAAAAATAGCACCTGACGGTGAGGTGTCTACATATGCTGGAACAGGTAATTATGGGAGCGATAATGAGGATATTGATAAAACAGATGGAGATAAATTAGAAAGAACTTTAAGACGCCCTTTTTCTGCAAAAATCCACTCGGGATACATGTATGTTGTTGAACATGATGCACATCAAATCTCTAGAATTAATATGAGTACTGGAGTGTTATCACGTTATGTAGGGTTAAGATATCAAGAGGGAGATGATAACGGAAATGAAACGGAAGCTAAATTAAATAGACCTACTGATATTGGTTTTGATTCAAACAATATTATGTATGTAGTGGATCATGGAAACACCAAGATTAGAAAAGTAGAAGACAATGGTTCTAATCGAATTGTTACAGATTATGCTGGAAATGGAAATTATGGAAACCGTGATGGAAATGCCCTAGTAGAAGCTGATAGGTAACTTTAAGGTGATAGTACCTGATTCAAATGACAATCTTTACGTAACAGCTGATGAAAGAATAAGAAAAATTTCAGCTGACGGATCTAACGTTTCAACCATTGCTGGACAGTGGCACGATTTTGCTGATGGTTATGGAACCAATGCTAAATTCCGAACACCTGAAGGACTAGCTATTGACGCTAATGATAATATTTATGTTTCTGACAGAGGAAACCACAGGATAAGAAAAATTTCTGAGTTAACAAGTGCTAAGGGAGTTAAAGTAGAAACGATTTCTGGTACTGGTGATTATGATTACCAAGACGGTACCAATGACCAGGCAGCATATAGAGATCCAATTCTGATATGACTCGTTTACCTGGTGCTTTATTTGTAGTTGATATCAAGACAATAGGGTAAGAAAAGTACAGATTACTCCAAAGATGACAATTCCTGCTGGACAAACATCAGTTACTTACAACCTTTCATCAATAAATGATATTGTTTATGAAACTGATGAAACTATTCAGTTCACTTCTAATTCTGTAGTTGGAGGAACTTTAGCTTCTACAGATCCAATTTCATTAATACTAAAAAGTGATGAGTTAATTCCAAATGTTGAAATAGACGCTGAAAGTTTAGTGCTTAATGAAGCGAATGGAACATTAGAACTGGAAGTGTTTTTAGTTGACTCTTCAGGGGCTTCAAGTAACTGGGAAAAAACAGAATTACCATCTGAGGCATCTAATGACTATGAGTTCATGGGTGAGTTTGAAGGTAATAAATATTACTTCTCAAGATTTAGTAGTAATTGGGCTAATGCCAATCAAAATGCCCTTGATTTAGGGGGCCAATTATTGGTAATTGATAGTCAAAACGAAAATGAGTTCGTCAATACTATTATGATACATAACGGTACTTGGTTAGGAACAAAAAGACAGGCTGGCGATCTGCTTGGACTAATGTTTACGGAACATCTTGTTTATGAAAACTTTGAAGATGATATTTTTGCTAATGGTTATGGTTATGCCTTGACTTACGGAAATAAGTGGTATAATCACAATGAGAATGATTACAGACACTATATTATTGAATATGGTCCTGTTTCAAGTTCTGAATTGCCATCGACAGTTAACTTAGTGTTCTCGGACGCTGGTACTGCCACTAAAGGTGATGCAGCAGATGGAACGTCTGACTTTAAAGTTTCTGCTGAAACTGTTACTATTCCAGCAGGTCAGCAAAGTGCAACGGTTACCTTAACTGGTTTACAAGACGACAACGAAGAAGCTATTGAAAACATACTTGTTTCATTGGCTCTTCCTGAAAGTCCAGCAGTTGCTTTAGGTACATACACCTCATTGGATATTAAAATTAAAGATGATGAAAAACCTGTTGTAACTTTTGAAGCTTCCAGTAATTCTATTTCAGAAAACGGAGGAGAAGTTATTCTAACAGCCAATTTATCGAATGCTAAATTAGATCCAACTGTAATAGCTTTAGCCTTAGAAGGAACAGCAACTGCCTTAGAAGATTATAATGTGTCTTCAATTTATAAGTATACTAGTTTTGTTGGAAAAGCTGATGAACCAGGATCTAGAGACGGCCTGGAAGATGCAGCAAGGTTTAATCAACCAATCTATATCACTAGTTATCTTAATGGATCTATGTTAGTTTCTGATCGTGATACTCATACCATTAGACATATAGCTGCTGATGGAATAGTTTCTACAATTGTTGGTAAGGCTAATAGTTGTGGAGGGGATGATTCTGGACTAGCTTCAGATGTGAGAATATGTAACCCTGGACAAATTGCTGTTATTAACGATGGCTCAGGTAAATTTATTTTCCATACCGATAATAGAATTTATATGTACGACCCTGATTATAATGACACAGGCAAAAAAATGGTTATTGCATTACAAGATGGAATGGATAGAATTGGTGGTGTAGCTTTAAATTCTAATATACTTTATGTCAGTCAACGATATAAACACACTGTTTTAGCTATTGACTTAACTGATGGATCAGAAACTACAGTTGTTGGTAAAGAAGATAGTTATAACGGTGATTTCTATTATGCAGATCCACTTGACTTAACTGACGGTAGTCTTATGTATCCTGGAATGTTATTGTGGGATAATACAAGAAATCAGCTATACATTAATTCTGCTGGAATAGATTGGATGGAAACTTATTGGTCAGATAGTTTTGTAGCAATAGCAAATTTCACAACTAATAAGGTTACGACAATGCATAATGTTATGGATTATTATTATAATCAATCGAGTAGTAATGGAAACAATGCAAGCTTTAGGGCAATGGATTTAGATGCTGATGGAAATTTATATATTCCAGTATCTAACAGAAATGCAATTGCTAAAGTTAGTTTCAATGAAGATGGAATTGCTTATGTAGCATTTAATATTACTGATGGTCGAATGTATAGTCCTTCATCTGTAGCCTATTCTAATGGATCGTTATTCTTATCTAATTATTATGGACCAACAATCGATAAAATTGGACTTGGTGCCACTATTGAGATTCCTGCTATGGAAGTAACTAACAACATTACATTAGGAGCCTTTAAGGATCCATTATTTGAGGAAGATGAAGTGATGGATATTAATGTGGCTAGTTTAACTAATGCAACTTCTGCAGATGCTGAAGTCGCTGATGTTACAATTATTGAGTCAACTAGATTAACCTTAGTTGAAGATGCTCCTTTTGATGGGGTTGAAGATGGTAAAGTAAGTTGGGGAGATTATGATCAGGATGGCGATATGGATTTAGCTCTTATGGGACAAGGAAAAGATGGAACTATTACTAACGTTTATATTAATAACGAGGGAACTTTTTCAAATACAAATCAAAACTTTACCAAATTTATTGGAGGAGATATACAATTTGTAGATGTTGACCAAGATGGTTGGTTAGATGTAGCAGTTTCTGGTAATTCACCTGAAGGAAGAAAATCAGAACTCTATATTAATATTGAAGGAGCTTTCTTTGAATTAATGGAAGATTATCAAGTAATTGGATTATCTCAAAGTGAAATGGCCTGGGGGGATTTAGATAATGATGGAGATCCAGATTTAATTATGTCTGGTATAGATGAAGATAATAATTTTCAAACCTACTACTATACTAACCTTGGTGATTTTAAATTCTTAAATGAAGGTTTGTTTAACCAAGATGGAGTTATTGGTGGTGAAATAGACGTGGTTGATGCGGATCAAGATGGAGATAATGATTTGTTTATTAATGGTACAGCAGGAAGTACAGGTAATCAATATGTTCGTAGAAATAGTTTTGAAAATACTTATTATAGAGACGGGTATGATTCTGAAGGAGATAATAATATTAATCAATTTAATGTAGCTCCAGGATTTGTTGATGGAAATACAATCTATGCTGATCTTGATGGAGATGGTGAATTAGATTTTTTAACAATGGGTTATGAAGATTCAAATAAATCTACAGTCAAAGTAGGTACTAATTTATACGCTTTATCTACTCTTCCTTTATTAAAGAATGTTGACTTTGATTTTGCAGATTATAATAACGATGGTCAGAGTGATTTAATAATAGCTGGAGAAGATCCAAATACCGGAGTGGCTATAACTAAACTTTATACAACATTTCCTGAATATTTTGGAGATACTTATGGGCTTGTAGATTCACAACTAGTAATACTAGGGCTTAGACAAAGTAGTACAGACTGGATTGATTATGATAATGATGGTGATCTAGATTTATTCTTAACCGGGTTAGATGATGCTGGTTTAGCAAAATCTCTTTTATATAGAGCGGATAACACCAATAATTTAAATTCTGCACCTAATAAAATTGAAAATCTAACGGCTACTCATGATGGTAATGGAACTGTTGAGTTTAATTGGGATGTGCCAACAGATAACATATCAAAGGAATTTAGGTATGATATAAAAATTGGAACAACTTCTGGAGGAACAGATATTGTGTATGCTAATAGTAATGCTTTAACAGGATCAACATTAATTAACATTCCTTCTTTATCTACAATAAACGATAGAGAAGTTATATTAAATCCGGGCACCTACTATGCTTCTGTTCAAGCTATTGATGGAGGAAATAGAGGGGGACTTTTCTCAGATGAAATTTCTTTTACTATTGATTATGATTGGAAGGTGTTAAACTTAGGAGGTATAATCGATAGAAGACTAGTTCCTCAAGAATCTTCTCAATTAGGATTCTTAGATATTGATGGGGATGGTGATAAAGATTTAATAAGCACTAATGTTGGGATGAATGCGAATCCTAATACTCCTGGGCTTGAAGTTCCACAGAAATCAATAAACGTTTATGTTTTTGATAATGAAGTGTTTGTTCCAGTAAATATTTTCTTTGATGGGCAAGCCTCGTTTGAGTTTGGTGATTTTAATAAAGATGGTCAAAATGATATCATTGTAGCTGTTGAAGAAAATGGTGGAACTAGAGTTCACATGCTTTTAAACACTAGGTTATTAGATGATGCAAGGCCTGATGATTATAGAGATTACTTTTTCAGTTATAATCCTTTTAAAAATGGTGAAAACTTTATTGAAAGTGTTTATGACATGAAATTTGCAATTAAAGATTTAGATAATGATGGTTTTGTGGAAATTATAATTGCCGGTCAGTCTTCTAAAATATCATCAGAAGCTTCAACTGTAATGGCTATGTCATCAGTAATTCCAAAAGAAGGAAATGATGATGTTGGTTTTGATGGTTTTGAGCTTACTGAATCTGTTGGTGTAGTGGATGGAGATGTATTAAGTAATTTAAGTTATGCTTCATATGACTTTGGAGATATTGATAACGATGGAGATTTTGACTTCTTGATTTCAGGATATTCATTTGATGGATACAAGACTATCCTTTTTGAAAACAAAAGAAAGGTTGATGAAAATCAAGTAGTTATTCAACCTCTACAAGTTTATTTTGAAGAAAAAGAAAATGACTTTGTTTCTGTAAAACAAGGAACAACAGATTTTGTTGATTTCGACTCTGATGGAAAATTAGATGTTTTAATTAGTGGTCAATCTGGAGACGGAGACTTAGTTAAGGCTTATAAAAATAACTCAGAATCTTTTTCAGCGATTGACGTAGGTCTTCCCGCTGTTAGAGATGGAAGGTTTATTTTTGGTGATTTTGACAGTAATGGTTATTCTGATGTTGTTTATTCTGGAACTGTTAGTGGTCAAGGTAAAATTACTAAGATGGCCACTTGGGTTGCTGAAACTAACACGATGATTGATTCAGACCTTGATCTTTCTTACTATCAGGACGCTAATATTGGTGTTGCAGATTTTGATGGAGATTTAGATGCTGATCTTGTTATAACTGGTAAAAATAAGTTTGTTCTAGATAGAAATGCTTATATCTCAGATGTTCTAATCAACGTTAGAGGATTTGCAGGTCCAGTTGATGGAGGTATAGTAAATGATGGCTCTGGGGATATCTTTAGAGAAGGAGTTTTAGAAGGTAAACCATTAAAGAAAGCAGTTGGTGTAAAAAAAGTATATGGTTTAAATGCTAGACCAAATGCTCCTACAGATGTTTCTTTCTCACGACAGAGATTGGGTGTAGCAAGAACTGATGGGGATGATGGTATAAAAACTTCAGAAGCAAACGGGGCATCAGCAGATGTTGCTAAATTCGAGCTTTTAATAAGTTGGTCTGGTGCAACTGACACAGATGCCGATGGTTTAAGAACCCCGGATGAAGGTTTAACCTATTCTGTAAGAGTAGGAACAACTCCAGGAGGTGAAGAAATTCTAGCTAGTGGAGCCGATCAAGATGGTATTAAAACTGCTGCTGATTCAGGAAATGCAGAAAACAATACAACATGGAAAATTGCTGTTCCAGTTGGTGTTTATTATGTGGCTATCCAATCAATTGACGGAAGTTTTATAGGTTCTGAATTTAGTACAGAAGTAGAATATCCAGTAACTAATAGTTTAAAACTTGGTGATGCTAATGGAGATGACGGAGTTAATATATTGGATTTAACTACTAATGTAGAAAAAGCATTAGGTGGCAACCCAGTACCGTTTAATATGGATGTTGCTGATGTTAATAATGATGGATTAATTAATGCGCTTGATATTTCAGCTATAGTAAACCTTATTTTAAATGGTGAAGGTGGAGTAGCAAGAGGCTCTAACTACGATCCTTATGATTGGGAATATTTCTCTAATAAACCTGTTGGTGAAGCTAGTTTAGTTTATACTCGTGATAGGGTTTACTTAGAAAATGATAAGGATGTAACTTCATTACAATTTACAATTGATTCAAACATTCAATATGAATTATCTAAAGAAATGGATAATTTGAATGTTGTAACTTTTGTTAAAGAGAGTAAGAGAACTTTCATAATATATAGCTTAAATAATCAGCCAATTAATGAATTAACTAATGTGATATTTGATTATTTAGATATCAACGATAATGATAAATTTGAAATAGGAGATCTATATGCTGGAACAAAAGATGGATTATCTCTAAAACTTACATACTCTGATGAAAGATTCTTTGATTCTTCTGATAGTGCAATTCAAATGTATCCTAATCCTGCTAGTTCAAATCTGAATCTTTTAACAGATATCACAAAAGAAGTGGAAACTTTAGATGTTAATATTTATAACATCTTAGGAGTTTCAGTTTATCAAACTTCAATAGGATCGATGGGAAGATTAAATGATATAGATGTTTCTATGTTAGCCTCTGGACTTTATACTGTTCAGGTAAGAATGATAACTAAAAATAGTGAAGAAATTGTAAGTGTTCATAAGCTAATTAAGAAATAAGTATTAATGAAAAGATTCATTCAACTATTCATACTTCTTTTTGGAGTATCGCTTTACAGTCAAGACACCCTGTCCGTTAAGGACGGGGCGTATGGCTATGATAAAGATTTTACTTTAGACTTACATATCACTACAGCTATCCCTATAAAGGCTTTGCAGTTCGATATTAATTATGATGGAAATAATTTCAACTACTTATCACAGTTCGCTTTAAATAAAGAGAGACTAGGGGGTGATGATTCAGATCATGTTATCTCTGTTAAAGATGTAAGCAGTAGTTCGCTTAGGGTACTGATTTACTCTCCTTCAAATAAAACCATTCCAATAGATTCAGGAAAATTACTGGGTATTGATTTTAAAGTTGGAAGTAATTATGGGTATTTTGATTTCAATTTAGCTAGTGTAGTTGCCTCTAAAGAAGATAATACTAATCTAAGTCTAAATTTAGAAAATGGTGTGATTACTGTGTTAGCTCCGTCATTTAGCTCTTCATCTAAGTCAATAAGTTTTGGTAGTATTTATAAAGGTGAAACAGCAGATAAAGACTTCACTATTTTTAATATTGGAACGGATACTTTAACAGTAAGTTTGGAAAAAGATGAGCTAACAAAGTTTGCTTTAACTGATTTTGATACTAAAACAAATGCTGTTACATGGCCTCAAAAGATTAATCCAGAATCTGAATTAAAAATAAATGCTAGGTTTGATTCATCGGAAAATGGAACCTTTAGTCAAAAGTTATTATTAAAATCTAATGATCCTAAATCTTCTGAAGATAAGATCGAAGAGTTTGTTTTTACAGGTAAAATTTACAATGATAATAGAATAACAGTTGAATCTAATGTAGATGCTTATAATAAACAGACTTCAGAAATGAAGGTTTCTATAAATGGAGATGAAGATATTACTAGTTTTCAATTTGATATAACTCCATCGGTTTCAAATATTATCCTAGTTGAAAATAGTTCTAGCTTATTAAAATCTGGAACTGATCATATAATTAGTTCTAATATTTTAACTGATTCTGAAACCGGTAAAAAATCACTTAGAATAATTGTTTTTTCACCATCTAATGCCTTGTTAACTCAGCCAATAGGAGAAATTGTTAAATTTTCAATTATTCCAGATAAATTGATCAAACCTGATTTATATACAATTGGGATAAGCAACTCTGTTTTAGTTAATAAAGAGTTGACTAATGTTGTTTCTGAATCTGAATCTGGAAGTATTAATTTAATAACAGGAAGATTAGCTTTTAATTCTCCTCCAGTTAATGTTGATGATAGTAAGCGTGAGTATATTTTAGATTTAGGAGAAATATTTGTTAATAGTTATAATGATAAAAGTATCTCATTATTAAATGATGGAAATAAAAAACTCATTATAAATTCAGTCTCTTCTTCTAGTCCAGACATGTCAGTTTCTGGTAGTTTCCCCTTAGAAATAGAGGCTAACGGAACGAGTAGTCAAAACTTCTCTATAACTCCCTCTGGAACTTCTAGTGATTTTAGTGGATACTTAAAATTCATTCATGATGGCGGTTCAGAAGTTGATTCAGTTTTGGTTAAAGGCAATGCAGTAAATAGAAATAAGATAATATTAAAAAATTCAAATGTTTCTAAGGCTGCTACCAACTCTATTCCTATTTCTATGCTTAATTCAAATGAAATTAAAGGAATGCAATTCGATTTAACTCTTCCTAAAGAGACTAAATCTTTTACATGGAATTTATCGGCCTCCACTAATGAAGATTTTGAATTTGATGAGATAACTGACGGAGATGGAAATAAAGCTAAAGATCCAGGTATTTCTCATTATGTAGGTGATAAAATTAATTTCATTAACAATGCAGGAAGTACACATCCTTTATTTATTGTTACTGCTTTAAATGCGGATGGAGGGTATGATGCTACTAAGCAATTAGCCGGAGTGACTAATCAGGGTGCTACTTCTGGTTCAGTTATTGTAGATTTATCTGAAGTTGCGCCAGGAACATACTATTATATTTGTGGAAATCATAAATCAATGCAGGGTAGTATTACAATTTTACCTAAATTTTCTATTTCTGCGGATTCATCTAATTTAGTTTCCGATAGATCTACTGGTTTTATATTAACTCAATCAATATTAGGCGCTAGAAAATATAGATTTTTAATATATTCTAATAGTAATTCTTTATTTAAAGGAAATAGAGGAAATATAATTAATTTGCCTTTATCAATTGCTTCTATTTCAAATTCAGATATGGATATTGTTGATGGATCTTATGACTTGGTACTTGATAATATTATTATTTCAGGAAAAGATAACGCTAACGTTTCTACTAAAATTACAACAACTGGTGTAATTATAATTGGTGGTACAAATGCACTTCCTCCTGTAATTACTCCAAATCAAAGTCCTAGTTTAAAAGAAAACTCATCTGCTCTTACTTATTTTTATAAGATTAAGGCAACTGATGCAGATGAAGATAGTTATTTAGATGATTTTAAAATTGTTTCTGGGAATGATGATGGTATTTTTGGTGTAATTCCTGAAACAGGAGAGCTTTATGTAGTTAAGCCGGTGATTGATTATGAAACGAAATCTTCATATTCCTTAGTTGTTACTGTTTCTGATGGAACTAAAACTAGTGCTGAAGAAGCTATTGTAATAAAAATAACTGATGATCCAAATGCTTTTGTTGTAAATAATTTTACAGTTAAGATTTTTTCAAGCAGTGGCAAAAAAGGAATTTCAAATGATTCAGACATAAGAACAACAGCTGCTGGAGATGTTTTTTTATATGAGTTGAAAGGTGGAAGTGATAAAGATTTATTTACTATTGATTCTTCAACAGGTAAGTTAACTTTTAATGCTGCACCAACTTTTTCAAGTCCAAGTGATTCTAATAAGGATAATCTTTATGAACTTTCTATTAAATCTTTAGTGATTGATGATACTTCAAACAGTTTTCCTGTGATAACATCAGAAAAAACAGTCTCAATTGCAGAGAACAGTACAGATGCTCTAACAGTTTCATCAATATTGTCTTCTACTGGAAGTGATGTCGATGGAGATGGTATTGTTGACTCATTAGATAACTGTCCTAATACTGCAAACTCTAACCAAAGAGATGGTGATTCAAATGGTGAAGGCGATGTTTGTGAAGATTCAGATGGTGATGGGGTTTTAGATTATAAAGATGTCTGTCCTTATATTCCAAATCCAGATCAAAAAGATTCTGATTTTGACGGAGTAGGTGATGTTTGTGACGATTCAGACGGAGATGGGATTTATGATCCTAGCGATAATTGTCCATCTATATCTAACTCTGATCAATCAGACATTGATGGGGACGGAATAGGCGATGTTTGTGATAATGATAAAGATGGTGATACTATTTTGAACGATGTTGATAATTGCCCAACTGTAGCAAATACGGATCAAGCTGATTCAGATAGCAATGGGATAGGCGATGTTTGTGAAGATTCTGATGGAGATGGAATTTATGATGTTACGGATAATTGTTTAACGACCGCCAATACAGACCAGGCTGATATGGATAGTGATGGTATTGGAGATGTTTGTGATGATTCAGATGGAGATACAATTTTTGATTCAAATGACAACTGCCCAACCACTGCAAATACAGACCAGGCTGATATGGATAGTGATGGTATAGGGGATGTTTGTGATGATTCAGATGGAGATACAATTTTTGATTCAAATGACAACTGCCCAACCACTGCAAATACAGACCAAGCTGATATAGATGAGTGATGGAATAGGTGATGTTTGTGATGACGATAAAGATGGCGACACGATACTAAACGATGTTGATAACTGCCCTACTATTGCTAATACCGACCAAGCCGATTTAGATGAGGATGGGATAGGCGATGTTTGTGATGATGATAAAGATGGCGATACCATACTAAATGATGTTGATAATTGTCCAACGACTGCGAATACCGACCAAGCCGATTTAGATGAGGATGGGATAGGCGATGTTTGTGATGATGATAAAGATGGCGATACCATACTAAATGATGTTGATAATTGTCCAACGACTGCCAATACCGATCAGGCTGATTTTGACTCAGATGGATTGGGAGATGTTTGTGATACGGATGCTGATGGAGATGGTATATTAAATACAGAAGATGATTGTGCTAACACTCCATTAGGATCTAAAGTAAACACTAAAGGATGTGTAGTTTTTGAATTACCAGTTAACAACAATAAAGTTGAGGTCACTAGCGCCACTTGTATCGGCACTACTGATGGATCGATAGGACTTAGTGTAGAAGATGCTTCTTTTGATTACAGCATTACTGTTACTGGCAAGGACGATCCAGTCGCTATTACTGGTGAGAACAAGACGGCTTCTATAACAGGACTTGCTGCAGGCACTTACTCGGTTTGCTTTAAAGTAACAGGTCAAGAAGCTTACGAGCAATGCTTTGAAGTGGTCATAGGCGAGCCTAAAGCTCTAAGTGCATTTATTGATATAGATAACGATAACAAATCAACAAGTATTCAGTTAGGAGGTTCTAATAACTATAATATAGAGGTTAATGGCGAGAGATTTGAAGTGAAGGGTGATAATTTTAATACGACTCTTCCAACAGGTCTTAGTATTATTAAGATATCAACGAACCTAGATTGTCAAGGCGTAATAGAAAAAGAGATCTTTATCTCTGAAGACATTCATTACTACCCTAACCCAACAGAAAGGATGTAACGTTCATGTTTCTGGTGAGGATACTAGAGTAATGGTCAGTGTGTTTAGTGAGAAGGGGGATTTGATTTACTCAAAAGAGCAGCAGATACAGGACTTCTCTAGAAAAACAAATATTAATCTATCCAGGCAAATCACAGGAACTTACATTGTGGTTATGGAAGGAAGAACAGTTAGAAAAACCTTTAAAATTGTAAAAAGATGAGAAACCATATATTAAAATACTTTAGTTTTCTTTTTACTTTGACTCTTATAAGCTGCGGTGGTGGCGGAGGAGATGATGGCGGCGGCTCTGGCGGTGGAGGCGGTGGTAATGTAATCAATCCACCAGGAAAATCAACACTAACAGCACCTGCTAACAACAAGACTTGTGAGACTGGAACGAGTGTTTCTGACACGAAGAGTGAAGTCACTTTTACTTGGGGAGCTTCAGCAGATACTAATACGTATGATCTTAAAATAACTGATTTAAACTCAAGTACTATTACAAACAAAACAGGCTTATCAACCACCACTACTAAAGTCGACTTTAGATAAAGGCGTTCCATACTCATGGAACATTACTTCAAAAAGTACAGCTAGCACGACAACCACTGCTAGTGATACGTGGAAGTTTTATTTAGCAGGCACAGGAGTTGTTAATTACGCTCCTTTTCCAGCAGATCTTAAAACACCAGCTTCGGGATCCACAGTCACTAGAGATGGTGATGGTAAGGTAGCCTTCACTTGGGATGGTAGTGATCCAGATACAGGAGATACTCTTAAGTACACACTTTATGTAGACACTACAGATGGGAAACAAACACCACCTGCAGCACAGACAGACTTAACAGCTAAGACAGCAAGTGTGGCATTAGAAGCTGCAACCACATATTACTGGAGAGTGAAAACATCAGACGGAGTAAATAGTAGTTACTCAATTGTCTATTCTTTTAAAACGGAGTAACTTTACTAAAATTTAAAAAATGAAAATTTTAAAAAATATTATATCAGTATTTTTAATCTTGTTTGTTGTAATTTCTTGTGCTTCTGACGATGAAATTATTGATAATTCAAAAGAAGTTACACCTGGAGTTAAATTAGTAAACTTTTCCCATACATTATCTAGTTGTGATCCTACTAATGACACGTATAATTATTGTTCAGATAAAATTAACTCTTGGACTAACAAAGGAGTTTCTAAAATGAAAAATCAAAATGCGGATGTATTGGTCGTGACTTGGAATGTAGGTGAGTTCGTTAGCGAAGGAGGTTTTGATAGACCTTATAATACTCATAAAGTGGTTTTGATGTCATCTGAAATAGAATCTATTCTTTCAAATATATCAGAATGGCTTAAAGGGACTTGCTTAAGTAGTGGGGAACAGTCTACAACTTTAAATGAATATAGAAATTATTTAGAAAAAGGAGCGGATGTTTCTTCTCAATTTGTAATATGCTCTAATAGTAGAATAGTTCTGGCTGCTTATAAAAAGGCTAAAAATTCAGAAGAGGAAAATGGAATTCAATCTTTTGTTCTTCATGAACTATATCATGCTTTTCAACAAGATTTGGGAATTCAAAGTTGTACAAATCAAAGAGAGAGTAGTTCTAATTCAAATGGTAAAGCAATAGTTGAAGGTGCTGCGCAATTATTTGCTGAAATAGCTACAGGAGAAATGAAAGGACATGATGGAATAAATAATCTTTTAAAACAGGTTTATAATGATTATCAAGGAAGTAAAGATAAATCTATTTCTAATGGATACGCTTGGTCTGCGGGACTAGCGTTAATGATTCAAAGAAGCTGGCTTGATCAATCAATTATTATGGATGGAAGTTTATTTCATAATTGTAAAACTGAAACAGACTTTACAAACTCTAATCAAAATTTATTAAAGATCAAAGATCTTTGGTATATGATTGAGAAAGATGGTGATAATTATAAGTTTTCAGATCAAGCTTTAGGGAAATAATTCCATTAGAGATTTTTAACCCCCTTTTTACACTTTTTTTTGAAAGACATTACAATCCATATAATAGATAGAGACGGTAAAAAACATTCTCTAATAGCTCCTACTGATATGAATATGAATATCATGGAACTTTGCAAGAGTTATGATTTACCTGTTGAAGGTATTTGTGGAGGAATGGCTATGTGTGCTTCTTGTCAAGTCTACGTTGAATCAGATACATTAATTGAAAAAAATTCTCAAGAAGAAGCTATGCTTTCTGAAGCTTTCTACGTCAAAAGCAATTCAAGATTAGGCTGTCAGATTCAAATTAATAAAAATCTAGATGGTGTCCAATTTGAATTAGCTCCTGAATAATACTTAAACTAAATTTTGTTTTTTAATTAAATTTAAGGCTGATCCTTCTTTATACCATTCTATTTGCTGATCATTATATGTGTGATTAGTAATTATCAAATTTTTAGATCCATCTGAATGAATTAATTCAATACTGATTTGTTTTCCAGGACTAAATGACTCAAAATCAATAAAATTAAATTTATCGTCTTCTTGGATTAAATCATAGTCATTTTCATTAGCAAAAGTTATCCCTAGCATTCCCTGTTTTTTTAAGTTGGTTTCATGAATCCTGGCAAAAGATTTCACAAGAACTACTTTTACTCCAAGATGTCGAGGCTCCATTGCAGCGTGCTCTCTTGACGAGCCTTCTCCGTAATTATGATCACCTACAACTACAGTTTCTATATTATTTTCTTTATATATTCTTTGGACATCAGGAACTCCTTGGTATTCTCCGTTTAATTGATTTTTTACAAAATTTGTTTTTTCATTAAAAGCATTAACAGCACCTATTAAGCAGTTATTAGAAATGTTATCTAAGTGTCCTCTGAACTTAAGCCAAGGACCAGCCATAGAGATATGGTCAGTCGTACATTTGCCTAAGGCTTTTATTAGTAATCTAGCGTTAATGATATTCTTTCCATTCCATGGTTTGAACGGTTCGAGTAATTGTAATCTTTTCGATTTTGGATTTACAACAATATTTATATTTGATCCATCAGAAATTGGTTCTAAATAACCTGCATCTTCAACTTCAAAACCTTTCGGAGGAAGTTCCCAGCCTGTAGGTTCTTCAAGCATAACTTTTTCACCTGAAGAGTTGATTAATGAATCAGTTAAAGGGTTGAAATCTAGTCTTCCAGAAATTGCTATTGCCGCAACCATTTCAGGTGATGCTACAAAAGCGTGAGTATTAGGATTTCCGTCTGCTCGTTTAGCGAAATTTCTATTAAAAGAATGTACTATCGTGTTTTTTTCTTTTAATTCAGCATCTTTTCTGGCCCATTGTCCAATACACGGTCCGCAGGCATTGGTGAATATTTTTGCATTTAAATTTTCAAAAATCTTTAAAAATCCGTCTCTATCAGCTGTGTATCTTACTTGCTCAGATCCAGGATTGATTCCTAGTTCAGATTTAGTATCTAAACCTTTGTCAATTGCTTGTTGTGCAATTGAAGCCGCTCTAGATAAATCTTCATAAGATGAGTTGGTACAAGATCCAATTAGTCCCCATTCAACTTTTAAGGGCCAGTCGTTTTTTTTAGATTTAGCTGCCATCTCATTTACTGGGGTCGCAATATCTGGAGAGAATGGCCCATTTATGTGAGGCATTAGTTCAGATAAGTTTATTTCAATTACTTGATCAAAATATTTTTCAGGATCTTGATAAACTTCAGGGTCAGCTGTAAGGTATTCTTTAATTTTATTAGCAGCATCAGCTACATCACTTCTGTCAGTTGACCTTAGGTATCTCTCCATAGATTCATCATAACCAAAAGTAGAGGTAGTTGCACCAACCTCAGCGCCCATATTACATATGGTACCTTTTCCAGTACAAGACATTGATTTAGCTCCTGGACCAAAGTATTCGATTATTGCTCCAGTTCCTCCTTTTACAGTTAAAATTCCAGCAACTTTCAAAATCACATCTTTGGGAGCTGTCCATCCAGAAAGTTTTCCAGTTAATTTTACTCCAATTAATTTAGGAAACTTTAACTCCCATGGCATACCAGCCATTACATCTACAGCATCTGCTCCACCAACTCCAATTGCCACCATTCCTAGTCCACCAGCATTAACGGTATGTGAATCTGTACCTATCATCATTCCTCCTGGAAATGCATAATTTTCTAAAACTACTTGATGAATAATTCCTGCTCCAGGTTTCCAAAACCCTATCCCATATTTGTTAGAAACAGATTCTAAAAAATTAAAAACCTCGTTACTATTATTTAATGCTGATTGAAGATCTTTAGTTGCTCCAAGTGATGCTTGTATTAAGTGATCACAATGAACTGTTGTAGGTACAGCTACTCTATTTTTCCCTGCTTGCATAAATTGTAACAAGGCCATTTGAGCTGTAGCATCTTGACAAGCTATTCTGTCAGGAGCAAAATCCACATAATCTTCTCCTCTTTTAAATGGAGAATTTAATTCAGAATTCCAAAGGTGCGAATAAAGTATTTTTTCAGACAGAGTTAAAGGATTCTGATTTATTTTTCTTGCTTTATCAACTTTATTTTTTATTTGTTGATATACTTTCTCGATCATTTCAATATTGAATGCCATATACATTATTTTGTATTGTAAAAATAGTTTATATCATATGAATTTGAAAGAATTCATATCTTTTTTATTTAGTTTCCGATTTGAAAAATTGATTTTTAAATTACAATTAGAATAGAACAAAGAATTAACATTATAAAGGCAGGAACGGACTTAATGAAAGGATCATTTATTTTGATGTGAACAAGAATGGCTCCAATCATAAGGCACCCCATCAAAAAAGCACATATATCTACTAAGCTTGGAAGCCATATTCCCAAAATTAGAAGTACAGCTAATGACAGTTTTAAAAAACCAATCAATTTCATAAACCAGTTTTTGAAGCCATAAGCTTTGAATTCATCAGGCATATTTTGAGACTCTCCTCCTCTATACTTTGAGGAAGCTTTAAAATTTAGCAACCATACATTAAAAATTCCTACTGCAATAATAACTTGAATAATAAGCTTTGTGTTTTCCATTTTTTGTAATTTCCATTAAATTTACAAATTATTTAAAATCTATGGATCATATTGCTAAATTACTATTAAGAGTTAGTTATTCTTTGTTGTTAATGACTCATGGTTTCCCTAAGTTGGGAAAACTTTTTTCTGATGAAATTAAATTTCCTGACCCTTTGTCTGTAGGAGATGGGAATTCTTTGTTTCTCACTGTTCTAGGAGAGTTTGTTGCTCCTTTTTTTATTATAATAGGTTATAAAACCAGGTTATTTTCTTTTTTTCCAGTATTTACTATGCTGATAGCCGCTTTTGTAGTTCACTTTGAAGATCCTTTTGGTAAAAAAGAGTTAGCAATTTTATATTTACTGGGCTTTGTTCTAGTAATGTTGTTTGGTCCAGGTAAATACTCTATTGACTATTACAAGAAAAAGTAACTTAGGACTCTTGAGAATTCATTTTTTTTCTATATTCTGATGGAGTCATCTGAATTTTTTTTTTAAAAAGTCTATTAAAATGAGAAAAATTATTGTATCCACATTGAAAGCATATGTTCTTAATGTCTAGCTCACTTTGAGCTAATAGCTTTAGGGCATTGTTAATCCTATATTCATTTAAAAAAGTTGTAAATGTTTTGTTAGTCTTTGATTTAAAGTATCTGCAAAACGATGGTGGTGTCATAAAAACTAATTCTGAAACTTCATTTAATGAAACCTCTTCTTTGTAGTTTAGTTTTATGTAGTTAAAAACTTTTTTAATTCTCTCGTTTTCTTGTATGTTTTCAGAATCAAAATTTTCGGAATTTAAAATAGTTACATCTTTACTGATAGAAAGATCATTTAACATTTTTATTAATGTTAGAATTTTTTGAATAGGTGTTTCATATTGAAGTCCTAACATAGTTATTCCTATAGTTTTTTTTGTTTCACCTGAAAACACGAGTCCTCTTTTTGATAATTCAAATAATTTATTAATGTTTTTGAACTCTAAAACTTTATCAATAGAGTCTCCTAAGAAATTTGATTTAAACTGAATTACAACTTCCTTTCTGTCTTTGTCAAAATGTTCAGTAAATCCAGTATGAGGAACGTTAGATCCTATCATAACTAAATCTCCCTCTTGATAGTTTGACAAATGAAGGCCAACTTGCCTTTTGCCTTTCCCATTGTTTATATAGACTAGTTCAATTTCTGGGTGGTAATGCCAACTCTTTAACTTATTGTTTAGGTTGTTGTTGTTTACGTCAAACAATTGATAAGAAAACGATTTATTTTCTAGTTGAATTGCTTCTAAGTTTGCTTTTATTAGCATTTTATCTTTTTAAATTATCAAATACGTCTTAATTTAACATTATAATAAAATATAATATAAATATTGTTAATATAGTACAAGTATAAGATAAAATATTTAAACTTTTACTTGATAGATATGTTATTTTTGCGCATTATTTAAAAAGAAATATGAAATATATATATTTATCCTTGTTATTTGCTTCTTCATTAATTAATGCAAATTTAAAAACTGTAGAATTAATTGAAATAAATAATCAAGTAGTTGAGAGTATCAAGTCTAATGATTATGAATCATTAAGAAAGATACTTTCGGGCAGGTTATTGTCAGCTAGATCAGTTATTGATGGTAAGCCACTTTTAATACATGCTGTTATTAATGATAAACCTGACATGGTTAATTTGTTAATAAGGTATGGTGCTCAGCCATATGAAGACTATTGTGATCAAGGATTTAATGCTAATGAATGGGCAGTTAAGTCTGGGAGTTATTACGCAAGAGCAGAGTTGATCGTTATATCAATTTTCCACAATTAATTACCCTCTGATTCTTAAATTGTCAGACTTCAATAAAATTTGTTTGTTGTTTAAAAACCCTTAAGAAATTAAGGGTTTTTTTTTAAAGATTGTTAAAAAAATAAAAACGGTTACACTATAATAGTATAACCGTTTTATTGTTTTAGTAGATAACTCATTGAAATATCGAACATAAGTCTAACTCCAAAAGACTTAATCGACACTCATCACATAATGACTCTTATTATGAAAAGTTGAACTAATATGATTTTGATTTCCCCTCACCCTATTATTCAAAGCTGCAGCAAAACTCAAGCTATTGTTTACTTAACTACCTGCAAAAGGAGTTCCAAAAAGACCTACTGCCAACTCTGCCCAAATTAACATAAATATTATAACCAATATTCCAATGTATAGGACTCGATTTTTTAAATTCTTTGCACGATTACTCGCAAAATTAATTCCAATACTAAGGAAAATTAGTAGAGAACCCATAATAATGAAATCAAATGGACTCCAGTTAATTTCATCAGTGATAGTCATTCCAATTAAAGGAATTAATAACAAAAAAAGAGGATAAAAAATTCTTTTTGACATGCTCAAATATAAAAAAACGGCTACACTTTATAAAAGTATAACCGTTTTATTGTTTTAGTAGCGGGACAGGACTCGAACCTGTGACCTTCGGGTTATGAGCCCGACGAGCTACCTACTGCTCTATCCCGCGATGTGAGCGCGAATTTACAACTTTTTAATTTATATTAAAAAGTTATATCAATTATAATTTAACCGTCTTACCTTTACACTTATATGCATAAATCAGGTTTTATTAATATTATTGGGAATCCTAACGTTGGGAAATCAACTCTTACTAATGCTTTAGTTGGCAGAAAGCTTTCTATTATAACATCGAAAGCCCAGACAACTAGGCATAGAATTCTAGCTCTTATCAACGATGAAGATTACCAACTAGTAATTTCTGATACACCAGGGATTATAAAGCCTGCTCATAAACTTCATGAATCAATGATGGATTTTGTGAATATGACTTTAGAAGATGCAGATGTCTTAATTTATATGGTTGAGTACAGAGATTATAAACTTAAAGACGCTCGTTTATTTAATAAAATTAAGAACACAAAAACTCCTTTAATTTTAATTATAAATAAAATAGATAGTATAGATCAACCTAAATTAGAATCTGAAATTGATCATTGGAAGGTAGAACTTCCTAACGCGGAAATATGGCCAATTTCAGCTAAAGAAATGTTTAATATTGATGGTCTTTTAAAAAGAATATTAGAAATTGTTCCAGAAGGTCCGGCTTATTTCCCAAAAGATCAGTTAACAGATAAACCAGAACGATTTTTTGTAAATGAAATTATCAGAGAAAAAATACTACTTAATTATAAAAAAGAAATTCCTTATTCAGTGGAAGTTGAAACGGAATCTTTTGTAGAAGAATTATATATTATCAAAATCAGATCAATAATAATGGTTGAAAGGTCAAGCCAAAAGGGTATAATTATTGGTCATAAAGGAGAAGCCATAAAAGCGGTTGGAACTAAAGCCCGAATAGATATGGAAGTTTTTTTTGATAAAAAGATTTTTCTTGACTTGCAAGTGAAGGTTAATAAAAACTGGAGGTCAAGTGAAAAACAACTTAAAAGATTTGGTTACAATCAAAAGTGATTTTATTTCATTTAAAAGTTTAGATTTGTACCCCTTTAAAATATAACATGAGTTCTATAGTAGCAATAGTAGGTCGTCCAAATGTTGGTAAATCCACACTGTTTAATCGATTAATTCAAAAAAGAGAAGCTATCGTTGATTCTCAAAGCGGGGTTACAAGAGATAGACATTATGGTTTTTCTTATTGGAATGGTAAGGATTTTACTGTAATTGATACGGGTGGATATATGCTTGGAGGAGATGATAATTACGAAAAAGAAATAAACGGTCAGGTTATGATTGCTATCGAAGAATCAGATGTAATTATTTTTGCAGTTGATGTTGAAAGCGGTCTTAATTCAACCGACAGTGAGATAGCTAGATTATTACACAAGTCTAATAAGGATGTAATTGTAGCAATTAATAAAGTAGATAACTATGAAAGGCAACTAGATTCTAATGAATTTCATTCATTAGGCTTTAAAAAAATATTTAATATCTCAGCAATTAATGGAAGTGGAAGTGGAGAACTTTTAGATGAATTAGTAAGTTTTTTCCCTGATGAAAGTAGTATAAAGGTTGAAGATATTCCTGGTTTTGCCGTAGTAGGAAGACCTAATGCTGGAAAATCCTCTTTTATAAATGCTCTTCTTGGAATTGACAGGTATGTTGTCAAGGATGAGCCGGGAACTACAAGGGATAGTATAGATACTCATTTTAATAGATTTGGATTTGATTTTAAATTAATTGATACAGCAGGTATAAGAAGAAAATCAAAAATTAGTGACGATGTTGAGTTTTATTCAGTTGTAAGGTCAATACGAACTATTGAAAATTCTGATGTATGTTTAATCATATTTGATGCTTCTAGATCATTTGACGCGCAGGTTAAAAATATTTTCTGGCTTGCTGCAAGAAACAATAAAGGCATAGTTATACTGGTTAATAAGTGGGATTTAGTTGATAAAAAAACCAACACTATTAAGTTGTTTGAAGAACAGATAAGGAAAGAACTTGAACCGTTTGTTGATGTTCCTATTGTCTTTATGTCAACCTTGACTAAACAAAGAATTTTTAAAGCAATTGAAACTGGGATGGCTGTTTATAAAAACAGAAAGACGTTAATTGTTACAAGAAAATTTAATGAAGCAATGTTACCTGTAATTGAGAGAAATCCTCCTCCAGCTTATAAAGGTAAATATGTTAAAATTAAATTTTGTACCCAGCTACCTTCACCATATCCGCAATTTGCTTTTTTTTGCAATTTGCCTCAATATGTTAAAGATCCATATAAACGATATTTAGAGAACCAAATAAGAGAAATATATGATTTTAATGGAGTTCCTATAAATATATTTTTTAGAAAAAAATAAACTTAATTAAAGTTCGTTTCTAATATTTATAAGGTTAGATTTTACTTTTTCTAACTTTTTAATTACTTCAAAATTTTTATTTAAAATTTTTAATTGCTCTTTTGCCCCATCTAAAGTATATCCCTTTTCTTTCACCAAGTGGTGAATAGTTTGTAATTTCTCAATATCAATTGAAGAGTATCTTCTAGTTCCTTTACTATTTTTTTTTGGCTTAAGAATTTCAAATTCTTTTTCCCAAAACCTAATTAAAGATGCATTTACGTTAAATGCTTCAGATATTTCTCCAATACTATAATATAATTTCTCTGGTAAGTCGACATGCATTAGTCTAATGATTGGTTTTCTTGATTAGCTAATTTCAGCAAGGCATCAAATTCACCTGGTGAAAGATTACCATAATAAAAATTGATTGGATTAACTCTTTTTTTATCTTTTTGGACTTCATAATGTAAATGTGGAGCTTGAGATCTTCCTGTGCTTCCTACGTAACCTATAATGTCTCCTTTTTTTACTTTTTGCCCTCTTTTGACATTATATTTATTTAGGTGAGCATAAAGGGTTAGATATCCAAAACCATGATCAATCCTTATGTGTTTTCCATATCCAGATGACCTGGAATCAGCTCTGATTACTTTACCGTCACTTGCTGCATATATTGGTGTATTTCGAGGAGCAGTAAAGTCCATGCCCCAGTGCATTCTTCTTGATTTGTTAAAAGGATCCGTTCTGAATCCGTAACCAGAGGCCATTCTAGTTAAATCATTATTTTTTATAGGTTGAATTGAGGGTATAGCTGAGAGGAGTTTTTCTTTTTCACTTGCTAACCTTTCAATCTCATCTAAAGACTTAGATTGAATAACAATCTGTTTGGTTAAAATTTCAATTTTTTTTGTAGTCTCTATTACAAGTTTAGAGTTGTCAAAACCTTCAAGATTTTCATATCTGTTAATTCCACCAAAACCTGCTTTTCTAACTTCACTAGGAATAGGATTGGTTTCAAACAAAACTCTGTAAACGTTATTATCTCTTTGTTCAATATCTTCCAGGACAATATTTAATTGTTCTATTTTCTTATTTAATAAATCAAATTGAAACTTATAATTTGATATTTCTCTTGCTTGGAAAAGTTCAGTTGGTGTGTTGATTATGGAAGAATTAAGAAGAACTAATAGACCTATTATTCCAAAAAACATTGAAGCTGATAAAAAAGCTAAAACATTCCTTAATTGAACACTCTTGTTAGTCTCAATTTTTCTATAAGAAAGAGTTTTGTGATCGTAATAATACTTGGTCTTTAACATTAACTAAAATATACTATTTTTACTGATGATTTATATTAAGTTTTTTAATAAAACTTTAGTAAAGATATAAAATTGTTTTTTTGTAAATGTCAATTAATAATTAACACTTAATGAATTCAAATCTTGTTCGTTTAGAATTTTTAAATTTTTTCAAAAATAAAAATCATAAAATCGTTGAGTCTGCTCCTATGGTTATTAAAAATGATCCTACATTAATGTTTACTAATGCTGGGATGAATCAGTTTAAAGACAATTTTCTAGGAAACTCAATTAGCAAAGAAAAAAGAGTTGTAGATACTCAGAAGTGCTTAAGAGTTTCAGGCAAGCATAATGACTTAGAAGAAGTAGGGATTGATACTTATCATCATACTATGTTTGAAATGCTTGGAAATTGGAGTTTTGGAGATTATTTTAAAAAAGAAGCAATCAACTGGGCGTGGGAATTATTGACCGAAGTTTATAAAATTGATAAAGAATCGCTTTATATTACTGTATTTGAGGGTTCGAAAGAAGACAAAACTTCATTAGATCAAGAAGCATTTGAAATTTGGAGTGGAATTGTTGATAAGGATAAAATTATTTTAGGAAATAAAACAGATAATTTTTGGGAAATGGGAGATATTGGTCCTTGTGGACCATGTTCTGAAATTCACGTAGATATTAGATCAGAAAAAGATAAAGCTTTAGTTTCCGGAAAAGATTTAGTTAACATGGATCATCCAGGAGTTATTGAAATTTGGAATCTAGTATTTATTCAATTTAATAGAAAAAAAGATGGTTCATTGGAGAATCTTCCTTTAAAGCATATTGATACTGGTATGGGTTTTGAGAGATTGTGTATGGTTTTACAAGGTGTCACTTCAAACTATGATACGGATATTTTTAGCCCTCTTATTAAAGAACTAGAATTATTGACAGGTTTAAAATATGGTGAAAACAAAAAAAATGACATAGCCATTAGAGTTATTGTTGATCATTTAAGAGCAGTTTCTTTTTCTATTGCAGATGGCCAATTGCCTTCAAATAATGGTGCAGGATATGTTATTAGAAGGATTTTGAGAAGAGCAGTAAGGTATGGTTATACTTTTTTAAACCTTAAAACACCATTTATATATAAACTTGTTAAATGTTTGTCTATTCAGTTTGAGACTGCATTCCCTGAAATTAAAGGACAGGTAGATATAATAGAAAATATAATTAAAGAGGAAGAAGCTTCATTTTTAAGAACTTTAGAAAAAGGAATTTTAAAATTGAATGAAATAATATTAAACAGTAATAACAAATTGGTTTCAGGGTCAGATGTTTTTGAACTGTATGACACATTTGGATTTCCTAAGGATTTAACTGGGTTAATATTAAGAGAAAATGACATGAATTTTGACTCTGATGAGTTTACATCATTAATGAAAATTCAAAAAAATAGATCAAAATCTGTATCAAATAGTTCAAATGAAGAGTGGGTTAGATTATTAGATTCTGATCAATCTGAATTTGTAGGTTATGACAAACTTAATGTTGTTACTAAACTTGTTAGATATAGGAAATCTGTTTCTAAAAAAGGCATTAGCGTTTTTCAATTAGTATTTGACAAAACTCCTTTTTATGCACAAGGTGGTGGTCAGGTTGGAGATGTCGGAATGATTGAGTCTTCAGATAAAGAACAAATTATTATTCACGATACAATTAAAGAAAATGACTCTATAATTCATGTAGCAGATTCTTTGCCGAAGAATTTGAGTAAGGAGCTTACTTTAAGAGTTAATAAAAAAAATAGGTTAGCAAGTTCAAGTAATCATTCCGCTACTCATTTACTTCATGAAGCTTTAAGAAGCGTTTTAGGTACTCATGTTCAACAAAAAGGTTCTATGGTTTCAGACAAGTATTTAAGGTTTGATTTTTCTCATTTCTCTAAATTGAGTGAAAATGAGATTGAAGAAGTTCAGACTTTTGTTAATCAAAAAATAATAGATCAAATCCCATTAGAAGAAAACAGATCTGCATTATACAAAGATTGTATTAATAAAGGAGTTATTGCGCTTTTTGGTGAAAAATATGCTGAAACAGTTAGATCTGTAAAGTTTGGTAATTCGCATGAGCTATGTGGAGGAACACATGTTTCTAACACCATTCAGTTAAGAAGTTTTATCATCTCTTCTGAATCTGCTATATCAACTGGAATTAGAAGGATTGAAGCAGTTAGCGGAGCTCAAGCTATCGAACTTTTACTTAATCAATCAAAGACACTGAAAAAAGTTAATTCTATTTTAATAAATGATAAAGATCCAGTTGAGGCCATTAACAAAATAAAAAATCAAAGTACAATACTTAATAAAAAATTAGAAAAAGTTAACAACGAACTTTCCATCTTTTATTTAAAAGAGCTTAAAGAAAAAGTTAATCTCATTAAAGGTCTTAATTTTTGTACTCAAGAACTTTCATGTGATCCTAATATCCTAAAAAACTTAGTTTTCAAAGCTGGAAAAGAAATTGAAAATTTGTTTTTAATCCTTACAACTAAGTTTGAGGGAAGAGCTTATGTAGTTTGCTATGTTTCTAAAAACTTAGTAGAATCAAAACAAATGAATGCAAATTTAATAGTTAAAAAATTAGGCGAGCATATAGATGGATCTGGTGGTGGGCAACCATTTTTTGCTACTGCTAGCGGAAACAATATTAATGGAATATCTAAAATATTAAAAGAAGCTAACTCTTTTATATAAATTTATTTTTCTAATATTTTAGGAGGATAGACTTCCATGATTTTATTAACAAAGTTTTCAATTAACTCATCACGATTAGCCTTGTTAGAAGATAAAACACCTATCCCTTTACCTTGCCATATTAATTGCTTAGACTTAGTGTCAATAACGTCAATATATAAAGCTCCTTCTGATGTAGTATAGGCTACTCTATTGTAACTTCTACCATAACGTGGATACCATCCTGTATAATAAGGGCTATAAAAAGAATTATCTATATAAACGTTTTCAGAAGATTTTGTAGATATGTTAATTAATAAATCAGGAGATTCGTTTATGGACATTCCTTTGTTTGTCAATGAATTTTTTATTGATTTTAAAATTCTTTTTTTATCAATATCAGAAATCTCAACCTTATCTATCCCAGTTTTATAAAAAGCGTATGTTTTGTATTTGGAAAAATCAGCATCTGAATCATAATCTGAAGCTACTTTTATAGTTCCACAGCTATAAAATATTAGAGAAAATAATAGTATAATGTTTAAACTTAAATTTTTCATAATTATAATTTTAATATATAAAGTCAATAACTGTGCCTTAATTTATTTTAAGTTGTGTTATTTTTAAAATAATTTATATTTAATAAATATATCACTTTTTTATACATGTTATTTTTTAAAAAAATCAATTCTGTAAATCAACAAATTATTTTCCCAATATTAGATGATAATGATTTTAAAATTTATATCAAAAGAGAAGATAAAATTCATCCAATAGTTTCAGGAAACAAATTCAGAAAATTAAAGTACAATATCCAAAAGGCTAAAGAATTAAATAAAAATATCATTATAACTTTTGGAGGAGCTCATTCAAATCATTTATTGGCGACAGCTTATGTTGGAAAAAAAGAAAATTTAAAAACTATAGCATATGTTAGAGGGGAGGAATTGAAAAATATTAAATATAATTCTACTCTACAAAAATGTAATGACTTTGGGATGGAGTTCGTTTTTATTTCAAGAGGTGATTATCGTAAAAGAAATGAATTAGATTATATTAAGTCAATTAAAACCAAATTTAAAGACGCCTATGTTATACCTGAAGGAGGAACAAATGAGCTTGGAGTCTTAGGTTGTGAAGAGATATTAACTTTAGATGATTCTTTTTTTGATGTTATATGTTGCCCGGTTGGATCTGGAGGAACAATTTCTGGAATTATTAATTCAAGTTCGAATAACCATAAAGTTATAGGATTTTCTGCTTTAAAAGGAAGTGAAATAAATAATGTAATTAGTAAATTTGTTAATAAATCAAATTGGAAAATATTTGATGATGATATTTTTGGAGGTTACGCCAATATCGATAATAGGTTGGTTGATTTTATAAATAAATTTTATAAAAATACAGGATTAGAATTAGATCCGATTTATAATTCTAAAATGCTGTTTAAAATAATTAAACTTATAGAAAGTAAAAAATGGGAATTTGGAAAGAAAATTTTATTAATTAATACAGGAGGTCAACAATCAGTGAAGGAAATGAATATTAAATTAAAAAAGAAAGGATGCGAAATAATAAAATATTAATAATTTTTTGTTTAATTTTTTTGTACTCATGTGGTTCAAAAAAAGTCTCTTACAGAGACAATAGTCCAAAAAAAATCAAAAATAAGTCTGTAAAATCTGTTAATCGATTTTTTAATACAATGACTAGCGAACAAAGAACACATTGGTATGTAAATACTTATTCCAAAGCAGCTATAAATGAGATGAAAAAATATGGAATTCCAGCTAGTATAACGATGGCTCAAGGAATTTTAGAGTCAAGTTCAGGAAAGGGTGAGTTGGCCTTAAAATCAAATAATCATTTCGGGATAAAATGTCATAGTACTTGGAAGGGTAAAAAGGTTTATCACGATGACGATGAAAAGGGAGAATGCTTTAGAAAATATAGAAACCCTGAAACATCATACAGAGATCATTCATTGTTCTTAAAATCTAGAAGTCGATATGGTTTTTTGTTTAAATTAAAGATGAGTAATTATATAAAGTGGGCTAAAGGATTGAGAAAGGCAGGTTATGCGACTGATCCCGCTTATGCAAATAAATTAATTTCAATTATAGAAAGGTATGAACTTTGGAAACTAGATGGTTCTAAAAAACCTTTAAATAAATCTAAAGAAAAGAGAGTTTCTAAAAAGGAGTCTAACAAGGATTCTAATAGTATAGTTAGGCAAGTTGGAAATCATCTAGTAAAAAAAGGAGACACCTTGTTTTCGATTTCAAAGAAGTATAACATTAGTGTCTCGGATCTTATTAAAATAAACAACCTTATCGGAAATAATATAAGTTTAGGTCAAGGTTTAAAAACAAAAAAATAAAAATGTTATATAAGAGAAGTAGTGAGTTGTTTAAAGAAGCTGTAAAATACATTCCTGGAGGAGTTAATTCACCTGTTAGAGCGTTTAAATCAGTTGGAGGGGATCCTATATTTGCTTCTAGAGCTAAGGGAGCTTATGTTTACGATGAAGATGATAATCAGTTTATTGATTACATTTCATCGTGGGGACCAATGATTTTAGGCCATGCGCATCCTAATGTGATTAAAGCAATTTCAGAAACAGCTAAAAATGGCACTTCCTTTGGAATGCCAACTACTTTAGAAACGGATTTGGCCAAATTATCTTTGTCAATGGTTCCGGAAATGGAAAAAATTAGATTCGTAAATTCAGGAACTGAGGCGTGCATGAGTGCAATTAGATTAGCACGAGGATATACAAATAAAGAAAAAATAATAAAATTTTCTGGATGTTATCATGGACACTCTGACTCCTTTTTAATTGAAGCGGGTAGTGGAGTAGTAACTTTTGGAACACCTAATAGTCCTGGTGTAACTAAAGGTACAGCTAAGGATACTTTAATAGCTCCTTACAACGATTTAAAATATGTTAAAGAACTTTTTGAAAATAATAAAAATGAAGTTGCTGCTATTATTATTGAACCCGTTGCTGGTAACATGGGTTGTGTTATTCCAAAAAATGGATTTATTGAAGGGTTGAGGGAATTATGTGATCAGAACGATTGTCTTTTAATTTTTGATGAAGTAATGACTGGTTTTAGACTTGCTAAGGGCGGTGCTCAAGAAGTTCTAGGAGTAAATGCAGATATAGTTACTTATGGAAAAGTTATTGGCGGAGGTCTTCCTGTTGGAGCTTTTTCATCAAGAAACGAAATAATGAATAAACTTTCACCTGAAGGGTCAGTATATCAAGCAGGTACACTTAGTGGAAATCCTTTAGCAATGTCAGCAGGATTAGCTACCCTCTCTGAGTTAAAACTTAATGATAATATTTATCAAAGTTTAGATGATAAATCCTCTTATTTAGAAAAGGGAATGTATGAAGTACTTGGAAAAACATCATTAGATTTTAAAATAAACCGTTTAGGATCCATGATTTCTCTACATTTTTGTTCTGAAGATGTTACAGATTTTAAATCATCTCAAAAAGGAAATAATGAAAAGTTTAAAAAGTATTTTCACGGAATGCTAAGGGAAGGAATTTATCTTCCCCCTAGTGCATTTGAAAGTTATTTTTTAAACGATGCTCTTACTTACAGGGATATAGACTTTACACTCGATGCTTTAAAAAAAGTTTCAAAAACTATTTAGATAGGCTTGCCAACAAGTATTTTATTAATTTTTGCTGTTGCCATATCCAAATGCATTAAAGTCATTTTATCAGATCTGTTTTTATGCTTTTTAATATCTTTTTTTAATTCTATCAACTGTCCAACAGCAATAGTTCTTATATCAGACTGACTAACTTTTACAGAAGTAACTCTTCCTCTTGCCCTAGACGGGATTGAACCCTGTTCTTCGTTCATTATGTAACTAATTCTATCTAAGTAAGCCAATTGTAAATTTCTTCTATACACATCAATTGTTTTATTAGTATAAAGTTCTTTCCAAATTCCTTCTTTTAAATCTGACATCATGTCTAGTAATGAATAAGCATTGTTTCCATTAATTGCTTCATTTTCAATTAATCTTGCCATTTTTCCAAAATCTAATATGCTGTTAAGTGTTCTAGACTGAGTGCTTCTAATTCTATTTGTAATTCCAGCAAATTCAATTTTATTAAGAATGTTATTATCAATCATCCATGTTGGTGTTTCAAATAATTGTTTTTGTAAAAAATTCATAGAATTTTTCTGATGTGATTTATTTACATGAGTGTAAACTGCACCAGATTGATCATAAGTTTTATAATACTGATATACACCTCCTATATTAGCACTTACATGTCCCATGTATCTGTTAAACTGAGACAGAACTTGCCCGTACATTGTATTTAAATCAGCATAGTCCTTACCATCTTCTGAAGTCCAATCAATTAAATTAGGGATGATTCTTTTTAAATTTTTAATTCCATATTCACTTGCTTTTACTGCATCATCTCCAAGATCTTCAGTTTGAGAACTGGGATCTATACCTGCACTTCCAAATCTATGAAGAAGACTATTTTGATTATCTAAAATCCATTTATCTAAAACAGGTTTTTCATCTTCAGCTTTTTCTGCGCTTAGAATAGGTCGATATCCCCATTTTATAGCGTGTTTATCGTAAACCCCGACATTAGGCATTAAAGCCACTCCTTTATCCTCAGGTTGTGCTATATAGTTAAACCTAGCATAGTCCATTATTGATGGAGCTGTTCCAAACTTCTTAGTAAATGTTGCGGACCTTAAAGAGTCTACCGGATAAGCACTGCTGCTTCCCATATTATGAGGCAATCCTAATGTGTGACCAACTTCATGAGCTGATACAAATTGAATTAATCGACCCATAACTTCATCTTTGAATGACACTCCTCTAGCTTCTTCATTAATTGCTGCAGTTTGAACAAAAAACCAATTTCTTAAAAGAGTCATCACGTTATGGTACCAATTAATATCTGATTCTAAAATTTCACCAGATCTTGGATCGCTAACATGTGGACCATTTGCATTTGGAATAGGAGATGCTAAATATCTTACTACTGAATATCTGATGTCCTCAGGACTCCAGTCAGGATCTTCTTCAATTGAAGGTGGATCTTTTGCAATAATAGCATTTTTAAACCCTGCTTCTTCAAAAGCTACTTGCCAGTCTTCTATTCCTTGTTTGATATATTTTCTCCACTTAACAGGTGTTGCTCTATCGATATAATAAACAATTTGTTTTTTTGGAGTGACTAGCTCTCCATTTTTGAATCTCTCAATATCCTCCTCTTTAACCTCTAGTCTCCATCTATCTAAATATTTTATAGATTTACTTTCTTGAACATCTAAACCGTAATCAACTTGACTTCTTGCAAACCAACCCACCCTTTGGTCAAAATACCTTTTTTTCATTTGGATTTTAGGAAGTAAAATCATCGAGTTATTTATTTCTAGTGAAATTGCTCCAGTACTAGAGTTAGAAGGTGGCGCTGAAGATTTATAAGTTTTTACACTCCTTGATTCAATATTTTGAGGATAACTTTTTAACGATTCTATAAAAGATCTTTTAGAATCTAGGCTAGATATTTTATAGCTTTTTCTTCTAGATTGTGGAAACCCTAAAGGTTTTACGTCGTCTGTAAATAATTTAGTTACATCTATGACAACTGATGTTGAATCTTTACTTTCTGTTGCTATCTTAAAACTATATAATACAGGTTCAAAATTTGAGTTTAAAACTGCTTCACTAACAGGCAAAGAATCATTTGCAACAACAGTGTGTGACACAACTCTTAATAAAATATTTTGATCTTTTTTATGCCATCTTAAAACTTGAGTATTTTGTTTCCCCCCTCCAAAGCCAATACCAGATGCAGTTTTTGCAATTCTAGTAACCATAAGCATTTCTCTACCTAACAATGAATCATTTATTTCATAATAATATTTGTCTTTAACCTTATGAACATCAAATAGACCATGATCAGTTACGGCATCTTTAGTTATTATGTCTTCATAGGATTTAGGCTTCTTTGCTTCTTTACTATCTTTCTTACTATTATCGTCACTATCTGCTTTAGCGGGGCGTTGTGCATTTATTTGAAACGAGATAAAAAAAATGAATAATAGTGAGTATATAGTTGAAATTTTCATAATATATATTTTTTGCGATTATGAATATAGTAATTAATCGAATATTTTTTAGTGTTTATGACAAGATATGTAGTCAAAATTAGCAATAAAACATAATTATCGGTTTGTTTTATTATTAAAAATAGTTTGTAAATCTATTTCGAAATTTTAAACAAACCATTTTTCTACGTCAATTAATTGAAGAGCATCAATAGATAATTTATTTTTCTTTCTATATCCGTTGAGTTTTTGATGTACTTGAGTAGGTTTATTTGAAAGTAAATTTTCTTTACTTGTGTAAACACCTATAACATGATCAATCCACTTTTCATCAATTCCGATTTCAACGAAATCTTCCCTTTTAGGTTTTGCCTTTGATGTTTCGGGTTTCATTTGAGGAAAAAATATTACTTCCTGAATAGATTGATTATTTGTAAAGAGCATAACTAATCTATCTATTCCAATACCAATTCCTGATGTTGGTGGCATTCCATATTCTAAAGCTCTAATAAAATCATTATCAATAAACATTGCCTCATCATCTCCTTTTTCAGATAATTTCAATTGATCTTCAAATCTAGATAGCTGATCAATAGGGTCATTTAATTCTGAATAGGCATTAGCAAGTTCTTTTCCATTAACAAAAAACTCAAATCTTTCAGTAAGTTTTGGATTATCTCTATGTTCTTTCGTTAAGGGACTCATTTCCTTAGGATAATCAGTTATAAATGTCGGTTGTATGTAGTGGTGTTCACATTTTTCTCCAAAAATCTCATCAATCAATTTCCCGATTCCCATTGTTTTATCTACTTCAATTCCTAAACTTTTAGCAGTTTCAAATAATTCTTTTTCCTGCATGTTTGAAATATCAATTCCGGTATGTTCTTTTATAGAATCTAGTATACTAATTCTATTGTAAGGTGCTTTAAAATCTATTATTTTATCTCCTAGTTTTACCGTGCTAGTTTGATTTAATTCATAAGCAATCTTTTCTAAAAGATTTTCCGTCGTCTCCATCATCCAGTAATAATCTTTATAAGCAACATACAATTCCACCATAGTGAATTCTGGATTGTGAGTCCTGTCCATGCCTTCATTTCTAAAAGCTTTTGCAAATTCATAAACTCCATCAAACCCTCCAACAATTAATCTTTTAAGATATAATTCATTTGCTACTCTTAAGTACAGGGGGATGTTTAACGCATTATGATGAGTGATAAAGGGTCTAGCAGTAGCTCCTCCCGGAATTGATTGTAAAATTGGTGTTTCAACTTCAAGATATTCTTTTTCATTAAAAAAAGATCTCATGATATTCATGATTTTAGTTCTTTTTAAAAAAGTTTCTTTAACGTTAGGGTTGACAATTAGGTCGACGTATCTCTGCCTGTATCTAAGTTCAGGATCTGTAAATTCATCAAAAACATTACCATCTGAGTCACTTTTAGGAAGTGGAAGAGGCCTTAAAGATTTACTGAGAACAGTAAATTTTTTCACTAAAATTGTCTTTTGACCAACTTGGGTTATGAATAAAGTCCCTTCAATTCCAATTATATCACCAATGTCAAGAAGTTTTTTATAAACTTCATTATACATAGCTTTATCCTCATTAGGACAGATTTCATCTCTGTTAAAATAAACTTGAATTTTACCGATTTTATCTTGAATTTCTGCAAAACTAGCTTTTCCTTGTATCCTTCTTGACATTAACCTTCCTGCTATAGATACAGTTTGGTTTTCTATAAAGTTTGAAACTATTTTTTTTGTGTCAGTATCAATTGGAAATAGGGCAGCTGGGTATGGATTAATCCCCAATTCTTTGAGTTTATTTAATTTATCTCTTCTGATTTGCTCTTGTTCAGACAGCATATTTATATATTTAATTTACATCAAATATAAGGAATCATGAACAAGCTACAACCTAAGTATTTATATTCACCATTATATATTTATCTTTGATTTAAAATTTTGTTTTGAGTTTTCTTAGAGTTCTTTTATCAATAGTTTTTCCACCCTTATCAGTTATAGATAAAGGCTGTGGTTCAGTCATAATTGTATTTATATTGACTTTGTGCGGATGGGTGCCAGGAGTTATAGCAGCTTTGGTAATTTTAAATAATCCTAAAAAATAATCTTAGAAATGAATAACGCAATTATAGTTCATGATTTAGGTTTAGTCGAATATGATGCAGCGTTAGATTATCAGCTGAATTTATTCAATGAAATAATTCAGTCAAAATTGAATAATAGAAGAAACAATACTAATTTAATTACTAAGAACCATTTAGTTTTTGTAGAACACCCTCACGTATATACTTTAGGAAAAAGCGGAGAAATGAAAAATCTACTATTAAGCAAAGAAGAGTTAGAAAATAAGGGTATAAAGTTCTATAATACTAATAGAGGCGGAGATATAACCTGCCATGGTCCAGGTCAGATAGTTTGCTATCCTATTATAGATTTGGATAATTTTTTTACAGATATTCATAAATATTTAAGATTTCTTGAAGAAGTAGTTATTTTAACCTTAAGTGAATTTGGAATAAAAGGAGAGAGAAGCTCTGACGAAACAGGAGTTTGGCTAGATCCTAATACTTTTAAATCTAGAAAAATTTGCGCTATGGGTGTTAAAGCTAGTAGGTGGGTAACCATGCACGGTTTAGCTTTAAATGTAAATAATGATTTGAGTTTTTTTGAAAATATTATTCCCTGTGGAATACTAAACAAATCAGTCACTTCAATTTCAAACGAATTAAAAAAAGAAATTAATATAGATTTAGTAAAGAAAAAAATAATAAATAATTTTTTAATTATTTTTTCTGCTAAATTAATTAATTGAATAAACTAGAATTTCATTTGATTCTCCTAATGAAGTAATGATTTTTTCTTTTTTTTCATCCATTGAAAAGTTAATTGAACTAGTTCCAAATACTGGGAAACCAGAGACTGATTTTGACTGAGAATCAAAGAGATAGATTTTATCTTGATCTTTATCTGTAATTGATACATATTCCTGCTCTCCACCTGTTAATATTTTAGGGTTAGTGTAATTCCCAAAAGGAAGTTCAATTATGTTTTCATTTATTGTAAGAATATTTTCAGAAATTGTAACTAAAATATTATTGCTTGCTGTAATTAAGTAAGGCGTGTCTAGAGGAAGAGGTTTTATGGAAACTTCTCCATTTAAGTTCATTCTAACTAAGTTGTTGGATTTATCAATAGTGACAAATGAATTTTTATTAACGAAAATTTCTTTTGAACTTACTTTTAACGTTTCAGGAACTTTCACTCTAACATTCCCTCTTCTATCTGTAATATATAGTCTCTTCTTAGTATTAATTATTAAATAATCTTTTGATCCAATTCTAAAATGTTTTGGTAAATTGGTAAGCTGACTTCTAATGTTGTTTTTGTTAAAGCCTCTAACTTTTTTAAATTCAACATCCAACATTTCGACCCTTCCATCTCTGTCAATTAGAAGCCTATACTTATTTATTTTATCATAGTCAAAAACTGCGAGGCCTTGTTTTGATATTTTTTTATGATTTAATTTTTTAACTATTTTCCCATTTTTATCTAAAATCATGAGACTTTTTTCTGTCTCAAAGGCATATTGTAGTCTACCATTTTTATAAAGATCTATTTGAGAAATCTCTCCGACTACTTTAGATTCAAGTTGTTTTTTCCAAATTAATTCCCCTTTATTAGAAATTAGATACAAATTATTCAAATCATCTTGAGTGATTAATTCTTTTTCTTTTGTCACATAATTAGTGACTATTCTAGGTTTTAAATGACTTGAACTTTGTAATTTAAAACTAAATAACAAGTTAACTCCAGAAGATTTTATTTTTTCTTCTGTTTTTGAAACTATATGAGTTTTGTGAATTAGCTCGTTATCAATTATTAAATGACTGATCCAATAAGGGAAATCTTCTTTTAAAATTTCAAATTTTTCAGACAAAACATTACCGAATTTCTCGAGATTATAAACTTTTAAATGATTACTTTTCTTAGGAATTTTTAAAAGTATTTCTTTAAATTTTGATGAATTATTAATGACAGATTTATTAGAGAAATTTAAAATAATTGTCTCAATTGCGATCTTGTTTTTTGACAATATTAATATGTCATTTAATATTGTTAAATAATTTTTATCTAAAGATTTATAGAAATCATCCAATGTATTTGGATTAAATAAAGATTGTGAGAGTTTATAAATTTTATTACTTCTATAGTTATAACTGCTTTCTGTGTTTTGTTGAATTTTTAAATTTAATAAATTTTTATTATTAAAATTAAAAGTTAAAATAGAATCTTTATTTAACACAATAGATCCTATTTCTAATATGTCATAAAATAAAGAGTCATTTTTTATTAATTCAATTTTATCTATTGAATTTGTGCTTTCTAGGTTTTTTAAATATTTTGAGTGGTCATATGCATAACGTTCGAATTCTATAAAGTTATTTGGAACAATTTGTGTAATTCCCGTAATTGTTGGTTCTATATCGGAAATCTTATTAATTTTTCTTGGAATAGAATCATTCTTGAATAACAGACCATGAAGCGTTAATTGATTTTGATTAAAATCTACGTCAAATTGAATCCAATCTGAAATATGAGAGATATTATAAAAATCTAAAAGTTCCGGAATATCAATATGTTTTTTTAATTCATCTGAAAGTAAAAGAGAAATATTTGAGCTAGATGATTTGTATAGTTTTTCAAAATCACTTTCAATACTACTACTAATATGATTTGAATTTCTCAAAGAATTTTCAATTAAAAGTTTTTCGGTAGACTCTATGTAAACTCCATTTTTCTCTGTATATAATATAGCTTATTATTATTTTTAGATTCTTTTAATTATGAACGTAACCGTTGTAAAGCTTAGGGAATCCTCTGATGTTTCGTTTTTTCGTTTTAATAACATTTTCTTTTCCTCGGAAATAAAACATGCTTTGTATGTTGTTTTTCCCAACATTGTGGTAGCTTATCAGATACGGGTTTATTCTAGAAAATCTATTTGAAATGGAATCAGTAGTTATGATTTACCCAGAATAGATTTAAAGTTCTTATGAAAAGTTTCTGTATTCTTAATCTTTTGAACGACTCGTACTTGATTAACCATTAATATGGGATTTGTTGGAACTAAGTCTATTAGATTTAGTTTGTCTTTTCATAACTGCTTTCACAGCTAATAATTGATAAAGTAAATAGAATTAATAGCAATGTTTTTTTCATTTCCATTATATAGTGTAAATGTAATGAACTCTTAATTCAATTTCTAATTCAATTTATATCAATTTAAATGTTTTTCTGTGGTGTTTTGTTGTGCCATTTTTTAAAATGGCTAACCTATGTTTTTTAGTTGGGTATCCGTTATTTTGATGCCAACAATACTCAGGATAATCTTTCGATATTTCTATCATGTATTCATCTCTACTAGTTTTAGCAAGTATAGACGCAGCAGCAATACTTAAATATTTGGAATCTCCTTTAACGATGCATTCATATGGAATTTTATTTTTTGAATGAAACCTATTTCCATCAACAATAATAAATTCAGGTTTAATTTTTAATTTTTCTATGGCCTGATTCATAGCCAAAATGAAGCTTTTTCTATATGATTAATTTTTTCAATTACTCTCACTGAAACATTTGAAACTGCATAGTCAAGAGCATTTTCGATAATTATTTCTTTTAAAAAAATTCTTTTTTTTAATGAAAGCTGTTTGGAATCGTTTAATAATTTGTTTTTAAATTCTCTTGGAAGAATTACTGCAGCAGCTGTTACTGGACCTGCTAAGCATCCTCTGCCAGCTTCATCTGTACCACATTCAATAAAACTTGAAAAGTATTGCTTTAACATTTTTTTTATTTTAAAAATACTTAATTAATAAAATATAAATATAATTTGAGATAAAATTTAATGTTTTTTCTAACGATTTTATTCTTTTTTTGTAATAATATTTGTTAGTTCATTTTCATTATTATACAGCCAAGAACATCAGACTGAAAGTAAGCCCGTTGTTGTAGAGGAGGAAACTACAAAACATAAAACTACAACAAATACTTTAAAAAATATTTTACAAATTAAACAGTTGAATGATCTTCGTTCAATGGTTTTTTTAAATCAGAAAGGGTTTCTTAAAGTTTTACACTACCTACATAGATACTACTCTAAATATTAAAAAACACTATAAATTTAATTACTTAAGAAAAGATAATCTAGAACTTATTAATTTTCAAACATTGGTCAAACCTATAATAATTTAACGTCATTTATGATCAAATCTTTTTACCTGCATTAGTTTTTCCGCTAAGCATAAGACATTATTTAAGTTCTAATGATTAAATATTATCATGTCCCAACCCTTTAACTGAGATTTTATTTAAAACAGTTATGAAACAAGGTCAGTTTACGGATGTCTTTTTTCTCAACTAATACATCTGAAAATTTTAATTTTTCTATTGCGTTTAAAGGGTTGAGATCTTTGGCAATTATCAAAATATTTTATCTGGTCTAAAAATTTTAGATTTACAACTAACTTTACTCAATACAAGAATATAATTTTAAACATCATTTGTTAATCAAAATTATGAAAACAAAGAAAATGGTGGTTTAACTGACTCTTCAATAATTAATTTCGAATCTGAAGATCAGTTATTTAAAGAAAGGGCTAAACTTTCTGTAAAGTTTGAAAATGCAATAAATAATTTTTCTAGTAAAAGATATTATTTTGATCATCAATTTTCTTTTTCTAAAAAGAATGATTCCTTAAAAAAAAATGAGTTGTCACTTGGTCATAGGTTTGAATATGAAACCTTAAATAATTCTTTTTACCAAAGCGCTTCTAGTGAATATTTTGGTGAATTGAGTCCAGGACTCAACCTTGTAAATGACAAGTCAGAACTCAGAACGACCTTAAATGAGTTCTATACTTTTTTAAAATCAGATTTTTTGGGAAAAATTGAAGTGATTTATACTAATTATAATTATAATTATAAATCGAACTCTTTATCAGATGATTTTAAAGGTTTTGATGAAAATGAAAATGCAATTTCATTTAAAGTATATAAAAATATTTTTAATCATTATCTAAGTGGAAAAATGACCAAGAATCTTTTTGGTGAAAGATTAGGAAATTTAATAGACTTAAGTATTACATCAATTAATAATAAAGACGTTAATTATCGATTTGGAGGCAATATCTCTTATAATCACCCTGGTTTTTATTATGAATTACATAAAAGTAGTTATGTCGATTTAGACTGGAATAATGACTTAAAAAAAACTGAAATTAAAAATCTTTTTTTAAGTGTTAATTCAAAATCAGTAGGAGATTTAAAAATTGATTTTAGAATGATAAATAACTTTACTTATTTTTCTTTAGCAAATGATAATGGATTTTCAGATAATGAAAAAACTTTAGTTCCTAAAGTAAGCCAAATTGACTCTAGAATAGAATACTTAAAAGTTAAGTGGCAAAAAGAATTTAAATTGGGGAAGTTTAGTTTAGATAATTCTCTAGTGTTTCAAAAGGTTAAGCAAAATTCGGATTTCCTGAATTTGCCTGAATTTCTGACCAGAAATACTATTTACTATTCTAATACTATTTTAAAAGGAGCAATGTTTTTTCAAACTGGATTAAGTTTTAAATATTTTTCAAAATTTTATTCTAATGAATACAACCCTCTTATTAGTTCATTTCATGTTCAGAATAAAAATAAAATAGGAGGATTTCCAATAATTGATTTCTTTGTAAATGCAAAAATAAAACAAACTAGGTTGTTTTTAAAAGCAGAACATTTTAATTCAAGCTTAACAGGGAATAATTTTTATTCTTCCCCTTCTTATCCCTACAGAGATTTTTCAATAAGATTTGGTTTAGTTTGGAATTTCTTTAATTAACAGAAGGAAGATCTCCTTTTTCTTTTGTTTCAAGATTAGAGTAGCCCATTAAAAATTTATCAACTTGAGCTGCTGCCTCTCTCCCCTCAGAAATTGCCCAAACAATTAAAGATTGCCCTCTTCTCATATCGCCTGCAGAAAAAATATTTAGAATATTTGTCTGATAGTTATTGCATTATAATTGATTTCTGTCATCAGTTTTGATGCTCAATTGGTCAATTAGATCTGGTTCGTGACCTGTAAAGCCTAAGGCTAACAAAGCTAGATCACATGGCCATAATTTTTCTGACCCATTTACTTCTTTTAACTGAGGTTTTTCACCTTCTTTTTTAACCCATTCTACTTCTACTGTTTTCAGAGCTTTAACATTTCCTTTGCCATCTCCAATAAACTCTTTAGATAATATACTCCATTCCCTATGAATTCCTTCTTCATGAGAGCTCGAGGTTTTTAATTTAAAAGGCCAATATGGCCATGGATTGTCTTCTGATCTATTAGAAGATGGCTTTGGCATAATTTCAAAATTTGTAACAGATTCAGCTTCTTGCCTATTAGATGTTCCAACACAGTCAGACCCAGTGTCACCACCTCCAATCACTATCACATTTTTCCCTTTAGCATTAAACTCTTTATGAGTTTTGCCTATTCCATCAACTACTTTATTTTGTAGTTTTAAAAAATCCATTGCTTGCTTTACTCCATTTAGTTCCGTTCCTTTTATAGGAAGTGACCTTCTTATAGTTGCGCCGCCGCACAATACAATAGCATCGTATTTTTTCAAACTTTCAATCGGATAATTTTTGCCAACTTCAGTGTTAGTTAAGAAATTTATTCCTTCGTTAATAAGAAGTTCTAGCCTTCTATCGATTATATTCTTCTCCAACTTAAAGTCAGGTATCCCGTATCTTAAAAGTCCTCCTATTTTTGAATCTCTTTCAAACACATCAATAGAGTGCCCTGCTTTATTTAATTGCTGGGCTGCTGCTAGTCCAGCAGGACCTGATCCAATAACTGCGATTTTTTTTCCAGTCCTTTTTAATGGTGGATTAGCTTTAATCCAACCTTCTTTAAACCCTCTTTCAACAATATACTTTTCAATCAGTTCAATTGAAACGGGAGGATTAATTATTCCTAATACGCATGCCGCTTCACAGGGAGCTGGACAAAGTCTTCCTGTAAATTCAGGAAAATTATTAGTAGAATGTAATATATTTAATGCTTTTTCCCATTGGTTATTATAAACAGCATCATTGAAATCCGGAATTAAGTTTCCTAATGGGCAACCACTATGACAAAAAGGAACACCACAGTCCATACATCTTCCACTTTGCTCTTGAAGTTTTTTTTCAGACGGTTTGATAGTAAATTCTTTATAATTTTTTACTCTTTTTTTGACTGGGATGTAACCTTCTTCAGCTCTTTCGTACTCTATAAATCCTTTTAATTTACCCATGTCAGTTAATTAATTATTTCTAATTCTTTTGCCATTTTTTCTAAAGCTAATTTATATTCTGTTGGCATTATTTTAATAAATTGTTTTGATTCTATATCCCAATTTGAGATTAAATCCTTTGCTAATTCACTTGAAGTATAAGTGAAATGATCTTCAATTAATTTTTTAATTAAATCTAAATCTTGAGAATTTGGTTCTTCAAATTCGATCATTTCCATATTAAAATTTCTTTCATCAAAATCACCTCCTTCTTTATAAATATAGGCAATACCTCCACTCATTCCTGCAGCGAAATTTCTTCCAATATCACCTAGAATAAGAGCAATTCCTCCTGTCATATATTCGCAGCCATGATCCCCAATTCCCTCAACCACTGCAGTAGCACCAGAGTTTCTTACACAAAATCTTTCTCCAGCCATTCCGTTGATGTAAGCTTCACCTGAAGTTGCTCCGTAAAGTGCAACATTACCTGTGATTACATTTTTATTCGATTTGAAAGTTGATTCCGACGGGATTTTTACAATTATTTTAGCTCCAGAAAGACCTTTTCCGAAATAGTCATTAGTATTTCCAGTCACTGCTAATGTTAATCCCTTGACGCTAAAGGCTCCAAAACTTTGTCCAGCAACTCCTTGAAAACTTATATTAATTGAATTTTCTTCAAGTCCCTTTATCCCGTAAATTTTTGATATTTCATTACTTAGGATAGCCCCAACAGTTCTGTCTGTATTTTTTATTTTATAGGATAAATTTATTGAAGTATTATTTTTAATAGCTTCTTTAGAATCATTAAGGATCTTAAAATCTAAGACATTTTCTAACTTATGATCTTGCCGTGAGTTGTTTTTTACTGAAACATTTTTATCTATGCTAGGCTTGTATAAAATATTTGATAAATCAATATGTTTGGTCTTATAGTGTTCTAGAGTTTCATTCATATTAATTTTTTGACTTTGACCTATCATTTCATTCATTGTTCTAAAGCCAAGTTCAGCCATTATTGTTCTCAATTCTTCAGCTACAAAATGCATAAAATTAATTACATGTTCTGGTTTTCCTTTAAAATTTTTCCTTAATTCAGGGTCTTGAGTTGCTATTCCAACAGGACAGGTGTTTAAATGGCAAGCTCTCATCATAATACAACCTGATGCAACTAGTGGAGCGGTTGAGAATCCAAATTCTTCAGCCCCTAAAAGGCAGGCTATTGCAACATCTCTTCCAGTTTTTAATTGGCCATCACATTCTAAAACTACTCTTCCCCTTAAATCATTCATGACTAAAGTTTGTTGAGCTTCTGCAAGACCAAGTTCCCATGGGAGCCCAGCGTGTTTTAATGATGTTAGAGGTGATGCTCCGGTTCCACCATCAAAACCAGAAATTAATATTACATCTGCTTTAGCTTTAGCTACTCCAGCTGCAATTGTACCAACTCCAACCTCAGAAACTAGTTTAACATTAATTCTAGCGTCTCTATTCGCATTTTTTAAGTCATATATTAACTGAGACAAGTCTTCAATTGAATAAATGTCATGATGAGGAGGAGGGGAAATTAGACCAACGAAAGGAGTGGAATTTCTTACTTTTGCAATCATAGGATTAACCTTAGCTCCAGGTAATTGTCCCCCTTCACCAGGTTTAGCACCTTGTGCCATTTTAATTTGAATTTCTTTTGCATTAGAAAGGTAATGAGAACTAACTCCAAATCTTCCTGATGCTACTTGCTTGATTGCACTATTTTTCCAATCACCATTAGCTTCTTTTTTAAATCTGGCAGGGTCTTCACCACCTTCACCTGAATTGCTTTTACCTCCAATTCTATTCATTGCAATTGCTAGGTTCTCGTGAGCCTCTTTACTAATAGATCCATAAGACATAGCGCCTGTTTTAAATCTTTTCACAATTTCAGACCATGATTCTACTTCTTCAATTGGTATTGGATCTAGATCAACAAATTTGAACATCCCCCTTAAGGTCATTAGTTGTTCATTTTGTTTATTTATTAAATCAGAATAAACTTGATATGTTTCATATTTATTTTCTCTAACTGATTGTTGTAGTTTGGATATGGTTGAAGGGTTTAGCATGTGAGCTTCACCATTTCTTCGCCATCTATAATTCCCTCCAATTTCAAGGCTTGTGAATACATTTTGTTTTTCAAAAGCTTTTTTATGTCGAATTGACAATTCTTTTTCTATAGCATATAGACCAACACCTTGAATTCTACTTGGGGTGTTACTAAAATATTTTTTAGTAAAATTCTCCCTTAATCCAAGTGCCTCAAATATTTGCGATCCTCTGTAAGAGTGTAGAGTTGAAATACCAATTTTATTCATCACTTTGAGAATTCCTTTGGCGATAGCTTTATTATATTTTTCGATTGATAACTTCAAAGATTGATTTTTGAAAAACCCTTGACTATGATGATGCTCAATAATCTCATTAACTAAGTAAGGATTAATAGCACTTGCTCCGTACCCAAATAACATTGAAAAATGATGAGGTTCTCTAGGTTCAGAAGATTCTATTACAATTCCAAACTTTGATCTTTTTTTTAACTTTATTAAAAAGTGATGAATAGTTGAGCAAGCTAACAAGATAGGAATTGCAGCCATTTTTTCATTAACTCCTCTATCACTTATGATTATAATATTACTTCCTATATTAACATGGCTAATGACTTCGTTTACCATTTTTTGAAGAGCTTCCTCTATGCCGTTATGCCCTTTTTTCAACTCATATAAAGCATTGACTGATGAGCTTTTGAAATTTGAGCTTTTAATAAATTTTATTTTATCTAAATCTTCATTAGAAATTATAGGATTTGCAATTTTTAACTTTTTTGAATGATCAGGAATTATATCATAAAGATTATAATCACTTCCAAGTCCTAAACTTGTATCGGTAACTATTTCTTCCCTTATGCCATCTAAAGGAGGGTTAGTGACTTGAGCGAATAATTGTTTAAAATAATTAAATAGTAATTGTGGTTTTTTAGATAAAACAGCAAGTGGAGTATCTGTTCCCATAGATCCTATAGCTTCTTTACCTGAAACACACATTGGTAAAATGATAGTTTTTAGATCTTCTTCAGTATATCCAAACATTCTAAGTCTAGTTTCAAAGCTCAACTTCTCTTTAGGAGTTTTGTTTCCCGTATATGGGACTAGTTTTAATGGAAGAATATTTTTGTCTAACCATTTTCTGTAGGGATATTTTGAAACTATTTCATTCTTAATTTCTTCGTCTTCAATGATTCTACCTTCGTTCATGTCAACCAAAAACATTTTACCAGGCTCTAATCTTCCGTGTTTTTCAATGTTGCTAGGTTCAATATCAACAACTCCAGTTTCTGACGACATGATAACGTAACCATCTTTGGTTACACTATATCTAGAAGGTCTTAATCCATTTCTATCCAAAAGAGCTCCGATATATTTCCCATCTGTAAAAGGAATTGAAGCTGGACCATCCCAAGGTTCCATGATACAAGAATTAAACTCATAAAAAGCTTTCTTTTGGTCAGACATAGACTTGTGCTTTTCCCAAGCTTCAGGAACCATCATCATCATTACTTCAGGCAAGCTTCTTCCAGTTGTTAGTAACAGTTCGACGACCATATCCATGCAGGCTGAATCAGATTTTCCCTTTAAAATAATTGGAAATATTTTTTTTATATCATCACCTATAAATTCATTTTTAAGGAGCTCTTCTCTCGCATTCATTCTGCTATAATTTCCTTTAAGGGTGTTTATTTCTCCATTATGACACATGTATCTAAATGGCTGTGCTAAATCCCAGGTCGGAAAAGTGTTAGTAGAAAATCTTTGATGGACTAAAGCTAGTCTAGTAACTAGTTCAGGATTTGATAGATCTAAAAAGAATTTATCAATATCCTCAGGTATAAGTAATCCTTTATAGATTAATGTTCTGTTGTGAAGACTGGTGAAATAAAAGTAGTTTTTTTGAGAAAAATCTATATTATATATAGTGTTTTCTGCTATTTTTCTAGCTACAAATAATTTCGTATTAAATTCAGTATCTGACAATTTTTGATTATTCTTCCCTATAAAAACTTGTTTGATAGTTGGTTGTGTTTTTGCGGCAATGCTTCCAACAACTGTTGAGTTAATAGGAACTTCTCTCCAACCTAAAACTGCAAGACCTTGATTTTTGATTTCTTTTTCAAATACATCAATACAGTAGTTAAGTTGGTTGTTTTTTTTAGGAAGAAAGACCATTCCAACAGCATATTCATAAGGCTCAGGCAAACTAAAATCACATTGTTTTTTAAAAAAATCATGAGGAATTTCTATCAAAATTCCGGCACCATCCCCTGTTTTACCATCTGAACTAACTGCTCCACGGTGTTCTAAACAAGTTAAAATATTTAATGCTTTGAAGATTATATCATTAGTTTTCTCCCCCTTCAAACTGCAAATGAATCCAGCTCCACAATTATCATGTTCAAATTCAGGAGAGTATAATCCTTGTTTTTTAGGTAGCATATTTTGACTTTAGGAGCCTTTAAAATTATATAATACTGCGTCTTTTTAAAAGAATTTTGATGATTAATAACTAATTAATATGGACTTGACATTATATTATGTGAATTTTATTTAATTCTTATTTTATTGACTAAAAATTAACAATAACACAATTATAATTTATTTATTTTTTAATATGTTTACGTTTTAAAATTTAAAAATGGAAATTATACTCATTTCAATATTTGTAATTGGTTATTTATTAATAACTATCGAGCATTCAATCAAAATAGACAAGCTAATTCCGGCTCTTGCAATGATGGGTATTATGTGGGCTATTATCGCATTGAACCACATGGAAGTTTTTGATATAAACACGGTTACTAGGGAGTTGGATCCTACTCATATTGATGAAATTCTTTTGCATCATTTAGGTTTAACTTCCGAAATTTTAATTTTCTTACTCGGTGCAATGACCATTGTAGAAATAATTGATTTTTTCAGAGGATTTCTAGGAATTAAAAGATTAGTTAAAACAAGAAGCAAAACTAAAATCCTGTGGATTTTTGGATTTTTAGCATTTGTTCTTTCAGCAATAATAGATAATTTAACTGCAACCATTGTACTTATCACTCTTCTTCAAAAGATAGTTAAGGATAGAAACTTAAAATTATGGTACTCAGGTTTGATAATCATTGCAGCAAATGCAGGAGGAGCATGGTCTCCGATTGGAGACATAACAACAACTATGTTATGGATTGCCGATAAGGTTACTCCTTTAAGCTTGTTCAAGTATTTATTTATTCCATCTTTGGTATGTATGGTTGTCCCTTTTCTAATTGCAGCTAGGTTAAAAATATTTAAAGGAGAAATGGAAATTCCAAAGGAAGTTATAGATATGGAAGAAAATAAATACGGAAATAAAATGTTGTTTATTGGATTGGGCTCTATTTTATTTGTTCCAATTTTTAAAACCGTTACTGGATTACCACCCTATGTTGGAATGATGCTGTCCTTAGCTTTTGTAGCAACTTTAGCTGAAATTTTTAGTAACAAAAAATTCAACCTTTCCAAAGTAGATGATGATCACGAAGAGGAATCCGATCATAGTCCCGTACACGCATCACTTACTAAAATTGAATTACCAAGTATTTTATTTTTTTTAGGAATTTTAATGGCAGTAGGTGCTTTAGAGTCATTGGGAATCCTATATAATTTTGCTGATTTGATTAATGAAACTATTTCGAATCAAGATGTAGTAATTGTTTTATTGGGTCATTTATCTGCAGTTATTGATAATGTTCCTCTTGTGGCAGCATCCATAGGGATGTTCCCAAATGTTATAAACGACCCTTTATGGCACGGAATAGCCTATTCTGCTGGGACAGGTGGAAGTATGCTTATCATTGGTTCTGCTGCTGGAGTTGTAGCTATGGGAATGGAAAAAATTGATTTTTTCTGGTATATAAAAAACATAACTATTTTAGCTATGGTAGGTTTCTGGGCAGGCTATGGAACCTTTATTCTTATGAGAGACTTTGTTTTGTAAAATTAAATGAACTATAAAGAAACTGTTGATTGGCTTTTTAAACAATTACCTGTTTACCAAATAGATGGAGTTTTCAAGTACAAGCTAGATTTATCTCCTATAAAACTAGTCTGTAAAAGATTAAATAATCCTCAAAACAATTTCAAATCTATTCACGTTGCCGGCACTAATGGTAAAGGCTCTACAAGCCATATGCTAGCTTCTATTTTGCAAGAGTCAGGATACAAGGTAGGCTTGTATACTTCACCGCATTTAAAAGATTTTCGTGAGAGAATCAGAATAAATGGAAAAGAAATTGAAAAAAAATTTGTTATTTCATTTGTTGAACATCAAATTAATTTTTTTAATCAAAATAATATATCTTTTTTTGAAATGACTGTAGCCCTGGCGTTTGAATATTTTTCAAAATCTAAAGTTGACATAGCTATAATTGAAACTGGATTAGGAGGAAGACTAGATGCTACCAATATTATTATTCCAGAATTAAGTATTGTGACAAATATTGGAAAGGATCATTCGGAGTTTTTAGGGGATGATATTAAAGATATAGCCAATGAAAAAGCTGGTATTATTAAAAAAGAAATCCCTGTTGTTTTAAGTGAATATCAAAAAGAAGTATTTTCTGTCTTTAGAGACACAGCTTTTAATTTAAACTCTAAGATTTACATCGCTAGTGAAGAATCCTACGAAGAATATAAAACAGATTTAAATGGGGGGTATCAAAAAAAAAACATAAAAGGAGTTGTTAAGGGGTTATCTCTTTTAAATAACTTTAAAATTTCTAAAAATGATATAAAAACTGGCCTTTTAAATGTAATGAAAAACACGGGTTTAAAGGGTAGGCTAGAGTTGATCGACAACAATCCAAAGGTTGTTGTCGATGTGGGGCATAATATTGAAGCGTTTAAAGAAATAATTAAGTATTTAGAAACATTAGTTTATCAAGATCTTAAGCTGGTATTAGGTTTCGTAAAAGGAAAAAATTTTAAAAACATATTAGATCTCCTTCCCAGAGATGCAATGTATTATTTTTGTAAACCTAATATCCTAAGAGGATTGCCAATAGATGAGGTTTTAGAATATTCAAAAAAAATTGGTTTAAAAGCTAAAAAATTCTCTAGTGTTAAGTTGGCATATTCATGCTGTCTTAATGAATCGAGTAAAGATGATTTGATTTTTATTGGAGGAAGTAATTTTGTTGTTGCTGAAATTATATAATGTTAAATAGATAACTTTAGTTAATTACTAATCTTCTTGTTATTTATTCTTTGATGTATAAAAAAATATTATATTTGCCGCTCAATTTAGGGCGCTTAGCTCAGTTGGTTCAGAGCACCTGGTTTACACCCAGGGGGTCAGGGGTTCGAATCCCTTAGCGCCCACCATTTCAACCTCACATTTTATGTGGGGTTTTTTATTTCTAATTTTCCTAAAAAATTAAATAGAATTATTAAAATCCCTAAACTAAGTTGAATGATAAAAATAATATTCCATTCTGATTTTTCTATTAGGTTTACTAATCCAGTCACACACATTAATATACCATAGAAGTACCAAAAAATCTTTCTGTAATTAGATTTTTTCGATTCATCAATTTTCATCATTCTTATTGAGAAGAAATTAAGTATTGCGATTACTGTAAAAACAATAACAAGTATTAGTAAGCCCTTAGTCATTCGTTTAAGTTTTTATTCTTGTAAAACTTTAAATACAATACAAATAATCCAAATATTAACCATAATAAAACTAGACTCCACCATAATTTAAAAAACCAATCGTTTTTTGTGGTTCCATTCCATTCTAACCATTCAAAAACAAGTCCTTCCATAAATATGTCTAATGCAAGTAAAGCAAAAAAACCAGATACCCATTTAAAAATAAAATAAAACCTTTTCATTTATTGAAAATACTTTAAAAAGTATTCCTCTCTTTCCATTTTTAATATTCCAATAGTATTCTCCATAAATTTATTTCTTTCAGTTCTGTTATTAAATACCCAAATACAAATAGAGCTTTCACTATGGTATATAGCTTTTAACTCGTCATCTATATTACAAATTTCTTTAGGTATTTCTGCTTTAACGCAAATCATATGAGTATTTTATATCTAAAATAAAAAAAGCCACTCAATGGAGCGGCTTTTGAATATAAATAACTTTAAACTAAAAGTTTAAAAACTAGTAAAGAGTTTTTTCATTTTTTCGTTTTCTTCATCAGCTAAAGCTTTGTCAACTAGTATTCTACCACTATGTTCATCTGTTATAAGTTTTTTTCTTGAAGCTATATCAAGTTGAACTTGAGGGGGGATAGTAAAAAATGATCCTGCAGAAGCTCCTCTTTCAACTGCAACTACAGCTAGTCCGTTTCTAACGCTAGATCTAATTTTTTTATATGAAATAAGTAATGATTCATCAATTTTAGATTGAAAATCTTTAGATTTTTTCAAAAGCGTACTTTCTTCTTTTTCTGTTTCTTTCATTATAGCGCCTAACTCATTTTTTTTATGACCTAAATGCTCTTTTCTTTCAGTAAATTTAGAAGTATTTTCTTCTAAAGTTTGGTTTTTTAACTCAATATGAGCGTGTAATTCTCTGATTTGTTTTGCATTTAATTCAATTTCAAGTTCTTGAAATTCAATTTCTTTACTTAATGATTCAAAAGCTCTGTTATTTCTAACATTTTTTTGTTGTTCATTATATTTCTTAATCATAGTTTTTGAGTGCTCAGTCGCAATATCTTTTGCTTTAATGTCATCTGAGCATTGTTTCAGCTCTTCGTTTATTTTAGACATTCTGACTTCTAGTCCAGCAACCTCATCTTCTAAATCTTCAACTTCTAACGGAAGCTCGCCTTGAACACTTCTAATTCTATCAATTCTAGAATCAATTAATTGTAAGTCGTACAAAGCTCTTAGTTTATCTTCTACAGAAAATTCTGTTTTCTTGGCCATAATTAAAAATAATTAACAGGGTTTGTTTTTGATTTTGATATAATGCACGCAAACTTAGGAATTTTTTTGTTAAGTAAATTTAAAATTAAGTTTTTTGTGTACTGTTCGCTCTCATAATGACCAATATCAACTAATAATATTTTATTTTCAGCTTTAAAATAGTCATGATACTTTAAATCCGCTGTTATAAAACAATCAGCATCATTTTCTATAGCTTGTTCAATAGCAAAACTTCCTGATCCACCTAACAACGCTACTTTTCTAATTTTTTTATTTAAAAATGAAGAATGTTTAATGGCTGTAACATCCATTTTTTCTTTTAAATAATTCAGAAATTCTAATTCATTTATACTATTTTTTAGCTCACCTATCATTCCCATTCCAATTTTTGAATCATCTTTTTTTATTAATATTTCAGTATTTGATAATAATAACTTTTGAGATATTTGATAGTTAACTCCTTTTGGATGATTATCTAGATTGGTATGAATTGAATATATATTTATGCTATTTAAAATAGCCTTTTTAACTACTCTTTCCACATAAGTTTCTTGAGTCAATTTTTTTAATCCTGTAAAAATAATTGGATGGAAAGAGATAATCAAATCACATTTATTTTCAATAGCTTCATCTATTACATTTTCTAAAGTATCTATAGTGATTAAAGCTTTATTTACATTTTCCTTAGGGTCTCCGACTAACAAACCAACATTATCAAAGTCTTCTGCATTTTCTAGAGGAGCCCATTTTTCTATTACATCTATTATATCTTTAAGAATCATATTTTTGTTATAAAGTTAAAAAATATTAAATCATCAATTTATTATAATTATTACTCTCTTAATTTATATCTTTATTATTATAAATTGACGAATTAGTTAAGTTTTTATTAATTATCTTAAATAAAATTTTCGTCTTTAATCTAATTTAATGAATAGAATTAGACTCATTTTTTTCCCTTTTGCTATTTTGTATACTTTAATAACAAGTTTAAGAAATGGTCTTTTTAATTTAAAATTTTATAAATCTAAAAAATTTGAAATACCATTAATTGGAGTTGGAAACTTAAGTATTGGAGGAACTGGAAAAACTCCAATGGTAGAGTTTATATTCAAATTGTTCTCAAACGAATTTAAAATGGCCCTTTTAAGTAGAGGTTTTAAAAGGTCAACTAAGGGTTATGTAAAAGCCAATGAAGATTCAAATTCAAGTGATATTGGAGATGAACCTTTTCAAATATTTAGTAAGTTTAAAAAGATCGATGTTGCAGTTGATGAAAATAGGGTTAGAGGAGTTAGAAATTTATTAAATGAGAATCAAAAACTTCAATCGATAATTTTAGATGACTGTTTTCAGCATCGGAGTGTTTCATTGAAATTAAATATTTTATTAACTACTTATAAATCACCCTACTATAGAGATTTTGTTTTGCCTGTTGGAAATTTAAGAGAACTTAGGACTGGTTATAAAAGAGCCGATGTTATAATAGTCACGAAATGTCCTAAAGATCTTTTGGCAGAAGAAATGAAAATGATAAGAAAAGATGTGTCTTTAAAAAGTCATCAAGTTTTGTTTTTTACATCAATTAAATACAACAAATTTCTTTTGGGTGAAAGTGAAATTAATATTAATGATCTAAATGGTTCAAAAGTTTTATTAGTTACAGGGATTGCTAATGATAAAGAAATAGTCAATTACTTAAGGAATAAAAATATTCAATTTGATAAAGTTTCTTTTTCAGATCACTATAAATATTCTTTAAAGGATATTCAAAAAATAGAATTAGATTTTAGTGATCGAATAATTATAACTACAGAAAAAGATTATCAAAAAATTAAATTAATCGATAAAAAAAATAAATGGTATTACTTACAAATGGAAACTTATTTTTTAAATAATGAAGATTTATTTAAAAAAATAATAATAGATACTATAATTAAGTAATATGCTTTTGAGCCTTATATGAAGATCTAACTAACGGACCACTTTCAACATGTCTAAAGCCCAGGTTTTTTGCAAAAACCTCGAACTCCTTGAATTTAGAAGGTTCAATAAACTCTTTAACGGGTAGATGTTTTTTAGATGGCTGTAGGTATTGTCCTAGGGTTACAATATCTACATTGTTATTTTTTAAATCAGTAAGTGATTGATAAATCTCTTCTTCTTTTTCGCCAAGACCAAGCATTATCCCTGATTTTGTTCTATTAATTCCATTGTCTTTTAAATATTTTAAAACTTCCAAACTTCTGTCGTATTTTGCTTGAATCCTAACTTCACGAGTTAATCTTCTAACTGTTTCGATATTGTGGGAAACAACTTCTGGTTTTACTGAAATAATTTTATCTAGGTGTTTTTCGATTCCTTGAAAATCAGGAATAAGAGTTTCTAAAGTGGTAGTAGGATTTAATCTTCTAATACTTTTTACAGTTTCAGTCCAAATTAAAGTACCCATATCTTTTAAGTCATCTCTGTCTACAGATGTTAATACTGCATGTTTAATTTTCATTAATTTGATAGAGTTTGCAACTTTCTCAGGTTCTTCCCAGTCAATACTTTCAGGTCTTCCGGTTTTTACTCCACAAAATCCACATGACCTTGTGCAGATATTACCTAGAATCATAAAAGTGGCTGTTCCTTCACCCCAACATTCTCCCATATTAGGACAGCTTCCAGACGAACAAATTGTATTTAAACTGTACTTGTCAACTAATGATCTTAGTTCAGTATATTTTTTTCCAGTTGGAAGCTTTACGCGAATCCACTTAGGTTTTTTAGCAATTTTTGGTTCAACAGTAGATAAATCAGTAGGCATAACTAGTAATATGATTTCTGATTCAAATGTACAAACTATTGATTAATTTTTATTATAAAATTGTCAAATACCATATGCTGAAACTAGTTAGAAACAGTATTCCTAAAACACTTAATATTTTTATAAATAATGAAGGTCTAAAACTCTTTGGAGTATGGTGACTATTAATAAGTCTGAAGTTGATAAATGCATAAAAAGGAGCAGTTATAAATGAGAGTATAGTAGCGATTTTTACCAATGAGCCCATTTCTGAAATATAGAAAACAAAAATAAATAAAGTACCAGACGCTAAAAGAATTATCCAAAAATTATAATTATTTAATTTATGAAAGCCAAGCAGTTTTGATGTAAGTTTCATTGCTCTAGGAGAAGCATCTAAACAAGTGATAGTAGTGCTAAACATTGTTGTAAATGCAGCAATAGCGATAATTAAAAAGGCACCATTACCAATTGAATCGGTATATAAGCTTATCAATTGATTCGCAAACTCACCTCCACTGTTAGAGAATACTTCTCCACTGTCATACATGACTAAAGCACCAAGAGAAACAAAACAGACTCCTAATACAATTGTTGTTAAGTATCCAATTTTGAAATCAAAAATAATATCACTGTTTTTAATATTTTTTTCTTTCTTCTTTTTTTCTAAAGTCCATATGGATTGCCATATAGATATGTCTAGAGGAGCTGGCATCCATCCCATAAATGCAACAACAAATGCAATTCCAACTTCTTCTTTCGGAAAAACTTGTGTTAATTCAAGTGTGTTTGTTGAGTTAAAGCCAGCAAAAAAAACTGCTATTATTGTGCTGATTGTCAATGTTATAATAACGAACTTCATTAAGTTGTCTAGAAATGTATATTTACCAATTAATAGAATAACTAAGCAAGAAGCGGTGATTATAGTTGCCCAAATAGTAATATCGTTTGTTATTCCGAATAACTCTATTGCTAATCCAGCTGTCACTATTGTAACAGCTGTTTGAATTGTGAACATAGTTACAATTGATAAAATGAGATATATAACTAAAACATAGTTTCCTAATTTCTTATAACCTTCTAGTAATGTTTCACCAGTTGCTAAAGCATATTTAGGCCCAAATAAAAAAAAAGGATATTTAAATAAGTTTGAAAGAGCAAGAGCCCATATTAAACCAAAACCAAAGTCTGCACCAGCTCTAGTTGATTGTACTAAATGTGAAACTCCGATAGCTGCACCTGCAAACAATAATCCAGGACCTAATCTGTTCATTAAACCTTTCATTATTTTTCAATTATTTCTGCTAATACTTTTTTAGCCCTTAATACTCTAACTTTTATATTATTTATTGGTTGATCAAGCTTTATCGACATCTCTTTATAGCTTAATTCATTAAAATATTTAAGTTCAATTACTTTTTTATAACTAGGCTTTAATTTATTTATTTTTGACTTTAGTAATTTTAATTTTTGTTCATTAATTAAATTATCTTCTGGGCTAGGGGAACTTTCAATGATTATATCAAACTCATCTGGCTCATTAAAATTAACTTTATTTTTATTTTTTCTTATTTGATCTATGTGAAGGTTTTTAGAGATTGTAATTAGCCAAGTCTTAAAATTATACTTTTCTTTATAAGAATTTATTTTTTCAAAAGCTTTTGCAAAACATTCTATTGTAATATCTTCAGCATTAGACTCGTTATTTGTTCTTTTTAATTGAAAGTTAAATACATCAGACCAATATCTATTTAACAAGAAACTAAATGCATTTTGGTTATTTGCTTTGGCAAGAGTTATTTGATTTTTAATTATATTATTGTCTGTCAAATTATTAGTTCAAATTCAATTCAGGATTTTTACAATCTGCTTCATCAGCTAACTTTCCGCAAATTCCACAAGGCTTATCATCCTTATTTAAGAATGGACTGGCACTAGCACATGTTCCAGAAAATTTACCATCTTTTTTAACAATTATTTTGATTGCAATACCTGCAAATGCTAACCCTAGTAGTATAAATGTGATAATAAATAACATATAATTAATTGTCTATAATGTTTACTTCCTCTTCAAGCAATATATTAAATATTTTTAAAACTTTATTTTTGATTTTTTGAGAAAAATTAAAAATTTCAACTCCTGAAGCATTGCCATGATTTATGATAATTAAAGCATGTTTATCATGAGTTCCTGTATTCCCTTCTTTTAATCCTTTGAATCCGCATTGTTGAATAAGCCAAGCTGCAGGAATTTTATTTTTATTTTTTGAAACTTTAAAAAAAGGCATGTCTTTATCTTTTTTTAAAAGTTTTTTAAAATTTAAATCATTAATAATGGGGTTTTTAAAAAAACTACCACAATTCCCGATTTCCTTTGGATCAGGTAATTTACTGGACCTTATTTTAATGACAGATTTTGAAATATCATTAATAGTTGGACTTAAGATGTTATTCTTTTTTAAGTCAAACTTCAAAGGTTCGTAAGAATAATTTATCAAATGGTTGAGCTTTGAAAGTCTAAAAACTACATTTGTAATAATGTATTTATTTTTAAATCCTTCTTTGAAAACAGAGCTTCTGTAAGAAAAATTACATTCATTAGTATTAAAAATTCTAAGTAAACCTGTCTCAATTGAAATAGCCCTACAGCTTTCGAATACATCCTTTAATTCAACTCCATAAGCTCCAATATTTTGAATAGGTGCACTTCCTACATTTCCGGGTATTAAACTCAGGTTTTCTAATCCACCATAATTATTTGACAAGCTCCAATTGACCAAGTCATCCCAGACTTCACCAGCTCCAACCGAAATCAAAACTCTTTCGGCAGTTTCATTTATGATCTCAATTCCCTTAATTTCTATTTTAAGTATAGGTTTGTCAATGTCGTTCTTGAATAGTATATTGCTTCCCCCCCCAAGAATTATTGATTCTGGATCATTATTTGAAGCTATAAAATCAATAATTTCTTTTTCATTGTTTATAATATTGAAATTCGAAGAAAAACACTCTACTCCAAAACTATTCAAATCTTTAAGTGATGTTTTATATTTTGTTTTCAATTCTTAGAGATATGATAAAAAATTTTTATTATTTTTTGTCTTTTTTTTATTCTTCAACTTCTGGTAAAACTTCACCTTTAATTCTTAATATGACGTTTGTAGTTTTAGCATTAGAATTAACAGTAATTGCTTTTTGAAAAACTCCAGTTCTTTTAGTGTCATATTTAACTTCTATTTTACCATTTTCACCAGGAAGAACAGGCTTTTCAGGTTTTTTAGGGATTGTACATCCACAAGATGAAAAAATTCTAGAAAAAGTTAAAGGAGCGTTTCCTGTGTTAGTAAATTCAAAAATCCTGCTACCGTCTTCTCCATTTTCAATAATTCCATAATCTATTACGGTTTCTTTAAATTCAATTTCAGCAAATTTTTCTTGAGATATTACAGTATTTGAAATTAAAAATATTGCAAAAATTAATAAGATTTTTTTCATTTTTTTTTTTTAAGTTATTAAGTAAGTCTTTTAAATATATTACAAAAATACAACATACCTTTTAAATTACTTTTTAGTTGACTACTTTTGTTTGGAGAATAACTAATTTATAAGATGGAAATAGCTAAAAACTTTGATGCTAAAACTTTGGAATCAAAGTGGTATAAATTTTGGATTGAAAATAGTTATTTTCAATCTAAGCCAAATAATAAAACTGCATACACTATAGTAATTCCTCCTCCTAATGTAACAGGTATTTTACATATGGGACATATGTTGAACGTTACAATTCAAGATATTTTAGTAAGAAGAGCAAGATTGATGGGCTTTAATGCTTGCTGGGTTCCTGGTACCGATCATGCTTCAATTGCAACTGAAGCTAAAGTTGTAGAAAAGTTAAAAAAATTAGGTATTAGTAAGAATGACTTAACAAGAGAGGAGTTTCTAGATCACGCCTGGAAATGGACAGAAGAGCACGGAGGTTTAATATTAGAGCAATTAAAGAAATTAGGCTGTTCTTGTGATTGGGATAGAACTAAGTTCACTTTAGATGATGACATGTCTGAATCAGTTATTAAAGTTTTCGTCGATTTACACGAAAAGAATTTAATATATAAAGGCTACAGGATGGTTAATTGGGATCCAGAGGCAAAAACTACTTTGTCAAATGAAGAAGTTATTCATGAAGAGGTAAATAGTAAAATTTATTATATAAAATATAAAATTTCAAACTCTAAAGAAACAATAACCGTAGCTACTACTAGACCTGAGACAATATTTGGTGATACTGCAATTGCTGTTAATCCCAACGATGAAAGATATATCAGTTTAAAAGGCAAGAATGCAATAATTCCAATACTAAATAAAGAAATTCCTATAATAACCGACGACTATGTGGATATTGAATTTGGAACTGGCTGCTTAAAAGTGACCCCAGCTCATAGTGAAAATGATAAAATAATAGGAGATAAACATAATTTAGAAATAGTAGATATCTTAAATGATGATGCAACATTAAATGATTTCGCATTACATTATAGTGGGTTAGACAGATTCGTAGTTAGAACAAAAATTTCTGAAGAATTGAAGTCTTTAGATTCGTTATTAAAAGTTGAGTCCTATATTAATAATGTTGGCAAATCAGAAAGAACTAAGTGTGTTATCGAACCTAAATTATCAGAACAGTGGTTTTTAAAAATGGAAGAAATTTCAAAACCTGCGCTTGATGCTGTAATGAATGATGAAGTTAAGCTTTTTCCTAAAAAATTTAAAAATACCTATAGAAATTGGATGGAAAATATCAGGGATTGGAATATTTCTAGACAGCTTTGGTGGGGGCATCAAATTCCGGTTTATTATTATGGAAAAGATAACAAGGATTATGTTGTTGCTGAAAACATTAGTAAAGCTCTTGAAAAAGCTAAAGAAAAGAGTGGAAATATTAAATTGATAGTTAAAGACTTAACACAAGAGAGTGACGTGTTAGATACTTGGTTTTCTTCTTGGTTATGGCCTATAAGTGTGTTTGATGGTATTAGAAATCCAGATAATGAAGATTTTAAATATTATTATCCTACAAATGATATAGTTACTGGTCCGGATATTTTATTTTTTTGGGTTGCTAGAATGATAGTTTCTGGTTTTGAGTTTAAGAAAACAAAACCTTTTAATTCTGTGTATTTTACTGGATTAGTTAGAGATAAGCAAGGAAGAAAAATGTCAAAACAACTTGGTAATTCTCCAGATGCATTGAAATTAATTGAAGATTTTGGAGCTGACAGTGTAAGGGTAGGTCTATTGTTAAGTGCTCCAGCTGGAAATGATCTATTATTTGATGAGTCCTTATGTCAACAAGGAAGAAATTTTTCAAATAAAGTGTGGAACTCTTTTAGGTTAGTTAAATCGTGGGAAGTTTCAGATAGTGCTGTTCAAAGTAATTCTTCTTTAACTGCAATAGATTGGTTTAAAAATAAATTTAATTCTAAATTAATTGAAATTGACGATCATTTTAGTAAATATAGAATTTCAGATGCATTAATGACTATATACAAGCTGATATGGGATGATTTCTGTTCTTGGTATTTAGAAATGATTAAGCCTGGTTATGGTGAAGCAATTGATTTAGAAACTTACAATCAAACACTGAGATTATTAAAAAATTGCTTAATAATTTTACATCCTTTTATGCCTTTCATTTCAGAAGAAATATGGAGCGGAATTAAAGATAAAAATGATGACCCTTTAATTGTTTTAGAATGGCCAAAATCAAAAACAATAAACCATTCTATTTTAGATGATTTTGAACATATTTCACAACTTATTACTAATATTAGAAAATATAGAAATGAAAAAGGTGTTTCTTACAAAGAAAAATTAGAACTATTTTCTGTAGTTAGTCAAAACAGTAAGATGAGAAGTGTAATATTGAAGTTAGCTAACTCAAATTTAAGTGATGATTTTTCAAATAAGTCTAACAATGTACATTCTGTAATAGTTGGAAGAAACGAATATTTTATCAATAACCTATCAAATCAAGAGGAGGATTTAGATAAAGTAAAGGAAGATTTAGATTATAATTTAGGTTTTTTAAAATCTATTCAATCTAAATTAAGTAATCAAAAATTTGTTGATAACGCACCAGAAATTGTTATAAAAAACGAAAGAAAAAAAGAAGAAGACGCTATTAAGAAAATTAAAATGCTTGAGTTGAAATTAAAAAAATAAATTATTTTTCAGCTATAGTGTCTTTTCCACCTTTAACTATTTGATTTAATTCAACTTTTATCTTTGAATCTAAGGGTAAAAAAAGATCAACTCTTGATCCAAACTTTATAAACCCTGCGTCATCTCCCTGTAACACATTATCGCCAACTCTAGCGTAATTAACAATCCTCCTAGCTACTGCTCCAGCTATTTGTCTGTAAAGCACCTCTCCAAAAATTTTGTTATCAATCACAACTGTAGTCCTTTCATTTTTTTCAGATGACTTAGGATGCCATGCTACTAAATATTTGCCTGGGTGGTATTTGCTAAATTTTACTACACCACTATTTGCATACCTTGTAACATGTACGTTTAAAGGAGACATAAAAACGGATATTTGAATTCTTTCTTCCTTAAAATATTCTTTTTCAAATACTTTCTCTATAGCAACAACTTTACCATCAACTGGTGAAATGATTAATGAATCGTTAAGTTCAGTAATTCTTTTTGGGTTTCTAAAAAACTGAAGAATTAAAAACATTATTATTAAAGTAATAACTCCTACTATTTTAGATATTATTAAATCACCCAAAAAATATGATGAAATTAAATTGATAATAATGGTAATAATTAATGAAATCGAAATGATAGCGTGACCTTCTTTATGAAACATAGCTAAATATTTTTATAGTTAAATAGATAAATGGCGCTGCAAATATAATACTATCCATCCTGTCATATAGCCCACCATGACCAGGAAGCCATTTTCCACTATCTTTTACGCCTGCTTCTCTTTTGAATTGCGATTGAACTAAATCTCCAAGAGCACCTAAGCAGCTTGTTAATAGTCCTAAAATTATCCAATGAGCTAATGAAAAACTTAGATTCATGTATTTGTAAAACAATATTGAAAGTATAATGGAAAATATTATTCCACCAACAAAACCTTCAATACTTTTTTTTGGTGAAACAGATTTAAGTAATGGTCTTTTACCAAAATTCACACCAAACACATAGGCAGCAGAATCAGAAATCCATACTAATGCTAAAAAGCTACATACAATTAAAGGATCATATTGATTTAATACATTAGGCATTGAAAAAAAAATGACAAGTGAGCCTACTAAATAAAAATGACCAATGAAACGATTTTTAAGAATTGAAAAAGAAAATAATTTTTTTTTAAGAAGAGAAAAACCTAATATTATATTGGTTAGCACTATAATTAGTAAAAAACAATTATTCAGAAATTCCGAGTTTTTAGATAATATAAATAGTGAAATATACAAAGGGAATGTTAAATAAAGTATCAGATTTGATTTCCCAGAATCTATTGAAAAAAATTTATGATTATAATTGGCTATTAGTTTTATGAATTCAAAAACAAGAATTAAACTACATATGAATCCGACAAAATAAAATAGATATTCATTATAAAATAAAGAAAACAGTATTACTCCAGCATACAATATCGCAGTTATAGATCTTGTGTAGAATTCTTTCATTTATAAGTCCTCTAATAATAGAAGGTAGAGATTTTTAGCTGCACTTCCGTATGTTAAAAAATTATTATTTTCTTTGACTTGGCTATTGAAATTTTTTATTGTTGTTATATTGGTGGGAAGATTATTTGGGTATTTACTTTTAATACCGTTTAGACCTCCACTTAAAGTTTCAGTAAACTGGCTGATTTTTGCAAACACAATAAAATTAATGGGGAGGTCATTTACTTTGTGTGATTTAATTTGTTTATCACATATTAACAAGCTACCATCAATTGCTACTAAAAACTCACAAGTGGTTAGAAAAAATCTTGAGTTTAAATTAGTTTTAGAAACGTTTAATTTTGATTTATCCTTAAAAAAATCTAATAGAGAATCGTCATAACAGAGTATTTCAACATTTCCCCATTGGTTCTCATCTATTATTTGAGAAAAAAAGCTGTCACATTCAGATTTGTTTTCGCAGTATAAAAACTTACCGCCGTTTTTAGTAAAGTTAAATGTAAATCTTTCTTCTATTGGCGAGACTTTTTCAGGCATATACTTACCTTCAATATCCTTATCAGGCTTATCCTCTGAACTTTTATTAAAAAAAGATTTAATAAATTTTTTCAATTCTAAGTTTTAATGAGTAAAGATAAAAAAACTTGTTATTAACATGTGATATGTTAATAATTATAGATAAAACAATTATTTGGGGTTTTTAATAACTTTTTTAATGTCAAAAGGTCTCTCACCATAAATCCTCAATAGATCTTCTTTAAAAATAACCTCTTTATCTAGCAGGAAATCAGCTAGTTCTACTAATTTGTTTTTATGTTTTTTGAGTAGGTTTATAGCTCTTTGGTATTGAGTCTCTATAATATTTGAAATTTCTTGATCAATTATTTGAGCGGTAACATCACTGTATGGTTTAGTGAAACCATATTCATTTCCCGCATTAGAATCATAATATGTTAAATTTCCTATTTTATCATTTAACCCATAAACTGTCACCATGGATCTAGCTTGTTTAGTAACTTTTTCTAAATCACTTAGAGCACCAGTAGATATATTATTAAAAATTACTTTTTCAGCAGCTCTTCCTCCTAGGGCGGCACACATTTCATCTAATATTTGTTCTGGCTTAACGATTTGACGTTCTTCTGGTAAATACCAAGCAGCTCCTAAAGATTGTCCTCTAGGCACTATAGTGACTTTGACAAGTGGAGCAGCATGTTCCAACATCCAGCTTACAGTAGCGTGACCAGCTTCATGGTAAGCAATTGTTTCTTTCTCTGCCGGAGTTATAATTTTATTCTTTTTTTCCAAGCCTCCAACAATTCTATCAACAGCATCTAAAAAATCTTGCTTATTTACAGCTTTTTTTAGTTTTCTTGCTGCTATTAAAGCCGCTTCGTTACACACGTTAGCTATATCAGCTCCAGAAAACCCAGGAGTTTGTTTTGCTAAGAAATCAGTATCTAAGCTTTTAATAGTTTTAATCGGTTTTAAATGAACAGCAAATATTTGTTTCCTTTCTCTTACATCTGGAAGATCTACGTAAATTTGTCTATCAAATCTACCAGCCCTCATTAAAGCTTTATCCAATACGTCAGCTCTATTAGTAGCAGCTATAACTATAACATTTGTGTTAGTTCCAAAACCATCCATTTCAGTTAATAACTGATTTAAAGTATTTTCTCTTTCGTCATTTCCACCAGTCATGTTACTTTTTCCTCTTGCTCTTCCAATTGCATCTATTTCATCAATGAAAATAATGGCAGGAGATTTTTCTTTCGCTTGTTTAAAAAGGTCTCTAACTCTTGAAGCTCCAACACCAACAAACATTTCAACAAAATCTGATCCAGATAGTGAAAAGAAAGGAACTTTTGCTTCACCAGCCACTGCTTTCGCAAGTAAAGTTTTTCCTGTTCCGGGGAGACCTACAAGTAAAGCTCCTTTTGGGATTTTTCCTCCAAGCTTAGTATACTTTGTTGGATTTTTTAAAAAATCAACTATTTCTTGAACTTCTTCTTTTGCACCTTCAAGACCAGCAACATCTTTAAAGGTTGTTTTTACATCAGTCTTTTCATCAAAAAGTTTTGCTTTTGATTTACCAATACTAAATATTTGAGATCCACCTCCACCTCCTGCTCCACCTGACATTCTTTTCATAAAAAAGATCCATAGACCAACTAGAATTATAAGAGGCAAAAATCCAATAAGAACATCAAACCATTTATTTTCAACTGTCTTAAAGTTATAATTAAATGGTATTCCTTTACTCTCAGCTAGTTCGAGTTTATTTTGAAAAAGCTCTAAATTTCCTATTTCAAAAACATAATGAGGACCATTAATGTTTTTTTGACCTAAAAAATTTGTTGAATTAGCACTTTTATGATCAGGACTATTTAATGCCGCTTTCGTTAAAGTTACTTGAGCTATGTTTTTATTAAGCACGGTTACTTCTTTGATTTGATTTTTATTTAAAAAACTTTCAAAACTAGAAATAGTAATGTTTTTTGAAGTACTTATAGTACTGTCACCCCCGATAAAATAAGTGCTTATAAAAAATAAAGATATTGCTCCATATATCCAATATGAGTTAAACTTTGGCTTATTGGTCATTTTATTATTTTTATTCATTTATTAATATTTAGTTTTTACTAGCGTAGATGTGGCTTCCTCCCATAGTTCTTCAATTTTATAATGATCTCTAGTTTCTTCGTTGAATATGTGAACAACAACATCTACATAGTCCATTAAAACCCATTTACAGTTTTCTAATCCTTCAACATGCCAAGGTTTTTCAGCCATTGATTTACTCACGCACTTTTTAATTGAGTTAGTGATTGCATTAACTTGAGTACTTGAGTTACCTGTGCAAACTATAAAGTATTTACAAGCTACATTATCTATTTTTCTTAGGTCTAAAATGTTAATGTCTACTCCTTTAACATCTTCAATTCCTTCTAATACGTTAGCTATTAAGTTATCTGTATTCAATTTAATTATTTTATGATGTAAATTTAGGATATTTAAACCTACTATTTTAGTTTTATGAAAATATAGTTTCTTTACATGAACTTAATCAAACTTGATGCCATTAACTCAACAAATGAATATTTAAAAAATATTATTCAAAAAAATCAATCAAAACATACACAAGTAGTTTATACATTCAACCAAACTGAAGGAAAGGGACAAAGAGGGAAAGTATGGAATAGTCAACCAGAGAAAAATATAGCTATATCTATTGTTTTTTTTCCCAAAAAAATCAAAGTAGATCATCAGTTTATTTTAAGTATGCATTTTTCTTTATTTATATTAAATACTTTGAAATCTTTGAGAGTTCCAAATTTAAAAATAAAATGGCCTAACGACATAATGTCAGGAAATACTAAAATTTGTGGAATATTGAACGAGACAAAAGTTAAAGGTAGTTTCATTGAAAGCTTTATTATTGGTTTTGGTATAAATGTTAATCAAGAAAACTTCATTGATTTGCCTAACGCTTCATCATTAAAGTTAATTAATAACATTGATTATGATTTAGAGGGAATAGTTTCTTTAATTTTTCAAAACTTAAAAAAATATGATTATTTGTCTAATGCTTTAAAAGAGTTTTCTGACAATGAGTTTCAAAAGTTAAACCATCAATATCATTTAAATTTATATAGAAGGGGAGAATTTAGTCAATTTATTAATAAAAATAAAGAATTTTTCTTTGCAAAAATTTTAGAGGTAAATAAAAAAGGAATTATCAAAATTCAAAAAGAAGATAAAACTATTATGACTTATAATTTTCAAGAAATTCAAATGATTATTGAATGAAAAACCTATAATTATATATGGAATCACTTGCAGAGTTTGGATATTTAGGATTATTCATTTCGAGTTTTTTAGGTGCAACAATTATACCTCTAAGTTCTGAAATTGTTCTTAGTATTTTAATTTTAAACGGATTTGATTTAGGTTTAAGTTTGGTATTAGCTACAACTGGAAATTGGTTAGGAGGACTTAGTAGTTATTATTTAGGAAGTTTAGGTAAATGGAATATAATTGAAAAATATTTTCGTATAAAAAAAGAAAAAATAACTCGTTTTAAAATTAAGATTGACAAATGGGGAAGTTCGTTAGCATTTCTTTGTTGTTTACCTTTGGTTGGAGATCCAATCGCCGTAAGCTTAGGGTTTTTTAAAGTAAACTTAATTAAAGTCGCATTTTGGATGCTTTTTGGAAAAATAGTGAAATATGTTATTTGGACTATTGTTACTTATTGGGGGGCCTCATTGATCTAAACTCCGTAAAAATTATTTTTTATCATATCTTCCGGGCGCTAATATTGAACTAAGTAAATCAAAAACTATTTTAGGAGTTGTGTTTATTAAAAAACCTATTACTTTCCATGTTTTTGTTGGTATGCAAACTTTTGTCCCCTTAAACATCGCATCCACTCCTTCAATTGCAATTCTTTTAGCAGGTTTTTTTAAAAATCCAGGCACTCTATCCATTTCGTCCTGAACTCCACTAGCTGAATGAAAATTAGTAACTGTGTAACCAGGACAAACAGCCGTAGAAGTTATTCCTCTGTAATTATAACTTAAATTTATTCCTTCACTAAAACGATTCATGAAAGTTTTAATCGGTCCATATAATACTTGGATTGAAGAAGGAGGAGCAAAAGCAGCTACAGACGAAACTATCATTATTTTACCATGCTTGTTTTTGATCATTTTAGGAATAAAAAGTTTTGTAATGGCTATTACAGAAACTCCTAGAACCCTAATGAATTTTTCTTCCTCTTCCATTGACGTTTCTTCAAAAGTTGATGGTATAGCATAACCAGCATTATTTATAAGTATTTCAACAAAATAACCTTTAGATTCACAAAATTCAAACATTTTGTTTGGAGAACTGGGATCTGCTAAATCACATGAAAAAAATTCTACTTTTACTCCATATTTTGAAATTAGTTCTTCTGAAAGCTTTTTTAATTTGCTATCTGTTCTTGATGTTATAATTAAATTAAACCCTTTTTTAGCCATATAATCAGCTATTTCTAAGCCAATACCAGATGAAGCTCCAGTAATTAAAGTATATGAATCTTTTATTATCATATTTTATAAAAAGCTTAAATTAATTTTTTAATATTATTTGAAAGATCATTTATAAACGATTGTAGTGGAGTTTTCACCATCATCTGAATCATTGGATTTAAATCTCCGTTAAATTTAAGTTGAAAAGAACAAGTTTCAGAATCTAAGTAACTTATAATCGCTGTCAGTGTAAAATTGATTTTAGATTCTAATGATTCCAGAACTATTTTTGAGGGTTTTAGTTTCTCACCAATTTTCAATTTAATTGCTGGCATGCCTTTTATAGAAAATATGAAAGAATCTGAATTGATTATTTCAAATTTCGAAACATTTTCAGGCATAACTATTTTATAATTATCAATTACACTAAGCTTTTCAAATAGCAATAAATCTTGAGTTTTTACTAGAATTGTTTCACTAATTAAATTCATTATTTGAGTTTTTTAATTACCAATTTTCTGGATCTTTTTTCCATTTTTTAATCGTCTGAAAATCAGAATCGGTTATGTAGTTTGACGACAATGCTTGTTCAATTAACATGTCATATGAACTTAATGTATGCAGTTCAACGTTGTTTTTTTTAAAATTTTCATAAGATATTTCAAATCCATAAGTAAAAATACTAAACATACCCTTTACTTTTAAGTCTGCTTCCCTAAGCGCATCAACGGCTACTAAGCTACTATTGCCTGTACTTATTAAGTCTTCAATAACAATGACATTTTGACCACTAGAATATTGCCCTTCAATTTGATTTTTTCTGCCATGTTTTTTTGAATCTGGCCTAACGTAAATAAATGGAAGGTTCATTAAGTCTGCTACAAGCATTCCTATGCCAATTGCACCAGTTGCCACTCCAGCGATAACATCAGGTTTAGCGTATAGTTGATTTATTTGTTTGACCATTTGTTCTCTAATATATATTCTTATTTGAGGATGTGAAAGAATTACTCGATTGTCACAATAGATTGGTGATCTCCATCCACTAGCCCAAGTAAATGGATTTTTTGGATTCAATTTTATTGCATTAATTTGTAAAAGAAGTTCTGCTGTTTTTTTAGCCGTGTCTAAATCTAAAATCATAAACACAAATGTATAAAGTTTTTGTTAATCAGAGTCTAATAGTTTTAACGAGTCAAATTCCATTTGGATCAAAAATTAATATTTATTCTCTGAAAGAAATTAGTATTGAAGAAGTAATAATAAAAGCTAAAAAACATAAAAAAATATTTTTATATTACAAAAAACAAAAAAAGCTTTTTCCTTTATTTCTTAAAAAAATAAAAGTAATTAAAGCAGGTGGAGGTATAGTAAAAAATTCATTAAATCAGATTTTATTTATTTATAGAAGAAATAAATGGGACTTGCCAAAAGGGAAAATGGATGCTGGTGAGTCGATTGACCAAACAGCTATCAGAGAAGTTTCAGAAGAAACTGGAGCAAAGGATTTAGAAATAATAAATTTAAATGCTGTTACTTATCATGTTTTTAAAAATGACAATAAGTTCTTTTTAAAAGAAACTACTTGGTATAATATGAAAGCGAATAATAGTAGTAATTTAATTCCTGAAGAAAAAGAAGGGATTACAAAAGTTGTATGGAAGAATAAAGCAGAAATTTTAAATAAAAAAAATATTTATCCAAACATTAAGCTACTCTTAGATATTTAATTTACTCTTACAGAATCTGGAACAAAAACTTGATAATTCCCTTTATTTATAATTAGTTCTCGTACTATACTACTGCTAATGAAAGAAGTTTCAGCAGACGTTAATAAAAATATAGTTTCAATTTTAGAAAGTTTTCTATTTGTTCTAGCGATGGCTTTCTCAAATTCAAAATCACCATTATTTCTAATTCCTCTAACTATAAATTTTGCATCAATTTTTTTACAAAAATCAATAGTTAAACCCTCATAACTTGTAACTTTAATTTTGGGCTCATTTTCAAAACATTTTTTAATGAATTCTATTCTTTTTTGCTCACAAAAAATTGTTTTTTTTTTATTATTTCTATTAATGCCAACAGTGATTTCATCAAATAATGATAGACTTCTTTTTAATATGTCTAAATGGCCTAAAGTAAAGGGGTCGAAAGATCCTGGAAAAATAGCTTTTCTCATATTTAAATATAATTAAATTATTTCATGGCTTGTTCAATTACTTCAGTGCATAAATTTTTTAATGAAATCCCATAATTTTTAGCTTGCTTTGGAAATATACTTTCATTTGTCATTCCAGGAATTGAATTTATTTCAATAAAATATGGGGTATCACCTATGAAAATAAATTCACTTCTAGAAAAGCCTTTAAGGCCTAGTTTTTTATATATTTTTTTAGCAATTTTAGTTACATTATTTTTTTGTAATTCTGAGATGTTTGCAGGTGTAATTTCTGTAGACTTACCTTCGTACTTGGCACTATAATCAAAAAAATCATTTTCTGTAATTAATTGAGTAATTCCTAAAACTTTAATTTCATTTTTATAATTTATAACTCCAACTGAAACTTCTATTCCATCTAAAAAAGATTCAATCAAAACCTCATTATCAATTTTAAATGAATTATTAATTGAACTAATTAAATCTTTTCGATCATGGACTTTATAAACACCAAAGCTACTTCCAGATTTGTTTGCCTTAACAAAGCAAGGAATGCCTACTTCTTCAATAATTTCATTTTCATTTATTGCATCTCCAATATTTAAATGAATAGAATTCGCTGATGGAATATCATGTTTCTGTAAAACAGAAATGCAATCTCTTTTATTAAATGTAATAGAAGACGTGTATGAATCACAACCTGTGAAAGGGACTCCAAGTAGTTCAAAATAAGATTGAAGTAGCCCATCTTCTCCAGGTGAACCATGTATTACAATAAAGGCAACATCAAAGTTTATTTTGATTTTATCAACCTCTATAGAAAAATCTTCTTTTGAAACTTTGAATTCAATATTGTTATCGTCCACATAAACCCATTTTTCTTTACTTATTATTATTTTATGAGGAATATAAGATTCTCTGTCTATATTGTTATAGATGACGTTACCACTTTTTATTGAGATATCTTTTTCTGAAGAAAATCCACCCATTAAAACAGCAATATTTCTTTTCATTAGAACAAAAATATCATTTATTTTAAGTCAAGCCATAAAGAACGCATATTTTATATCTTTGTTTAAAATATATAAATGAATTTACTCAAGTATTTTTTTAGTAAATATTTTTTAAAACAATTGTTTACAGCTTCTTTAGTTATAGGATTTTTAATATTTTTTTTATTTATTTTTTTAAATCTAAATACTAATCATAATAATCATATTATTGTTCCGGATTTAATTGGATTTCAAATTCAAGAGCTTGAAGAGGTTTTGTCAGAAAGAAAATTAACATATGAGATTGTAGATTCAACTTTTTATAATCCAGACTTTCCAAAGTACTCTGTATTAGAGCAGATGCCATTAGCAAATTCTAAAGTAAAAAAAAATAGAAAAATATATTTAACTATTAATCCAAATAATTATGGAAATGTTGTTATTCCTAATGTAATTCAGACTACTAAAAGAAGTGCGATTTCAGCTTTATTAGCATCTGGTTTAGAATTAGGAGATGTTTCTTACGTTGATAATATAGGAAGGGATATGGTCATTGAATTATCATACAAGGGAGAAGTTGCTGTTCCTGGAATTATGATTCCTAAAAAATCTAAAATTGATTTAGTTCTTGGTAACGGCAATAATAATTAGAAAATATGAATAATAACAACGTTGATGATTTAGAAAATAATAATGATTTGTTCGAACACCATCAATTTAAAGCTGATAGTGGGCAAGAGCCTTTAAGAGTTGATAAATTTTTAATGAACCGAATAGAAAATGCTACAAGGAACAAAATTCAACAAGCTGCAAAAAGTGGTTTCATTTTTGTTAACGAGAAAAATGTAAAATCTAATTATAAAGTAAAACCCGGAGATGTAGCGAAAGTTATGTTCGCTTATCCACCTTATGAAAATTTACTTATTGGAGAAAAAATGCCATTGGAAATAGTATTTGAAGATGATTCTTTATTAGTGATTAATAAACCTCCTGGACTTGTAGTCCATCCTGGTCACGGAAACTACAGCGGAACGTTATTAAATGGATTAATAAGTCATTTCGAAAATTTACCCTCTAACAAAGACGGTAGGCCTGGTTTAGTTCATAGAATTGACAAAGACACTAGTGGTTTATTGGTTGTTGCTAAAACTGAAGAGTCCATGACTCATCTTGCCAAACAATTTTATTTAAAGTCATCTAAAAGAAAATATAATGCACTTGTTTGGGGAATAGTAGAAAAAGAAGAGGGGACTATAGACGAGAATTTAGCAAGAGACCCTAAAAACCGTTTAATTATGAGTGTTCCGCAAAATAAGGAATTAGGGAAGAAAGCTGTTACTCATTATAAAATCTTGGAACGATTTAATTATTTGACTCTTCTTGAGTGTCAACTAGAAACGGGAAGAACTCATCAAATTCGAGCTCACATGAAGCATATTGGTCATCCAATTTTTAATGATCAAAGGTATGGAGGAGATAAAATTTTAAAGGGTACAATTTTTAATAAATACAAACAGTTTGTGCAAAATTGCTTTAAAATCATGCCTAGACAGGCTTTGCATGCAAAGTCTTTAGGCTTCGTTCACCCTTCCACCAATAAACAATTAAATTTCGAATGTGAATTACCAAAAGATTTTTCAGAAAGTTTAATCAAATGGAGGAATTATTCTACTAATATTTGAGTTTTTTAAATTTATAAATTATTTTAGCTTTCATGAAGATTATTATTTCTCCCGCTAAATCATTAGACTTTCAAAAAGAATTACCAACTAATGAGTTTTCAATGCCACTATTTTTAAATGATTCTATTTCTATTAATAAATCTTTAAAATTAAAGTCGCCTTTACAGTTAAAAAGCTTAATGAGTATTTCAGATAAATTGGCTGATTTAAATTGGCAACGAAACAATGATTTTAAAACCCCATTTAATATTAAAAATGCTAGACCTGCTATTTTTACATTTAATGGAGATGTGTACAGCGGGTTAGATGCGTTTAGCCTTAATAGGAATAAAATAAATAAAGCTCAAGAGTCTTTAAGAATTTTATCTGGTTTGTATGGTTTTTTAAGACCACTTGACTTAATGCAACCGTACAGGTTAGAGATGGGTACTAAACTTGAATTAAATAATTCATCTAACTTATATGAATTTTGGAAAGAAAAAATAACAGAAAAGTTAAATAATGAATTAAATAAAAATGAGTTGTTCGTAAATTTAGCTAGTAAGGAATATTCCTCAGTTATTGACACGAAAAAACTAATTACCAAAATGGTGTCTCCAATTTTTAAAGACATGAAAAACGGGAAATTAAAAATCATTTCTTTTTATGCTAAAAAAGCAAGAGGGATGATGGTGAGATATATATTAGATAATGAAATTAATAATGAACAAGACTTGAAAAGTTTTAATTACGGAGGTTACTCTTTAAGTAATGAAGAAACTCAGACGTCTAAAGAGCTTGTATTTATTAGATAATTTTTCCTCTGATTTCATTTATAAAATTTGAAATTTTATAAATCCCATTTTGTGTTATAAATTTTATAAAAGCGGAACCAATAATTGCACCTTGACTATGATTTATTGCTTCTTTAAAGTTATTGTGATTACTTATTCCAAACCCAATCAGTAAAGAGGATTTAAGTTTTAAATCATTAATTCTTTTAAAATATTTTTTTTGATCTTCTCCAAATGATTTTACAGTTCCAGTTATGCTTGAACTACTTACCATATATATAAAACCGTTTGAAATCTTATCTATTAACCTTATTCTATCGTTGCTTGTTTGTGGTGTGATTAAAAACATGTTTAGAAGGTTCTGTTTTTTAAAAATTTCCTCATAGTGTTTAAGATAAACATCTATGGGAAGGTCTGGGATTATTAATCCATCAACCCCAGTTTTCTTACAGTCTTCACAAAAATTATCTACGCCATATTGTAATATCGGATTAAAGTATCCCATAATAATAATAGGAATATCAGTTATGGCTCTAATGTTTTTTAATTGTTCAAATAATTTGAAGGTATTCATTCCGTTTTTTAAAGCTGTAGTTGAACTTTCTTGAATTGTTGGACCATCTGCTAGAGGATCACTGAATGGAAGTCCAATTTCAATCATATCTACGTTTGAATGATCTAATTGTTTTATAATTTCAGTAGTGTCATCAATACTTGGGTATCCTGCTGTGAAGTAGATAGAAAGTATATCTTTTTTTTCTTTTAAAACTTTATTTATTCTATTCATTAAGTTATAATTTAAAATAATCTATATACGTGTCTAAATCTTTGTCTCCTCTTCCAGAACAATTAAAAACAAGTATATCTTTTTTCATGAACTTTTTTTTGTCCAAAACCCCAAAGGCATGTGAAGTTTCTATTGCAGGAATGATACCCTCCATTCGCGACAACTTTAAACCCCAATCCATAGCTTTCTTGTCTGTTATTGAAATAAACTCTGCTCTTTTAGATCTAAACAAGTTTGCATGCATAGGACCAACTCCAGGGTAGTCTAGTCCTGCAGATATAGAGTAAGGTTCTGTAATTTGACCGTCTTGGGATTGCATAAGAAGTGTTTTAGAGCCATGAATTATACCTTCTTTGCCTAATATGGATGTAGCTGCACTTTTCCCAGTTTTAACTCCCATTCCGGCTGCTTCTACACATATTATATTAACCTTTAGATCATCTAGATAAGGATAAAACAGCCCCGCGGCATTACTTCCCCCACCTACACACGCAACAACATAATCAGGGTTTTCTTTTCCTTCAGCTTCTAATAATTGTGTTTTTACTTCTAATCCAATTACTGATTGAAATCTTGCGACCATATCAGGATAGGGGTGAGGCCCAACGACTGAGCCAATAATGTAATGAGTGTCAACAGGATTATTTATCCAATCTCTAATTGCTTCATTAGTTGCATCTTTTAGAGTCTTACTGCCAGAATAGGCTGGCTTAACCTTAGCACCTAACATTTTCATTCTCGCAACATTAGGAGCTTGTCTTTTGATATCTACTTCTCCCATATAAATAATACACTTTATGCCCATTAATGCACAAACTGTGGCTGTTGCTACTCCGTGTTGACCAGCACCAGTTTCAGCTATTATTCTAGTTTTTCCTAGTCTTTGGGCCAATAATATTTGACCTATAGTGTTGTTTATTTTGTGAGCTCCAGTATGGCATAAATCTTCTCTTTTTAAATAAATTTTAGAATTATATTCTTGTGAAAGTCTTTTGGCGAAATATAAGGGAGTTGGTCTTCCTACATATTTTTTGAGAAGATCATCGAATTCTTTTACAAAATCAGCTTGTGAAGATATTTCAAGATATTTAGACTTTAATTCATTTATATTAGAATACATCATTTCTGGAATATAAGCTCCACCAAAATCTCCATAATAACCTTCGCTATCTACATTATACGATTTATGCATTTTTCAAATTTTTTATTAATAGTTTAATTTTATTACAATCTTTTTCTAATAATTTGTTTTCAAACTGACTATTAATATCAATTCCTAGCAAAGGAAGTTTAGAGCTAGAGATTTTTTTTATTTCATCAATATCATCAAGACTAATTCCGCCACTTAAAAAAAACGGTTTTTTAGAATTATAATTATTTAAAATAGTCCAATCGAATTTTTTGCCACTTCCTCCGTAAGAGCTGGTTTTAGTATCAAACAAAAAATAATGACATAAATCCTCAAAAGGTTCAGAGTTTTTAAATTCAAAACCTTTACTAATGCTAAATACTTTAATTATTTTACAATGATCTGTAATAGCTCTACAGTATTCTTCATTTTCTCCCCCATGTAATTGTATAAAATCTAAATCATATTGTTTTATTTTTTTTAAAACCTCTTCAATTTTTTCATTTACAAAAACGCCAACTCTATTTATTTTACTTGAAATTGAAATTGAAGTTTTATCATAATGTCTGATAGATTTATCCCAAAATATAAATCCCATAAAATCTGGTTTTAACCTTTCTGTTTCTATGATATTTTTAGGAAATTTCATTCCGCAAATCTTTAATTTCATTTTAATTTATTTATAAAACCCAAAGCTTCCAATCCAGGATCTGTATGTTTCATGAAACTCTCTCCCATTAGAAATCCATCAAACCCAAATTCTTTTAATTCTTTTACTTGAATAGGACTAGATAATCCACTTTCAGATATTTTTATAAAATCACTTGGAATATATTTTATTAAGTTTTTGCTAGTTTGTATATCTACTTTAAAAGTTTTTAAATTTCTATTGTTCACTCCTATTATGTCTACTGAATCTATTAAGCATCCATTTATTTCTTCTAAATTATGAATTTCAATAAGCACCTCTAGACCAATACTTTTTGCACATTCACTTAAACTTTTAATTTTTTTATTAGAAAGACAAGCAGCAATTAATAATATTGCATCTGCTCCATAGGCCTTAGCTTCAATTATTTGATATTCATCTATTATAAATTCTTTTCTTAAAACAGGAATCTTTGTCATCTTTCTGGTATTTAACAAATCTTCCAAAGATCCTTGAAAATAGTTATTATCTGTTAAAACTGAAATACCGCTAACACCTGCATTATTATACCCTTTAATTACTTGACTAAGAGAAATAGAATCATTAATAATAGATTTAGATGGAGATTTTCTTTTGTGTTCAGCAATAACTCCATGAAAACTATTTTTTATACTATCAGATAAAGAAATTGTAGTGCGTTTAAAAATTGGTAATTTTTCTAGCTCTACAATTGAAGTATTACACTTAGAGTAATTTATTTCAATTTCTTTTGTTTTAATTATTTGATCGAGTATTGTCATTTCTCACTAAGTTTTTTTAATGTATTAAACGCTTTTAATGCGTTTTTAGAATTTAACGATTCTTTTGCTTTGTCAATTCCCTGGTCAATGGAAATCCCTAGTGCAGTAGAGATAGCTAAGCCTGAGTTAGCAACTATAACTTTTTTTTGTGATTCAGTTCCTTGATTTGTTAACACGTTCATAAAGATTTCCCCAGACTCTTTTATTGAACCTCCTCCTCTAATTGCCTTAGACTCTAATTTTTTAAGTCTAAAATCCTCAGGATAAAATATTTTTTCAGAATCATTTGAGATTATTTTGACTCCACCAGTTAGAGAAATTTCATCATATCCATCCAGAGAGTGAATTATCGAGAAATTTTTATCGGTTTTTTGAAATAAATAAGCATAGATTCTAGCTAACTCTAAACTAAAAACACCAACAATTTGATTCTTAGGAAATGAAGGGTTAACTAAGGGACCTAACATGTTAAAAAAAGTTTTTAAACCTAGCTCTTTTCTAATCGGAGCAACATGTTTCATTGCAGGATGAAATAAAGGAGCATGTAAAATACAAATACCACTTTTTTCAATACATTTTCTTAAATAATCTCCATCATTTGAGAATTTTATTCCTAAACTTTCCATTACGTTACTTGATCCACACAAAGATGAAACTCCGTAATTTCCGTGTTTTGCAACCTTTACTCCAGCACCTGCTGTTACAAAAGCAGATAATGTGGATATGTTGAATGTGTCTTTGTTATCTCCACCAGTACCACATAAATCAATAGTATTGTAATCGCTCAAATTGACTGAAATGCATAGTTCCAAAAGTGCGTCTTTAAAACCTTCAAGCTCATTTAACGTTATATCTCTAATCATAAATACTGTAAGAAATGAAGCTACTTGACTGTTGTTATAATCTCCTTTAGATATATTAATTAATATTTTTTTTGCTTCCGATTTAGAAAGTGTTTTATGTAAAGTCAATTTATTTAGAATCTCTTTCATTAATTAATGTTTAACCAGTTTTTAAGTAAAGACTTTCCTTGTTCTGTTAATATTGATTCTGGATGAAACTGAACACCTCTTATTTTAAACTTTTTATGTCTTAAAGCCATAATCTGTTTATTTTCATCAACAGCTAACACTTCTAAACATTCTGGTAGTGGATCTTTTACAATCCATGAATGATATCTGCCAACTTTTAATGGGTTATTTAAGCCTTTAAATAAAGGATCACTTTTTATAATATTTATATCTGAAGAAACTCCGTGAAATACTGATTTTAAATTCTCTAATTTGCCTCCAAAAACTTCAGCAATAGCCTGATGACCCAAGCAGACTCCTAAAATGTTTTTTGATGACGAATATTTTGAAATAATTTCTTTTAGAAGACCGGCTTCTTCAGGTATTCCAGGTCCTGGGGAAAGAACTATTCTGTCAAAACTTTCAATTTCAGATAGATTAAGTTGGTCATTTCTTTTTACTGTTACTTTACAATTTAATTCTTCTAAGTAATGAACTAAATTATAAGTAAAAGAATCGTAATTGTCTATAACTATTATCTTCATAACTATATTGTTTCTGCCATTTCTAATGCTTTATTCAAAGCACCAAGTTTATTGTATATTTCTTGTAATTCATTTTCAGGATTGGACTTAGATACTACACCTGCCCCTGCTTGAAATATTAGCACATGATTTTTACTTAAAAAAGAACGAATTATTATAGCGTGATTAAAATTTCCTTCAAAATCCATGAATCCAATTGCTCCGCCATAAAATGATCTATTGCAGTTTTCGTACTTAGAGATTAACTGCATTGCTTTATGCTTTGGAGCACCTGACAAGGTTCCTGCAGGAAAAGTGTCAGCTGCTATTTGAAAAGTTGATGAATTATTTTTTTTAATAGCAGTGACTTTAGATACTAAATGTATAACATGTGAATAGAATTGAATCTCACGATCTTTTTCAACTTTAACATTATTCCCATTTCTACTTAAATCATTTCTAGCAAGGTCTACAAGCATCATATGCTCGCTATTTTCTTTGATATCTTCAGAAAGTTTTTTTGCCTTAACTGCATCTTTTTCATCATCGCCTGTTCTTATAAATGTTCCTGCTATTGGATGAATTTCAGCTTTATTTTCTTTAACTACTAATTGAGCTTCTGGAGAACTTCCGAAAATTTTATAACTCCCGTAATCAAAATAAAAAAGATATGGAGAGGGGTTGACAGACCTTAAAGCTCTATATAAATTAAATTCATCACCTTCAAATTTTTGGGAAAACCTTCTTGAAAGTACAATCTGAAAAACATCTCCTCTGTAACAATGTTTAATTCCTTTTTTAACAAGATCAATAAACTCTTGATCATTCATGTTTGAATTTAAATTTCCAGACTTTAAAAAAGGATATTTAGTTGATTTATTGGAATTTATATGGTCCAATATAGCTTCTAAGTTGCTTGGTTTATTAAAACTATGATGAAATAGTATAGCTTGATTATTGAAGACATTTATTACGATTATGTTAGAGTAAAAAGCATAATATATTTCAGGTATTTTAATGTCATTTTCTTTAGAGTTTAAGTTGATGTCTTCAAAGTGCTTAACTGAATCATAATTCATATATCCAAATACACCATTGTTTAAGAATTTTTTATTATTCTTTTGGCATTTAAATAACTTAAAGAACTTGTCTAATTCATTGACAACATTGACATTCTCTTTAATTTCGATTTTTTCTTTATTTCCATCTGGAAAGGATTTTATAATAAAATTATTTTCAACATAAATTTCAGCTATGGGATTAAAACAAATATAGGCATAGCTATTATCGTTAACACCATAATCACTACTCTCTAGTAATATAGAATTCGAGTACTTGTCTCTAATTTTTAAATAGATACTTACTGGAGTTAATGTGTCAACCAGTATTTGTTTTTCAGATGTTGATATTTTATACAATTCTTCGATTTTTTTAATTAAAAAAGGCCTGTCGCATGACAAGCCTTAAATTTATATATATAAATTGTTTTGGATTATCGCAACATATCAAATGATATACTACGCCACCAAAAATTTAATTTCAAACTATTTAACATTCCCCAAATATATAAAATCATAGTTTACAAACAATAAAATAAAATTTTATATAAAATAATTCCTATATATATTTGACTAACAAAAAAACTGAATCATGAATTTAAATGAAAAAAAATGGTGTGAGTCAATCCAAAATTCAGAAAATAGTAAAATATTAGATGTAAGGACTCCGGAAGAATTTGATAGTGGATTCATAAAAGAATCAATTAATTTAAATATATATGATTCTCATCTTTTTCTAGAGGGTGTCAAAAATTTTTCGAAATCTGATTTTATTTATGTTTATTGCAGATCTGGTTCTAGAAGTTTTCAAGCTTGTGAGCTAATGAAGCAGATGGGTTACTTGAATGTTTATAATTTAGAAGGTGGTATTTTGGATTGGAGTGGAGAATTAATTAAATAAATTTCAAATGTTAGAGATAAGGTATTTTTTTGAAAGACATGGGTTTTCTGTTTGTTCAAGGTTAGCTGAATGGATGGGTATTAACACGAAAAATGTAAGAATATTTTTTATATACAGTAGTTTTTTTTCAATCGGAATTGGATTTATTTTTTATTTAATTTTAGCTTTTTGGCTGAAAATCAAAGACTTAATTTCAGCTAAAAGATCTTCTGTATTTGATTTATAAAAAAAACATTTGAATTATTATTAATTATTTGCATCTTGTTGATTAATCTATTCAAATTACTTTAATGAAAAAAATATTCCTCAGCTTAATTTTAGTTTTTTCTTCTTTTATTTCTTTTTCACAAGAGAAAGGGATAGATCAAAAAATTGACGAAGCATTTGCTCCAATTTCTGATTTTTTTAGCTCAGTAGTGTTTTTTCAAGTGATGGGATATCCATTTGTTATTCTCTTGCTAGTTGGTAGTGCTTTGTTTTTTACTATTTATTTTGGATTCCCAAATATTAAATATTTTTTAACGGCAATTAATGTTGTTAGGGGTAAGTACGATGATCATGATAAAAATGATGAAAAGACTGAAGATGGTGAAGTTTCTCATTTTCAAGCTCTAGCGACAGCTGTTTCTGGTACTGTTGGAAATGGTAATATAGCGGGTGTTGCTTTAGCTATCGCATTAGGAGGGCCTGGGGCTACATTTTGGATGGTTGTTTGTGGGCTTTTAGGGATGTCAACTAAATTTGTTGAATGTACATTAGGTGTTCAATATAGAGATGTAGATGAGAATGGGGTAGTTTATGGTGGCCCAATGTATTATTTAAGTAGAGGTTTAAAAGAAAAAGGCTTTGAGACTTTAGGAAAAATTACAGCTGTAATATTTGCTGTTTGTTGTATAGGGGGATCTTTTGGAGGAGGAAATGCAGCGCAAGCGAATCAAGCTACAGTTGTTGTTAAACAATTACTTGGTTTTGAGAGTACAAGCGCAGGTGCAATTATAGGGTTAGTAATGGCCATTTTAGTTGGTATAATTATTATTGGTGGAATTAAAAGAATTGCATCTGTTACAGAAAAAATAGTTCCTTTTATGGCTGTTCTTTATTTATTTGCCTGTATGTATATATTGTTGATTAATTATTCTTTGATTGACGATGCAATAAACTTAATTATTACTGAAGCTTTTAACCCAACAGCCATGGGCGTGGGTGGAGTAATTGGAGTTTTAATGGTTGGATTTAAAAGAGCTGCCTTTTCAAATGAAGCTGGAGCAGGTTCTGCTTCTATTGCTCATTCTGCTGTTAAAACTAAATATTCTGCTTCAGAAGGTTTAGTGGCTTTATTAGAACCTTTTATAGATACGGTTGTTATATGTACAATGACTGCCTTAGTTATTATAATCTTCAATTTTGGAGGATACTTTGAATATGGTGGTGATGGCTTAGGCACCGTAATGATTGAAGGCGTTCCTTTTGAAGGGGCAGGAATTACTTCTCAAGCATTCGCTCAGTATATTCCTTTTTCAGATGTATTTTTAACTATAGCTGTTGTATTATTTGCGATTTCAACAATGATATCCTGGTCTTACTATGGATTACAATCTTGGAAATATTTATTTGGAAGGGGAGCGGCGGCTGATTTAACATATAAACTTTTATTTTGTTCTTTTTGCGTACTAGGTGCTGCAGCAAGTATGAATTCTATTTGGGCATTTTCAGATGCAATGATTTTTGCGATGGTATTTCCAAATATGGTAGGTCTATATTTCTTATTTCCGGTGGTTAAAGTTCAGTTAGAAAAATATTTAAAAGCGATTAAGTAGAAATATTCTAAAATAATTTCTAAGGAATAAAAAATGTTTCTATATTTGCCACCTATTTAAAATTATTTATGTTAATTATTCCAGTAAAAGAAGGCGAAAACATAGACAGAGCTCTTAAGAGATTCAAACGTAAGTTCGATAGAACTGGCGCTATGAAAAGCCTTAGATCTAGACAAGCTTTTATTAAGCCTTCAGTAAGAAATAGAGATAAGATCAAAAAAGCTTCTTATGTTCAAGGCTTAAGAGATCAAGAAAATATCTAGTCTGTTTCTGAATTTATTCTCCTTAAAAGTCCTTAACTTTATTAAAAGTTAAGTATTACTTTAATGTATCTATCAAATTTTTTTGATTATTTATCTAAAGAAAAAAAGTTTTCAAACAATACCATTGTAGCTTATAAAAATGATATTGAAACCTTTTGTTCGTTCAGTAAATCTAATCACAATATTAAAGATATCTCAAAAGTTAAATACTCTATCATTAGAAGCTGGATAATTAATCTATCTGACTTAAATCTTTCGCCATTAACAATTAATAGAAAAATATCCTCACTTAGTAAGTACTATGATTTTTTAATAAAAATTGATAAAATAAAAGAATCTCCAACTAAAAATCATAATAGATTAAAAGTCCAAAAGAAAATTATAATTCCATTTTCAGAAGAAGAAGTTGTAACAGTAATTGATGTTTTTGAAGATAATTTTGAAGGGAAAAGAAACCTTTTAATAATAGATACATTGTACTCAACTGGAATAAGACGTGACGAATTGATTAAGATGAAAATGAATGATGTTTTTTCAAAAGAAAGTATGATTAAAGTCCATGGTAAAAGAAATAAAGAAAGATTAGTTCCGATGTTGCCTGTATTATCTAAAAGAATGGAAGATTATTTTAATTTTAGATCTAAAATTCCCGGATCTAATCAAAATGTTTTTTTAACCTCAAAAGGAGAGAGGGTTGGTCCATCTTTGGTTTATCGAGTAGTTAAGAAATATTTCTCTAAAGTATCTACTAAAGTTAAAACGAGTCCTCACGTGTTACGACATTCGTTTGCTACTCATTTGTTAAATAATGGAGCGGATATTAATAGTATTAAAGAAATATTAGGACATTCTAGCTTGGCATCTACTCAAATTTACACCAAAATCAAGCTTCCTAAAATCATAAGTGACTACAAGAATAATCATCCAAGAGAAAGAAATAATTGATTATATATGTTTTTTTTAAAAATTCAGTATTTTCTTTTGATTCAAAAAAAATAAATCTATACATTTGCCAACCATTTAAAAATGGAATAAGCCGATGTAGCTCAGCTGGCTAGAGCAGCTGATTTGTAATCAGCAGGTCGTGGGTTCGAGTCCCTCTATCGGCTCTTATTAGGTTCTTTAAAATATCGGGGAGATACTCAAGCGGCCAACGAGGGCAGACTGTAAATCTGCTGTTTTTAACTTCACAGGTTCGAATCCTGTTCTCCCCACATAATTTAAGCGAGAGTAGCTCAGTTGGTAGAGCGTCAGCCTTCCAAGCTGATGGTCGCCGGTTCGAACCCGGTCTCTCGCTCAAATTTTTTTGCCGATGTAGCTCAGGGGTAGAGCGTTTCCTTGGTAAGGAAGAGGTCGTGAGTTCAAATCTCATCGTTGGCTCTATCATAAAAGACTACATTCTCTCTAAATTTACTGGTTTTAAAAAGAATAATATACTTTTAATATACTTTTATCTTTTTTTGAGATTATGTTTTTCTCTTTCTACTCCTAAAACCTCTTGTTTAGCTGAATTTTACTACAACTTTCCATTCATTAAAATATGATTTTTATAAAGTACTGGACTTTTGTAGCTGGTTATTATAGCTGTTCTTGGGCATTTAGTTTTAATTATCATACATTTAGGTGTAAATTATTAACCTAAACTACTATATATGAAGAAGTTATTATTGTTACTTATGTTTATTCCGTTAATCTCATTTACTCAAGCAGGTTTTAAACTTCGAAAGTTTAAGGATAAATTAAGTTCTAAAGCATTGGAGGTAGGCCTTGAAAAAGGGATGGGTTTAGATCATTTTGGTAAGTTAGCAGCACTTGAATATGAAAACTATCATTATAGATATGAAAATGAAATTTATAGTTTTACTTTAGATTTTAATTCTGCTAAAAAAGCAGATTCGTATAAGTCTATAAAGCTAACTATCAGAAATAAAAGTGATAAAGACATTGTATTTGGTTCCAAAAACAAACGCAAACGTGTTGATGCCAGAGAAATTGAAGGTGTAATTACAATGCCAAATTTTGATTTTATAGTTATTACTGCTCCTATTAAAAGAAAGGGTTTTTCTGAAGGGTTAAAAAGAGGCCGGGTTTATGCCAAAGGTGACCCAAAAAGTTTCTCAGACATCGAACTTTCTTCAATTTATATAAATTATGAACCTTTAGGAACTTTTGAAGAATATAATAAAAGAATTGCTAGTCTAGATTTAGTAGTAGAATATAATAAAAGAATTACAGAAGAATATAGTCAACAAGAATTATTAAATAAGGCATATTTAAAGTCTATTGGTAGAGCAAGTGGTTTTCCTGATGAAATTATTATAAGATATGAAAATGATATTAATTATTTTTGGCCGCAAATCACAGCTTTTAAATCAGAAAAATGGAAAAAAGAAGAAGAAGAAAGATTAGTAAAAGAGGGGAAAATTAATTATATAACATTAACTGCAAATCCTAATTGGAGTCGTAAATGGAGAAACTCAGATCCAGATTATCAGAAAAAACTAAGTGATTTTATGGTTCAAAATGATGTTGCAATTTTTGGTAAAAAGAAAAACAAAAAGAAAAAGAAAAAGAAAAACAAAAAGAAATAAGTATTTTCTGAATTACCTATATTCTTAGATGATCTACCAAAAGAAGCAAGTGGGATAAACAGTAATAGTAGAATTAGTTTTTTCATACTTAAATATAACTAATTATCTAAACCTTATTAATCTACTCCCTTTATAGATGACTATGTTGTTGTATAATACAGGTCTTTTGTAGCTGGTCATTATAGCTTGTCTATGAAAGTAGGGGAGTTAGTTGTTGTTTTTAGTGAGATGTTTATATTTATACTAATGATGACTAAAAAAATAATAATAGCACAATTTTTATTGATCCTTTTTCTAGGGAGGGGTATTTGTAATGCGCAATCTGATTATATAGAATTTTCGGGAAAAATAATCAATGCAGAAAACAAGGAACCTTTAATCTTTGCAAATTTAAATGTCTTAGAATCTAATATCAGTACTATTAGCAATAGTAAGGGAGCTTTTAAAATTAAAATACCTAAATCACATTCCTCATCTAAAGTCAAGGTTTCGTTTATCGGATTTAAAACTAGAATAATTGATTTAAAATCATTTGACGATAAAAACACGATTTCTTTAAATGTTTTTGTCACTCCTCTTTCTGAAATGGTGTTGAGTATTCCAAAAGACGTAGAAGGATTAGTAAGAGAAACTTTATCTAACTCAGGCAAAAACTATTTAGAAGAAAATACTATTATGACGGCTTTTTATAGAGAAACAATAAAAAGAAAAAGAAGAAATGTGTCTCTTTCAGAAGCAGTTGTAAATATTTACAAGTCTTCCTATAAAATATATTCTAAGAAAGATGGAATTAAAATTTTAAAAATAAGGAAGGATACCGATTATTCAAGGCTAGATACAGTCGCTCTTAAACTTTCTGGAGGTCCATTTAATACTTTGTTTCAGGACATAATTAAATACCCTAATTATTTTATTCCTTCATTTTTTATGTCAAATTATTCCTTTTCAGTTCACAGAACTTCTAAAATTAATAATAGACCTGTTTATGTAATTAGATTTAAACAGAAAGAGGATGTTATTGAACCTTTTTATTATGGAGAGTTATTTATAGATGGTGAAAATAAAATTTTATTAAGCGCAACGTATTCTTTGAACGTATCTGATAGAGAAAAGGCTTCTGAATTATTTGTAAAGAAAAAACCTAAAGGGGCAAATGTATGGCCAACAAAAGCGGTCTATAGAGTAGATTATGCTGAAAGAAATAGAAAATGGTTTTATAGTTACAGCAATCTATCTATTGATTTTAAAGTAAATTGGGACAAGAAAATATTTAATACCACCTATTCTTTATCAGCTGAGATGGCTATTACTGATTGGATTGAAAATAGAACTTTAGACTATCCTAAAAGAAAAGAACTAATTAACTCTTCTATTATTTTAACAGATTCAAAAGTAGGGTTTCAAGATTTAAATTTTTGGGGAGAGGATAATATAATAGAGCCTGAAAATTCCATTCAGAACGCAATTAAAAAAATCAAAAAGAAACTAGACAAAATCAATAAATAGTTTGGAATTACTATTCTGATTATTTATTAAAACTTTTTCTCTATGGAAACCCAGCTTTTAAGTCTTTTTATTATAATGATCAATTATTGGATTTCTTAAAAATGTTTAAGCGTTCAAATGATTTTAATCAAAATATAGGGAGTTGGAATGTAAGCAAAGTCATCAACTTGATTTATATTTTTGATGGCGCAACAACATTCAATCAGGATTTAACCAAATGGTGAGTAACTAATATAACATCAGAACCTACTATATTTAGCACCTCATCTGCTTTAACAGAAGCTAACAAACATTAATGATAATAATGGAAATAATTTTTAAACGAACTTTATAGCCACTTTACCATTTAATAATATTAAGCTTTAGAATCTGGACCCCATTTATTCTCAGACTTATTTCCTTCAGTGCACGATAGAATAAAAAGCCATATTCCCCCAATTAATGGAATTAATATTATTAATAAAAACCATCCTGACTTTCCAACATCGTGAAGCCTTCTAACACTAACAGCAAATCCAGGAATCAGGTGAATTAAAGCACCTATAGCATACAACCATCCATATCCTAAATCTTGTCCATAAATTTCAAATGATAATCCTAGAACTCCATCAAGAATTATTAATAATATCATTATTGGAAATTGTATTAAAGTAAACATCCAATATTCTTTTCTTCTAGCCCGACCACTAAAATTCGCGTAATTATCACGCATTACTTTTAAATACCATTCCATAATTATATGATTTATAGTAAGATACGATAAATTTATCAAAAAACATTCTAAAAGAAATGTTAATGTGTGACAATAATCTAAACCTTATTAATTTTCTTCTTTTAAACACAACTATGTCTTTGTATAATATTGGTTGTTTGTAAGATTCTATTAAGTTTTAAAACCAAAAAATAGCTCATTTAATTTCTCTTACATTTGCAATATGGGATTATCAAACAACGATATTTTAAAAAAATTGCGTGTAGCGCATAAATTACGTGATACAGACATTGTAGAAATTTGTGCTTTAGTGGACTTTAAAGTGAGTAAAGGAGAGCTAGGTGCTTTGTTTAGGAATGAAGACCACGATAAGTATATGGAATGTGGAGATCAAATCTTACGAAACTTCTTAAATGGATTGGTTGTTCACTTAAGAGGTCCAATGCCCAAAAAAGTATAAAAAAAATGAATTTAGTTATATTATATAAACCTTATAGTTTCTTCAGCTTACTCTTTTCTTATTTAGATAGTATTAACACGAGTAAATTAATATTGTCATTATTAGCTTTATTTTTATTTTCTTGTTCCTCTAGTGATAAAGAGTTAGTAGAAACTAACAGTCCTTTGTACTGTGAAGTTTGGGAAGAAATTGAAGCATTCGCTAACTCAAGTGAAATGAATAAAAAAGCAGATTGGGACAAAAAAATATCTTTAATCGAAAAATTAGTATCTAATCTTCCTAAAGACTGGGAGCAAACAGGCCTTAAATACTTGAATATTGTTAAAGCTAGAGCGGAACTTTTAGGTCAATATAATTACGTTTCTTCTCAAGAATTACCCAATGGAGTTTTAAAGAAGTTTATCGATAAATACTACAGTGACCAGAAAGAAGCAGATAAATTGATAGATTTTTTAAAGACAGTTTGTTGATTTTTTATTTTCTTCTTTGATTCCTATTTCTATTGGAGCCTCCTTTGTTTCTTGAAAAATCAGATCTTTTTTGTTTATTGGGAGCTGATTCAATGTTTGAATTTTCATTGGGTTCAAAACCAACTTTAGTTTTTGAAGGTATGCTTAATCTAATAAGTTTCTCAATATCTTTCAGATATTGCTTTTCCTCATCGCAAACTAAAGAAAGTGCCTCTCCTTTTGCCCCGGCTCGCCCTGTTCTTCCAATCCTATGAACATAATCTTCAGGAATATTAGGTAGTTCAAAATTAACAACGTGAGGGAGTAGAGGAATGTCTAAGCCTCTAGCAGCAATATCAGTTGCAACAAGAATTCTAACTGAACCACTTTTAAAGCCTGCTAAAGCTTTAGTCCTGGCTCCTTGACTTTTATTTCCGTGAATTGCAGCAGCTGAGATATTAGCTTTAATCATTTTTTTACAAAGATTATTTGCTCCGTGTTTTGTCCTTGTAAATACCAGAGCTTGAGTCCAATTCTCTTCTTTAATGAGTTGAATTATTAAATTTGATTTTTGATTTTTATCAACTTTGTATACATATTGAATTATTGCTTCTACTGTGGTGTTTTCTGGTGAAGTTTCTATTAAAACAGGGTTATTTAAAATCCCTCTTGCCAATGATTTAATCTCTTTGGAAAAAGTAGCTGAGAACAATAAGTTTTGTCTTTTTTTAGGCATCAAGCCCATAATTTTATTAATATCTCTTTGAAAGCCCATATCTAACATTCTATCAGCTTCGTCTAAAACTAAAATTTCAACGTTCCTTAAAGACAACGCTCTTTGATTTTCTAGGTCTAATAAACGTCCTGGTGTGGCAATTAAAATATCAACTCCTCGTTTGATTTTGGAAACTTGTGGATTTTGATTTACTCCACCAAATATTACCGCCGAAATCAAATCAATGTGAGTGCTATATTCTTTAACGTTCTCATAAATCTGAGCAGCAAGCTCTCTAGTAGGTGTTAAAATTAAAGCTTTGATTTTTCTATTTTGAGAATTAGAACTTTTAGTTAGAAGTTGTAATAAAGGAAGAGTGAAGCCCGCAGTTTTTCCTGTTCCAGTTTGAGCAGATGCTAAAACATCTTTTCCTTTAAGAATTACAGGGATTGCTTTTTCTTGAATTGGTGAAGGGTTGGTGTATCCTTTTTCGTTTATTGCTTTTAAAAGAGAAGGTAAAAGTCCGAGATTATTAAATTCCATATATAATTGAAGCTTTTTTATTACTTTATTTTTTTGTTAATATTTTGCAAATGTATGTTATTATAAATTCTTCTTTTTTCTTCAAAATTTTATATTTTTATTATCACTACGTATGTTTTTTTTTTCAAATTGTTTAATTAAACATGATTTTTATTAAAAAAACAATTGTTTGTTAAATATTTTAAGATAAAATTTATATATTTGCGCTCATTTTAAAAGTAACAAAACACACATATTATGGCTAAAGAAACTTTCGATCGTTCAAAACCACATTTAAATATTGGTACAATTGGACACGTTGATCATGGTAAAACTACCCTAACTGCTGCTATTACTAAAGTATTGGCTGACGCAGGTTTTTCTGAAGCAAGAAGCTTTGACCAAATTGACAATGCTCCTGAAGAAAAAGAAAGAGGTATAACAATTAACACTTCTCACGTTGAGTATGAAACTGCTAATCGTCATTACGCTCACGTTGACTGTCCAGGTCACGCGGATTACGTAAAGAACATGGTTACTGGTGCTGCTCAAATGGATGGAGCAATTCTTGTAGTTGCTGCTTCTGATGGTCCAATGCCACAAACTAGAGAACATATATTATTAGGAAGACAGGTTGGTATTCCTCGTATGGTAGTTTTTCTTAATAAAGCTGATCAAGTTGATGATGAAGAATTGTTAGAGCTTGTTGAAATGGAAGTAAGAGAGTTATTAAGCTTTTATGAATATGATGGTGAAAATGGACCTGTAATTTTAGGTTCTGCATTAGGAGCTTTAAATGGTGAACAAAAATGGGTTGATACAGTAATGAAACTAATGGAATCTGTAGATACTTGGATTGAACTTCCTAAAAGAGAAGTTGATAAAGATTTCTTAATGCCTGTTGAAGATGTATTTTCTATTACAGGTAGAGGGACTGTAGCAACTGGTAGAATTGAAACTGGTGTTGCTAATACAGGTGATTCTATAGATATAATTGGAATGGGAGCTGAAAAACTTACTTCTACTGTAACTGGAGTTGAAATGTTTAGGAAAATTCTAGATAGAGGAGAAGCTGGTGATAATGTTGGTATTCTTTTAAGAGGAATTGAAAAAGAATCTATTAAAAGAGGAATGGTAATCTGTAAGCCAGGTTCTGTTAAGCCACATGATAAATTTGAAGCTGAAGTATATATTTTAAAGAAAGAAGAAGGTGGTAGACACACTCCATTTCACAACAATTATAGACCACAGTTTTATGTAAGAACAACTGATGTTACTGGTAATATCGTACTTCCTAAAGGAGTTGAAATGGTAATGCCTGGTGATAACTTAACTATTATAGTTGACCTTATCTCTCCAATTGCTTGTAGCGTTGGATTAAGATTTGCAATTAGAGAAGGTGGTAGAACAGTTGGTGCTGGTCAGGTTACAAAGATTTTATAATAATACAATACATCCGGAAAAGGTATCTGCTAACACAGATGCCTTTTGTGGCTATAAATTTAAGGTGTTTAATTTCACCAATTTTTGAGATACGGGTTTAGCTCAGTTGGTAGAGCACTGGTCTCCAAAACCAGGTGTCGGGAGTTCGAGTCTCTCAACCCGTGCAAAATTTAAAATAATGAATATAGTTTCTTACGTTAAAGAGTCCTTTTCAGAATTAAAAGAGCACGTTTCGTGGACTCCTTTAACTGAACTTTCTAATCTTACTGTAATAGTTTTATTATTTACTATAATTTTTTCACTGATTATTTGGTTAGCGGACAGTGTTTTATCTAAAGTAATTAAATTTTATTTCGAACTTATTAATTAAATCATGGCGGATACAGATATAAAAAAGTGGTATGTTGTGAGAGCCGTAAGTGGTCAAGAAAATAAAATCAGAAACTATATGGAATCTGAAATTAATAGACTTGGATTTTCTGATTTAGTGGAAGAGATGTTGGTTCCTACTCAAAAAGTTATTCAAATTAGAAAAGGTAAAAAAGTTAATAAAGAAAAAGTGTATTTTCCAGGTTACATCATGATTAAAGCTAATTTATCTGGTGAAGTTCCTCATATCATCAAGGCATTACCTAATGTAATAGGTTTTCTGGGTGAAACTAAAGGTGGAGATCCTATTCCCTTAAGAACTGCCGAAGTAAATAGGATGCTAGGTACTGTAGATGAACTTTCTACAGAATCAGAAAGCATTTCAATTCCATTTATCTATGGTGAAAGTATCAAGGTAATTGACGGTCCTTTTAATGGATTTAATGGAACAATTGAAAAAGTGAACGAGGAAAAGAGAAAGCTTGAGGTTATGGTTAAAATTTTTGGTAGAAAGACTCCTTTAGAGCTTTCTTATATGCAAGTAGAAAAAGTGTAAATGTTACATATAAATCTTTTCTTAAATAGCTTCCAATTATTTAAGAGATAATAAATATTAATAATGGCTAAAGAAATAGAAAAAGTACTGAAGTTACAAATTAGAGGGGGTGCTGCTAATCCATCACCGCCAGTTGGACCTGCATTGGGTGCAGCTGGTGTTAATATAATGGAATTCTGTAAGCAGTTTAACTCTAGAACACAAGATAAGCCTGGTAAAATTTTACCTGTATCAATTACAGTTTACAAAGACAAATCTTTTGAATTTGTAGTTAAAACTCCACCAGCAGCCGTACAATTATTGGAAGCAGCAAAGCTTAAAAAGGGATCAGGAGAACCAAACCGAACTAAAGTAGCGACCGTTTCATGGGATCAAGTAAAGTTAATTTCTGAAGATAAAATGGTTGACTTAAATGCTTTTACTGTAGAGTCAGCAATGAAAATGATTGCTGGAACTGCAAGGTCGATGGGGATCAAGGTCAAAGGCCAAGCTCCTTTTTAATTTTTTAATTTAAGATTATGACAAAAATCACAAAAAAACGTAAAGATGCTTTATCTAAAATTGATATTGCAAAAACATATTCCTTAAAAGAAGCTTCTGAAGTTGTAAAAGAAATTTCTAAGTTTAATTTTGATGCTTCTATTGATTTGGCAGTTCGTCTTGGTGTAGATCCTAAGAAAGCTGATCAAAACGTTAGAGGTATAGTTACTCTTCCTAACGGAACTGGTAAAGATATTAAAGTGCTTGCACTTGTAACACCAGATAAGGAAAAGGAAGCTCAAGATGCTGGCGCGGATTATGTAGGACTTGATGAATTTTTACAAAAAATCAAAGATGGTTGGACTAATGTTGATGTAATTATAACTATGCCAAGTGTTATGGGTAAGTTAGGTCCATTAGGAAAAATATTAGGTCCAAGGGGCTTAATGCCAAATCCAAAAACTGGTACAGTTACTATGGATGTTGCTAAAGCAGTCTCTGAAGTTAAAGCCGGTAAAATTGATTTTAAAGTAGAAAAAACAGGAATTATACATGCTTCAATTGGAAAAGTTTCTTTTGATGCTGATAAAATTTACGAGAATTCTCTTGAATTAATTCAGAACATAATTAAACTAAAACCTAATTCATCTAAGGGAACATACTTGAAAAGTATTTCTATGTCTAGTACAATGAGTCCAGGTATTAATATTGATACTAATATTTAGTTAAAAATAATAAAATGACAAGAGAAGAAAAATCTAAGGTAATAGAAAGGTTAACTGCTGAATTAGCTGATAACACTAATATTTACATGACGGATGTTTCAGGTCTTAATGCTGTTCAAACAAGTAATTTAAGAAGAGCTTGTTTTAAGGCAAATGTTAAACTTTCAGTTGTTAAAAATACATTGTTAAGTAAAGCAATGGAAACTTCTGATAGAGACTTTGGAGATCTAAATCAAGTGTTAGTAGGTAATACAGCTTTGATGTATTCAGAAATTGGTAATTCACCAGCTAAATTGATCAAGCTATTTAGGAAAAAAGCTGATAAACCTGTTTTAAAGGGAGCTTCTATTGAAGGTGCCATCTATTTAGGGGATGATCAACTTGAAACTTTATCTAATATTAAGTCTAGAGAGGAATTAATTGGTGATGTAATTGCAATTTTACAGTCTCCAGCTAAAAACCTTATTTCCGCTTTACAATCAGGTGGAGCAACAATTTCAGGAGTGTTAAAAACACTTTCTGATAAAAAAGAGTAGTTAAAAATTAATAATAATAATAATAAATATTTACAAAATGGCAGATTTAAAAGATTTTGCAGAACAATTAGTTAATCTAACAGTTAAAGAAGTTAACGAGTTAGCAGGAATTCTTAAAAGCGAATACGGTATCGAACCAGCAGCAGCAGCAGTAGTTTCAGCTGGGCCTGCAGCAGGTGGTGACGCTGATGCAGCTGAAGAAAAAACTGAATTTGATGTAGTATTAACTGCAGCTGGAGGTTCAAAATTAGCAGTAGTTAAACTTGTAAAAGAATTAACAGGTTTAGGTTTAAAAGAAGCTAAAGGGCTCGTAGACGATGCACCAAGTAATATTAAAGAAGCAGTTTCAAAAGATGAAGCTGAAGGATTTAAGAAATCACTTGAAGAAGCTGGAGCTGAGGTAGAGTTAAAATAATTAGCTTAAGCCTTAGTTTTATTTAAAGTTTCCTAAGTATTAGGATCGTATCCTAGTACTCGATTTTTACTTTCTTTTAATTTAAATTGATTTAAATGCACAACACTATAAATAGATTAAACTTTGCTTCTGCTACTGATATTCCTGATTATCCAGATTTTTTGGATATTCAGGTAAAATCATTTAGCGATTTTTTCCAACTAGAAACAAAATCAGACGAAAGAACTGATGAAGGTCTTTTTAATACTTTTTTAGAAAATTTTCCTATATCAGATTCTAGAAATCAATTTGTATTAGAGTTTTTAGATTATTTTGTGGATCCACCTCGTTACTCTATTCAAGAATGTATTGAAAGAGGTTTAACGCATAGTGTTCCGCTTAAAGCTAGATTAAAACTTTTTTGTACGGATGCAGAGCATGAGGATTTTGAAACAATAGTTCAAGACGTTTATTTAGGAGTAATCCCTTACATGACACCAAGTGGAACCTTTATAATAAATGGTGCCGAACGTGTTGTTGTTTCTCAATTACATAGATCTCCTGGTGTATTTTTTGGTCAATCTTTTCATGCAAATGGTACAAAATTGTATTCTGCTAGGGTAATTCCTTTTAAAGGTTCTTGGATTGAATTTGCAACAGATATTAATAGTGTGATGTACGCTTATATTGATAGAAAAAAGAAATTACCTGTTACAACTTTACTAAGAGCAATTGGATATGAAAGAGATAAAGATATCTTAGCAATTTTTGATTTAGCTGAAGAAGTAAAAGTTTCAAAATCAGGATTAAAAAAATGTATTGGCAGAAAATTAGCTGCAAGAGTTTTAAATTCTTGGTTTGAAGATTTTGTAGATGAAGATACAGGTGAAGTTGTTTCTATTGAAAGAAATGAGATAGTTTTAGATAGAGATATCGTAATTGACAAACAGAATATCGAAGAAATTTTAGAAACAAGTTCTAAAACTATTTTGTTGCATAAAGTTGATGGTCAATATTCTGACTATGCTATAATTCATAATACTTTACAAAAAGATCCAACAAATTCTGAAAAGGAAGCTGTAGAACATATTTATAGACAGTTAAGGAATGCTGAACCGCCAGATGAAGAAACTGCCAGAGGAATAATTGATAAATTATTTTTCTCTGAACAGAGATATAACCTTGGTGAAGTAGGTAGGTATAGAATGAACAAAAAGTTAGGACTTAATATTGAAATGGATAAGTTAGTTTTAACTAAAGAGGATATTATAACTATTATAAAATACTTAATTGAATTAATTAATTCAAAAGCTGAAATTGATGATATTGATCACTTGTCTAACAGAAGGGTAAGAACAGTTGGCGAACAATTATCTTCTCAATTTGGAGTTGGTTTATCTAGGATGGCACGTACTATTCGTGAAAGAATGAACGTTAGAGATAATGAAGTATTTACTCCAATTGATTTAATTAACGCAAAGACATTGTCTTCAGTTATTAATTCATTTTTTGGAACGAATCAGTTATCTCAGTTTATGGATCAAACAAATCCACTTGCTGAAATCACACATAAAAGAAGATTATCTGCATTAGGACCTGGTGGACTTTCTAGAGAAAGAGCTGGTTTTGAAGTAAGAGATGTTCATTACACTCATTATGGAAGGTTGTGTCCTATTGAAACTCCAGAAGGCCCAAATATTGGGTTAATTTCTTCTTTAGGTGTTTTTGCAAAGGTTAACAGTCTAGGGTTTATTGAAACACCATATAGAAAAGTAGAAAATGGCGTTGTTGATTTAAAAGTTCATAAATATTTAAGCGCAGAAGAAGAAGAAGGAAAACTAATTGCTCAGGCAAATATTCCAAAGGATAAAGATGGTAAAATTCTTTCTGATAAAGTTATTGCTAGGCAGGAAGCAGATTATCCAGTAATTGACCCTAAAGATGTTGATTATACTGATGTTGCTCCTAATCAAATAGCTTCTATTTCTGCATCTCTGATTCCTTTTTTAGAGCATGATGATGCCAATAGAGCATTAATGGGGTCAAATATGATGAGACAATCTGTACCATTATTAAAACCGGAGTCTCCTATTGTTGGAACAGGTCTTGAAAGACAAGTTGCTTCAGATTCTAGAGTATTGATTAATGCTGATTATGATGGGAAAGTTATTTATGTTGATTCACAAAAAATTACAATTAAATATAGTCTTACAGAAGAGCAAAAATTAACAAGCTTTGATGTTGATGAAAAAACGTACTCACTTGTTAAGTTTAGAAAAACTAATCAAGGTACATGTATAAACTTAAAGCCAATTGTTGTCAAAGGAGATTTAATTAAAAAAGGTCAAGTTTTATGTGAAGGATATGCTACTCAAAAAGGAGAACTTGCTCTTGGAAGAAACCTTAAAGTAGCTTTTATGCCTTGGAAAGGTTATAATTTTGAAGATGCAATAGTTATCTCTGAAAAAGTTGTTAGAGATGATGTATTCACTTCTCTTCACATTGATGAGTACTCTATTGATGTTAGAGATACTAAACTTGGAATGGAGGAACTTACCAATGATATTCCTAATGTAAGTGAAGAAGCAACTGCGAATCTTGATGAAAATGGTATGATTCGAATAGGTGCAGAAGTTCATCCTGGAGATATTTTAATTGGTAAAATAACTCCTAAGGGAGAATCAGATCCAACCCCAGAAGAAAAGTTGTTAAGAGCTATTTTTGGAGATAAAGCTGGTGATGTGAAAGATGCTTCATTAAAAGCACCTCCATCTTTAAACGGAGTTGTTATTGATAAAAAACTTTTTTCAAGACCAGTTAAAGATAAAAGGAAAAGATCTGAAGATAAAGATATTTTAAATGAGTTAGAGCTAAGTTATGATCTTAGGTTTAAAGAATTAAAAAGTAAATTAATTGAAAAGCTATATAACATTTTAAGTGGTAAAACTTGTCAAGGAATTTTCAATGACTTGGAAGAAGAAATTCTTCCAAAAGGAAAAAAATATTCTTTAAAAATGCTTAATAGTGTTGAAGAGTATACATATTTAGTTTCTGGTCAATGGGCTGTAGATAAAAAAACTAATGCTTTTGTACTTTCTTTACTTCATAATTATAAAATAAAAGAGAACGATCTTCAAGGTATGTTAAGAAGAGAGAAGTTTACTATTGCTGTTGGTGATGAGTTGCCCCCTGGTATTTTAAAGTTGGCTAAAGTATTTATAGCTAAAAAGAGAAAACTTAAGGTTGGTGATAAAATGGCTGGTAGGCATGGTAATAAAGGGATTGTTGCTAGAATTGTTAGACAAGAAGACATGCCTTTTCTTGAGGACGGAACTCCAGTAGATATTGTTTTAAATCCACTTGGTGTACCATCTAGAATGAATATTGGTCAAATTTATGAAACCGTATTAGGATGGGCTGGTCAAAAATTAGGTAGAAAATTCTCTACACCAATATTTGACGGTGCAACAATAGAGCAGATTAACGAGTTAACTGACGAAGCTGGTATTCCTAAGTTTGGTCACACATACTTATATGACGGGGGCACTGGTAAAAAATTCGATCAACCCGCAACTGTAGGGGTCATTTATATGTTAAAGTTAGGTCATATGGTTGATGATAAAATGCACTCTAGATCTATTGGACCATACTCTTTGATAACTCAACAACCATTAGGTGGTAAAGCACAATTTGGAGGTCAAAGGTTTGGTGAAATGGAGGTATGGGCTTTAGAAGCATATGGAGCTTCTAGTACCCTGCAAGAAATTTTAACAATAAAATCTGATGATGTTCAAGGTAGAGCTAAAGCTTATGAAGCTATTGTTAAAGGTGAAAGTATGCCTGATCCTGGATTGCCAGAATCATTTAATGTATTAATGCACGAACTTAAAGGTCTTGGTCTAGATATTAGACTAGAAGAATAATAAAAACAGAAATCATTATGTCTAGAAAAATTGAAATTAATAAATCTCAAAAATTTTCAAAAATATCTATAGGATTAGCTTCGCCTGAAAAAATATTAGGTGCTTCAAGAGGTGAAATTTTAAAACCTGAAACTATTAATTATAGAACTCATAAGCCAGAAAGAGATGGTTTGTTTTGTGAAAGAATTTTTGGTCCCGTAAAAGATTTTGAATGTGCTTGTGGGAAATACAAAAGAATAAGATACAAAGGTATTATTTGTGATAGGTGTGGAGTAGAAGTAACAGAAAAAAAAGTTAGAAGAGATAGAGTGGGGCACATTAATTTAGTGGTTCCAGTTGCTCATATATGGTACTTCCGTTCTTTACCAAATAAGATTGGTTACCTTTTAGGACTTCCTTCAAAGAAGCTAGATATGATAATATATTATGAAAGATATGTTGTTGTTCAAGCTGGTTTAGCAGTTAACGCTGAAGGGGAGCCTGTAAATAAAATGGATTTTTTAACTGAAGAAGAATACATAACCATTACAGATAATCTAGCTCAAGAAAATCAATTTCTAGATGATGAAGATCCTAATAAATTTATTGCCAAAATGGGTGCTGAATGCTTGATTGAATTGCTTTCAAGAATTGATCTTAATGAACTTTCGTATGAATTAAGACACAAGGCTAACAACGAAACATCCAAGCAAAGAAAAATGGAAGCTCTTAAAAGACTACAAGTTGTAGAGTCTTTTAAAGATTCGAATCTTAATAGAGAAAATAAGCCAGAATGGATGGTTTTAAAGGCTATTCCAGTAATTCCGCCTGAATTAAGACCTTTGGTCCCGTTAGATGGTGGAAGGTTCGCTACATCTGACTTAAATGACTTATATAGAAGAGTTATTATTAGAAACAACAGGCTTAAAAGATTAGTAGAAATAAAAGCTCCTGAAGTTATTTTAAGAAACGAAAAAAGAATGCTTCAAGAGTCTGTAGATTCGTTGTTTGATAATACAAGAAAATCCTCAGCTGTTAAGACTGATGCTAATAGACCATTAAAATCTTTATCTGATTCATTAAAAGGTAAACAAGGAAGGTTTCGTCAAAATTTACTAGGTAAAAGAGTTGATTATTCAGCTAGATCCGTGATTGTTGGTGGTCCAGAACTTAAATTACATGAGTGTGGTCTTCCTAAAGGAATGGCTGCTGAATTATACAAGCCTTTTATAATTAGAAAATTAATTGAAAGAGGTATTGTAAAAACTGTCAAGTCAGCTAAAAAAATAATTGATCGTAGAGAACCATTAGTTTGGGATATTTTAGAGAATGTATTGAAAGGTCATCCTGTCTTATTGAACAGGGCTCCAACTTTACACAGATTAGGTATTCAAGCTTTTCAACCAATGCTTATTGAGGGTAAAGCAATTCAAGTACATCCTTTAGTTTGTACTGCATTTAATGCCGATTTTGATGGAGATCAAATGGCTGTTCACCTTCCATTAGGACCTGAAGCAATTTTAGAGGCTCAACTATTGATGTTAGCTTCTCATAATATTTTAAATCCGGCTAATGGAGCTCCTGTTACTGTACCTTCTCAAGATATGGTTTTAGGACTGTATTATATGACAAAACTGTTGAAGTCTACAAAAGAGCTTAAGGTTAAAGGTGAAGGATTAACATTTTATTCAGATGAAGAAGTGAATATTGCATATAATGAAGGAAGGGTTCATTTAAATGCAATGATTAAAATTAGAGCTAAGGATTTTGATAATTTAGGGGAGTTGGTTTATAAAATTATTGAAACAACTGTTGGAAGAGTTTTATTTAACCAAGTTGTTCCTTATAAAGCTGGATTCATTAATGAAGTATTAACAAAAAAATCTCTTAGAGATATTATTGGAAATATTCTTAAAGTAACTAGTGTTCCTGAAACTGCTGAATTTTTAGATAAAATTAAATCTATGGGATTCTCTTTTGCTTTTGAAGGAGGTCTTTCATTTAGTTTAGGTGATATTATGATTCCACCTGAAAAACAGGACCTGATCGCTAAAGCTAATGTTGAGGTTGATACAATTAAATCTAATTACAATATGGGTCTTATAACCAATAACGAAAGATATAATCAAGTTATTGATGTTTGGACTTCCACAAATGCTACTTTGACTGAATTGTCAATGAAAAGAATTAGTGAAGATAAACAAGGATTTAACTCTGTGTTTATGATGCTTGATTCTGGTGCTAGGGGTTCAAAAGAACAAATTCGTCAGCTTACAGGAATGAGAGGATTAATGGCTAAACCTAAAAAAGCTAGTTCTAGTGGAGGTGAAATTATTGAAAATCCAATTTTATCTAACTTTAAAGAGGGATTATCTATTTTAGAATACTTTATATCAACGCATGGTGCTAGAAAAGGGTTAGCGGATACAGCTTTAAAAACTGCAGATGCTGGTTATTTAACTAGAAGACTTGTTGATGTTGCTCAAGACGTTATAGTTAACTATGTTGATTGTAATACTCTTAGGGGTATTTCAGTAGAAGCTTTAAAAAAGAATGAAGAGATAGTTGAATCTCTTGGAGAAAGAATTTTAGGAAGGGTTTCCCTTCATGATATTTACAATCCATTAAATCAAGAGGTTTTAGTTAAGTCTGGTGATGAAATCAGTGAAGAAGTTGTTAAGTTAATACAAAACAGTCCTATTGATAAAGTAGAAGTAAGATCTCCTTTAACTTGTGAAGCGCCAAAAGGTATTTGCGCTAAATGTTACGGAAGAAATCTTGCCACAGGTAAAATGGTTCCAAATGGTGAGGCGGTAGGTGTTGTAGCTGCTCAATCAATTGGCGAGCCTGGAACGCAGTTAACTTTAAGAACTTTCCATGTTGGAGGTATTGCTGGAAATATATCTGAAGAAAACAAGTTGTCCGTTAGGTTTGATGGTGTTGTAGAATTAGAAGATTTAAAAACTGTTTCTTCCAAAGATTCTGATGGAAATAAGATTAATGTTGTTATTTCTAGATCATGTGAAATTAAAATGTTAGATAAAAAAACAGGAATTGTTTTAAGTACTAACATTATCCCTTACGGATCAACAATATTGATTAAAGATGGTCAATCCCTTAAGAAAGGTGATGTTGTATGTCAATGGGATCCATATAATGGAGTGATTATTTCAGAATTTGGTGGTAAAATTGAATATGAGAATATTGATAAGGGTATAAGTTATCAAGTTGAAATAGATGAACAAACTGGTTTTAAAGAAAAAGTTATTTCCGAGTCTAGAAATAAAAAAGTAGTTCCTACTTTATTAATTAACGATAATAAAGGGGTAAGTCTTAGGACTTATAATTTACCAGTTGGTGCGCATTTAATGGTAGATGATGGTGATAAAGTTGAAGCTGGAAAGATTTTAGTTAAAATTCCTAGAAAATCTGCTAAATCTGGAGATATTACAGGAGGACTTCCAAGAGTTACGGAGCTTTTTGAAGCTAGAAATCCTTCAAACCCTGCTGTTGTAACCGAAATTGACGGAATTGTTAGTTTTGGAAAAATTAAAAGAGGAAATAGAGAAATTATAATTGAATCTAAAGCTGGAGATATTAAAAAGTACTTAGTTAAACTTTCTAACCAGATTTTAGTTCAAGAAAATGATTTTATTAAAGCAGGAATGCCTTTATCTGATGGATCTATTACTCCTAATGATATTCTTAATATTAAAGGGCCTTCTGCTGTACAGCAATATCTTGTCAACGAAGTTCAAGAAGTATATAGACTTCAAGGTGTGAAAATTAATGATAAGCATTTTGAAGTTTTAGTTAGACAGATGATGCAAAAAGTGAAAATTCAAGAATCTGGAGACACTACTTTCTTAGAAGGTCAGTTGATTCATAAAAATGAATTTATTTCTGAAAATGACAATCTTTATAATAAAAAAATTATTGAATCTGTAGGTGCATCTGAAAACTTTAAAGTTGGACAAGTTATAAGCGCCAGAGATTTAAGAGATGAGAATTCTTTGTTAAAAAGAGAGGATAAAGAATTAGTGTTAGCTAGAGATGCGGTTAATGCTACTGCGACGACTATTTTACAAGGTATAACTCGAGCTTCTTTACAAACTAAATCATTTATTTCTGCAGCATCTTTTCAGGAAACTACTAAAGTGTTAAATGAAGCTGCTGTTGCAGGTAAAATTGATACTTTACAGGGACTGAAAGAGAATGTGATAGTTGGCCACAAAATTCCAGCTGGTACAGGAAGCAGGAGATTTAATGATATCATCGTTGGTTATGTAGATGAATATGAAGAATTATTAGCTAAAAAGAATTTAAGTTATAATGAAGAAAATTGATTCTAAAAATAGTAATATTAATCTTGAGCTAGATGAGAATCTAGCTCAGGGTACTTATTCTAACCTAGCCTTAATAAATCACTCTATCTCTGAATTTGTCATTGACTTTGTAAACATAATGCCCGGAGTTCCAAAGGCAAAAGTTAAATCAAGAATTATTTTGACTCCTCAACACGCAAAGAGGTTTTCTCAAGCTTTAAATGAAAATATTTCTAGATTTGAAAAATCTAATGGATCTATTAAGGAATTTGACAAACAACCATCCATTAATTTAAATTTCGGTCCTACTGGAGAAGCATGATTAGAATTCTGATTTGTTATGAAATGTTATAGACTGAAATTTTTGTTTTGTCATTTCTAAAGTAAAAGAAGAATCTGATAAAAACACTAATTTACCGTCTTTATCTTTAGCTAAAAACTTATTTTTTAGCTTTTTAAATTCATTGAATATAGCTTTTGAACTTTTTTTGTTTTCTACCCACGATGCTTTGTGAATATTTAGATTTTCGTATGAACATTTTGCACCATATTCATGCTCTAACCTATATTGTATAACTTCAAATTGAAGAGCTCCTACTGTACCAATTACTTTACGACCATTTAGTTCTAAAACAAATAACTGAGCAACACCTTCATCCATTAATTGAACAATCCCCTTTGCTAATTGTTTGGATTTCATAGGGTCTAGATTGTTTATATATCTAAAATGCTCGGGGGAAAAACTAGGGATACCTTTGAAAAATATATTTTCTCCTTCTGAAAATGTATCACCAATTTTAAAATTACCAGAATCGTGTACACCTACTATATCTCCAGGAAAAGATTCATTTACGATTTCTTTTTTTTCAGCAAAAAAGGCATTTGGACTACTGAATTTAAATTTCTTATTCATTCTAACGTGATGATATGCCATATTTCTTTTAAAATTTCCTGACACTATTTTTATGAACGCAAGTCGATCTCTATGTTTAGGATCCATATTTGCATGAATTTTAAATATAAAACCTGAAAACTTTGTTTCGTTAGGTTTAATGACTCTTTCAGTACTTTCTTTTTTCGTTGGAGAAGGCGCAATTGAAATAAAACAATCTAGTAGTTCTTTTACTCCAAAATTATTTAATGCTGATCCAAAGAAAACAGGTTGTTGCCTGCAACTTAAGTAATCCTCTTTATTAAAAGCAGGATATACTTCATCGACTATTTCAATTTCTTCTTTAAGAATTATAGATGCTTTATCTCCAATATATTCTATAAGCTTTGGATCGTTTATGTCGTTTATGTTTATTGTTTTAGAAATTTTTTGTTTATTATCCGCATTAAATAACATTAAATTTTTTTCCCAAATATTGTAGATTCCTTGAAAGTCATATCCCATTCCTATTGGGAAACTTAACGGACATACTTTGAATTTTAGTTTTTGTTCTAATTCATCGAGTAAGTCAAAAGCATCTTTACCTTCTCTATCTAGCTTATTTATAAAAACAATGATAGGAATTTCACGCATTCTACAAACCTCTACTAGTTTTTCAGTTTGTTCTTCTACTCCTTTAGCTACATCAATAACTACAATTACACTATCAACTGCTGTCAATGTTCTAAAGGTGTCTTCAGCAAAGTCTTTATGACCTGGGGTGTCCAGTATGTTTATTTTTTTTTCTTTATAATTGAATGCTAAAACAGAAGTTGACACGGAAATACCCCTTTGTTTTTCAATTTCCATAAAATCACTTGTAGCGGCTTTTTTTATTTTGTGAGATTTTACTGCTCCAGCTTCTTGAATTGCACCCCCGAATAAGAGCAACTTTTCAGTTAAAGTCGTTTTTCCGGCATCTGGATGTGAGATGATTCCAAATGTTCTCCTTTTATTAATTTCTTCTTGAAATCCCATTGTTTTGCAAAGATAAAAAATAGTATTGTTTTTCTAATATCTAATCATAAATATTCCAAATTTTGTAACTTTAGACAATGAGAAATGAAATGGTCGTTTTAGTTAATGAAGATGATCATCAAATAGGTTTGATGGAAAAAATAGAAGCTCATGAAAAAGGTTTGTTACATAGAGCATTTTCTATTTTTATATTAAATGATGATAATGAACTGTTATTACAAAAAAGAGCTCTTAATAAATATCATTCTCCAGGATTGTGGACTAATACTTGTTGTAGTCATCCAAGAGATAACGAAGACGTTTTAAACGCTGGAAATAGACGTTTAGTTGAAGAAATGGGTTTTAAGACTGAGTTAAAACCATTCTTGTCTTTTGTTTATAAAGTAAAATTTGATAATGGTTTGACTGAACATGAATTTGATCATGTTTTAATTGGGAAATATAATAAGGAGCCTTTAATAAACCATGAAGAGGTTTGTGATTGGAAATGGATTGATTTAGATAAGTTAAATATTGATATTATTAATAATTCAGAAAACTATACAGTCTGGTTCAAAATTATATTTAAAAGGTATTATGATAAAATTAAATTAAATGAAAGTAACAGTAAGTAGAAAAGCTCATTTTAATGCGGCTCATAGGTTGTTTGTTAAAAGCTGGAGTGATGAAAGAAATTCAAAAGTCTTTGGAAAATGTAGTAATCCAAATTTTCATGGTCATAATTATGAAATTATTGTGAATGTAAAAGGGAGTGTAGACCCAGTTACAGGAATGGTAATTGATTTAAAATATCTTAAAGAAATAATAAAAGAAGATGTTGAGGATTTATTAGATCATAAAAATTTAAATATTGAAATAAAGTATTTTAATGAGGTAGTACCAACTGCAGAAAATATTTGTATTTTTATATGGAATATTTTAAGGAATAAAATAGACAGTGATAAAGAAATTTCGGTAACTCTTTATGAGACACCAAGAAATTATGTTAAATATTCCGGAAACTAAATTATAATTATGGCTAGCGTAAAAAATTTAAAAAAAGACTTGAATAACATTATTGGAGAAATTATTCAAAGCATTAATTTATGGGAATTAGATAAGTCTGATAAAGATTTAGCTAAGAGCGAGAAATTAGTTGATCAATGTTTTGATGCTTTTGATGAAATAATTAAAAAAATTCATCAAAAGGATGTTAAAAATAAAAAAGAACACTTTAAGACTGTAAGCTTAGATTTGACTGTAAAAGCTTCAGAATTAGTTGCTTCGTTCAATAAATTATAATTTTATTTAGACTCGATAAGTTCATTCAGCATTTGTCCGTATTTAGAATTTAACACCTCATTGCTTAATGAAGTTTTTATAGTGTCTAATAGGATCTTTTCTGAATCAGAGAACTCGCTTAAGGCTATATAGGGAGCTACGTGGTAATTGCCGTTAGTTACTGCAAAGTTCAGACTATACATGTACTGTCTTTTATTTAAGCTTTCTAATTTACCGCGAATAACAGCAACGCTATCTTTGTTTTTAGAATTATCAAATGAAAGTTTTATTAAGTCTAGTCTATTGTTATTAAACTTTCTAATAACACTCAAGTATATTCTGTAAATGGAGTCGTTTGACGATCCAGAGATTTCAAATTCTGTATTAAATTTTTTAAGATTAGTTACTATTTTTATATCTCCTTTTTCTGCAAAAAAAGCTATCTTATTATCTTTTTTAGTAATATCTAAATTAATATAAAAAATTTCAGGTGATTCAATTTGAGATTTTAGTAGTATTGGCTTTTTGCTATTAACAAACATAGAATCTAAATTCACAAGTGCAGAATCTTTTATTTTTTGTAAATAAATTTTACCTTTTTTAAATCCATCAATTGAAACATTAATATTTATTTGTTCTTTCTCATTTTCACAACCCAATAATAAAAGAATGATTAAAAACAGTTTTATTTTCATGAAGTAAATATGGTAAAATTTATTTTACTTTAAAAGTATAGTTAATTGATTTTAATTTTTGTGAAGACTTATATTTTTCCAAGCCCAATAAATTAAGCTAAACTGAAAGATTACTCTAATTATTAAAAGATATGTTGGGATTCCTAAATTATTTCCTGGTGTGAACATGTTTAAATGTACCGACATAAAAAGAATCAATAATCCTATTATTCCCCATAAAGAATAAATCCTGGTTTTATCAATAAGTACTCCAATACCAAATATAAATTCGAAGGCTCCACTAATTAAAATTAATTCCAAATGAAGAGGAATAAAATCTGGCATCATAGGTAAATAAAAATCTGAATTATAAAAATGCAGCACTCCACTCAAAATATAAAGAAAACTTAACAAGTAAATGTTTATCTTTTGAATCATTTGTTTACTTTATTAATTCAATACTTCTTTTGATAAATGACGTAAGTTCTTCTCCTTTAAGTAAGTTTTGAGATAGCCTAGCTAAATCTAAAGACTGCTTAATCAGACGTTCTTTTTTGTTTTTACTTTTTGAGTTTAAGATTTCAGTGTTAATAGTGTTATTCACATTTACTATTAAATTGTACATTTCTGGCATATTTCCAAACATTCCATTTCCTCCGCTTTGTTGCATCTCCTTCATTCTTCTCATGAATTCCGGAAGAGTAATTATAAACGGAGCAGAAGAACTATCCATTGCTTCTAACTGAACAGTATATTTATCTTTAGGAACAGCTCCTTCAATAATTGTTTTTAATTTTTCTTTTTGTTTGTCATCAAGTTTTGAAACCTCTTCATTTTTCTTTTTAATTATTTTACCAATAACATCAGCGTCAACTCTAGAAAAGTTAACTTTTTCATTACTAGTTTCTATTTTTTGAATTAAATGACTAATAATTGGAGAATCAAGTAAAAGAACTTCATAACCTTTTTCTTTTGCTGCTTCTATATAAGAATGTTGTTCATTTTTATTTGAGGTATAAAGAATGATTAAATTACCATCTTTATCAGTTTGATTTTTAGAAATTTTATCTTTTAACTCTTCAAAAGTAAAGTAATCTCCATTCACAGTTGGGTATAAGGCAAATTTTTGAGCTTTATCAAAAAACTTTTCTTCACTTAGCATACCGTATTCAATGATTACTTTAATATCATTCCATTTTTTTTCAAATCCTTCCCTGTCTTTTGAAAATAAAGAATTCAATTTATCAGCTACCTTTCTAGTTATATAGTTACTTATTTTTTTTACTGCACCATCAGCCTGTAAATAACTTCTTGAAACATTTAAGGGGATATCTGGTGAGTCTATTACTCCTCTTAAAAGAGTTAGGAATTCAGGAACAATCCCTTCAACATTATCAGTGACATAAACTTGATTTTGATAAAGTTGTATTTTATCTTTTTGAACATTAATATCATTTGAAATTTTTGGAAAATAAAGAATTCCTGTTAGATTAAAAGGATAATCTACATTTAAATGAATATTAAAAAGAGGTTCTTCAAACTGCATTGGATACAATTCTTTGTAAAAATCCTTGTAAGAATCTTCGTTAAGATCTGAAGGGGATTTTGTCCATGCAGGATTAGGGTTGTTAATTATATTGTCTACTGTTTCTTTAACCTCTTTTTCCTTATCTCCTTTCCCAACTTTATTAGTAACCTCTTTAGTTCCAAATTTTATTGGAACTGGCATGAATTTATTGTATTTATTAAGTAAGGTATTGATTCTGGAATCTTCTAAAAATTCTTTTGAGTCTTTACTTATATGTAAAATTATTTCTGTTCCTCTTTCTTTTTTATCACTTTTTACAAGTGAATATTCTGGAGACCCGTCACATATCCAGTGAGCTGCAGGAGATTTTTTGTAAGACTTAGTAATTATTTCTACTTTTTCAGCAACCATAAAAGCTGAATAGAATCCTAGTCCAAAGTGACCAATTATTCCACTGTCTTTTGCGCTATCTTTATATTTTTCTAAAAATTCTTCGGCACCAGAAAATGCAACTTGGTTTATATATTTTTGAACTTCATCCATAGTCATACCAATTCCTTGGTCTGTTAAATGAATTTTTTTTCCTTTTTTGTCAATTTTAACTTCAATAAATGGATCTCCTATTTTTAATTTATTTTCACCAATACTAGACAAATGTTTAAGTTTTATAGTTGCATCAGTAGCATTTGATATTAGTTCTCTTAAAAAAATTTCATGATCACTGTAAAGAAATTTTTTAATTAGAGGAAATATATTTTCAACTGAAACATTAATTTTACCTTTTGACATAATTTTATATTTTATAACTTATAATCAAATGATATACCAAAGAACTGAATGTGACAAATTGACATTAATCAATACTATACAGTTCGTATTATTAATATTGATTATTTGTTTTAAATTGCGTTAACAATAAAAAAACTTTATGTTTAATTCAAGGATTATTGGAATGGGACATTATGTTCCTGAGAACATTATCACTAATGATGATTTATCGAAATTAATGGATACAAGTGACTCTTGGATTCAAGAAAGAACAGGTGTTAAAGAAAGAAGGTGGATTGATCCTAAATCAGATGACACTACTTCGACTATGGCTGTTAAAGCTTCAAAAATAGCAATAGATAGATCTGGCTTAGAGAAAAAAGATATTGATTTTATTATTTTTGCTACACTAAGTCCAGACATGTATTTTCCAGGTGGTGGAGTTCAAGTTCAAGACATGTTAGATATGTCAACAATTGGTGCTTTAGATGTTCGAAGTCAGTGTTCAGGTTTTATCTATGCTATGTCTGTTGCAGATCAGTTCATAAAAACCGGTATGTATAAAAATATTTTAGTGATTGGTGCTGAAAACCATTCAGGTGCATTAGATAAATCTACAAGAGGAAGAGGAGTGTCTGTTATTTTTGGCGATGGCGCAGGAGCAGCTATTTTATCTAGAAGTGAAGTTAAAGGAAAAGGAATTTTATCTTCTCATCTTCATTCAGAGGGAAAATACGCTAGAGAATTGATGATGGATGGACCTAGCACAGGAAGATGGGTTCCTGAAATATTAGCAGAAAATAATTCAGATGATCAATCTTATTATCCGTATATGAATGGACAATTAGTTTTTAAAAACGCAATTACACGTTTTTCAGAAGTAATAGTGGAAGGTTTAGAGGCAAACAATTTGCAAAAGGAAGATATTGATATGTTAATTCGCACATCAAGCGAATTTACGCATTTCACAATTTATTCAAAAGAAATTTAATTTATCTGACGATAAAGTACATAATAATATTATGAAGTATGGTAATACTACTGCTGCCTCTGTAATAATAGCCCTTACAGAAGCGTGGGAGCAAGGTAAAATAAAAGAAAATGATTTAGTTGTTCTTGCTGCTTTTGGCAGTGGATTTACTTGGGGGTCTGTTATTATAAGATGGTAAAAAAAACTTTAGTATTAGGTGCCTCTTTAAATTCTGATCGTTATTCAAATATGGCCGTAAGAAGACTAGCTTCAAAAAAGGTTGAAGTAATAGCAATTGGATTAAAGCAAGGTAAAATTAATGGAATAAATATTCAAAATAAGTTAACTCTATATAAAGATGTTCATACTGTTACTTTATATTTAAATCAAAAAAGACAGAAAGAGTATTATGAATATATAATTTCTTTAAAACCAAAAAGAGTGATTTTTAATCCAGGAACTGAAAACAGTGAATTTTACAAATTATTAGACAAAGAATCGATAGTTTATATGGAGGCCTGTACTTTGGTGTTACTTTCTACGAATCAGTATTAAACCAAAAAATGTAATTAATCCGTTAATCGGAAGAAGCTCGTAGCCAATTTTGTAACCTCCTAAAAAATCAGAATCTATATTTCCAATACCCAAAACAATTAAGACCGAAAATAAAGCTACCGCCCAAACATATTGATCTTTAACTTTATAATTAGTAAATATTCCAAACGCAAATAAACCTAATAATGGTCCGTAAGTATATCCTGCTACCGTTAATAAACCATCTATTACATTAGTATTTAAATATTTTTTAAATATTATTACAACTATAATAAGAACAAAACTCATTACTATGTGTGTTTTTTTTCTAATGCTATTTTGAATTTTTTTACTTTTATTTTCTAGATTTAAAAAATCCACACAAAAAGATGTTGTTAATGATGTTAATGCGCTGTCTGCGCTACTGTAAGCCGCAGCAATTAAACCTAATAAGAAAGTAATTCCTATGCCAATTCCTAAATCACTATTTAAAGCAATTTGAGGAAAAAGCAAATCACTATTAGGAACTCCATTAAGTAAAGGGATTTCTATATTATTTTCTTTAGCATAAATGAACAAAAGAGCTCCTAGAAGCATGAATAGAAATGTTACCACAACTAAAACAAAGCTAAATACTATCATATTTTTTTGAGCGTCTTTTAATGATCTACAAGTGAGGTTTTTTTGCATCATGTCCTGATCCAAACCAGTCATACAGATTGTTATAAACATTCCTCCTATAAAAGATTTTATAAAATGATTTCTATCTAGAAAACTTTCATTTACTAATATTTTATTGTAGTCTTGAATTTCCACTGATTTTATAAATTCAATAAAAGTCCATTCAAGGTTTGAGTTAATTAAATAAATAGATAACAAAACAGAAATAAGCATAAAAGCTGTTTGCAGAGTATCAGTCCAAACGATAGTATTAATACCTCCTCTAAAAGTGTATACCCAAATTAATAGTATTGAAATAATTACAGTTATTTCAAATGGTATGCCTAAAGAATCAAAAACAAACTGCTGTAACACTATAGCTACTAGATATAATCTAAATGAGGCTCCTAATATTCTAGAAATAAAAAAGAAAAAGGCTCCAGTTTTGTGACTTATTTTACCAAATCTTTCATTTAGATACTCGTAGATTGATGTAAGGTTGAGCTTGTAATATATTGGCAATAAAACAATAGCAACAATAAAATAACCCACCAAGTAGCCTAGCACAACTTGAAAATAAGTGAATTGCATCTCTCCTATATCTCCAGGAACTGAAATAAATGTTATCCCTGAAAGCGAAGCGCCAACCATCCCAAATGCCACTAAATACCAAGGAGATTCTTTATTTGCAGAAAAAAATGTTGAATTATCTCCGTTACCTTTTGTTAAATATGAAATTATAAATAAACCTATGAAATATGAGGCTATAACAAAGAGTATAAGTGATGATTCCATTATGAATTAGTCTTTTTTCAAATATACTAATTTATGGTTCTTACAAAATCTAGTAGTATATTTAAAAAATGAATTTTTCCTCTAAATTACTTGAAAATGCAGTGAATGAAATGTCACAATTGCCTGGTATTGGTAAAAGAACTGCCTTGAGGCTTGTTTTGTTTTTATTAAACCAACCAAAAGCTCAAACAAAAGAATTATCAGATTCATTATCGGATTTAGTACAAAGAGTCATTTTATGTAAAAATTGTCACAATATTTCGGACTCTGATACTTGCGAAATATGTTCGAATCCTAAAAGAGAAAAATCATTAATTTGTGTGGTTGAAGACATTAGAGATGTGATGGCTATTGAAAGTACAGGTCAATTTAATGGAGTTTATCATGTCTTAGGAGGTAAAATATCTCCAATTGAAGGGATTGGTCCCAATCAATTAAATATTGATTCTCTAATTGAAAAAGTAAAAAAATCTGAAATTTCTGAATTAATTTTTGCCTTAAGTGCGACTATGGAAGGAGATACTACCAATTTCTATATTTACAAACTATTAGACGATCATAAAATCATTATAACTACAATTGCAAGAGGGGTTTCTGTTGGTAACGAACTAGAATATACTGATGAAGTTACTCTTGGGAGAAGCATAATTAAGAGAATTCCTTTTGAAAACTCAATAAAAAACCTCAATTGAGAACTTCTTTATTAGTTAATTAAAATTAAACCAATAATATTTTAATATTTTTGTATTAAAATTAAAATTAAATCAATGGCTAAATTCGAACTTCTAATGCCGAAAATGGGAGAAAGTGTGGATGAAGCTACTATTATTAATTGGTTAAAAAATGTTGGTGATAAAATTAACGAAGATGATTTAATTGTAGAAATCGCAACTGATAAAGTGGATTCCGAAGTTCCTAGTGAAGTTTCTGGAATTCTTTTAGAAAAATTATGTGAAATTAATGATGTTATAAAGGTTGGAGAACCAATAGCTATAATTGAGATTAAAGGAAATGATATTAAAGCACATTCTAAGAAGCCAAAAGAATCAAAAACTGTTCAAGAACCTATTGCAATCTTCCAGACTGATGATCTAATTGAAAAAGCAAATAAAAACATTGATTTTGATAACAGTTCAAATGATAAAAAAATCTATTCTCCTTTAGTTAGGAGTATTTCTGAAAAAGAAGGAATTTGCGAATCAGAATTGGAAAAAATCATAGGATCAGGAAAAGAAGGTAGATTAACTAAAAACGATTTGTTAGGATATATTTCAAAAAACAAATCCAATATAAGTATTTCTAAAGAAAATTTATCAAACAAGACTTTTTCAGTTGAGAATGATGAAATAAAAGAAATGAGTAGAATGGAAAAGCTTATTTCTGATCATATGGTTAATAGTAAAGAAAAATCAGTTCATGTACAATCATTTATTGAAGCAGATATTACTAATTTATGGGAATGGAGAGAGAGTAATAAATTAAAATTTCAAGAAAAAGAAGGTGAAAAAATAACTTTTACTCCAATTTTTGTAATGTTGGTTGCAAAAGCGCTGAGAGAGTTTCCTTTATTAAATGTTAGTCTTGATAATTATAATATTATAAAGAAAAAAAACATTAACATAGGAATGGCTACAGCTTTAAATGATGGAAATTTAATTGTTCCAGTTATTAAAAATGCTGATCAACTTAGCTTGCTTGGACTTGCAAAAAAAGTTAATGATTTAGCAAATAGAGCTAGAGTTGGGCAACTTGAACCTGACGAAGTGAAAGATGGAACTTATACTATAAGTAATATTGGTGTATTTGAAACTTTGATGGGAACGCCAATCATTAATCAGCCTCAGGTAGGTATTTTAGCATTTGGTGCTATTATAAAAAAACCTTCAGTAATAGAAACTGATAAAGGTGATTTTATAGGAATAAGACACAAAATTATTCTTTCCCATAGTTTTGACCATAAAATAGTCAATGGAGCAAGAGGGGGCCTTTTTATAAAAAGAATTAAAGATTTAATTGAAAATTGGGAAACCGATTTGAAAATCTAATTTTTAAAACTCTAATTAATTTAAATTTTAACTAAAAATGAATCTTAAAATTACTAAACCTATATGTTTTTTTGATTTAGAAACCACAGGAGTTAATGTGTCAAAAGATAAGATAGTTGAAATTTCTATTTTAAAAGTTTTTCCAAACGGAAATAAAGAATCAAAAACTTGGCTTGTAAATCCTGAAATTAGAATTCCTTTAGAAGCTTCAAATATCCATGGAATAACTAACGATATAGTTAAAAATGAACCTAATTTTAAATTTATTTCTTTAGACGTTGTTTCTATGATTAAAAATTGTGATTTAGCTGGCTTTAATTCAAATAGGTTTGATATTCCATTATTAGCCGAAGAGCTTTTGAGATCTGAAATTGATTTTAGTTTAGATGATGTTCTAACTATTGATGCGCAAGTTATTTTCCATAAAATGGAAGAAAGAACATTAGGAGCTGCATACAAATTCTATTGTGGAAAGACTTTAGAAAATGCTCACTCTTCAAAAGCTGACACACTTGCAACTTTTGAGGTATTGGAATCTCAAATTGAAAAATATGATGAATTGCAAAACGATATTAAATTTTTGTCAGATTTTTCAAAAAGAGGAAAAAATGTAGATCCAGCAGGCTTTATTGTTTTTAATGAAAATGATATTCCTTGTTTTTCTTTTGGAAAACATAAAGGGAAATCAGTGGATTATATTATAGAAAATGAACCTGGGTATTTAGGGTGGATACTTAACGCTGATTTTCCGATGTACACTAAAAAGGTGCTTACCAAACTAAGATTAAGTAAATTGAATAATAAATTATAGATATGAAAATAATTTGTATCGGAAGAAATTACATAGATCATGTTGATGAATTAAAAAATAAAAAACCAAGTTCTCCGGTAATTTTTTTAAAACCAGAAACAGCAGTGATTTTAAAAAATCAACCTTTTTTTATTCCCGATTATTCAAACGATGTACATTACGAAGTTGAAATTTTAGTTAAAATTAAAAAACTCGGAAAATCAATTGAAACTAAATTTTCACACAAATATTATGATCAAGTTGGTTTAGGAATCGATTTTACCGCAAGAGATTTGCAATCTGAATTAAAAAAAAATGGTCTTCCATGGGAAAAATCAAAAGCATTTGATGGTTCAGCTTTAATTGGTGAATGGGTTAATAAAAACGAATTTAATGATTTGAATAATTTAAATTTTTCATTAAATAAAAATGGAAAAAGTGTACAATCAGGTAACACCTTTAATATGTTATGGAGCATTGATGAACTGATTTCTGAAGTCTCTAAATTTTTTACTTTAAAAATTGGTGATGTGATTTTTACTGGCACTCCATCAGGTGTGGGAAAGGTCAGTGAAAATGATTTATTGGAAGGGTTTATTAATGAAAAAAAATTTTTTTCAATTAAATCTAAATAATGAAAGTAAAGATTATAACAATTGGTGATGAAATTTTGATTGGTCAAATTATTGATACTAATTCAGCTTTCATCTCAAAAGAACTTATCAATATTGGAGTTGAAGTAACGGAAATCTTAACAATTGGAGATTCAAAAATTGATATTACTAATTCGTTAAAAAATTCTCAAAATAAGTTTGATATAGTAATACTTACTGGAGGATTAGGGCCAACTAACGATGATATCACTAAAGATTCTTTTTGTGATTATTTCAAAGATAAATTAGTTTTAAATAAAGAAGTTTTAAATCATATTGAAAATCTCTTTAAGAACTTTAAAGATAATCCTATTACTGATTTAAACAGAGCGCAAGCTTATTTACCATCTAGAGCAAAACTAATTCCAAATGATTTTGGAACTGCAGCCGGAATGATGGTTCAAAATCTGAATACTTTATACGTTTCTCTTCCTGGGGTTCCTTTTGAAATGAAGTCAATGATTTCCTCTTATTTGATACCTGAAATTAAAAAAGAATTTAAATGTCCAGTTATTTTAAACAAAACTTTACTTACTTATGGTCTTGGTGAAAGTACTATCGCTAATAAATTAATAGAATTTGAATCAAGTTTGCCTTCTAATTTTAAATTGGCATACCTTCCTAATTTAGGTCGTGTTAGGTTGAGACTTTCTTCAAAAGGAGATGACAAAAAATCTTTGGAAAAAATAATGGACGATCTTATAGTTGAATTATATAGGGTTTTAGGTAAAACTATTATTGGTTTTGAATTTTCAAACTCAATAGAAAAAGAAATTGGAAAAAAATTAATTCAGTTCAACAAGACTATTTCAACTGCTGAAAGTTTGACAGGAGGCTTGATTTCATCTAGATTAACATCAATTCCAGGTTCGTCAAATTACTTTAAGGGATCAGTAGTGGCTTATGATACCCTGATAAAAGAAAATGTTTTGAAAGTTAATAACGACACAATTTCAAAACATTCAGTTGTTAGCTCTGAAGTTGCTAAAGAAATGGTATTAGGGGTTAAAAAAATATTCAATACAGATTATGCTATTGCAACAACAGGAAATGCTGGTCCTTCTAAAGGAGATTCAAAGCAGCCTATTGGAAAGGTTTTTATTGCCATATCTACACCAACTGATTTAAAGTGTTTTGAGTTTAATTTTGGAGAGCACCGTGAAAAAAATATAAATAAATCTGTAAATAAATCACTTGAGCTATTTTTTTCAGAATTATTAACTAGCTAATAAAAAATTTGGCAATATTCTAAATAAGTTGTTAATTTGCACCCTGTTTAAAAAGACTGAATTATGTCAAAAGTTTGCGAAATATCTGGAAAAAAAGTTTTAGTTGGAAACAATGTTTCTAAAGCTATGAACAAAACAAAAAGAAGATTTGAACCAAATCTAATTAAAAAGAGATTTTTTATTCCTGAGGAAGGTAAGTGGATCACCCTTAAAGTTTCTACATCTGTTTTAAAAACCATTAATAAAAAAGGTATTTCAGCAGTTTTAAAAGAATCTAAAATTAATAAACTTTAATTTAAAATAATATGGCTAAGAAAGGCAATAGAGTTCAAGTTATTTTAGAATGTACAGAGCATAAAAACTCTGGATTATCTGGGACTTCTAGATATGTTACAACAAAAAATAAAAAAAATACACCTGATAGATTAGAAATTAAAAAATTTAATCCTATCATGAAAAAAAATACTATTCATAAAGAAATTAAATAATTTTAGGTCATGGCAAAAAAGACAGTAGCTTCACTTCAAACATCATCAAAAAGATTATCTAAGGCTATAAAAATGGTTAAAAGCCCTAAATCTGGTGCTTACATTTATGTAGAATCAATTATGGCTCCCGAATTAGTCAATGACTGGTTATCAAAAAAATAATTAACTAATTTTAATATATTTTAAAAGTCACCTTTGAGTGGCTTTTTTTGTTTTCATATATTTGAAGTAACATTTTAATATGAGTTTTTTTAATAAACTTTTTTCTACAAAGAAAAAAATAAGCGATAAAGCAACAGCCGATAAAAAATCAGTTGTTGACGAACAGATAGAAAAGTCAATTTCTAAAGAAGTTATTAGTCAAAAAATTAATGTTTCAGTTCAAAAAAAAAAAGATTCTTTAAATAAAGGTTTAAAATTAAGTAGTGAATCATTTTTTAGTAAAATATCTAAAGCAATTGTTGGTAAAAGTAAAGTTGACGTTGAAGTTTTAGATGAGTTAGAGGAAATATTAATTTCTTCAGATGTTGGAGTTAAAACTACATTAAAGATTATAGATAGAATTGAAAATAGAGTTGCTAAGGATAAATACATTAATGCTGATGAATTAGATTTAATTCTAAAAGAAGAGATTATAGCTATTATTAATGACTCAGATAAAATTATTAATAATTTTAAAATCAATGAAAATAAAAAGCCACACGTAATTCTTGTGGTTGGAGTTAATGGTGCTGGAAAAACTACGACTGTTGGAAAAATGGCTAATTATTATAAATCATTAGGTCTTAAGGTTGTGATTGGTGCTGCAGACACTTTTAGAGCAGCTGCGATTGATCAATTACAAGTTTGGGCTGATAGAGTCAAAGTTGATTTAATTAAGCAAGAAATGGGTAGTGACCCTGCATCTGTTGCTTTTGATACTATAGAATCAGCAATTAAAAAAAATGCTGATATTGTTTTAATTGATACAGCGGGAAGATTACATAATAAAACTAACTTAATGAACGAGTTAGGTAAAATAAAAAGAGTTTTACAAAAGAAAACTTTTGAAGCTCCTCAGGAGGTAGTTTTAGTTATAGATGGTTCAACGGGTCAAAACGCATTTGAACAAGCTAAACAATTTACTAATGTCACAGAAATCACTTCTTTAGTAGTTACAAAACTAGACGGCACTGCTAAGGGTGGTGTTGTTTTAGGTATTTCAGATCAGTTTCAAATTCCAATTAAATTTATTGGTATTGGAGAAAAAATAGAAGATTTACAAATATTTGATAAAAAGGAATTCGTAGATTCTTTTTTTAAAAAATCATAAAACCATATTAATGAGAGCTAAGTATTCAAGTAAAAATAAAATTAATGTAGTAACTCTTGGTTGTTCGAAAAACATCTATGATTCAGAAGTTTTAATGGGGCAATTGAAAGCTAATAATAAAGAGGTGGTTCATGAAGAAGAAGGAAATATAGTTGTTATAAATACTTGTGGTTTTATTGATAATGCTAAACAAGAATCTATAGATACTATTTTGGAGTACTCTCAAAAAAAAGAAAAAGGGCAAATAGATAAATTATTTGTTACTGGCTGCTTAAGTGAAAGGTATAAGCCAGATTTAGAGAAGGAAATACCTAATGTAGATCAATTTTTTGGCACTACAGACTTACCTAAGTTATTGAAAGCTTTAAAAGCAGATTACAAGCATGAACTTGTAGGAGAAAGGCTAACAACCACTCCGAAAAATTATGCTTATTTGAAAATCTCAGAAGGATGTGATAGACCATGTTCTTTTTGTGCTATTCCTTTAATGAGAGGAAAACATAAATCAAAATCTATTGAAGATATTGTAGTTGAAGCTACAAAGTTAGCTATTAAAGGAGTTAAAGAAATTATCCTTATTGCTCAAGATTTAACTTATTATGGGCTTGATTTATATAAAAAAAGAGAATTAGGTTTATTGTTAAAGTCATTAGTTAAGGTTGAGGGAATTGAATGGATTAGACTTCATTATGCTTTTCCAGCTGGATTCCCATTAGATGTTCTTAAAGTAATAAAAGAGGAGCCAAAAATTTGTAATTATATCGACATTCCGCTTCAGCATATTTCCGATGAAATATTAAAATCTATGAGGCGCGGTTCTAGCAAATTAAAGATAAATGAATTAATAAATAAAATGAGATTTGAAGTTCCTGGTATCGCAATTAGAACTACTTTAATCGTGGGTTACCCTGGTGAAACAGATGAGAGTTTCGATGAATTAAAAAAATGGGTTTCTGAAGTTAAATTTGAAAGGCTAGGTTGTTTTACTTATAGTCATGAAGAAAATACTCATGCTTATAATTTAGTTGATAATGTTCCTAAAGAAATAAAAGATGCAAGACTAGCTGAAATTATGGATATTCAATCGAATATATCTTTTGATTTAAATCAAGAAAAAATTGGAAAAACTTTTAAATGTTCGATAGATAGAAAAGAAGGCACTTATTTTATTGGAAGAAGTGAGTTTGATTCTCCAGATGTTGACAATGAAGTTTTGATTGATGCATCTGAGCATTATTTAAAAATAGGTGAGTTCGCAGAAATAAAAATAATTAGTGCTAGCGAATTTGATCTTTACGGAATTCCTTGTTAATTGGTAATAAACAATAGATTAAAGGGATTGTGTATATTAATAAAAATAATTTAGTTGAAATTAATTGATCCAAATATAACCAAGCATTTACCTTTTCTAGCTCTTAGTTATTTTAATAATGAAAAGGGGCTTAGCTTATTTTATAAAAGGTCAAATAAATTAAAAAATTATAAAGATCAAATTCAAGAAAAACAAAAAAATTTTAATTATAAATTCAGAGATATATTATCTAAAGAACTAAATGAACAATATCAACCAATTCCAGATAATGATATTCAACTTAGTTCAATAGATGACTTAACTAAGCCAAATACATTTACCGTAACAACTGGTCACCAGCTTAATCTGTTCACTGGACCATTGTATTTCTTTTATAAAATAATAGATACTATAAAAATTTGTAAAGATTTAAAATTGAAATTCCCTGAAATGAATTTCATTCCAATTTACTGGATGGCATCTGAAGATCATGATTTTGAAGAAATTAATTTTTTTAAAACGGTTAACAAACAATTTAATTGGGATGTTAAAACTAGTGGAATTGTTGGGGATTTAAATACAGAAAAACTTTCTGAGGTTTTTCACGAGATGTCTAGTTTCTTTGACAAAGAAAATTTAAATGTCAAGAAAATGATTTCATTTTTTGAATCATCTTATTTAAAAAATAAAAGTTTATCTAAAGCTACGTTGAACTTAGTTCATATGATTTTTGGTAAATATGGGCTTGTAATTCTAAACCCTGACAATAAAAATCTAAAAAAAATAATGACTGATGTTTTTATTGACGAGGTAAAAGAAAGTACTTGCTATAATTTCGTGTCTAAAACAAATAAAAAATTAATAAATTTTTCTAAAGGAAAAATTAAACCACAGGTCAATCCAAGATTAATAAATTTATTTTATATCAAAAATAATCTTCGTTCAAGAATTGAAAAAAATGATTTAGTTTATAAAGTTTTGGAATCTGAAATCTCATTTACTCAAGATGAAATAATTAGTGAAATTAAAAATCATCCAGAAAGATTTTCTCCTAATGTATTAATTAGACCTCTTTATCAAGAAACTATCCTTCCAAACTTAGCATATGTTGGGGGTGGAAGTGAAATATCCTACTGGCTACAGTTAAAAGATTATTTTGACGAAAAAAACATAACCTTTCCTGTACTATCAATCAGAAATTCTGTCCTCTTAGTTCATAAAAAAAAATTAAAAAAATTAAAAAAATTAAATTTGAATGTTGAACATCTTTTTGAAAACAATGAGAATTTATTGAAATTTTGCACTAATAAATTTTCTAAAAATAGAATTGATTTTACAAATATAAAAACTATTATTAGTGATAATTTTAACCAATTATTAGAAGTTGCGAAACTTACTGACTTTTCTTTTACTGGAGCTGTTAAGGCCCAGGAAAAAAAACAAAAAAATGGAATAGATAATTTAGAAAAAAGATTGCTAAAAGCAGAAAAGAAGAAAAACAAAGAAATATTAAATAAAATAATTTCCATTAAATCAGGATTGTTTCCCTATGATTCACTTCAGGAAAGGGAAATTAATTTTTCAGAATTTTTTCAATATTATGGAGATGAATTTATAGATTTGGTTATGGAAAATTTAGATCCTTTTGATCCAAGTTTTATAATTATTGAAATATAGAAATTAATTTTCTTGTAGTATTTTTATTTGTAATAATAGTATTTTTGAACATGGAAGAAAAAGTGTTAATAATTGATTTTGGGTCTCAATACACCCAATTAATAGCTAGAAGAGTAAGAGAACTGTTTATATATTGTGAAATCCACCCATATAACAACCTTAAAGTTGATTTAAATTCATTTAAAGCTGTTATTCTTTCTGGATCTCCTTTTTCAGTAAGATCTGAAGATGCACTACATTTTGATTTAACTAATATAAAAGGAGTCAAACCACTTTTAGGGGTTTGTTATGGCGCACAATATATTGCACACTTTAATGGAGGGGAAGTGATTCCTTCAAACAAAAGAGAATATGGAAGGGCTAAATTGTCTAAAATTGATAATTCAGATCCTCTATTTAGTGGAGTTCAGTCCGGCTCACAAGTTTGGATGAGCCATAGTGATACAATTGAAGTTCTTCCGTTAAATGCTAAATGTATTGCTAGCACTGACGATGTTAAAAACGCTTCTTATTCAATTTGTGACGAGCTAGTTTATGGAATTCAATTTCATCCAGAAGTATATCATACAACTGATGGGAAAAAAATATTAGAAAACTTTTTAATTAATATTTCGAATATTAAACCAAATTGGACTCCTGATTCTTTTTCAACTAAAACTATTTTAGAAATAAAGAATACAGTTGGAGACGATAAAGTTATTTTAGGCTTATCAGGTGGTGTTGATTCAACTGTCGCTGCTGTTCTTTTACATAAATCAATCGGAAGCAACTTGCATTGTATTTTTGTGAATAACGGTCTATTAAGAAAAAATGAATTTCAAAATGTTTTAATCCAATATGAAGGAATGGGATTAAATGTTAAAGGAGTTGATGCATCAAAATATTTTATTGATTTACTTTTAAATGTTACTGATCCAGAAGAAAAAAGAAAAGTAATAGGAAAGGCTTTTATTGATGTTTTTGATAAGGAGGCAAAACTGATAAACGGAGCTAAATGGTTAGCTCAAGGAACAATTTATCCAGATGTGATAGAATCAATTTCTGTTAAAGGTCCCTCTGCTACTATAAAATCTCATCATAACGTTGGAGGATTACCTGATTTCATGAAGTTATCAGTTGTAGAGCCTCTTCGAATGTTGTTTAAAGATGAGGTTAGAAGAGTTGGTGCTAGTCTAAAAATAGATCCCAATCTTCTTAAAAGACACCCATTTCCAGGTCCTGGTTTAGCGATCAGAATACTAGGAGGTATTACAAATGAAAAAATCAAAATTTTACAAGAAGTAGATGCTATTTTTATTGATGGTTTAAAAATTCATGGTTTATATGATAAAGTTTGGCAAGCAGGAGCTATACTTCTCTCTGTTAAAAGCGTGGGAGTTATGGGTGATGAAAGAACTTATGAAGAATGTGTAGCATTAAGGGCTGTAGAATCAACTGACGGAATGACAGCTGACTGGGTTAACCTTCCTTATGAATTTCTACAAGAAATATCTAATAAAATAATTAATAATGTTAAGGGTGTAATAGGGTTGTTTACGATATAAGCTCAAAACCTCCAGCAACAATTGAATGGGAATAATGAATTTTTTTAAAAGTTTAGTTTTATTTTTTTTATTTTCTTTTTTGAGTTTTTCTCAAGAAAATTCTATTGAAATCAACGAAGAGTACACTGTTGAATTCGTAAAGCATAAAGTGAAAAGAAAACAAACTCTATATACGATTTCTAAATTATACAATGTTTCTATTGATGATATAATTAAATATAATAGCCAAATTGAAGGTTTTAATTTATCTAGAAGAATGGAACTTAACATTCCTGTAAAAAAAACACTTATAGTAAAAAATGAATTTCTGAAAATTATAAAAGATTCAATACTAATTGATTCTAAAACAATAAGGGATATTAATCTAAATGATAGTACATTAAACTATAAGACTATAAAACTTGCTTTCTTAGCTCCTTTTAATTTAAATAATATTGAAATTGATTCTGTTGAGAACACTAAGAATTATTTAAAAAATTTAAATTTATCCACTATTTCATTGGACTTTTATAGTGGGTCTTTATCAGCTTTAAATAAAGTTAAAGAATTGGGATTAGATATAAGTTTAAAAGTTATTGATACCCAAAATAATTTCAAATCAATAGATCTAATTATTTCATCTAATTCATTTGATGATTACGATTTTATTCTTGGTCCATTAGTACCTAGGAATATCAATCAAATATCAAAATCTATGGTCAAATCAAAAACACCTATTATTTCCCCTTTAAGCTCTAAAATAGTTGAAATAAATAAAAATGTTTTTCAATCAATGCCCTCCGAAGATAGTCAAAGGTTGAAGATGTTTGATCATATAAAATATTTAATTGAATTAGATCCTGATCCTTGTGTTATGATTATATATGATAACAAAAGCAATCAGATTAAAGAAAGGCTATTAGAAAACTATCCTTACGCTGAATTAATTAATACAGATTTGACTAACGGTTTAGTTGATCCAGAATTAACAGATTCTTTGTTAGTTTTTTCTAAAAACAATATGGTGTTTTTAGAATCACAAAATTTAAACATAATAACTAGTGTAACCTCTTTGTTAAACTCTCAAATATCTAAAGAAAGAAATATTTCTTTATTAACTACATACAGGGCTGATGTGTATGAAAATGAAAATATTTCTTATGAAAATTTAGGAAACCTAAAATTTACTTATCCCTCATATTATAGGCCTATTTATGACGAAAAGTTAGACGTTTTTAATGAGCTGTATTTAGCTGATTACGGAAAACTCCCAAATAAAATTGCCATAAGAGGGCATGACATTACACTTGATTTAGTATTAAGAGTTGCATTTAAAAAGAAGTTAATTAAATCTGTAGATATTGGTGAAACAGAATATTTACAGAACAGATTTAATTATTTATCTAAAGATGATGGTTATATTAATAATTCTATTTTTTTAATTCAACATGACAAATTAAATATTTCTGAAATTTATAATGACAAGTAAAGTTTATTACGAAGGAAACTTAAGGACTAAATGCGTTCATTTAAAGTCAGGAAATGAAATTATAACTGATGCTCCTGTAGATAATTCAGGAAAAGGAGAGGCATTTTCCCCAACTGACACTGTAGCTACAGCTTTGGCTTCATGTATGGTAACAGTAATGGCTATAAAAGCTGAGCAGTTAGGTGTTTCGTTTATAAATGTTTCAGCTGATGTCAAGAAAATTATGTCAGTAAATCCCCGAAGAATTTCTAAAATTTCAATATTAATCAGTCTTCCTATTAACCTGTCTAAAGAAAATAAAGAGATCCTAGAAAATATTGGTGATAGTTGTCCTGTTCATAATTCTTTAGATCCAAAGCTAGTTATAGATATTAAGTATGATTGGATATAGCTTTTACTCTTTATAAAAACAAAAGAGAGTCGCTTTCTTTTTGTATTTTTGAGATTTTTAAATCAATTTAGAAATTAATTAATGTCTAAAACAAAATATATATTTGTTACAGGTGGTGTAAGTTCTTCTTTAGGAAAGGGTATTATTTCAGCCTCCCTAGCTAAGCTTCTTCAATCTAGAGGTCTTAGAGTTACTATACAAAAGTTTGATCCCTATATTAATGTTGACCCAGGAACTTTAAATCCATACGAGCATGGAGAATGCTACGTGACTGTAGATGGTGCTGAAACAGATTTAGACTTAGGTCATTATGAACGTTTTTTAAATGTAGAAACTACTCAAGCAAATAATGTTACAACAGGCAGAATTTATCAGACTGTTATCGAGGAAGAAAGAAAAGGTAAGTTTTTAGGAAAAACTGTTCAAGTGATTCCTCATATTACAAATGAGATTAAAAAAAGAATGCAGCTTTTAGGGAAAGATGATCTATATGACGTTATAATTACTGAAATTGGTGGAACTGTCGGGGATATAGAGTCTCTACCTTATATCGAATCAGTAAGGCAATTAGTATGGGAGCTAGGCAAAGCTAATAGCCTTGTTATTCATTTAACTTTAGTACCATATTTATCTGCAGCAAAAGAATTAAAAACAAAACCTACTCAACACTCCGTTAAGACTTTAATGGAAAGTGGAATTAATGCCGATATTTTAGTTTGTAGAACTGAACATGAAATTTCAAATGAAATAAAAAATAAACTTGCTTTGTTTTGTAATGTAGATGTTGATTCAGTAATTCAGTCTATAGATGCTTCAACTATCTACGATGTTCCTTTACTAATGAAGGATGAGAAATTAGATTTGGTTGTTTTAAGAAAGTTAGAAATAACAAATTTTAAAGATACTGACCTTAATAAGTGGGAAGATTTTGTAAAAAAATTAAAGTTCCCTAAAGGCACTATAAAAATAGGACTAGTTGGTAAATATGTTGAGCTGCAAGATTCTTATAAATCTATTTTAGAATCATTAATTCATGCTGGTTCTGTTAATGAAACTAAAGTTGAGGTTTGTTCTGTTCATTCTGAATTTATAAATGACGAGCAAATCAAAAATGAAATATCTAAACTTGATGGAATTATTGTTGCTCCTGGTTTTGGAGAAAGAGGAATAGAAGGTAAGATAAAAGCAATTAAATGTGCTAGGGAAAATAATATTCCTTTTTTTGGAATTTGCTTAGGAATGCAAATGGCAGTTATTGAATTTACTAGAAATGTAATTGGACTAAAAGATGCTAATTCTACTGAAATGGATAAAAACACATCTAATCCTGTTATTTCATTAATGAAAGATCAAAAATTTATAGTTGATAAAGGAGGAACGATGCGTTTAGGTTCATGGGAGTGTATTGTTAAAGAAAAGTCTAAGGCATTTGAAATATATAATTCCCAAACAATCAACGAGAGGCATAGGCACAGATGGGAATTAAATAATGATTATTTAAGTCAATTAGAAAAATTTGGATTAAGAGCTAGTGGAACTAATCCTAAAACTGGACTAGTTGAAATAATAGAATTTCCAGAAAATGACTGGTTTATTGGGGTTCAATTTCATCCAGAATATAAAAGTACAGTTGAATTGCCGCACCCTCTTTTTGTGTCATTTGTTAGCGCGTGTTTGAACTATAATAAATCAAAAAAATAAGAATGGAAGAGAATAAGATTGACCCCTATCAAATTATAGGTTTTGTGCTTTTAATTGCTGCTTTTTTTTGGTGGTTTAATTATACTATTCCAGAGCTTGAAAAGAATTCATTAGAATCTGATAAAATTGAAGAAGCGGATGGGGTTTCAACTGAGATAATAAAACTCAAGACTCAAAATGATGATTTATCTATTGATTCTAGTAATTCCGTGATTAATAATCAAAATTTAATCGTAGATACTAAAATTATTGTTGTTGAAAATGATGACTTACTTTTGAAGTTTAGCTCTAAAGGAGGGCTATTGATTGAGGCTTTGTTGAAAAATTTCACTGATTATAAAGGAGATCCCCTTTACATGGTTAAGGATGGAAATCAAAATTTTAGTATAAATTTTAATACTATAAATGGCCAAAATATTAACACTTCTAAGTTAAATTTTAGTCCTGAATTAAATAACATTGGAGGATTAGACGTTTTGAAAATGCGTTATAATGTTTCAGATAATCAATCTCTTGTTTTTGAGTATAAACTTCCTAAAAAAGGTTTCATGCTTGATTTTTCAATAAAATCTTTTGGAATGTCAAACGTTATAGATTCTAAAGAAAATATTGATTTAAATTGGGATTTAAAAGCGGTTAGACAAGCTAAAAGCATTGATTACGAAAATAGATATAGTCAATTGTATTATCAATATGATGGAGATGAAACTAATTATTTAAGTTCTTATAGTGATAGTGATGAAAAAGAAAATTCAGTTTCTTGGGTTTCATATGGTCAGCATTTCTTTAATTCCATACTTGTATTAGATGAGCCTGTCGATGATGCTTTGTTTGAATCATCCAAGCTTTTTGAAAGCGAATCGAAAGATGAGCTTTATACTAAAAAATATAGTTCAATATTACCTATAAAATTAGTGAGATCTGAATTTAATTCATCTATGAATTGGTATATAGGTCCAAATGATTATGATATTCTTAAGAATTATGAAAATAATATTTCTGATTCTATTTATTTTGGGTGGGGTCTTTTTGGTTGGATTAATAGATTTTTATATTTTCCATTATTTCGGGTTTTTAAGTAAATATTTTTCTGCAGGTTTGGCGGTTATTTTAATGACTGTAATAACTAGATTAGTTATGTCTCCAGTTACTTATAAAACATATGTCTCTCAAGCTAGAATGAAAGTTATTAAACCAGAAATTACAGAGCTTAATGAAAAATATAAAAATGACGCTGTAAAAAAGCAACAAGAAACTATGAAGTTGTATAGTAAGGCAGGTGCTAATCCACTATTAGGATGTATTCCGGCCCTTCTTCAATTACCTGTTTTTTATGCTTTATTTTGTTTTTTTCCAATAGCTTTTCAGTTAAGAGGAAAACCTTTTTTATGGGCAGACGATCTTTCTTCTTATGATGTTATAGCTGAATTACCATTTAGTATTCCTTGGTATGGTGATCACGTAAGTCTATTGCCTATTCTAGCGTCTATTGCTATTTTTTTCTATACAATGATGTCGTCTGGCGCTCAAATGCAACAATCTCAACCTGGAATGCCTAATATGAAATTTATAATGTATCTAATGCCAGTTATGATGCTATTTTTCTTTAATAATTATGCTAGTGCTTTTAGTTTATATTATTTTATCTCTAATGTTCTTACCATTTTAATTATGCTTTCCATTAAGTATTTCATTATTGATGAAAAGAAGATTCATTTACAAATTCAAGAAAACAAGAAGAAACCTACTAAGCAAAATAGGTTTCAAAGAAAAATGCAGGAAATGATGGATCAGGCAGAGCAACAGAAAAAATTGCAAAATAAAAAATAGTTTTATTACATTTATTTATGCCTAACATCAAAAAACGTGTAGTCGTAGCATTATCGGGTGGGGTAGACTCAAGCGTTGCAGCCCATTTACTTGTCAAGCAAGGATATGAAGTAATTGGAATTTTTATGAAAAACTGGCATGATGAGTCAGTTACAATTTCCAACGAATGTCCTTGGGTAGAAGATAGTTATGACGCCATGATTGTATCAGAAAAATTATCTATTCCATTTCAAACTATTGATTTAAGTAAAGACTATCAAAAAAAGATAGTTGATTACATGTTTAATGAATATAAGAATGGTAGTACACCAAACCCTGATGTGCTTTGTAATAGAGAAATTAAATTTGATGTTTTTTTAAAAATAGCAATGAATTTAGGGGCAGATTACATAGCGACTGGTCATTATTGTAGAGTTGTAAAAAATGAGAATGGAGTATACCGATTATTAACTGGAAAGGATTTAAACAAGGATCAATCTTATTTTTTATGTCAATTATCTCAAGAGCAATTAAGTAAAACTTTATTTCCTATTGGAGAAATGAATAAAAATGATGTTAGATTAATTGCAAAAAAAGAAGGTCTTATAACTGCTGAGAAAAAAGATTCTCAAGGTCTGTGTTTTATAGGCAAAGTAAAGTTGCCTGATTTTCTTCAACAACAATTGAAAAAGAAAAAAGGAAAAGTGATTGAAATACCATCTGATAGTCTTATTTATAAAAAAAACAACAATTATTCTGGGTTTTCTTATAAAAATTTAAAATCTTTATCTAAATCATATGATTATAAACCTGAAGATGGTAAGCTTGTAGGAGAGCATAATGGCGCTCATTTTTTTACTAACGGACAGAGAAAAGGACTTTCTATTGGAGGGAATATTGCTCCTTTGTATGTTATTAAAACGGATGTAATAAATAACGTTATTTATGTTGGAGAGGGAAAAAATCACCCAGGGTTACTTAGAAAAGTGTTATTCATTGAAAAGAATGAAATCCATTTGATTGAATCAGGTAATTTTTTTAAAAGTGACACAGTAAAAAAACTTCAAGCTAGAATTCGGTACCGACAACCGCTTCAAGATGTAGCTTTATACTTTAAGACTGAAGGGGTTTTCCTATTATTTAAAAACGAACAATTAGCAATTACTAGGGGACAATTTGCAGTGTGGTATAAAAATGATGAATTGATAGGGTCTGGTGTTATTGATTAGATATATTAAAATTTTAATTCAATTTGATTTTTTAACAAGTCATCAATATTTTCTCTTTTTCTTATTTCCACTGCTTTATTTTTATAAAAAAGAATTTCAGAAGGCTTGAATCTTGAGTTGTAGTTACTTGCCATAGAAAAACAGTAAGCTCCAGCATTTTTAAAGTTTAAAATATTCCCTTCATATATTTTAGAAATTCTTTTATTTGTAGCAAATGTGTCAGTTTCACAAATATATCCAACTACTGAGTAGAATCTCTCAGAATCACTTGGGTTAGATATATTTTCAATGTGATGGTTTGAGCCATACATCATAGGTCTTATAAAATGATTAAAACCTGTATCTACTTGAGCAAAAACTGTAGATGTGGTTTGTTTTATTGAGTTTACCGAGCATAAGAAATTACCCGCTTCACTAACTAAAAATTTTCCGGGTTCAAAAGCAAGGGTAAGATCTCTTCCGTAGTTCTTGCAGAATTCATTAAATCTTTTAGATAATTTATCTCCTAGTTCTTCAATATTTGTTTCATTATCACCAGGGTAGTAGGGTACTTTAAAACCACTTCCAAAATCTATAAATTCTAAACCTTTAAATTTAGAAGCAGTTTGAAATAATATTTCAGCTGCGTGAATAAACACTTCTATATCTAATATGTCACTTCCTGTATGCATGTGTATCCCATTAACTTTTATATTGGTATTTTTCACAATCCTTAGAAGAAGTGGGATTTGATGAATGCTTATTCCAAACTTTGAATCAATATGACCAACCGATATTTTACTATTTCCGCCAGCCATAACATGAGGGTTAATTCTTATGCAAACAGGAATTTCTGGATTAGAACTTCCGAATTGTTCCAATATATTTAAATTATCAATATTTATATTAACCCCCATTTTAGCTACTCTTTGAATTTCATCTATGGATACTCCATTTGGAGTATAGATAATTTTATCAACTGGAATACCTGATTTAATCCCAATCATTACTTCTTGAATAGAAACCGTATCTATTCCTGCTCCTAGTTTGTTAATGTATTTTAGTATTGAAATATTAGAAAGAGCTTTGACCGCATAATTAATTTTTAAATTTTTTACAGATTTAAACGAATTTATTAGCCTGTCATATTGCTTTTTTATTTTCTCTGCATCATAAATATAAGTTGGGGTACCAAATTCTTTAGCGATGCTTATTAAATCTTTATTTTTCATGAATGCAAAATTATATTATCATGCTTTTATAATATAATAATTGAAGATATGTTTTAAAAATAAAACATTTTGTTATATATGTAACATTATAAAAAACATTACTATCTATATCTTTAGGTAATTATTTTATCTTTGTTTTTTTAATATATAAAATATGAATTTACACGAATATCAGGGAAAAAAAATACTAGCAGAACATGGTGTCAATATTCAAAGAGGACTTGTGCTTTCTGATGTAAAAAATGTTTTGGATGTGGCTAAAAATTTAGTAGATGAGACAGGAACTAAGTGGTTTGTTGTTAAAGCTCAAATTCATGCTGGTGGAAGAGGTAAAGGTGGAGGGGTTAAGTTAGCTAAGAGTTTAGAAGAGTTAAAAATAGTGGTTACTGATATTATAGGCATGAGTTTAATAACGCCTCAAACTTCAAAAGAAGGAAAAGTTGTAAATAAAGTTTTGATTACTGAGGACGTTTATTATCCTGGTGAATCAGAGCCAGAGGAATTTTATGTTTCTATATTATTAAATAGAAAAACGGGAAAGAATATGTTGATGTATTCCACAGAAGGTGGAATGGATATAGAAACTGTTGCTGAAAAAACTCCAGAATTAATTTTCTATGAAGATATAGATCCTTTATTGGGTATTCTTCCTTTTCAGGCAAGAAAAATTGCTTTTAATTTAGGATTGTCAGGCAAGGCTTTTAAAGAAATGACTAAATTTATAACCTTACTTTATAAGTCTTACGTTTCTTCTGATTCCTCTCTTTTTGAAATTAATCCGGTCTTAAAAACTTCTGACGATATAATAATGGCTGTTGATGCAAAGGTTTCTTTAGATGATAATGCTTTATTTCGTCATAAAAATTATGAATCTTGGAGAGATTTAAAAGAAGAAAACCCTGTTGAAATTGAGGCAAGAGAAGTGGGTTTGAATTATGTTGATTTAGATGGAAATGTTGGATGCATGGTTAATGGAGCTGGTTTGGCCATGGCTACAATGGATTTGATTAAACAGTCTGGAGGAGAACCTGCTAATTTTTTAGATGTAGGAGGAACTGCAGATGCTAAAAGGGTTGAAGCTGCTTTTAGGCTAATTTTAAAAGACCCTAATGTAAAGGCGATTCTTGTAAATATATTTGGCGGAATAGTAAGGTGTGATAGAGTAGCTCAAGGAATTGTAGACGCTTATAATAATATGGGAGATTCGATAAACATCCCTATAATTGTTAGACTTCAGGGTACTAACGCTGAAATTGCTAAAGAGATTATTGATAAGTGCGAGTTTGAGGTTCATAGCGCTATTGAATTTCAAGAAGCAGCAGATAAAATACAAGAAGTATTAGCGTAACTGACATTAAAGAGAAGAGTGTCAGAGTATTTCTGAAAAAACTATTTCTGTAAAAAAATAAATTTAAAATGAGGGATCTTTTGTTTCACTCATTTTTTATTGTTTTAGAGACTTAATGATATCTCTTAACCTTGCAGCTTCTATAAAGTCTAGAGATTTAGCTGCACTTTCCATTTCTGTTCTGTACTTTCTTATTTCTTTCTCTTTTTGATTTTTAGATAAATTCTTAATATTACTTAAAATATCTTTTTCTTTTTGAATTTTTTTTAGATTTACATTGTCTGATTGATTTAAGAAAACATCTTTAATCGATTTATTTAAAGGGGTAGGGGTTAGATTATTTTTCTTGTTATATTTTTTTTGCTTTTCTCTTCTGTATTCTGTTTCGTCTATAGTTTTTTTCATGCTTTTTGTAATTTTATCAGCATAAAATATAGCTTTTCCATTTACGTTTCTTGCAGCTCTTCCTATTGTTTGAGTTAATGATCTGTGACTTCTTAAAAACCCTTCTTTATCAGCATCGAGAATTATTACAAGAGACACTTCAGGTAAATCTAATCCCTCTCTTAATAAATTCACCCCAACCAAAACATCAAATAACCCTTTTCTTAGCCCTTGCATAATTTCTACTCTTTCCATAGTGTCAATGTCACTATGTATATATCTAGATCTTATATCAACTTTTGCAAGAAATTTTGTTAACTCTTCAGCCATTCTTTTAGTAAGAGTTGTTATTAATACTCTTTCATTACTGCTTACTCTTAAGTGAATCTCATTAATTATATCATCAATTTGATTATTGCTAGGCCTAACTTCTAAAACTGGGTCTAAAAGTCCTGTTGGTCTAATTATTTGTTCTACAAAAACCCCTTCTGTTTTTTCAAGCTCATAATCTGAAGGAGTTGCACTAACATAAATGACTTGATTTTGAACATACTCGAATTCTTCATATTTTAATGGTCTATTGTCCATTGCAGCAGGAAGTCTAAATCCATATTCTACTAAATTTTCTTTTCTGCTTCTATCTCCCCCATACATTGCATGAACTTGAGACAAAGTCACATGACTTTCGTCTACAATCATTAAATAATCATCTGGAAAGTAATCTAATAGGCAGAAAGGTCTTGTTCCAGGTTCTCTTCCATCTATATACCTCGAATAGTTTTCAATTCCAGAACAATAGCCTAATTCTTGAATCATTTCTAAATCAAAATTTGTTCTTTCTTCTAACCTTTTAGCCTCTAGAAATTTTCCAATTTCTTTAAAATAATTTATTTGATGTAATAAATCCTCCCTTATTTTATTCATTGCATTTTGTAGTACATCTGGAGAAGTTGCAAACATGTTTGCTGGATAAATTGATAGTTTTTCATGAGACTCAATAGTTTTATTATTTATTGGGTCAAATGTTTCTATTAACTCTATTTCATCACCAAAAAAATGAATTTTAAAAGCGTGATCAGCGTAACTTGGAAAGATGTCAACTGTGTCTCCAGACACCCTGAAAGACCCGCTAGTTGTATCTATATTTGACCTAGAATAGAGGCTTTGAACTAAACTATGAAGAAATTTAGTTCTAGAAATTATTTGGTTTTTTTCAATATTTATAATATTTTTTTTAAACTCTACAGGGTTCCCAATTCCATAGAGGCATGAAACCGATGCTATAACTATTATATCTCTTCTACCTGAGAGTAAAGATGAAGTTGTGCTTAACCTTAGTTTCTCGATATCTTCATTTATTGACAAGTCTTTTTCAATGTATGTTCCTGAAACTGGAAGATATGCTTCAGGTTGATAATAGTCATAATATGAAACAAAGTACTCCACAGCATTATTAGGAAAAAATTGTTTAAATTCTGAATATAATTGTGCAGCTAATGTTTTGTTGTGAGCTAAAACTAACGTTGGCTTATTAACTTCTTTAATTACATTGGCAACAGTAAAAGTTTTTCCAGAACCTGTTACCCCTTTAAGAGTTTGGAACTTTTGATTATCATTAATTCCAGAAATCAGTTGACTTATCGCTTCTGGTTGATCTCCTGTAGGACTGTAATCAGATTTTAAACTAAACAAAAATAAATTTTTCCCAAATTTACGATAATAACTTCCTAATTTCCTTGAAATAATAAATGAGTTAACTTTGTGAAAAAATTATATGTACGAAAAATTAATGTCAGATAAAAAACCTTCATTTCCTATATCTAAAAACTTAGATTCTTATCTGTCATTTTATAATAGAAAATTAATAATCCCTATTTTTTATGAGGATTTAAAAAGATTTTCTGGATCAGTTTCAGTATATAACGAAAAGGACATTGACACATTATGGGTTAGAGCTTTTTATTCTGATTTTGAACGAAAAGAAATTGATGAAAGTTTAAAACGAGTCTATAACTTATTGCACTCAGATGGAAATGAGGCTAATATGGAATTTTTAAATGTTGACGCAATTGATTACTGTACTTTTGGAAACTCTAAACCATTTAGAATAAAAATTAGAAATATTTTAAATGATAATTTTACATATTTTTATGTTAAAAAAGCAGATGCCTCACGGATCTATGGACTAGAGCTTGAACATATTTTATCTCCTGACAATTTAAATTTTTTAGTTTATCAGAACACTTTAATTGAGGAACATATTGCTGGAATTCCTGGTGATGAATTTTTAAGTGATTTTTTAAATAAATGTAATCCTTCAGAAAAATCTCAGATTGCAAAAGAGTTTGTAAAGTTTAATGAAAGATGTATGATTAGACTTCTTGGAGATATGAGATCATATAATTATGTGATTATTCCTACTCATGATTTTGATCAAGTTATATATAAAATTAGAGCGATAGATTTTGACCAACAATCTTTTGAAGGTAAGTTAAAGGTTTATAGGCCTCAGTTTTTTAAAGAAAATAAGATAATAATGGAATTAATTAAAGAAAAATTGAATAAACATTCTGTGGATCAATATAAAACTGAGGAAAGATCTATAATTGCAAAAAGAATTTTAAGTTCTGAAAGTAGAGTGAAAAAAATTATTAAGTGTATGATGCATGATAATATTTCTACCCCAAAAAATATAGATTTATTATCTAAACAAATTTATTCCCTTACAAGAGATGAAAGTTTTAAAAAAACTAGTAATATGGGTGGAATATTAAAAGCAACATTTGATTACGTTCTTAAGAATTATGAAAATCATGGTATGTTAAATGTTGATTAATTATAATCATTGTGATCATCTTCAAAGTTATCTTCAAACTCATTATCTTTTATTTTTTCAAAATTTTTATCTGGTGCTTTTTCAGGTAGTTTTCCTAATGAAAAAATTAATTTAGGATATTTAGCTCCTACTATAATCGGGTTAATTTCAAATATTTCAACAAAAAAAGTCCATAAATTTAAAAAATCATATATGTAAATAAATTTTTTTTGATTTTCATTTATAATCAAATCTAGGGGGCAGTTTTCCATGATTAATTCATCTTCTTCTTGGAAACTTGACAAGCTAATTTCTTTACCTTGATCCCAATTATCATTGCTTAAGTAAAACGATGCCATTTCATTTCCATCAAATTGAAATGATTTTAATATTTCTGTATGTAAATCTTTAAATGTGGAATTATTTTCAATCTCTATGTCTCTTATAATATCCTCTTTTGTATCTAGGATTATTCTTATTCGGAAAATCATTTATTTTCTAATTTTAGTAAAGTGTAAAAACCAATAAAATTGATACCCAAATAATATAGTAGCTAAAAACAAATGTATAGGTTGGCTCATTAACGGAAAACTGCCATAATACATAACTATTCCAACAATAATTTCTAACATTATAACAATACATATTTTTTTAATTAAACCTGTACTGTATTTTCTCTTAACTGTTATGTAGTATAGGTAGGCGTTGATGGCTAAAATTAGTATTGAAAAACTTCTGTGAAAATAGAAGTAAAAGTCAGGGAGAGCTAGCCATTTATTTTTGTTTTCTGGACCAGATAATTCATTTTGTAAATCGATAAATTCTCTAACTTGAGTTCCGATTACTACTTGAATTACACTTAATAATAGAGATCCTAAGATTAAGTTTTTTACAACTACATCGTTTAAACTATTTTTAGTTTTATTATTTGAAATATAAATGGAATAAATTAGTAACGCTATTATAATAAATGCCATTAACATATGTGTAGTGATTTTAAATGGAGCTAAATTTGAATCAACTACTATTTTACCAAGCCAGGCTTGAAACCCCATTCCTAATACTATTAGTAAAGAGCTTAAAACAATAATTTTATTCTCTCTCCAAAATTTAATTGAAAAAATCAACATCAATACAGTAGCAAGACCAGCAATTGCTCCAATTAATCTATTTAAAAACTCAATCCATGTTTTAGATGGGTTGAAATCAGAATAATCATGTTTTGTGTATTTATTCCAATTAGAAAAATTAAATTTTTCTTTAGAACTAAAATCTTTCTTAGCTATAATTAATTCATTGTTCTTTTTTAGTACAATTCCCTTTGTAAAACTTTTATTCGGAGACCATTCAATTTGACCAATTTCTGTAGGAGGAATTAAAAGTCCAAAGCATTTTGGCCAGTCTGGGCAACCCATACCACTTCCAGTCATTCTAACTAATGATCCCGCTAGTATAACTAAATAAACTAATACTAAACTAATTTTTGAAATTTTAATAAAATTATTTTTCATTCTTTATAAGACCCAATGCTTTACCTTTTTTAATCATAATTAATTTAGCAGATTCATAATCATTTTTTATCTCTCCATCTAAAATAGATTCCTTTATTAACTCTTTTATGACTCCTATTTCTTTACCAGGATTTATATTAAAATAACTCATAATTTCTTCTCCACTTATTGGAGGTTGAAAATTCCTTATATGATCTCTTTTTTCGACTTCAACAATTTTAGTTCTTACCATTTTAAAATTATTTAAGTATTTCCTAAATCTTTGAAGGTTTTTAGTTGTTATATCTGCCTCACAAAGTGTTAGTAGGTCATCCACATCTTGCTGAGCATCATAAATTAGCCTTCTTATAGCAGAATCTGAAATGTTATTGTTAGAAAGAACTATTGGCCTAGAACTCATAAATATAATTTTCTGAACATATTTCATTTTGTTGTTTAATGGCATATTTAACCTTTTAAAGATATTATATACCATTTTAGAGCCCTTGAGTTCATGACCATGAAAAGTCCACCCAATATTTTTTGCAAATCTTTTAGTAGGTGCTTTTCCGACATCATGAAGAAGAGCAGCCCATCTTAACCAAATGTTGTTTGTATTTGGACAAATATTATCTAATACTTCTAAGGTGTGATAAAAGTTGTCTTTATGTTTCTGACCATCAATTTCATCAATTCCTTTTAATGCGGTTAATTCTGGAAGAATAAGTTTTAAAATTCCTGTACTTTCTAGAATTTTAAATCCAGTTGAAGGCTTTTGAGTCATTATGATTTTATTTAACTCATCCGCAATTCTTTCTCCTGAAATAATTTTAATTCTATCTTTTTCAGATATAATTCCGTTTAAAGAATCTGTATGAATTTTAAAATTTAGTTGACATGAAAACCTAATAGCTCTTAGCATTCTTAAAGGGTCATCAGAAAAGGTTTTTAACGGATCTAATGGAGTTTTTATTAATCCATTCTTAAGATCTTCAATTCCATTGAAATTATCAATTAGTTTTCCCCAGTTTTTAGAATTCAATCCAACCCCTATGGCATTAATAGTAAAATCTCTTCTATTTAAGTCATCCTCTAAAGTTCCTAATTTAACTATGGGGTTTCTACTGGACTGATTATAGCTTTCTTTTCTAGAGCCAACGAATTCAACTTCAATATTATTGAATTTAAACATTGCCGTTCCGAAATTTTTAAAAACTTTAACTTTTTCTTTTGGATTTAGCTCATTTGAAACTTTTTTAGCCATCTCAATGCCATTTCCAATCACTAACACATCAATATCTTTTGGAGCACTTTTGTTAAGAAGAAGGTCTCTGACATACCCTCCTATAACATAACATTCAATATTTAATTCGTCACTATGTTTTTTAATAGTTTCAAATATGTTATTGTTAATCGCTTTAAGAATTTTGTTGTTAATCATTTATGATCTTAGAGTTATGATTTTATCATTCTCAACCTTAATAATTGTTGATGGTTTTTCAAGTTTATGATTTAAACGTAAATTTACTATATAATCTACTTGATCTAAAATTTCCTTTTTAATATCATTAAAGAACAGAGGAATTTGTTCTCCTGAAATATTAACTGAAGTAGAAATTATAGGTTTGTTAAATTTTCTTATTAGTTCGCTACAAAATTCATCTTTAGGTATTCGTATTGCAACTGATTCAGGAAAAGTATCTAAATTTTTTACTTGGTCGTAAATTACAGTGGTAGGTGAAGTTTTATTTTTAAGATAATTTTTTATTGTATTTGTATTTTTAACATACTTATCGCTCATTTTAAGATCATTCATTAAACATATGAACGGCTTGGAACGATTTCTTTTCTTAATCTTATATATTTTATTAATTGCTTTTAAATTAGTGGCATCACATCCAATTGCCCATATGGTATCTGAAGGATAAATAAGGATTCCTTCATTATTTAAACAGTTAAGAGCTTTTGCGATCTCTAAAATCATAAACTATTTAAGTTTAGGCTGACACATTGTATTCTCTTAAAGCATTGTTAAGAGAAGTTTTCTTATCAGTACTTTCTTTTCTTTCTCCGATTATTAGCGCACATGGTACTTGATAATCTCCTGCAGAGAAACTCTTTGTATAAGAACCAGGTATAACTACTGATCTACTAGGAATTTCTCCTTTAAATTCAATCGGGTTTTTTCCACTTACATCAATTATTTTTGTAGATGCTGTTAAAACTACATTTGCCCCTAATACGGCTTCTTTCCCTACTTTAACCCCTTCAACTACAATACACCTAGATCCGATAAAAGCATTATCTTCTATAATAACCGGAGCAGCTTGTAAAGGTTCTAATACACCTCCAATTCCTACACCTCCACTTAAGTGAACGTTTTTGCCGATTTGAGCACAACTTCCAACAGTTGCCCATGTGTCAACCATAGTGCCTTCATCAACATAAGCACCAATATTAATATAACTTGGCATTAAAATAACTCCTTTGCTAATGTACGCACCTTTTCTAGCTACGGCATGAGGAACTACTCGAATTCCTTTTTCTGCATAATTTTTTTTTAATGGAATTTTATCATGAAACTCTAGTGGTCCCATTTCAATAGTTTTCATTTTTTGTATTGGAAAATATAATACAACTGCTTTCTTCACCCATTCATTCACTAACCAACCATTACTTGTAGGTTCAGCAACTCTTAAGGTCCCATTGTCTAAATCCTCAATAACAGCGTGAATAGCTTTTTTAGTATCTTCTTTTTCTAAAAGAGTTCGATCATTCCAAGCTGCTTCAATAATTTTTCTCATACCATATTTTTATTCAAATATACACTCTAATTAATAAATAGTTTTAGATATTTTAACCTTAATTATTAATGATTTAACTTTGATGCATGGGTAAGATAATTGCAATCGATTATGGATTAAAAAGAATAGGATTAGCTATTACGGATGAGCTTAATATTATTGCATCTTCATTAGATACAGTCCTTAATAGTGAAATAATACTTTTTTTAAAAAATTTTTTAAAAGACGAATATGTTGATACTTTTGTAATTGGCAAACCCGTTCAAAAAAACAATAATCCATCTCAAATTGAAGATGATATTTTAATTTTTATTAAAAAAATAGAAAAAGAGTTTCCTTTAATTAACGTCAGAAGACAAGATGAAAGATTTACTTCGTTAATTGCTAAAAGAGCTATTATAAGTAGCGGAATAAGTAAAAGTAAAAGACGAAATAAAATGTTGGTTGATAAAGTTAGTGCCACTATAATTCTTCAATCATTTTTAGAAAACAAATAATATGATTTTACCAATTGTTGCGTACGGAGATCCAGTTTTGCGAAATAAATGTACTTCTATTTCGAAAAACTATAAAGACATTAAATCTTTAATTCAAAACATGTGGGATACAATGTATGCTGCTAATGGAGTAGGTTTGGCAGCTCCTCAGATTGGTGAATCATTAAAATTGTTTATTGTTGACGCTTCCCCTTTTTCTAAAGATGATGAATTAAGCTTAGAGGAAAGGAAAAAAGTCTCAATGTTTAAAAAAGTTTTTATTAACCCTAAAATAGTTTGGTCTTCAAAAGACTTTAATAGTTTTAATGAAGGTTGTTTAAGTATTCCCGATGTGAGAGAAGATATTGTAAGAGAAAATGAAATTGAAATTCATTTTAAAAATGAACATTTTAAAAATGAAATTTTGAAATTAGATGGTCTGTGTGCAAGAGTAGTTCAGCACGAGTATGATCATGTTAAAGGAATTCTGTTCACTGACAAATTAAGTTCATTCAAAAAGAAATTGATTAAAGGAAAATTAAATAACATCTCCAATGGTAATATTAATTCAGATTATTTAATGATTTTTCCTGATAGAAAATGAATAAAAAAACAAAACTAGATTCAATTAGCCGTTTATTAGACGTCATGGATGAATTAAGAGAAAAATGTCCATGGGATCAAAAGCAAACTTTTGAAAGTTTGAAGTCACTAACAATAGAAGAAACTTTTGAATTAGCTGATGCTATTTCAGATAATAACATCAATGAAGTTAAAAATGAATTAGGAGATTTATTATTGCATATTATTTTTTATTCAAAAATCGCTAGTGAAACAAATCTTTTTGATATTTCTGATGTTGCAAAAAGCATTACTAGTAAGTTGATATTTAGACATCCTCATGTCTATGGAGATTTATCAGGAATTGATGAAAATCAGGTGAAAAGTAATTGGGAGAAATTAAAGTTAAAGGAAGGTAAAAAAAGTGTTCTTGAAGGGGTGCCAAAAGCTTTACCATCGTTTATAAAATCAATGAGGATCCAAGAAAAAGTTTCTAACGTTGGTTTTGATTGGGCTAATCGAAAAGATGTTAAAAATAAAATTTTTGAAGAATTAAATGAATTAGAATTAGAATTAGGGTCAGGTAATTCAGAAAATGTAGAATCCGAATTAGGAGATTTACTTTTTTCAGTTATAAATTATGCAAGATTTATTGGAGTTAATGCTGATAATGCATTAGAAAAAACTAATAAAAAATTCATAAAAAGATTCATGAATGTAGAAAGTCAATTAAAAAAAGACAAAAAAAAATTTAGTGATATTACAGAGAAAGAAATGATTGGTTATTGGGAAAAGTCGAAAAATTAATTATTTAACATTACTTTTTGTTGAATTATAGACTCAATCTCTATTTTCTTTTTTTCAATTTCTTTTCTAGATTTATCCAGTATTTTATTTTCATTAGATTTATCGTTAAAAAAAGAAATATTATTTTCTAATAATGATAATTCTTTTTTTAAAATTTCTAACTTTTTGTTCAATGAATAAATTTCAGAGCTTTTTTCATTCTCACTCATTGAAACAAGCTTAGTCTCAAGTAATTTATTTGTTGAATCTTGGTCATTTAGTCCACTGTCCTTAAATATTTTTTTAATTTTTTTATCAAATTCAATTTCATGATTTAAACTTGCTTTTCCTGTTTCTTTCCATTTATTTATAAGTTGATTAACATCAACTTGTGAAGTTTCATTATATTTTTCAATTTCTTTTAAAATATCAATTTGTTTGTTTTCATTGATTTTAAATTCATTAGCTAGATTTTCTTTTTGCTTATTAATTTTGTTAAAAAACTTATCGCAGACAGTCTTGAAATTAGTCCAATTTTTTTGATTAATCTTATATGGAACTGGTTTTATGTTTTTCCATTCTGACTGGAAAGAAACTATTTCTTTTCTGTATTTTTCAAAATCATCCTTTAAAACTAACTCTCCAACTTTTATGATAATGGACTCTTGAATTAGAATGTTTTTTTGATATATTTTTTTTAAACCTTTAAAATAATCGTTCTTTTTTTTATAAAACTCTCGAGTTGTATTTTTGTAATTTGTCCAGAACTTTTTTTTATTTTTATATTGAATCGGTCCAGTTTTCTCTATTTGATTTTTAATTTTCTCAAATGATGTTATGTTTTTTTGCCATTCTTTTGTCGTAGTTAATTCAGCTTTAACTATTTCTCTTATTTCATTTATTAGATTTTCTTTTTTTAAATAGTTTTCCTCTAAAATTGAATCTTTATTTTTATCAAATTCAATTTTATTTTTTGTAATAAGATTTCCTACTCTTTTAAACTCTTTATCAAGTATTATTTCATTTTCTTTTTTTGTCGGTCCTATCTCAAATCTCCATTTTTTATTTAATCTATCGAAATATTTAGAAGCTCTTACTTTATCTTCAATTACTATTAATTTCTTAGCTTGTTCAATAGTTTCTTTCTTTTTATCTAAGTTGTATTTAATGTCTATTTCCTTGAACTTTCTGTTAAGATGTAGGTAATCATAAAAATTTTTTATGTGATGTTGGAATGTATTCCAAATAATTACACTTTGACTTCTAGGAACAGGACCTATTTTGAACCACTTATTTTGAATCTCTTTAAAACCTAAATACTTTTCATTCATTTTCGTATCTAAATTAATGAGCTCTTTAAGCTCATTAATTAAATCCTGTTTTAATTTTAGGTTTTTTGATAAATCAATATTGCTATCCAAAATTCTTTTTATTAAGTTATTTTTTTAAATTAATTATTCCAAATTTTCCAACTTTCTTCTGCTTGAATTTTTAGCATATTCAATCCATTTATTATAAAAGCCTTGTTTTGTTTTGATTTTTTTAAAAATACCGTTTCATTTGGATTGTATATTAAATCATAACAAATGTGTTTTTTTGTTATATACTCGTAGGGTATATCTGGATAATTTTCTATATCTGGAAAAGTGCCCAGTGGTGTTGTGTTAATGATTATTTGACAATCATTTATTTTTTCTTCATCTAATTCTAGATAAGTTATCTCTTCATTAACTTTTTTTCTTGATACTTTTTTTGCTTCTATATTTAACTTTTCTAAGGCATAAGCAATTGCTTTTGACGCTCCTCCTGTCCCTAGAATCAGTGCTTTTTTATGGCTAGAGTTTATGTGTGGTTTTATTGACTTTATAAAGCCTATGTAGTCGGTATTATATCCAATTAAAGTATTGTCAATATTGACTTTAATTGTGTTAATCGCTCCAATTTGTTTAGCATCATAGTCAATTTCATTTAAGTATTTGATTGCTTTTTCTTTGTAAGGTATAGTTATGTTTAGTCCTTTCAAGCTAGGAGTTTTTAAAACTTCTCCTAAATTATTAATACTTTCTAAATCAAAATTTTTATAGCAACAGTTTTCCATATTCTTTTTCAAAAACTTATCTAAAAAATAATTTTTTGAGAAAGAGTATCCTATGTTTTTACCAATTAGTCCATATGTTTTTTGCTCTTGAGACATTTTTTTCTAAATATAATACTATAAATAAACCAATTAATATCCAAAGAAAAGCAATATAAGTTGACGATTCTGTAAATTGTGGTGAATATTTTAAGTAAACATTTGAAGAGATTGGATCAATTAATGATTCAGTTTTGACCATAGTATTACTAAACATCATCTTCCAAGGCCATACTATAAATAATGAACCTGTTACAAAACCTGTAATCATCTGGTTGATTTTCTCTTTATGTTTTTTAATTAAAACACTCAACATATTTGAAAGAACTATTAGTCCAATTAATGAGCCCAACGTAAAAACGAATAATATTTGTAATAAACTAAAATCATGTTGAAAAGTGCTATTTAAATTTATTAAGTTATAAAAGGAATCAAAAAGAGCATTTACAGAGTCTATAAGTAATAGTTTATAGTTACCTAATAATATTAAAAGAAATGAGCCTGATATGCCAGGAACTATCATGCCGCATACGCTGACAAAGCCACAGAAAAATACAAAAATTAAATTTTGGTTTTCATTGACTGGATTTGTAATACTTAATAAGAAACCTATGCTAAAACCTAAAATCAAAAATACTATTGATTTTAAATTCCATTTTTTATTGTTTTTTAATAAAATAATTATTGAAGCTATGATCATTCCGTAAAATATAGACCAAACATATAATTCAGATTGTTTAAAAAAATAATCTAATACTTTAGATGTGGTAAAGTAACTTACAATTATACCAGAAAGAATAGTTAATATAAAATATCCATTGTGTTTTGAGCTAAACTCGTTAAAATCACCCTTAATTATCATTATAAATGACTTGAAATTTAGCGTCTTTAATGACTCTATCATCTCGTGATAAAAACCGGTTAAAAGTGCTACTAACCCACCTGAAATCCCAGGTAATTTGTTGGCAGTCCCCATAAAAACGGCTTTTAGAAAAAGAAATATATAATCTTTTTTATTTCTGTTGTTGTTAAACATTTTTGTATTTTTTTCCTAAAAAATCTATAATTAAAACTAATACAAACCCAAACATGAAAAATAGTAGTCCACTTATAAATTCTGAGTTCATAAAAGAGTTGTCAGGAATATATAATTTGTAAAACAATAACTCATCAGTATTAGACTCTGATTTCCAGGGCCAAAGAGCAGGTAGAGATCCTATCATAAAACCAACTAAACAAGAAAGAGTATAGTTTTTATGTTTATTGTAAGACCATGTTAAGAGCTTTGAAAATAATTTAACACTCAATAAAGCACCCATTACAAATGATAAAAAATTTAAAAAATATTCAGAATTTAGACTGACAATTTCCTTAATTGTTTTTAACATTGTCTCATATGCACCAAGTAATATTAGTATGTATGCACCTGAAACACCAGGAAGAAGCATTGCTGTAATGCTAATCATTCCACAAATAAAAAGATAAGCAGGGTTTGTTTCTTGACTACTAGGGTTTAAGGTTAATACTAACAGTGATATCCCTATTCCTAATAGATTAAATAGTAAAACTTTTTTAGTCCATTTATTTATTTCTTTAAATAAATAAAAGATACTTGAAGTTATTAAACCTAGGAAAAAAGACCATAATAAAATTGGATAATTTTCAATTAGATAAACAATTGAATGACTTAATAGAAATATACTCGATAATATTCCTGAAGCTAAACTTAGAAGAAAAATTAAATTATATTTATTCAATACTTCTTTAAACTTTCCTTTTTTAAATAATTTCAAAACATTTAAGTCAAGATTATTTAATGTGAATAAAAACTCTTCATATACACCTGTAATGATAGCAATTGTCCCCCCAGAAACTCCAGGAATAATATCTGCAATTCCCATCATCATTCCTTTAATGAACAGCGCTATATAGGGTTTAGAACCTTTTTTCATGACTTTAAAATTAAGACAATTTAACAACTAATAAATTAGTGGGTTTTAAAGACTTGTAGATTCGGAAAAAAATTAAAAATTTTTTTAAAGAAAGCGTATTTAGAAGGGTTGTAGAAATATGCCTTTTTTAAAAAAATAAAAGCTTTGTCATTCTCTGATTTAGTATAATATATAGCAGAAATAAGATAATTTATTTCATTTTCAACAGATTTTGGAAACAAATCAATTGATTTTAAAAGCTTATTAGTTAAGATATTGTTTTCAGGAATTTTTATAATTAGTTCTGTTAGAACCGTAAAGTTACTAATGTTTAAATCTCCAATAGATAAAATTTCATTGAATGCAATTTCAACTTCTTCATATAGTTTTAAACTAAAATTAATTTTAGCATATAATTCCCAATAATTAATTTTTTCAGAATTAATTTCTAATGCTTTAATTAAGTTTGTTTTAGCTTCTTTTAACTCTCCCTTTTGGAATAAATTATAGGCTATTGACATCCAAGCTTTATCATCTACAGGGTCTTCAGTTACTGTTTTATTGTAGTATAGTAAAGCCAGATCTTGATTTCCAAGTTTATCGTGACAACAAGCAATTCTGTAAAGTGCAAAAGGGTTTGGATCTTCGATTTCTGAAGCAATTTCGTATTTTTCTATCGCTTCATTAATTTTATTTAACTTTTCTAGAATTTTACCCATTTCAATATAAGCCCCTATAAAACAGTCATCAGATATTATTGCAAAATCAAAGGCTGTTAAAGCTTCTTTGTACAGTTCTTCTTTTGCATATTGTTTTCCTAATTGGTGCCATGCAATCTCACAGTAGGGATTTGTTTCTAAAAATGAATTAAGATAATTTATTGTACTGTCTGTATCTCCAATCGAATCAAAACAATAAAGTACATTATTTAAAACTCCATAATCAAATTGATTATGTTTCAAGTAAAGAATAAAATATTTTTTTGCACTTACAAAGTCATCTAAAAACAGATACTCTTTTCCAATTATACTTAATGCTTCAAAATATAAATCTGAACTGTGATCAACTTTAATTAATAATTCAATTGCTTGTTGATGATTTTTTCTTTTAGATAAGATTTTAGCTTGCTGAATTAATATATCTGTATTTAACGGGTCTATCAATGAAATTTTTTCAATTAATTTTTCAGATTCATCTAGTTCGTTATTAAATAATAAAAGTTCTATCTGTAGAAGAACTAAAGTTACTGAATTCGGATATTGTTCAGTAGCCATTGAAATCGCCTTTTTTGCTAGTGATACATTTCCTATTTCTAAATAATAAACTATTATTTCTTCAAATTCGTCTGAGTCGAAAAACAAAAAATCATTTGTTTTAAGCATTGATTCAAACTTGAAAATTGAATCACTATAATAGTCTTCAAATTCTTCTTTCATTTACTGTAAAGATAGAGTCAGAAGGTATTTTTATTTCAAATAGATTTTTTTCTTTTCAACAAATTAATGAACAGAATTATTAATTTGATTTAAAGTTTCAATTATTATGTCACAACCTTTTTTTATTTCACTTTTTTTAATAGTCAAAGGAGGCGTGATTCTGACCGCTTTTGATTCGAAGAGTAAATAAAATAAAATAAGACCTTTTTCTAAGCACTTTTTTATCAGCTGATTAACAGTGTTTTTATCTTTTAAAATCAATGCAAGCATTAGGCCTTTCCCTCTTATTTCAGTTATTAAGGAATGTTTTAATTTGTCTTTGAATAACTTTTCTTTTTCGCAAACTTTACTCATTATTTTTGAGTCTAGAGTTTCTTTTAAATTTGCATAAGCTGCTGCAGCAATTACAGGGTGACCTCCAAAAGTAGTTATATGTCCAAGAATTGGATTTTCTTTAAATGAACTCATTATTTTTTTACTTGAGCTCAATGCTCCTATTGGAAACCCTCCTCCTAATCCTTTCCCATACACCAAAATATCAGGAATTATATTGTAATGTTCAAACGCAAATAACTTTCCTGTTCTTCCCATACCAGGTTGTATTTCATCTAGAATCAAGAGTACACTAAATTTTTCACATTTATTTTTAACTTTTCTCAAATAATTTCCTGAAGGAGTAATAAAACCTGCGCCACCTTGAATTGTTTCTAAAATTACAGCTGCAGTATTTTTATTTATCTTATTAATATCATCTTCATTGTTAAATTCTATAAATTTTATGCCTGGTAAAAGAGGTCTATACCTTCTTTTTCTTTCTTCAAACCCCATAATACTCATAGAACCTTGTGTACTTCCGTGATAACCATTTTTTGCTGCAATTATTTCTGTTCTGCCTGTCACTCTCTTGGCTAATTTCATAGCAGCTTCCATAGCTTCCGTTCCTGAATTAGTTAAATAAGTATTAGATAAAGATTTTGGTAAATTTTCAGATAAAATTTTACATAAATTAACTGTAGGTTTTTGAACAAATTCTCCATAAACCATCACATGCCAGTATTTATTTATCTGTTTTATAACAGCTTTTTTAATAGCTTTATTTCTATGTCCTAGGTTAGATGCGGATACTCCTGCAACAAAATCTAAATATTTATTATCTTCATTATCATAAATATAACTTCCTTTTGCATAAGAAATTTCTAATCCTATAGGATGATCCGAAGTTTGACTTTGATATTTTAAAAAATCTTCTTTCAAATTAAAATTCAAATAAATCTTCTTTTTTATAAATTCGTTCTTCTATTCTCCAGATAAATCCATTTAAAATTTTCTGATTTAACTCTATCTCGTTTTCAGGATAGACTTTACCCTCTGGGTTTGTAAAAAAAGTTATGTCTTCTATATTATTGTTTTTGATATTCATTAAAATTGAGCTACAAATTGCTTTATCTACTCCAATTAATTCGTTAGTTTTTTCATCATACAAATGATATATCATTTCTGTATTTTGAATAAGGTTAATGTATTTCAGTTCGTTACTTAAGAATTTTCCATATAAATTAATACCCTTCATTTGATTAAAATTATTAATACCTAATGTGTCTTTTTCTACTACAAATGCATTATTTAGAATTTTTAATGAGTCAAGTTCATTTGTTTTTATGTCTCGTAAAATATGTATTTCATCTCCAGTCATTTGACTTTCTCCATTCCAAATAATTGGATTTCTTTTTGACACTTCTTTTGAAGTTAGCACTTGCTTTTCTCTTTGACTTAAATCTTTTTTAAGTAGTTTAGTTAATCCGCTTTTTTGATTAATAATTATTTTATCAGCTCTTCCGCTTAAATTTTTTTTAAAAAATCTAACATTATATCTACCTTTAATAATTCTGTTTTCAGAAGGGCCAATAGCAAATAATGTATCTGCTTTTATATACAATGAATCCTTGTCCACCATTTTAATGACATATGATTTTTTGGTAATCATTGCCGAATCTAGAGCCTTGAATACTTCAGCATAATTTCCTTTAATTATAGTTTTGTTTATTGTGTCTAAAAGTTTAACATTTCTTGAGGCTGAAGCAAATTTCGTTATATCATTAAAAGTTAAGCTATCTCCGTTAATTTGTCGATTATCGTAATTTAGTTTAGAATTTTTAATAAAAAATCCATTTTTATTCTTTGTGTCATAGAAACCTTTTTCACAATATATATCGTAATCTTTTCCAACAATTGTAGTAGGGCCATAGAAATATGCTTGTTCGGTTTTAGTTAAATAATCTAACTTATTGGAGTTAATTTGATAATCTGGATTTTGAATTTCAACATCTTTAGCAAAAGAGTATTTAGATTTTTCTAAAAAATATTTTCCTTCAATACTTTTAATAATCGTTAAGCTATCTTTAATTATCCCGCCATTCTGAAAAAATATTTCTTTTAAATTCCTGTCATGAAATAAAATTTTAGTTTTTAGGTTAGTGTTATTGTTATAAAAGTCAACATTACCTTTTGCTATAATTTTCCTTAGATTACCGTTGTAATCTAATCTATCACTATATAGTTTTATACTGTCTCCTTGTTTTATAACTACACTTCCATTGGCTTGAAATGAATTCTTTTCTTTATAAAAAAGAGCATAGTCTGACCAAATATTCATTCCATCGTGGAATAAATGAACTCTAATTTTATCATTTTTTTTTAAAATGTTAGCACCAGGATTTTGATTTTCATTTCTATCAAACGATCCTGCTTCTATTATCTTAATGATTTTTTTTTCTTGAGAAGAAATTAAATTTAAAAAGAATATTAATAGTATTGACAGGTAAATTTTCAATTTTTTTATTATCGAATTATAGTTTGTGTTCTATTTGGTCCAACAGAAATAATAGATATTGGCACGTTTAATTCATTTTCCAAAAAAGAAACATAGTCCATGAATGTTTTAGGTAGAAGGTTTTCTTTTTGAATTTCACTTATATCCTCTTTCCATCCTTCAAATTCAGTATAAATTGGTTTTAGATCCTCTGTGTCAACTGTAAATGGGAAATGACTTATTATAGATCCATTATAGTTGTATTCTGTGCAGACTTTTATAGTTTTAAATCCCGATAGTACATCTCCTTTCATCATCATTAATTTAGTTACTCCATTAATTTTGACTGCATATTTTAAAGCTACTAGATCTAGCCATCCGCATCTTCTTGCTCTTCCTGTAGTTGCCCCAACCTCATTACCTACCTTACTCATTCTTTCAGCATTTTTGTCAAATAATTCAGTAGGAAATGGTCCACTTCCAACTCTTGTTGTATAAGCCTTAAAAATACCAAAAACATCTTTTATTTTGTTTGGTGGAACTCCTAAGCCTGTACATGCTCCAGCAGCAGTGGTGTTTGAAGATGTCACAAATGGATATGTTCCAAAGTCAATATCTAAAAGAGATCCTTGGGCTCCTTCAGCAAGAATATTCTTCCCCTCATCCAATTGATTGAAAATATAATTTTCACTATCAATAAATGGAATTTTTTTTAAATTTTCAATAGCATTAAAAAAATCTGTTTCTAATTCTTTTAAATTGTATTGAAGATTTACGTTGTAGTTTTTAATCATGTGCTCATGCTTATTGGCTAACTTTCTGTACTTGGATATCCAGTTTTCAAGTTCAATGTCACCAATTCTAATTCCGTTTCTTCCAGTCTTATCCATGTAAGTTGGACCTATTCCCTTTAAAGTAGAGCCTATTTTTGATTTACCTTTTGATAATTCAGAGGCCGCATCTAGTAGTCTGTGTGTTGGAAGTATTAGGTGTGCTTTTCTAGAAATACATAAAGATGATTTGAAATCAATTTTAAAAGGTTCTAGTTTTTCAATTTCTTTTTGAAAAATAACAGGATCAATTACAACACCATTTCCTATAAGATTCATAGAATTTTTATGAAATATACCAGATGGAATAGTATGAAGTACATGTTTTATTCCATCAAATTCTAATGTGTGACCTGCATTTGGACCACCTTGAAACCTAGCAATTATATCATAATTGTTTGTTAAAAAATCAACTATTTTCCCCTTCCCTTCATCTCCCCATTGTAATCCTAGTAGTAAATCAACCTTCATATTATTTTAATTTATTATTTCTTATTCTTATTTGAAGTTCCATAAAAATAAAGAGAATGATTATGAATCTCTATATCAAATATTTCTTCAATATTTTTTTTAATTGATTGTATTCTGGGGTCACAGAACTCTTTAACTTCTCCAGTATCAGTTAGGATTACGTGATCATGTTGATGGTCAAAATAAGATTTCTCATACTGGGATTGGTTAGATCCAAACTGATGTTTTCTTACTAGCTTACATTCTAAAAGTAGTTCTATTGTATTGTACAAAGTAGCTCTACTGACTCTATAATTCTTGTCCTTCATTTTAACGTAAAGCGACTCTATATCAAAATGTTCAGAAGAATTATAAATTTCATGAAGAATAGCAAATCTTTCAGGCGTTTTACGGTGTGTTTTTAAATCTAAAAATTTTGTAAAAACATCTTTTACAATTTCTTGATTTTTTTCTTTTTCCATATTACTAAATTAAACTAAAATAACTATGAATTACTATTCTCTAATGACCTTTTCAATTCCATTAATTTTTCTTAATCTTTGAATAAGTTTATTAAGAATATTTTTTGTTTTAACCTTCAAAGTGATTTTTCCAGAAAAGGTATTTCCTTCTGTGTCAAAACTCATTTTTTGCATATTAATATTTAAACTATTAGAAATCAATTTAGTGATTTCATTAACAATTCCTAAATTATCAATACCAGAAATAGTTATCGCAGAACTGAACTCTTCTTGACTAGAATCAATCCATTTTGATTTAATAATTCTGTATGCGAATTTTGATTGTAAACTTATTGAGTTTAAACAATCTTGTTTATGAATTTTAATACCTTCATTAATAGTAATAAATCCAAAAACATCATCACCTGGAATTGGGTTACAGCATTTAGCGATTGAAAAATCTAGTTTTTCTTCTTCATTTCCAAAAACAATCTGATCAAAATTGGACCTGACTTCATCTTCTAAATGGTTGATTTCTTTTTTAGTAGTTAGTCTTTTTTTGAAAAAATTTATGAATCTATTATTATTGGAGGCAGCAAACTGTTTTAATGCAACATTGTCTATTTTCCCTATACCCACTCTGTAAAATAAATCAAGACTAGTTTTTAATTTAAAGTAATTTCCTAAATCATTTACACTTTTTTCGTTAAATTTAATTTTTAACTGTTTTAATTTCCTTCTTAGAATTTCCTTTCCATCTTCAGCTAATATTTTTTTTTCTTCTTTTAAAGCAGATCGTATTTTTGATTTAGCTCTCGATGTTTTCACATAGTCCAACCAGTTTGATGATGGTTTTGTTTTATCGGATTTAATTATTTCTATTTGATCTCCACTTTTCAGTTCAAGGCTTAACGGGACTATTTTCCCATTCACTTTAATTCCTCTTGTTTTTAATCCCAATTCTGTATGAATACTAAAGGCAAAGTCTAGTGCGCTAGATCCTTTTGGTAATGATTTTAAATCTCCTTCGGGAGTAAAGACGAATATTTCAGTTGAATATAGGTTTAACTTAAAATCTTCAACAAAGTCTAAAGCACTTGTATCTGAATTTTCCAGCACTTCTTGAAGCCTGTTTAGCCACCCTTCTAGCCCGTTATCAGTTTGTTTTCCCTGCTTATACATGTAATGAGCTGCATATCCTTTTTCAGCTATTTCATGCATCCTTTCAGATCTTATCTGAACTTCTACCCATTTTGAACCAGGGCCAACAACAGTAATATGTAAAGCCTCATAGCCATTAGATCTAGGTGAGGTTATCCAATCTCTTAGCCTTAGCGGATTTGGAGTATAATAATCTGTGATTATTGAATATATCTTCCAAGCTATAAACTTTTCATTTTCATTTTCAGATTTATAAACTATCCTAATAGCGAACTTATCATAGATTTCTTCAAATGATATATTCTTTTTAAGAATTTTGTCTTTTATAGAATAAATAGACTTAGGTCTCCCACTAATTTTAAATTTTAAATCTTGTTTTTTTAATTTTTCGTTAATTCTTCTTGAAAAACTTCTAATGTATTTATCTTGCTGATCTTTAGTCTGTTCAATTTTATTTTTTATTTCGTTAAAAACATCTGGTTCTGTATACTTTAACCCTAGATCTTCTAATTCTGATTTAACATCATAAAGACCAATTCTATGAGCTATTGGAGCATAAATATATAAAGTTTCAGAAGCAATTTTAATTTGTTTTTCAACAGGCATTGCATCTAAAGTTTGCATATTGTGAAGTCTGTCGGCTATTTTGATCAAAATAACTCTAACATCATCATTAAGAGTTAGCAGCATTTTTCTAAAATTCTCAGCTTGTAAAGAAACATCTTTCTCTTTCTTTAGTTTAGAGATCTTTGTTAACCCAACGACTATTTTACATATAGTTTTACCAAATAATTTTTCAATTTTTTTAGCATCATATTCGGTGTCTTCAATTACATCATGCAAAAGAGCTGACGCTATACATGTTGCATCTAAACCAATTTTAGAAGCGACTATCTTAGCGACTGCAATTGGATGAAACACATAAGGTTCCCCTGATTTTCTTCTTTGATTTTTATGTGCATCAACAGAGATATTAAATGCCAATCTAATTAACTTCCTGTCATCTTTAGACAACGACTGGTAGCTAATTTTAAGTAATTCTTTATACTCCTTAGCAATTAAATTATTTTCCTCAAATGAATCTGTTACTATCACTATTTAAAATTACTCAAAAAAATCAAGTAATTATAATCTAGTTATTCTTTCAAATAGGGTAGGGTGTGAGTAGTGCCACCAAACATATTTTGGATGTGGAGTTAAGTTACTTAAGCTGTCTTTAGATAGTATTTTTAGTGCCTTTAATAAATGTATTCCATCAAAAGTTTTTTTAGCATATTCATCTGCTTGAAATTCAAATTTCCTTGAAAACACATTAAAAATTAATGAAAATAATTCAGAAATTGGAGTATATAATATAGAGAAAGTGATTAAACCTATGTGAAAACTGTGATTTGTTACGCCTAGTGCTTCAGAAAAAATAGGTTGAAATATAAATAATGAAAGAATGTAAAGCATAATTCCTGTTTGGAATACAGAGAAAATTAGATTGAAAATTATGTGATTTTTCTTGTAATGACCAATTTCATGTGCTATAACAGAAATGATTTGATTGTTACTTAGCTTAGTAATTAATGTATCGTATAATGTCACTCTTTTTTGTTTTCCAAATCCAGAAAAATAAGCGTTAGCCTTTGTTGATCTTTTGGAGCCGTCTATCACAAAAATATTACTTAAATCAAATCCAGTTTTTTTCGCATATTTTTCAATTTCAGTTCTTAATTCGCCATTTTCAAGTTTACTTTGTTTATTGAAAAGAGGAACAATAATCTGAGCGTATAATCCATTAATTAGTACAGAAAGTCCTGTCATGAAAACCCAAGCCACAATCCAGAATTTTTCTCCAATTAATTCAAACTGAAATATTATAAAACTTAAAATACCTCCGCCAAATAGTATAGTTAGTATCCAGGATTTTATTTTGTCAAAAATAAAAGTCTTGGCGTTAGTTTTATTAAAACCGTACTTTTCTTCTATTATAAAAGTAAAATAAATTGAAAATGGTAGATTTATTATTTCATTCGCAAAAAATATTATTCCGAAAAAAAATAAACTTATTAATATAGATGAATCAAAATAATTTCTGCTAAAATTATCTAATATCAAAAATCCGTCAAGATAGAAAAATAATAAAATTGTAGTTAGACTAAATATCCTTGAGTATTTAGTGAATTCATATTGAGTTTTTTTATAATCTTGTGATTTTAAATATTTTTCTTCATCATAAACATCAGAAAGAATTTCTGGAACTTTATTTTCAAAATGTGTTGAGTTTAAAAAATCTAAAAACGAGTCTTTTAAAAAATTGAAAATTATAATTGAAATAAGAATAACAAAAAGAGAACCTGGACTAACTGACATTTCTTTGTTTTAAGGCTTCAAATATAACAATTGCAGCACTAACTGATAAGTTTAATGAATCCATTTTACCCTTCATAGGAATTTTAATAAGTTTAGTTGATTTTAAGGCCCATTCGTTTGTTAATGAAGATGATTCAGTGCCTACTACAATTGCACAAGATCCTTTATAGTCTACTGAAGTGAAATCAATACTTTTTTTAATAAAAGTAGAGTATATTTTTATTTTGTTTTTTAACAAATAACCTATTACCTCACTAGAGCTTCCAGTAGCTATATTGGATGTAAAGACACTTCCTAGACTCGATCTAATGATATTAGGGTTAAATAATTCAGTTCTTGGGTTTGCAATTATAACAGCATTAATTCCAGCTGCATCTGCAGTTCTTAAAATTGCACCAATATTTCCAGGTTTTTCAGGAGATTCAGCAACTAGTATAAATGGATTTTTAGGCAAAATCAAATCTTTTAAATCAAAACTTTTAGATTTAACTAATGCAAGTAATCCTTCTCCCTTTTCTTTATATGACAGTTGCTTGTAGAGACTTAAAGAGAAGTCTGTAGTGTTAGTATTTAAAGAGATTTTATTTGTAAAAAGTAAATTTTCCTCAGATAATATTTCTGAGCAAATAAATAATTCTATAAAATGAAATTTTTCTTCAAAACAAATTTTTATTTCTTTAACTCCCTCAACTACGAATGATTGTGAGTCTTTTCTACTTTTTGCTTTCGACAACAGTTTTTTAATATTTTTAAATAAAATGTTGCTTTTACTTTCTATATATTTCAAAATAATTTCAAGAATTAAGATCTAAAATATAATAATATTTTAATATCTTTTTTAAAATTGTCTAATTTGCGCAATAATCATATTTTTATCAACTTAAATACTTTAAAAAAATGAATGATTCATTATCAAATAATTTTATTGAATTAGAAGAAAAATATGGAGCTCATAATTATCATCCTCTTCCTGTTGTTTTGAAAAAAGGAGAAGGTGTTTATGTTTGGGATGTAGAGGGTGAGAAATATTTTGATTTTTTATCTGCTTATTCGGCCGTTAATCAAGGCCATTGTCATCCCAAGATAATAAAGGCATTAATTGACCAAGCCTCTACTCTTACTCTCACATCAAGAGCTTTTCATAATGATATTTTAGGTGAATATGAGAAGTTTATAACTGAATTTTTCGGATATGATAAAGTCTTGCCAATGAATACCGGCGTTGAAGGTGGAGAGACTGCTGTTAAATTAGCTAGAAAGTGGGGCTATTTAAGTAAAGGTATTCCTAAAAACAAGGGAAAAATAATTTTTGTTCAAGGTAATTTTTGGGGAAGAACATTAGCTGCTATTTCTTCTTCGGATGATCCTTTAAGTACTAATGATTTTGGCCCATTTATGCCTGGATATGAAATCATCCCTTATAATGATTTGAGTTCATTAGAAGAATCTCTCAAAGACCCTAATGTAGCTGCATTTATGGTTGAACCTATCCAGGGTGAGGCAGGGGTAGTGGTTCCTGATGATGATTATTTATTTAAAGCCTATGAGTTATGTAAAAAAAATAATGTTTTATTTATTGCTGATGAAGTTCAAACCGGAATCGCCAGAACTGGAAAATTGATTTGTTGTGATCATCATGGATTTAAACCTGACATATTAATTTTAGGAAAAGCACTTTCTGGAGGAGTGTTTCCTGTTTCTGCAGTTTTATCTTCTAATGAGGTTATGTTAATGATAAAGCCAGGTGAACATGGTTCTACTTTTGGAGGAAACCCTTTGGGTTGTAAAGTCGCAATGGCAGCTTTAAGTGTAATTAAAGATGAAAATTTATCTAAAAATTCCGAATTAATGGGGAACTATTTTAGAGAAAAATTAAATAAATATATTATAAAAAGTAAAATCATTAATTTAGTAAGAGGAAAAGGTTTGTTAAATGCTATTGTAATTAATGATCACGAAGAAAGCAATACAGCCTGGGATATTTGTCTAAGATTAAAAGAGAATGGTTTGCTAGCTAAGCCAACTCATGGAAATATTATAAGGTTTGCACCTCCTTTAATCATTAACAAAAATCAAATAGATCAAGCTGTTGGCATTATAATTAAATCAGTTAAAGGTTATGAATAAAATATACTTTGATAATGCTGCAACCACTAAAATGGATTCATCTGTCATTGAAGTTATGAGTTCAGTAATGATTGAGAATTACGGAAACCCTTCGTCAACTCATAGTTTTGGAAGAGCTTCAAGAACTATTGTTGAAAAAGCTAGAAAATCTATTGCAAATGAACTGAATGTAACTCCAAATGAAATTTTTTTTACGTCTGGCGGTACAGAAGGAGATAATACAATTTTAGTTTCTGCAGTAAGAGATTTAGGAGTAAAGACAATTATAACTTCGAAAATTGAACATAAAGCCGTTTTAAATGTAGTTGAGCTTCTAGCAAAAACAAGCTTAGTTAATGTCGTTTATGTTAAATTATCTGAAAATGGAATTATTGATTATGATGATTTAGAGAAGATTATTAATGATGATAATTCTAAAAAATTAATTTCTTTAATGCATGTTAATAATGAAATTGGAACTCTACTTGATTTAAAAAAAATTTCTGATTTATGTGAAAAATATGATGTTTTTTTTCATTCTGATACTGTACAGACAATTGGAAAATATAAAATAGATTTATCAGAAATTAACATTGATTTTATTGTAGGTTCTGCTCATAAGTTTCACGGTCCAAAAGGAATAGGGTTTACCTACGTGAATAAAAAAAACAAACTAATGCCTCTAGTTGTTGGTGGAAGTCAAGAAAGGGGAATGAGAGCAGGTACAGAAGCTGTGCATAATATTTCTGGAATGGAAAAAGCATTTTTACTTTCTTATTTAAATCTAGAGAATAATAAAAAACATATTTTTGAAATAAAAACATATTTTATAAATCAGATTAAAGAAAAATTACCAAACATCAAGTTTAATGGTAATTGTGATTCTAATGATTCTAGCACCTATACTATTTTAAACTTATGTTTACCAGTCCCAAAAGAAAAATCTGTTCTACTTGAATTTAATTTAGATTTAAAAGGTATTGCTTGTTCTAGAGGAAGTGCTTGTCAGTCAGGAAGTTCACAAGGTTCACATGTTTTAAATAATATTTTATCTAAAGATGATTTAAATAAGCCTTCTATAAGATTTTCTTTTTCTCAATTCAATAACAAAAAGCAGGTTGATATTGTTATTGATGTATTAAAGACTTTTATAAGTTGTAATTAATTATCTCTGTAAAAGGTGTAAGTTTTAATAAAAGAGTTGCCTGCCATATCTTCTATTTCAATCTCGACTTCGTTTTTTGATTTACTTAAATAGTTTGAGTCAAATTCATATGAAATTTGATTTTTTTTATACTCATATTCAAATAACATCCATTTCCCATTTATTTTTCCTTTATACTTTTTAATTCCGCTTTCTTTGTCTGTGATTTTAAATTTTAAATATTTTTCATCTGAAACCCAGTCACCATTTTTAAACTTTATGGGTTTAATCATCGGAGAAATTGAATCATTAATAATGTAATACAGTCCAGTTTTTTTAGTTTTTAATTCAAAATAATTCAATGGATTTAGTTTTGATGATGCAAAAGATTCATTTCCTTCATGGTCTTTGACTGCTAAATAGTTTCCTTTATTGCTATTTGGATTTTTAAATTTTATTTTAATGTTTTTATAAACAGCTATGTAGGGGTTGATGATTTTCAGTGTATCATTAAAATGTTCAATTTTTATTTTTCTGTTTTTTAAAAATGTATTTTTTGGAATATTAATGCTAGAATTTTTAAAATTAAAATCATATTTTAAGTTATTGTCTATTAGTTTTGAATATGAAATGTTTTGAGAATTAGTTGTTATTTTTTTAATTGTTTTATCATAAACTAACGGTATGTCAATTGTAATATAATTCCCTTTAATATCACTTGCCTTTATTTTGTATATAGATGTTCTCTGCGTGACGTCAACAAATCCATTATTTTTCTTAGAATAAATACTTAGATCATTTTCTTCCTCAATAAAAAGTTTTAATATTCTCTCTTTATTTTTTATATAATAAGAATAATCTATTAGTGTGTTTATTTTAATTGATTCTTCAAAAAAGAAAGAGTCAAAAGACATCAGATTAATTAGATTGCCGTCTAGAAAAGTAGAAATTTCATAAATTCCATTTTTATTATTTGCCAAATCTTGTCTGTCAAATCCACTTAATCCAAAACTAACAAGACTATTTAATTTAATTTTTTCTGTTGTAAAGGTACTGTCATTTATTTTACTTAAAACTACTTTAGATGGTTCGCTTATATAACCTGACTTGTCTTTTTTGTACAAATACAAAGAATTTACAGTTGGTCTTCTAGTGTCCTTTATTTCAATTCCAAACAGCAAAGGGTTTATTGCTTTTTGACTTGAAGTTTTTCTTGTTTCAAAATGAAGGTGAGGGCCTGATGAACTCCCCGTATTTCCAGAAAATCCTATTATTTCGTTATTTAAAATTTTTAAATCATCTGACTTTAGGTAAAGGTCGACTTCATAAGATTGTTTTTTGTACTGAAATCTTTTAACAAATTTTTCAATAGAATTATTGAATTTCTTTAAATGAGCATAAACTGTAGTGTAACCATTTGGATGATTAATATAAATTGCTTTTCCAAATCCTCCATGGGAAACTTTAATTCTACTAACATACCCTTCAGCAGCGCTAATAACTTTAAAACCTTCTTTAAACTTGGTTTTTATGTCAATACCTGAATGAAAATGATTGGATCTAGATTCTCCAAAATTACCATTTAGAATTAATGGAATTTGAAGAGGATTAGAAAAATAATTTGTTGGATATTTTGTTTGTGAATTAATTAAGAAAGGAGTAATTGATAAAATAATTATAAAGAGTGATTTCATTTAAAATAATAATTTGAAATGTAAATTTAATATTTTTTAAAATTTGAACTCATATTTGTTTATGAATTTAAGTAACACTAAATTTGAATCAGATAGTATTTAATAATGTCAAGATCTATTGATAATATTGTTCTTTTAGAATCAAACGTTAATAAATTAAAATCATTAATAGTTAAGTTGAAAACTGAGAATTCGAAAATTATTAATGAGTTAAATTTAAAAGACGAATCATTAGTAAAAAAGTCTGATGAATTAAAAGATTGGAAAGAGAAATATAGATCATTAAAAATGGCAAATACTTTCTTGGGTAGTAATGATAAGTCATTAACAAAGCTTAAGATTAATAATCTTATAAAAGAGTTAGATAAGTGTATATTGAATTTAAGTTCTTAGTAAATTAGAGTGCAAAAAATTAAATTAACTATAGCTAATAGAGTTTATCCTCTAAATGTTCCTTTAGAACAAGAAGAAGGATTGAGGACTGCATCTAAAAAGATAGAACTTATGTTAAAGCATTTTGAGGATAATTATGCTGTAAAAGACAAACAAGATGTTTTAGCAATGTGTGCTTTACAGTTGGCAACTCAAACAGAAGAAGAGAATTTATCTGAAGCTAAAATTAATGAAGAAGTTAATAGTCGTCTTGAAAAAATTAATCAATCAATAAAAGATGCTATTAGCTCATAACACGTTCATTTAAATAAAATTAAGTTACTGCCTACATCAATTTTTTTGATAAACTCAACGCGAATTTTTTTATAAAGGGTGAGTCAATTCTGCTAAAGCGTGCCTTTAATAAAGGATACTTGATCAGTTTGTTAGCCTTAATCTTGTTTTATAAGAGTTTATACAAAACATTCATGATGTAGGCTTTTTTTTAACTAAAATTAAAATAAGTATGGAATTTACATTTACAAATATTATTATAACTCTTGTTGGAGTTGCAGCTGGGTTTATAATTTCAAAATTATTAGAAAAAACATCTATCACTAAAGGTCTTGAAAATGCTAATAATGAAGCTGCAAGAATTTTAAAGTCTGCAGAATCAGAAGGTGAAAATCTTAAAAAAGATAAAATATTTCAAGCTAAAGAGAGGTTTTTAGAATTGAAATCTGAACATGAAAAACATATTTTAAACAAAGAAAAAGATTTAAGCGAAGTTCAAAAAAGAATTAAGGATAAAGAATCTCAAATTTCCAACGAACTTTCCATAAATAAAAAAAACAATCAGAGTCTTATAGATAAGAATAATGCTCTAGATAAAAAATTAGAGTTGTTTGAAAAGAAAAGTGATCAAGTTGATAAAATGCACAAGGAGCAAGTTGAAAAACTTGAAAAACTATCTGGTTTATCAGCTATAGATGCTAAAAATGAATTGGTTGAATCTTTAAAAGAAGAAGCTAAATCGAAGGCTTTAGAGTTGTCCCAGAGTATTGTTGAAGAAGCTAAACTTTCTGCTACTCAAGAGGCTAAAAAAATCATTATAAATACAATTCAAAGAGTAGGAACTGAAGAAGCTATTGATAATTGTGTTTCCGTTTTTAACATAGAATCTGATGATGTTAAGGGTAGAATAATAGGAAGAGAAGGAAGAAATATTCGTGCAATTGAAGCTGCAACTGGAGTTGAGATTATTGTTGATGACACGCCTGAAGCTATTATTTTATCTTGTTTTGATTCTGTAAGAAGAGAGGTTGCTAGATTGTCTCTTCATAAATTAGTTACAGATGGTAGAATTCACCCTGCAAGAATAGAAGAGGTGGTAAAGAAAACAAGCAAAGAAATTGAAAATGAAATTATTGAAGTAGGTAAAAGAACTGTAATTGATCTAGGGATTCATGGTTTGAACCCTGCTTTAATAAAAGCGGTTGGTAGAATGAAGTATAGATCCTCTTACGGTCAAAATTTATTACAACATTCAAGAGAAGTTGCAAAGCTTTGTGGAATAATGTCCTCTGAGCTTGGATTAAATCCAAAAATTGCTAAAAGAGCTGGTTTGCTTCATGATATAGGTAAAGTTCCAGAAGAGGAAACAGAAACTCCTCATGCATTACTTGGAATGCAATGGGCTGAAAAATATGGTGAAAAACCAGATGTTTGTAATGCTATTGGAGCCCATCACGATGAGATTGAAATGAATAATTTAATTTCTCCAATAGTTCAGGTTTGTGATGCTATTTCAGGAGCAAGACCTGGGGCTAGAAGGCAAGTTTTGGATAGTTATATCCAACGACTTAAGGAGTTGGAGGAAATAGCGTATGGGTTTAAAGGTGTTAATAAGGCTTTTGCAATTCAGGCAGGTAGAGAGCTTAGGGTTATGGTTGAAAGCGAAAAAATATCTGATGATCACGCAGCGAAATTATCTTTTGAGATATCTCAAAAGATTCAAACTGACATGACTTATCCAGGACAGGTTAAAGTCACAGTAATAAGAGAGACAAGAGCAGTTAACATAGCTACTTAGATATTTTTTTTTGCCATTTCCATGCAGATGCCATAGCTTGATCTAAGCTGAATTCGGCTGTCCAGTTAAGTTGTTTATTTGCTTTAGAAGTATCTGCGAAGGCGGAAATTATATCTCCAACTCTTCTTGATCCAATTTTGTACTTTAATTTAGTTTTAGAAACTTTTTCAAAACTTGTTATTGCTTCAAGAACAGAAGTTCCTTTTCCAGTACCAATATTATAATACTCGTAATTCTTAGAATGAGTACTATTAATCATGCTAATTAACGCGGCTGTATGAGCTTTAGCTAAATCAACAACGTGAATGTAGTCTCTGATGCACGTTCCGTCTATTGTTGGATAGTCGTCGCCAAAGACAATTAATTCACTTCTTATTCCAGCTCCAGTCTGAGTAATAAAAGGAACTAGGTTTTGCGGAATTCCTAATGGTAACTCTCCAATTTCAGAAGATTCATGAGCTCCAATAGGGTTAAAGTATCTTAACGATATAGCTTTTAGATTTTTACTAGAACTAACTGTGTCAGTTATTATTTCTTCACAAATTTGTTTTGTATTTCCGTAAGGTGACTCAGCTTTTTTAATAGATTCTTTTTCTGTTATTGGAAGTATTTTTGCTTGTCCATAAACTGTGCATGATGAACTGAAAATAAAATTTATTGATTTATTTAATTTTTTTAATGCTTTTAAGACATTTACTAGAGAATAAATATTGTTCTCATAATAATCTAAAGGATTAGTGACGCTTTCCCCAACAGCTTTTGATGCAGCGAAATGAACGACTCCAGTTAAATCACTATGTCTTTTAAATAAATCAATAACTAAATCAGGTTTTTTTAAATCAATATTTTCAAAAGCAATGTTTTTGCCTATAATATTTTTTAAACCATCCAAAACTTCAATTGATGAGTTAGATAGGTCGTCTACGATTACTATTTCAAAACCTTTTGATTGCAACTCAACTACTGTATGACTTCCTATATATCCTAGGCCACCAGTTATAATTATTTTTGATGAATGATTAATCATTATATTTAATATATCTAGTAAAGATAAAAGTTTTTAAAACTAACTCTTTTACAAATTATGATTTATTTATATTAGGGCAAACATTAATGAATTACTTCATGAAATATTTTTACTCATTATTATTAATTTTAATTATTTCTTTTTTTGGTTGTTCTATAGAAAAATCATCCGATACTAGGCCCAACATTTTATTTATTATGTCAGATGATCATGCGTATCAAGCTATAAGTGCTTATGACAATAGGTTAATTCAAACTCCTAATATTGATCGAATCGCAAAAGAGGGTATTTTATTTAGTAACGCTTCAGTAACTAATTCAATATGCGCTCCTTCAAGAGCAGTGATTTTGACAGGAAAGCATAGCCATATTAATGGAAAAATAGATAATGGCAAGCCCTTTGATACAACTCAAGTTACTTTTCCACAACTCTTTCAAAAGGCGGGTTATCAAACTGCAATGTTCGGTAAACTTCATTTTGGAAACAACCCTAAAGGAGTAGATGATTTTTTAATTCTACCAGGTCAGGGAAGTTATATTAATCCAAAATTTATTAGTAAAGAAGGAGATACAATCATTACTGGTTATGTAACAGACATTATTACAGATATCACTCTTAACTGGTTAGATAAGAAAAGGGATAAAGAAAAGCCATTTATGATGATGTATCTTCATAAAGCTCCACATAGACCTTGGTGGCCAAGTCCTGAAAAATTTGCTGAATTTTATGAAAAAACATTTCCTGAACCTGAAACTCTTTTTGATGATTATAAAGGTAGAGGAACCGCTTCAAAAACTGCCGAAATGAATATTTTAACTCATATGCAGTATATGCACGATAGTAAAATTAGACCAGAAACTTTAAAAGAGATGGGTAGTGTTGAACCGGAAATTAAGTATATAAGAGGAGAGGAAGTGGTCAGGCCTGGTCCTAATGGATTTTTGGGCCCATATAACAGGGCTAATAAGGAACAAAGATCTAAATATAATGTCACTCTTGATAAAATAAACTTAGATTTTAAAAATAATTGGCCTAATATGAACGATACCCAAAAGATGAAATGGAAATTTCAAAGGTATATGCAGGATTATTTAGGAACTATTTCTTCTGTTGATGATAATGTAGGAAGAGTTTTAGATTATTTAGATCGAAATGATTTAACAAAAAATACAATAGTTGTTTATACTTCAGATCAAGGGTTTTATCTTGGAGAACACGGTTGGTTTGATAAAAGGTTTATTTATGATGAATCTTTTAAAACTCCACTATTAGTTAGATGGCCAAATGAAATAAAGCCAGGGACAACAAGTGATGAAATGGTTCAGAATTTAGATTTCGCTCAAACTTTTTTAGAAGCTGCAATGTTAGAAGTACCTGATGATATGCAAGGCGAGAGTTTAATGCCTTTACTAAAAGGAAATACTAAAGATTGGACTAGAGAAGCAGTGTATTACCATTATTATGAATATCCATCTGTGCACATGGTTAAAAGACATTACGGAATAATTAATAAAGAATTTAAGTTAGTTCATTTTTATTACGATGTTAATGAGTGGGAGTTATATGATAGAAAAAATGATCCCAATGAAATGAACAATGTTTACAGTAATCCGGATTATAAGGAAGTGGTAGAAAAATTAACTCAAGAATTAAAGGAAATGAGAATTAAATATAAAGATTCAAAAGAGTTAGATGAAAGCTTTATTTATTAAATAGAGTTGCTAGATACTTATATTATTAATATAAGTTTTAATACCAATCATATAATTATCGAAAACTATATCATCATCATAAATTTTTCTAATTCCTCTTATCCCTTCAAAAGAGCCAATTAAACAGATGGCTAGGGCTCTGGGATTAACTTCTGAATGAATTTCTTTTTTTCTGATACCTTCTTGTATTGTATTGGCTAAAGTATCAACCCAGCTATCTATTAAATCCCTTAGAAGAATTCTAAAGTCACTTTCGTTACAACCTATTTCATTAATTAAATTATTTGCAGGGCATCCTAATTGTTTTTCCTTTTCAGTATAGTTTTTAATTCTTTGGGTGAATACATATAATATTAGATCAGGAATATTTTTGTTTTTATAATCTTTTAAGGGATTAATAAAGCCATTGTAAATTCTATTTTTGATAATTCCGTCAATAACTTTTTTTCCAATATCATTTTTGTTTTTAAAATGATGGTAAAAAGCTCCTTTTGAAAGAGAAGTCTGTTTCATTATGTCTGGAATACTAGTCTTGTTATAGCCTTGGCTATAGAACAATTCAAAAGATTTATTTATTATTAAATCTTGGGTCTCTTTTGATTTAAGATCCTGTTGCATAACGAATTAAATAGTATTTTTCTAACTTTTAGATGTTAAATATAGTCAAATAGATGGAATAAACAGTATTAAAACATACATATATGCATGTTTTTAGCTTAATTAATTATATTAGCGAAATAACCATAAAATTTTACAAATGAAAAAAATTAATTTAATCATGCTTTTATTGTTTTCAATAGCAATTTCTGCTCAAAACGTAATGAATAATTCTTACTTAGATGTTCCTTTAAACAAAGTGAATGATTTTTTAGAGTTGCACAAAAAAGTTGTTGACATGTCTAATGGTGAAGGTAGAACAATTGGAAACCATTGGGTTTATAGACATTGGTATGGAAATGATCACAGTATAATGCTTGGCGATATATATCCTTCAGCTGAAGCTGCTGTTAAAGATGATTTTTGGGGAGTTTTAAACAAGAATATTGATGCACTTCCTGATGATAAGAAAAAAGAAATGCAAGATGTTGTTGGTAAGTGGTGGGCGTATCACAACAATCATACAGATGAGATGAGATCTGTAGATTGGGAAAAAAATTGGCTTGGAAAAGAAAATCTTGATTTAGATATTCCTTATGTTTTTGTTGTAGGTAGCTACAATTCAAATGCGGGGAATCAAGAAATGATAGATGCATATATGGAATGGAGTGTTAAGCCTGGAGTAGAAAAAGGTGTTATGCTTTACGGAGGAGGTACATCTCATTTTATAGGCTCAGGTTCTGATGTTCAATTGTGGTCAGCTTATACAAATATTGCTGATTTTGCTGAAGCAAACGGTCCAAACTCTCAACGTAATTCAGAAGCTGCACCAAAATTCTGGAGTCTTGTAGAGGGCGCACATTCGGATCAAATTTATATTCATGTTGGTCACACGATTGAAAAGAAATTTAATTTAGCTGGAAAAGACAAGTAATTAAAAAAAATTATAAAAATGAAAAAAATAATATTTTTACTAACTTTTCTTGTGTCGATTAATACAGTAGCACAAGAAATACATTCTGTTTACACTTTAGATGTGCCCCGTTCAAAGGCAAGTGATTTTGTTAAAATGCACAAACAGTTTATGGATATTTACTACATGGGCTCTGAAGATAATAAAATGGAATCAACTTGGTTGTTTTCTCATACATATGGTAGTGATTTCACTTTTAAGGTGATTGAAGTTTATCCAGATATTTTAGCTCAAGCTAGTGCTGTAAATTATGGAACTGAAGTGTCTAAAAATATTGATGCTATGGGTATTTCATACGATGAGAAGAAGATGTTAAAAGATGAGTGGTCTACTTATTTTCAATTATTTCTAGAAGGTCATGATGATGAAGTTAGAGTCACTTTTGAGAAACAATTTTTCATTTCTGAAAAGGACATTGATTTTTCAAAAAAACACATCGTAGTGTTTAATAGTAATAATCCTAAATGGAAAGATAGAGAAGAATATATTTCTTTATGGAATAAATTCACAAGACAACCAGCTATTGATTTAGGTGAAGCTTTGGCAATAGTTCCGTCAGGTCATTATAGTGGAAGCTCTTATACTTTTCAGGCTGCTCTATGGTACAGTTCTTGGGATTCTTTTTTGGTGAATCAGAATAGTTTAGAGAATTCTGGTCCAATGTCAGATCAGAGGAAAAGAATGTGGGATATTGGAGGAAATCATTCAGATGAAATAACAACTTTTTTAGGATGTAACTGGTCTAGTAAAGGAACTCCTTCTAAAACTTTTACGATCGCTAAATAATTTATATATTTAAATATAAACTTTAAAAACCCAAGTTTATTCTTGGGTTTTTTTATTTAATTTTTAAGTTTATTATTATGGATGCAGAAAAAACATTATTACAGTTAGAGTTTACGTTGTAATAGTAGGGCTTTTAAATATGGGCTCGATCTTACTTACAATTCAATTTGGATTTAGCTGGATTTATGCTGAATTAGCAGTTATACAAATAGCTAGTCCGATTACAAAGTTTTGTCCAGTTTATACTATCTTAAACAAGTTAATGCCTGATACAGACCCTATGCAAAATGGTAAATAAAATTAACTAATGATCAAATCAACTCTATTTAGTGTAATTGCTTTTTTTATAACTTTTCAATCTTATTCTCAAGACCCTATTTCTTTAAAAGATTCTTTAGATATAATGAAAGTTATGAAGATCCAAGAAATCGCTTGGAATAATGGCGATATTGATGCTTTTATGGAAGGTTACTTAAAATCCGAGGAGTTAGTTTTTTCTGGTAAATCAGGCCCAGTTTATGGATGGGGTAATACAAAAAAAAGATATTATATATCTTATCCTAATACCCAAGTAATGGGTAAATTAAAATTTACTGTTAAAAAAATACGATCTATTTCCTTAAATTCCGCTTTTCTAATTGGTGAGTATTACCTAAAAAGAACCACTCAAGATAGTTATGGTCATTTTACTTTATTATGGAAAAAAGTAAATAACAATTGGCTTATAATTAGCGATCACACTTCAGCTGTAAAATAAACATTGATTTAGCTTGTCTAAAGTTTTAAAGTAGCATAATTTTATTGTCAATGAATCCACTAAGACAGACAGGTTTTTTATTCACTAATTTTAAAGCTAAATTTCAAACTCCTTTCGAAAAACTTTTTGAAATTTTTAAAGAATTAATCACTTATACATCTGGAGATTTTGACGAGGCAATCGATTGGTTAAAAGAACTTGATAAGGAGTATGTTCTAACAGACGAGAACTACACAATGGATGATTTTATTGAGGATCTTTTAAATAAGGGTTATATAAAAAAAGAAATTGATCCCAATGGTAATGGAGAAGGAGTAGGCTTAACTGCCAAAACAGAAATGCTTTTACGTCAGCACGCATTAAAACAAATTTTCGGTAAAATGAAAAAAGCTGGTAATGGAAATCATACTACCAAACAACCTGGATTAGGGGAACAAGATTCTGGAGATTTTAAGGCTTATGAATTTGGAGATTCTATTGAGAAAATTGCCATAACTGAAAGCATTAAAAATGCTCACATTAATGGAGGTTTAGATGATTTTAGATTAACCCAAGAGGATTTGGTTGTTAATGATCAGTTTCATCAATCACAAATGAGTACAGTGCTTATGATAGATATAAGTCACAGTATGATTTTATACGGAGAAGATCGAATCACCCCAGCTAAAAAAGTAGCTATGGCTTTGTCCGAGTTTATAACCACAAGGTATCCCAAAGACAAACTCGATATTATAGTTTTTGGAAATGATGCAAGGCCAATTTCTATTGACGAACTTCCTTACTTAAAGGTGGGTCCTTACCACACAAATACAGTTGCTGGTTTAGAGCTTGCTATGGATATTTTAAGAAGAAACAAAAAATCTAATAAACAAATCTTTATGATTACAGATGGCAAGCCCAGCTGTTTAAAATTAAAAGATGGTAGTTATTATAAAAACAGTAATGGTTTAGACCCTCATATTGTAGATAAATGTTATAATATGGCTCAGTTGGCAAGAAGGCTTAATATTCCAATCACAACCTTTATGATCGCTCAAGACCCTTATTTAAAAAAGTTTGTTCAAGAATTTACAATGGCAAATAAAGGAAAGGCTTTTTACACAGGATTAAAAGGGCTTGGAGAAATGATATTTGAAGATTATGAAACTAATAGAAAAAAAAGAATTAATTAGAAATGATAAATAAAATTAAAACACTTAAAGAGCTTAAAAAATCAGGATATATTTCTTTAGATATAAAAAAAGAAATGATAAAAAATTTAAGTCATAACCTGAAAAATGGTATTAGTACTTTTGAAGGAATTCATGGTTATGAAGATTCAGTAATTCCAGATTTAGAAAGAGCTATTCTTTCAGGTCATAATGTAAACTTACTAGGGCTAAGGGGACAAGCTAAAACAAAATTAGCCAGGCAACTGACTAACTTATTAGATGAGTGGATTCCAGTTGTTAAAGGCTCTGAAATTAATGACGATCCTTTAAATCCTATTTCGTTTTTTGCAAAACAATTAATTCAGGAAAAAGGTGATGAAACTCCAGTTGATTGGGTACATAGAGAAAATAGGTTTTTTGAAAAACTAGCAACGCCTGATGTTACAGTAGCTGATCTTATAGGGGACATTGATCCCATTAAAGCCGCTAGTTTAAAATTGTCTTATTCTGATCCTAGAGTTATACATTTTGGTATGATCCCTAGAGCTCACCGATGTATTTTTGTTTTGAATGAATTACCAGATCTTCAAGCGAGAATTCAAGTTTCTTTATTTTCGATTCTTCAAGAAAAAGAAATTCAAATTCGTGGATTTAAGTTAAGACTTCCAATTGATGTTCAGTTTTTGTTTACTGCTAATCCTGAAGATTACACAAATAGGGGGAGTATAGTTACTCCTCTAAAAGATAGAATAGGCTCACAAATAATGACTCATTATCCTAAAAATATAGAAATAGCAAAAACTATAACTCATCAGGAATCTTCCATTTCTAAAAACTTTGATTCTTCAAAAATTTACATTCCTGAATTAGCTAAAGATATTATAGAGCAAATTGGTTTTGAAGCTAGAGAGAGTGTGTATGTTGATTCTAAAAGTGGGGTGAGTGCTAGGTTAAGTATTTCTGCTTTTGAGAATTTAATTAGTTCAGCTCAAAGAAGAATGTTAATCAATGGAGAGTCAACCACTAGTATTAGAATGACAGATTTTAATGCTGTTATTTCTGCTATTAACGGAAAAATTGAATTAGTTTATGAAGGTGAACAAGAAGGAGCTAATGAAATCTCTCGACTTTTAATTGTAGAGTCAGTCAAATCATTTTACAATGATTTTTTTCCAAAAATTAAAAAATTAAAAAAAGAGACTGAAAAGGATCCTTACCAAAAACTAATGGATTGGTTTGTAGATAAAGAGTTGTTTTTAGATGAAAATTTAGATAATAAATCTTATGAAGACACCTTTAAAACAATTAAAGAATTAAAAATCTTTGTAAGAAAACATGCTCCAGATATCGATTCTAAAGACGAAAATTTTATGTGTGAATTTTTACTTTGGGGACTGTCTGCTTTTAAGAAAGTGTCAGTAACTAGAACATCTAAAGGAATTTCTTTTAGCGATTCTTTTTCAGACTATATTAATGGTTTATAATTTTTTTATAATATTTGTTTAACTAAAATTTATATATAATGAATTCATCAAAAGTCAATATTTTAAATTCTATTTGTTTAATAGTAATAGGATTATGGGGATATCTTGAAGTAAGTTCACCAACAGCTTTAATTCCAGTAGGATTTGGAGCTGCTTTAGCTTTTTGTATACCTGGATTAAAGAAAGATAATAAAGTCATTGCGCATATAGCAGTTCTTTTAACTTTTGTCATATTAATTGCTCTATTAGGAATGAGGCTTCCAAAATCAATAGATCAAGGAGGTTTAGGACTTGTTAGAGTTTTACTTATGGCAGGAACATCTGCATTGTCAATGGTTTATTTTGTAAAAAGTTTTATTGCAAATAGAAAGGCTAAAAGCTAAGTTGTTAGATTCATAAAAAACAATTCACTTATTTTTTTTTATTTTAAAAATAACCAGAGTGTGTGGAAAGGTGATGGCCGCTAAAAAAGAAAAGAATATACTGATTAGTAAATTCTGTTGATCTTTTAAAACGTAATACGCTATTAACAAACCTATTATTGATATTACCCAGTAAATTGAAGCATCTTTTAGATATTTAATAAATGTATTTTTAGTGCTTGCTCCGTAAATAAATTTTGATTGTTCTATTATAGATGGTATACTATGCCATATGACAAAGTATACGGCAAAAGACCATATTAGTGATGAACTAAAAAAAAGTGCAGCAAGAATAATTACAAAAAAAACTTGATGAGTCAGTTGAATTTTTAACTCATGAAAATTCATTATCAAGCTAATTGTTGTGCCTATAGCAGAGAAAGATACAAGAAATATCAGTAGCTCTTTATTAATTAAAAACCCAGTAATATCAAAGATTATCTCACTTACATAATTATGATTCAATGTAAATAGAGTTGTGAATAAGAGTAATCCATAAAAGAAATAGAAAAATTTAATTTTTTTTGAATTGGACTTATATACCATAGTCCATTGTTGTTCTCCAAAATGATATGAGCTAAATAGAATAAAAAAAATAATTGCAAAAGTCGGAATTAAATAAAAAAAACATCCACATAGAATAACCATAGTTAAATAAGTAACGAATAATGATTTAAAAGAAAGATTATTTTTACTTTTTTTTAATAATATCAAATCGTTAGCTCCGTGAACAATTCCAAATGATAAAATCCCTAAAAACCCAAGAAGATTGAGGTAATACTGATCTACAACATAAAACAATATAATGCAAATAATAGTTGAAAATATTATGAATCTATAAATCATTCTGTCTAGAATGTATGAATTTTGCATTTTTTTTTAACTATTGTTGCTGCAAACTTAAAAATATTCGTTTATATTTGGAAACTAACAAACAATATAATTTTAAACAATATGGAAATTTTTAACACATTTAATTTAATTGGTGATGTGCCAACCGACTTAGTAAGTTTCACGTTTTTTATTGGAACTATGGCTTTGATGGCAGCATCTGTATTCTTTTTTCTTTCTTTAAACGCAGTCGACGCAAAATGGAGATCTTCAATTTTGATTTCTGGTCTTATTACATTTATTGCTGCTGTTCATTACTATTACATGAGAGACGCTAACATTGAAGGTGGAGACACTACATTTTTTAGATATGTAGATTGGATTCTTACTGTTCCATTAATGTGCGTTGAGTTTTATTTAATATTAAGAGTTGCTGGTGCAACTAAAAACCTGATGTGGAAATTAATTGGTTTATCAACTATTATGCTTGTAACAGGGTATGTCGGAGAAGCTGGCATGGGTGATGCTGCCTTGTGGGGTTTATTTTCTGGACTTGCATACTTTGCTATAGCTTACATGATTTGGTTTGGAGAAGCTAAGCAATTAGCTGTTAAAGCTGGAGGTGCTGTTGAAAGTGCTCACAGAACACTTGCATGGTTCGTGCTTGTAGGTTGGGCTATTTATCCACTTGGATACATGCTTGGTACTGAAGGTTGGTATGATGGAATTCAAGATATCATTTCTTTAGACATGGATGTTGTTTACAATATCGGTGATGCAGTTAACAAAATTGGTTTTGGACTTGTAGTTTATAACCTAGCTGTTTCAAAATAATTTATTATTTAGTTTAAAAAAGCCGCTTTTAAGCGGCTTTTTTTATTTAGTAAAAATGATTTATTAAGGGAATCTAAATATAAATCAACAGCAATTCAAGAAACTTATTATGTATATTTATAGTCAATTGTCACTATGCATTTAGATTATGATTATATAATTTGTGGAGCAGGAGCATCAGGACTTTCTCTAGCTACTGCGTTATCATTAGACCCATTATTTTCGAAAACAAAAATACTGATTATAGACCCGGAATTTCCTAAAGTAGTTGACGATAGAACTTGGTGTTTTTGGGAGGAAGAGCAAAGTAGTTGGGATGAAATGATTTTTCATTCTTGGAATAACGTTTTATTTAAAAGTGATAATTTTAGTAAGAAACTTTCTTTAAATCCTTTAAGTTATAAAATGCTTAAAAGTAAGTCGCGTTATAAATATTCAAATCAAATAATTTCTAAAAACCTTAATATTAACAGCTCTAATGCTAAAGTTTTAGATGTCTTAGATAATGGAGAGTATTGCCAGGTAAAAACATCTTCTGGAGTTTATAAATCAAAAAAAGTATTTAACAGCATTTTAAATTGGGACTTAATTAATAACACCCAAAAATATCCTTTACTGATTCAACATTTTGAAGGTTGGTTTATAGAAACTGAAGAAGATTTTTTTAATACAAATGAAGCAACTTTCATGGATTTTTCTATAAGTCAAAATTCTAATACAAGATTTATGTATGTTTTGCCTTTTTCAAAAAAAGAGGCTTTGATTGAGTATACTCTATTTTCTGATAGCCTACTTAATCAAAAGGAATATGAAAATGCTTTAAATGAATATTTAAGAGGTTTAGGAATAGGTAAATTTTCAATAAAATCAAAAGAATCTGGAAAAATACCTATGACTGTTTTCCCTTTTGAAAAGCAAAATTCTAAAAATATTTTACATATAGGAACTGCTGGGGGGTGGAGTAAGCCTAGTACGGGATATACTTTTAAAAATATTGAAAGAAAGACAAAGGCACTAGTTAAGTTTTTAAAACAAAAAGACAATTTTGTTAAGTTTTCGAAAAAAACCAGATTTTGGTATTATGATTTGATTTTTTTAGATGTATTATTTCAGAATAATCATCTTGGAAGTGAACTTTTTACGCAAATGTTTAAAAATAATAATCCTAATATGATTTTTAAATTTTTAGATGAAAAAACTTCTTTTTTTGAAGAAATAAAAATTATGTTAAGTTTTCCAAATGGAATTTTTATTAAAACTATTTTAAAAAGATTTTTTAAGATTAATTAATAGCTTCTCTATAGCTACTCTAATTTTTACAGGAATTGGTGTTGATTTATTCTCAGATATATTTACAAATACATGAGTTAATTCACCATAGGCGCTTGTCTTACTCTCTCCTTTTTTAAAACCCCCAATCCCAAGTTACAGAGCTATTCCCAATTCTATTAACTCGTAATCCAGTTTCAATTTCGTCAGGAAAAATAAGGCTTGACAAGTAATTGCAACTTGAGTTAACAACATAGCTAGCAATTTTAGAATTAAAGATATCTAATTCTGCATTTTCAATTAAATAATTGTTTACTGTTGAACCAAAATAGGAGTATTAGGTGATATTGTTTATATGTCCATAGACATCATTATCCATCTTGTTGATATTGGATAAAAACATTTATAATCTTTGCGCTGTGTAGGCTTATTTTGATTCGTAATATCTAAGTTATATTCCCAAAACAAATGTATTTAAACTCAATATAATTTTCAATTCAATTATTTTTTGTTCCGTTTGTTGTAGTTTTTATCTCCTCTTGTTTTGGGTTTTTTATATTTGGCAGCCATTTTAAATTTGTAAGATCCTCCTAAATTTTCCTTACTGTTTTTTTTAGATTTTTCATTTGACTTTTGAGAAGTTTTCATAATCTGTTTAAATCTTTATTTGAAGTTTTTAAAAGCATTTAATGTTGGTAAATATAGATTATTTTAAGTAATAAGAAGTGTTGTTGAAAACAAAAAACCTTTGTAAATCAATGACTTACAAAGTGTGTTGTATAGTCGAAGGAAATAGATCTTTTGTGTGTTTAGGGTTATAACTTTATAAATACATAATTGATGGATGTTAAACACACAGCTTTACCTATATTTATGTGTAATAATCATATCGCTGACTATCCATAATATTATATTCGTTTTTGGAGCTTTGGGTTATTGACATGAGACTAATGCGTTATAAAGTAATGAGTTTATTTAGAATTTTAAATTGCAATTAATGTATGGTTTTAGTTCTAAATTTTTTAAAAAAGAAACAAAAATAAATCCTTTAATAGAAGAGTTAAAAAAATAAGAAATGAGAATTAGTAAATTGATTAAATATTGTTTTTCATTTTTAATATTGCTATTGTTTTCAAGTTGCAGTTCAAAACAATCCAATGTTAATATGATTGTTCCTGAATCTCCGAAAAATCATATTGCTTATTTCACTAGTGAGAAGATTACTATAGACGGGAAAGATGAAGAAAATGCATGGAAAGAAGCTCTTTGGTCCGATTCATTTATAGACATAGAAGGTGAAAAAATTCCAAAGTTCAAGACACAATTTAAGATGCTTTGGGATGATGAAAACCTTTATTTTTATTCTAAAATGGAAGACCCTCACATTTGGGGAAATTTAAAACAAAGAGATACGGTTATTTATTATAATAACGATTTTGAAATCTTTATTGATCCCAATGGCGATACTCATAATTATATGGAAATTGAAATTAACGCATTAAATACTCTATGGGATTTGTTCTTAACAAAACCTTACAGAAATAATGCCACAGTACTAAATCAATGGGACATTAAAGGGTTTCAGTCTAGTGTTTATGTTTCTGGCACTTTAAATGATGCTTCTGATATTGATGAATACTGGGCAGTTGAAATAGCAATTCCATGGGATTCATTACTTGAAGAGAAGGGAAGAAAGACACCTGTTTTGGGTCAAACCTGGCGTTTTAATTTTTCAAGAGTACACTGGAACTTCGATTTAATTGATGACTCCTACTATCGTAAAAAAGATTCAAAAGGAGAATTTTTACGCGAAAACAATTGGGTATGGAGTCCACATGGAGTAGTTAACATGCATGAACCTGAAAAATGGGGTTTTATTCATTTTGCTAAAAAAGTATCAGGAAAATACCAGCCTAAATTTCAATATCCAGATGATAGTTCGCTAATTTTATGGATGTATTCTCAATACAGAAATCAGTTGAATTTAGCTAATGATTCTTCTAAAAGTAAACCAATATTTCCTGTTAAAGGGTCTATTGAGTCTCAAGTTGTAATTCTTGAAAAAATAAAACATCCAAACGGATATCTTTTGAAGGCAAAGAGCCCTAAAACTAATATAGTTTATTATATTAATGAAGAAGGGAAGTTAATCACTGAGCTTTAATTGATTTTATAAACCCTTTAAAAATTTACCCGTATCGAGTTTATTGATTAGGAGATATTCAGTTTTTTGAAATTAGTGTGAATTATAGGCATATCTTCTTCTTTTAACACACCCAGAACCTCACTATTATACATACTTATACAAACACCTCCCGTCAAAAGAAAACCGATATTATTTGAGTAGGGTAGTACCAATTAAAAATTACTATTGAGATTTTTTGACTTTTTGTTATAACTTAGTGATAGTTAAAAGTAGTAAAGGCAACGATTCAGGCAACCAAAATTAAAAACCCCTGTAAATCAATGACTTACAAGGGTATTTGTGGAGTCGGAGGGAATCGAACCCTCGTCCAAACAAGCGACAAAATAGCTTTCTACAGATTTAGTTTTCATTTAATTTTCGACAATATTCTGACTGAAAACTGCCCAAATATCACTTAGCTTTTTTATTTTAAAACTCTACCAAAGCCTTAGAGTTTCTATGTTGACTTTGATGGTGTCTCAACATGAATCGCCGTCAACAAGGGCTATTCTGAGACATCTCACTTTCCCGCCTAGCGGGACAAGGCTTTAACTTACTATAATTCAGTTATTAAGCTGCAAGAGCGTAATTATTTTCGCCATTTAAAGTTTGGTGCTAGGATATTTACGAGCTGTAGCCCAGAGCTCGATCTGCTTACCATTCAATCGGACTCGCTGTCAAAACCAGTCGACCCCAATTTATTTTCAAAGAACAAAAAATTTGCAAGCGCAAATATATATTAATTTGATTTATTTAAATGAATTAGTTGCTTTTCTAATTATAACTAGCTTTTCTAAAAGATTCTCCAGCTTACTAATATCTAGCATATTAGCTCCGTCACTTTTTGCGTTTTTAGGATCAAAATGAGTTTCTATGAAGATTCCATCAATTCCTGTGGCAATCCCTGCCTTTGCAATTGTTTCTATCATTTCAGGTCTTCCTCCTGTAACACCTGACGATTGATTTGGCTGTTGTAGTGAATGAGTAACATCTAAAACAACTGGAGCGTATTGCTTCATTACTGGAATTCCTCTAAAGTCAACTAATAAATCTTGGTAACCAAACATGCTTCCTCTTTCAGTAATTAAAATATTATTGTTTCCAGAATCCTTAATTTTTTTTACTGCATGACTCATGCTTTCAGGACTCATAAATTGACCTTTTTTTAAATTGATGTGTTTTCCTGTTTTTGCGGCTGCTATTAATAAATCAGTTTGTCTAACAAGGAATGCAGGTATTTGAAGTACGTCAACATACTTTGCAGCAAGATTAGCATCTTTTATTTCGTGAATATCTGTAACAGTTGGTGTTTGAAGTTTTTTACCAACTTTTTTTAAAATATTCAATGCTTTTTCATCTCCGACTCCTGTAAAACTGTCAATCCTACTTCTGTTAGCTTTTTTAAAACTCCCTTTGAAAATAAAAGGAATTTCTAGTCTATTGCTGATCTCAAATATTTTCTCAGCTATTTCAAATGCCATCTCCTCTCCTTCAATTGCACAAGGGCCAGCCATTAAAAAGAAATTATTTGAATTAAGGTGTTTTATGTTTTTAATTTTTTCAATCATAAGTGAAATAAATTTTAAGCTAAATTAAATAATAATATCAAGTTAATATGCTTTCCCGACTATAGTATCTAAAAAGACCTTACATTTGCGCGAAATTACAGAAACTATAGATGCAATCAATAAGAAACATCGCAATCATTGCGCACGTTGACCACGGAAAAACAACCTTAGTAGACAAAATTATAGATCAAGCAAAAATCTTAGACGATCGTAAAGAGCGTAAAGATTTATTATTGGATAATAATGATTTGGAACGTGAAAGAGGGATTACTATTCTTTCTAAAAACGTTTCAGTAGATTACAAAGGGGTAAAGATTAATGTAATAGACACACCTGGTCACGCCGATTTTGGTGGTGAAGTAGAGCGTGTTTTAAAAATGGCAGATGGAGTCTTGTTATTGGTTGATGCTTTTGAAGGGCCTATGCCACAAACTCGTTTCGTGCTTGGAAAAGCATTAGAATTAGGTTTAACACCAATTGTAGTTGTAAATAAAGTAGATAAAGAAAATTGCACACCAGATTTAGTACATGAAAAAGTATTTGATTTAATGTTTGCGTTAGATGCAACAGAAAATCAATTAGACTTTGCAACAATTTATGGTTCAGCTAAAAACGGTTGGATGTCAACAGATTGGAAAGATCCAAAAGAAAATATTTTAGATTTATTAGATGCTGTAATTGAGTCTATTCCAGAAGCACCATACAGAGAAGGATCACCACAAATGCAAATTACATCATTAGATTTTTCATCCTTTACAGGAAGAATTGCTGTTGGACGTGTATTTAGAGGAGATTTAGAAGATAATAAAGATTATATGTTGTGTAAAGTAGATGGTTCTACAAAAAAGGTAAGAATTAAAGAATTACACGTTTTTGAAGGAATGGGTAAAGTAAAAGTTTCTAAAGTAAGAAGTGGAGATATTTGTGCTATTACTGGTCTAGAAGGATTTGAAATCGGAGATACTATTGCAGATATTGAAAACCCAGAAGCATTACCAAGAATTGAAGTAGATCAGCCTACAATGAGTATGCTATTTACTATTAATAATTCACCATTTTTTGGTAAAGAGGGTAAATATGTAACCTCTCGTCATTTACGTGATAGATTGTTTAAAGAAATGGAAAAAAACTTAGCTTTACGTGTAGACACAACTGATAGCGAAGATAAATTTAATGTTTTTGGACGTGGAGTTTTACATTTATCAGTATTAATTGAAACAATGCGAAGAGAAGGTTATGAATTACAAGTGGGGAGACCACAAGTGATTATAAAAGATATTGACGGTGTAAAATCTGAACCATATGAAACTCTTTCTATTGATGTTCCAGAAGATGGTTCTTCTAAAGCAATTAATTTAGTTTCGTTACGTAAAGGAGACTTATTAGTAATGGAGCCAAAAGGAGATTTACAACATTTAGAGTTTACAATTCCATCTAGAGGGTTAATAGGTTTGCGTAATAAAATTTTAACTGCAACAGCAGGTACAGCAATTATTAATCATAGATTTAGTGAATATGGTCCTTTCAAAGGAGAGTTCTCTGAGGATATTAAAGGTGCTATAGTTTCTTCTGCAGCTGGAAAAGCAACTGCTTATGCAATCGATAGACTTCAAGATAGAGGACGTTTTTTTATAGATATTAATGAAGAAATTTATATTGGTCAAGTTGTTGGAGAAAACAGTAAAGATTCCGATATGGGTGTTAACTTAATTAAAGGAAAGCAATTAACCAATATGCGTAAATCTGGTACTGATGAAGCGATGAAAATTGCTCCTAAAGTTGATTTTTCTCTTGAAGAATGTATGGAGTATATTAAAGGAGATGAATACTTAGAGGTTACACCAGCTAGCCTGCGTATGCGAAAAATCACTTTTAAAGCATAAAAAGTATCACTTAAAGATATTTATTTTTTAAAAAAAACTATCTAACCTTAGAGCTTTTGGAACTGATGATGAAGTTAAATTAGATCCTCCGTTTCTGGATTACAAGATGCATCGTAATACATTCAAAAAGATTAGCATGTTGAAGTTACGCCTGAATCAATTAGGTTAATAAAAATTTATCTGGATGAAAATTTAAGAACTACAATAAATAAATTATTTTTTTTTCGATAGCTCAAATAACCTTTTCTTTTCAATACGAATTGTTTTAGCCGGAAATTTAGAGATGATCTCATAATCATGAGTAGCTACAATTATAGTAGTCCCACTATCATGAATATCTTTAAGTACTTGCATTATTTCTATACTAGTTGCAGGATCTAGGTTACCTGTTGGTTCATCGGCTAAAATTAGCTCTGGCTTGTTTAAAAGAGCTCTAGCAATGGCTATTCTTTGTTGTTCACCCCCTGAGAGTTCATGAGGAAATTTATTTTTGACATCTTCAAGTTTTACCATGTTTAACACCTCTTCAATTCTAGTTTTAATTTCAGATGAGTCTTTCCAGTCTGTAGCTTTTAAAACAAAAATTAAATTTTTTTCAATTGAACGATCTGACAATAGTTTAAAGTCTTGAAAAATAACACCCAGCTTTCTTCTTAAATAAGGAATTCTTTTTTCTTTAATTTTATTTAAATCAATACCTAGAATATGAGCCCCTCCTTCATCTTTTTTTATTTTAAGGTCAGCGTATAAAATTCTTAATAAACTGCTTTTTCCAATTCCAGTTTTACCAATCAAGTATACAAACTCTCCTTTATTGATTAATAGGTTTACGTTAGACAATATTACCTTGTCTTTTTGAAGAATGTTTAGATTTTCTAAATGAACTACTGGATTTGGCATTTAATTTTTTGTGATAATTAGAAATTAAATTTACTAAATCTTTCAATTTTATTCGAATTTTAATTAATTATTTAATTTTAATTACATTTTTACATTAAATAATCATTATATATTATTAAATGTAATTAATTTATGATTAATAGATTACATATTTATATTATTTTCTGATATTTGTATAAAAATATTTGATATGTGTGGAATAGTATGTGCTTTAGATCTTAAACAAGATTCAGATTTTCTTAGGTCTCAAGTTTTAAAAATGTCAAAAAAAGTTAGACACAGAGGACCAGACTGGAGTGGGATTTATGAAACTAAAAATGCGTTATTGGCTCATGAGCGTTTAGCTATTGTAGACCCAGCGTCTGGAAATCAACCAATATTTAGTGAGGACAGGAGTCTTGTTTTGGCTGCAAATGGTGAGATATATAACCACAGAGCATTAAAAGAAAATTTATCAATTGATTATAATTTTCAAACAAATTCTGATTGTGAAATAATTTTAGCTTTATACAAAGAGAAGGGGGTTGATTTTTTGGATGATTTGAATGGAATATTTGGATTTGTGTTATATGACGAAACAAATGATCAATATTTGGTTGCTAGAGATCATATGGGTATAATCCCTCTATACATGGGTTGGGATAAGTTCGGCACTTTTTATATAGCTTCTGAATTAAAAGCCTTAGAAGGTGTTTGTAATAAAATAGAAATATTTCCCCCTGGACATTTTTTGTTTAGTAGAGATTCTAAGCCTGTTAGATGGTACGAGAGAGATTGGATGAACTATGAAGCCGTTTCAAATAATAAAACTGATTTAAGCCTACTACAAGACGCATTAGAGGATGCTGTTCATAGGCAATTAATGAGTGATGTTCCTTATGGAGTCTTATTGTCCGGAGGGTTAGATTCTTCAATAACTTCTGCATTAGCTAAAAAATACTCTAAAAATAGAATTGAATCAGATGACCAGAAAGCTGCTTGGTATCCTCAATTACATTCTTTTGCAGTTGGATTAATTGGATCCCCTGATCTTAAAGCTGCAAAGCTAGTAGCAGATCACATTGGTTCTATTCATCACGAAGTTACTTTTACGATACAAGAAGGATTAGACGCTATTAAAGATGTAATTTTTCACTTAGAAACGTACGATGTAACAACTGTGAGAGCTTCGACTCCAATGTATTTGCTGGCAAGAGTCATTAAATCTATGGGAATTAAAATGGTTCTTTCTGGCGAAGGAGCTGATGAAATTTTTGGTGGATATTTATACTTTCATAAAGCGCCTAATGCTGAAGAGTTTCATAAAGAAACGGTCAGGAAACTTGAAAAGCTTTATCAATATGACTGTTTAAGAGCTAATAAGTCTTTAGCAGCTTGGGGGATTGAAGGTAGAGTTCCTTTTTTAGATAAGGAGTTCATTGATGTTGCTATGAGAATAAACCCTAGGGATAAGATGATTGATAAAAATAAAATGGAAAAATGGGTTTTAAGAAAATCTTTTGAATCTTATTTACCGCCTAGCGTTGCTTGGAGGCAAAAAGAACAGTTTAGTGATGGTGTTGGATATGATTGGATAGATAGCTTAAAAGAATTGGTAGATGTTAAGGTTTCGGATGAGATGTTTAGTAATGCAAAATTCACATTTCCTTTTCAAACTCCAATCTCTAAGGAGGAGTATTTTTATAGAGCTATTTTTGAGGAGCATTTCCCCTCTGAAACTGCTGCCAAAACCGTTCCATCTGTACCTTCAGTGGCATGTAGTTCTCCATTAGCTTTGGAATGGGACAAGTCTTTTAAGAACATGAACGATCCGTCAGGTAGATCTATTTCTAACGTCCACTTAGAGTCTTATTAATTCTACTCAAATATCAGCTTAAATTGTTGATAACTTAACACTTTTCAGCTCTGTAAAAATCTTATATAAGTAGGTGAATTTATTATATTTGTTTTTATCAGTTTTTATTAAAATAAATCTTATAAAATGAGTGAAAAAATAAATAAAAATCAATATTCAGCAGATAGTATTCAAGCCCTTGAAGGGATGGAGCATGTTAGAATGCGTCCTTCAATGTATATAGGAGATGTTGGTATTAGGGGTTTGCATCATTTAGTGTATGAAGTAGTTGATAATTCAATAGATGAAGCGATGGCCGGTCATTGTAATCAAATTGATGTTTCAATTAATGAAGATGACTCTGTCTCCGTAAAAGATAATGGTAGAGGGATACCAACAGGTATTCATAAAAAAGAAGGTGTCTCAGCTCTTGAAGTTGTAATGACAAAAATTGGAGCAGGTGGAAAATTTGATAAAGATTCTTATAAGGTATCTGGAGGATTACATGGTGTAGGAGTTTCAGTTGTTAATGCATTGTCTGATCACTTGACAGCTAAAGTTTTTAGAGATGGTGAAATTTGGATTCAAGAATATTCAAAAGGAAAAGCATTGTACCCAGCTAAGAAGGATGGGGTAAGTGATGATGCTGGTACTGAAGTTACTTTTAAACCAGATAAATCTATTTTTAAAGAAATACATGAATTTAGTTATGAAACATTAGCTAATAGGCTACGTGAGCTATCTTTTTTAAACAAAGGGATAATACTAACTTTGATAGATAAAAGAAAAAAAGTTGATGGTGAATTTATTAAAGATGTGTTTGAGTCTAAAGATGGATTAAAAGAGTTTATTCGTTTTTTAGATGAAAACAGAGAGCCTTTAACCTCTGATGTGATTTCAATGGAAGGTGAGAAAAATGATATCCCCGTTGAAGTAGCTATGATATATAATACTTCATATTCGGAAAACTTACACTCTTATGTGAATAATATTAACACACACGAGGGTGGAACACATCTTGCAGGGTTTAGAAGAGGACTGACTTCTACTCTAAAAAAATACGCAGATTCATCTGGAATGCTTGATAAATTAAAATTTGATATTGCCGGTGATGATTTTAGAGAAGGACTAACGGCAATTGTTTCAGTTAAAGTTGCTGAACCTCAATTTGAAGGTCAAACTAAAACTAAACTAGGAAATAGAGAAGTGAATTCAGCAGTATCTCAAGCAGTTTCAGAAATGCTTGAAAATTATTTGGAGGAAAATCCAAATGATGCTAAAATAATTGTTGATAAAGTAATATTAGCTGCGCAAGCTAGACATGCAGCTAGAAAGGCACGAGAAATGGTTCAAAGAAAGACTGTGATGAGTGGAGGTGGTCTTCCTGGAAAGTTATCTGATTGTTCTGAACAAGATCCAGCATTATGTGAAGTTTATTTAGTAGAGGGAGATTCAGCAGGTGGTACAGCTAAACAAGGAAGAGATAGGAATTTTCAAGCTATTTTGCCACTAAGAGGAAAAATATTAAATGTTGAAAAAGCAATGCAACATAGAGTGTTTGAAAACCAAGAAATCATTAATATCTATACGGCACTGGGTGTGACAATTGGTACTGAAGAAGATAGTAAAGCATTAAATTTAGAGAAATTAAGATATCACAAGGTGGTCATTATGTGTGATGCTGATGTTGATGGAAGTCATATTGCAACTCTTATTTTGACTTTCTTTTTTAGATATATGAAAGAATTAATTGAAAATGGAAACATTTATATTGCAACGCCTCCTTTATATTTAGTTAAAAGAGGTGCAAAAAAACAGTATGCTTGGGATGATGAAGAACGTGACCAAATAATGGAGAATATGGGTCAAGGCTGTTCAATACAAAGATATAAAGGTCTTGGAGAAATGAATGCTATTCAGTTATGGGAAACCACAATGAATCCTGAATTTAGAACTTTTAGAAAAGTAACTATTGACAATGCTGTTGAGGCTGATAGAGTTTTTTCAATGTTAATGGGTGATGAAGTGCCTCCAAGAAGAGAGTTTATCGAGAAAAATGCAACTTATGCAAATATAGACGTTTAAAAATTAAAATTATATGAAAGTTACCATAGTAGGAGCAGGGAATGTAGGAGCAACATGTGCAAACGTAATAGCGTCACAATCTATTGCAAGTGAGGTAGTTCTTTTAGATATTAAGGAAGGATTTGCTGAAGGGAAGGCTCTTGACATGATGCAAACTTCAACGACTTTAGGTTTTGGCACTAAAATCACAGGAACCACTGGTGACTATTCTTTAACTTCAAATAGCGATGTAGTTGTTATTACATCTGGTGTTCCTAGAAAGCCTGGGATGACTAGAGAAGAATTAATAGGGATTAATGCAGGAATTGTCAAAGATGTTTCAGAAAATATATTAAAATATTCTAGCGAGGCAATTATAGTTGTAGTATCCAATCCAATGGATACAATGACTTATTTAACTTTGAAATCAACAGGACTTCCTAAAAATAGAGTTATAGGAATGGGAGGTGCTTTAGACAGTTCAAGGTTTAAAACATATTTATCTTTAGCTCTTGATAGGCCAGCTAATGATATTCATGGTATGGTAATTGGAGGTCATGGGGATACAACAATGATTCCACTTACAAGATTGGCTAGTTATAATGGAATTCCTATTTCACAAATAATTCAATCGGATGAGTTAGAAAAAGTTGCAAAAGACACAATGGTTGGTGGTGCTACTTTAACAAAATTACTTGGAACTTCAGCTTGGTATGCACCAGGAGCTTCGGTTGGATTTCTAGTGAAATCAATTCTTAATGATGAAAAAAGAATTATTCCATGCTCCGTATTTTTAGACGGTGAATACAATCAAGATGATATATGTATAGGCGTACCTTGTGTAATTGGTAAAAATGGATGCGAAAAAATTGTAAATATTGATCTAAATGATGATGAAAAAGTAAAGTTTAGTGAAAGTGCTGAAGCAGTAAGAAAAATGAATTTAGCTCTTTAAACAAGTGAATTAATAAACGGTTTAACCCGAAAATTTATGTGGAATTGCTTTATCTTGAAGTAAATCATATATTTGCTCGTTTTAAAAAAAGAATTTTCTAAAAATAATTGTATGCAAAATAATGGTTTAATAAAGTTTTTTGCTTTTTGTTTCGGCTTAGTTAGCTTATATCAAATTTCATTTACTTTCATAACATCTAGAGTTGAAGATAAAGCTTTAGAGTATTCAGTAAACTCTATCTCTGATCAACAAGCAAATTTTGAAAACCTTAGGGAAGAAAAATATGTAAATTATTTAGATTCAATTTCAGATGAAAGTATTTTTGGGTTTACAACATATAATAGCGCAAAATCTAAAGAACTTAATAAAGGGTTGGACTTAAAAGGAGGTATAGACGTTACTCTACAAATTTCAGTAAAAGATATTTTAAAAGGTTTAGCTGAAAACACTAAAGATCCTATTTTTAATAAAGCTCTTGATAATGCTGATGCATTGCAGAAAACAACAGATGATACTTACGTAGAATCTTTTTTCAACTCATTTGAATTAATAAGAGGAGATTCCAGTTTGGCTTCACCTGATATTTTTGCAAACAGATCTTTAAGTGATGAGATTAATTTTGAAATGACTGATAATGAGGTTAAACCAATTATTAGAAGAAAAATTGATGAATCTATTGTTTCTGCATTTGAAGTCTTAAGAAAAAGAATTGATAAGTTTGGGGTAACTCAACCTAACATACAGCGATTAGGAAATTCAGGTAGAATTCGAGTTGAGCTTCCTGGAGCTAAAGACGTATCAAGAGTTAAAAATTTACTTCAAAGTACAGCGCAGTTAGAGTTTTGGGTAACTGAAAAAAATGACGATTTTTTAACTTTTCTATCCCAAGCTAATGAAGCATTAAAAGAAATAGTTTTAGATCCTTTGTCAGATTTAAAACCCAAAGAATCTTCTAAAATTGATGACCTTTTAGCAGATGTTGAAGCTAATGATTCTATAGGTAATTCAGATAAAAATCCATTATTTGATTATTTAGTGGGTACTGGTTTTCAAGGAGGTCCTGTAATTGCACAGTTTTTATCCAAAGATCAAAAGAAAATTGAAGAATATCTTTCAATGCCAGAAATAAGACAACTACTTCCTTCTGATAAAAGGTTTACCCGATTTATATTTGGAAAGCCAGATTTAAATACTAAAGTTGTTGACTTATATGCTATAAAATCTAATAGAGATAATGAGCCTCCATTAAGTGGAAGTGTGGTAGTTGATGCTAGTCAGTCTTACGACATAACTAATGCTGCGGCAGTTTCTATGCAAATGAATGGTAAAGGAGCTAGGAAATGGGAAGAAATGACGGGGAATGCTTATAAAGATAAAAGTAATATTGCAATAGTTTTAGATAATATAGTGTACTCTGCGCCTGGAGTTAGTAAAGGTGCAATTTCAGGGGGAAGATCAGAAATTTCAGGTCAATTTACATTAAATGAAGCAATTGATTTAGCAAACGTGTTAAGAGCCGGAAAATTACCTGCTTCTGCTGAAATCATTGAATCTGCAGTAGTTGGTCCTTCACTTGGAAAAGAAAATGTTGAAAAAGGAATAAATTCATTTATTATTGCTTTGATTTTAGTTTTACTGTGGATGATATTCTATTACGGCAGAGCTGGAATATATGCTGATGTTGCACTTGTTTTAAATATTATATTAATTTTTGGAATTTTGGCAGGACTAGGAGCGGTTCTTACTTTGCCAGGACTTGCAGGTATAGTATTAACCATAGGTATGTCAGTTGATGCAAATGTTCTAATATTTGAAAGAACAAGAGAAGAGCTTTCTAAAGCTAAAGGCCTTAAACAATCGGTTAGTGATGGTTTTAGTAATGCTTTGTCTTCGATTTTAGATGCCAATATTACCACTGGTTTAACAGCTTTAATTTTATTTATTTTTGGAACAGGACCAATAAAAGGATTTGCAACAACTTTACTAATAGGTATTGCGACTTCTTTATTTACGGCTATATTTATAACTAGAATGTTAGTTGATTCTAGATTAAATAAGTCTAAAAAATTAAATTTTTCTACAAAGCTTACTAAAAATTTATTTAAAAATTTAGGTGTTTCTTTTTTACAAAAAAGAAAAGCTGCTTATGTCATTTCTTTATCTTTAATATCTGTAGGTGTATTTTCACTTTTTACTAATGGTTTAAATGAGGGAGTTGATTTTGTAGGAGGAAGATCTTATACCGTTAGATTTGATAATAATGTTAATCAAGGTGATGTACAAAATGACCTTATTGAAGTTTTTGGGAATGCTGAAGCAAAAACTTATGGTTCTGATAATCAATTAAAAATAACAACTAATTATAAAGTAGATGTGGAAGGATCTGAAATTGATTTCGAAATTGAACAGAAAATGTTTCAAGCAATAAAAAAATATCTTCCAGCAAATATCCTATATGATGATTTCGTTAACGGTTCTGATGATAAAACAGTTGGAATAATGTCTTCTTCAAAAGTCGGTCCAACGATTGCCGATGATATAAAGAAAAATTCATTTCTTGCAATATTTGGATCTTTAATAGTTGTGTTCTTATATATACTATTAAGGTTTAGAGATTGGCAATATTCTTTAGGAGCTGTAGCTGCAGTGTTTCATGATGTTTTAATAGTGTTAGGTGTTTTTCTCTATAGCATATACATGGATGCCATTTAATATGGAAATTAATCAAGCATTTATTGCTGCTATTTTAACGGTTATAGGTTACTCTTTAAATGATACAGTTGTTGTTTTTGATAGAATTAGAGAATTTAGACTTGTCAACAAATCTTGGGAATTTAAAAAAATAGTTGATGGAGCATTGAATAGTACATTAAGTAGGACTTTAAATACTTCATTTACCACTTTAGTAGTTCTGTTAGCAATATTTTTATTTGGAGGTGAATCAATTAAAGGATTCATGTTCGCTTTAATTATTGGAGTGATTGTTGGTACTTATTCATCTGTATTTATAGCTACACCAGTTATGTATGAGACTTTAAAAAAGAGTCTTAAAAAAAGTAATTAGTATTAAGCTTTTTTGCTTTTTAACATAAAGAAAATTCCTGTCAAGATAAGCGGAATACTTAACCATTGCCCTGTTGATAATATTCCAAGTAGTTCTTCTATATAGCCTCCTTGACTTTCTTTTACGTATTCCACTAATACTCTTATTGAAAATAAGCTAGTTAAGAAAACTCCAAATAAAAACCCTGTTTTATTTTTCAGTTCTGTCTTCCAATATAATTGTCTTAATAATATAAAGAGAAGCAAGTAACCGAATGCTTCGTAGAGTTGAGCAGGGTGTCTTGGGAATATTTCTCCATTATTTAAGAACACGACTCCAAAGTTTGATTCTGTGTAATTTCCAACTATCTCAGAATTAAAAAAATTTCCAATTCTAACAAACATTCCTCCAATAGTAATTGGAATTGCAATTCTATCAAAAATCCATAAAACAGAATTAAACTTGAATTTTGATTTATAAATAAACATAGCTACCAAAATTCCAATTGCAGCACCATGACTTGCTAAACCTCTGTAACCAACGAATTTCCATCCATCAATTATTCCAAAAAACAAAGAATCATTAATATCTTTTTTTATTGGAAGAAAGATTTCAAATAAATTATTTTGATAATAATCCCAGTTATAAAAAATAACTTCACCTAGTCTTGCGCCTATTAAAGTACCCATAACAATATATATGAAAAGTGGTTCAACTAGCTCTATTGATTTGTTATCGTTTATGTATATTTTTTTAATTAAATAATAACCTAGAGAGAAGGCAATTATAAACATAACACTATACCAGTGAATTGCTAATGGACCTAGGTTAAAGAATATCGCACTTGGTGACCAGTCTATTTTTAATAATGTCATTTTGTTATTTTTTAATAAATATATGAAACAAAGTAATGTTTATGGAACAGCATCAAATCCTTTTCCACCCCAAGGATTACATTTAACAATTCTTTTAAGTCCTAAAAAACTTCCTTTAATTAGTCCGTGTTTTTGCAAACACAACTTAAAATATTCTGAACATGTTGGTGAATATCGACATGTTGAAGGGAGTATAGGGGAAATTAAAATTTGGTAGGATCTAATGATGATGATTAAAGGAAATACAAGTATTTTCTTCATCAAATAAATTTATATGAAGAATCTTTTTTTTCATCATTTAATTGAACACCTATTTCTAATAATTCATTTCTAATTTGGTCTGATAGCTCAAAATTCTTGTTCACTCTAGCTTGATTACGTAGTTTAATAAGTAACTTGATTAATTCATTTGATGAGTCTTTTCTAGTTGAATTGTCGCTTTCTTTCATAAAGCCTAAAACATTAAATAAAAAATTATTAAATACCTCATGTAACTTCTCTTTGTCAGATATTTTTAAGTTTTTAGATTTAATATTCACACTATTAATGAACTTGATACAATCAAACATTTCTGCTATTAGCATAGGAGTATTAAAATCATCATTCATTTTAGAATAGCAATTTGCAATCCAAAGGTCTACATCAAAATCAGATTTTTTTTCATTACAATCAAGTTTAGAAATTAAATTGTATCCGCTCATTAGTTTATTAAACCCTTTTTCAGAAGCTAATAAAGCATCATTACTTAAATCTAAAACACTTCTATAGTGAGCTTGATAAATAAAAAATTTAACCACGTTCGGACTGAAAGATTTACTCAGGATCTTATTGTTTCCATTAAATATTTCATTTGGTAAAATGAAATTTTCTATAGATTTTGACATTTTTTTTCCGTTCAATGTCAACATATTAGTGTGCATCCAATATTTAGCAGGATTACTACCGTCAATAGCTTCCGATTGAGCTATTTCACAATCGTGATGTGGAAATTTCAAGTCTAATCCCCCTCCGTGAATATCAAAAAAATCACCTAAATATTTCTTACTCATGGAAGTACATTCTAAATGCCATCCGGGGAATCCTTTTCCCCATGGTGAATTCCAAAACATAATATGATTTTCTTCAGCTTTCTTCCATAAAGCAAAATCTTGAGGATTTTTTTTATCAGTTCCACCGTCTAATGCTCTAGACTGGTTCATCATATCTTCAACCTTTCTTCCGCTCAATTTTCCATAAGTATTAGATACATTGAATTTTAAAATATCAAAATAAACAGAACCGTTTTTTTCATAGCCGTATCCAGCATCAATAATTTGCTTTATACTATCAATTTGTTCAATAATATGCCCAGAAGCTGTTGGTTCAATATTTGGAGGAATTGTATTTAATTTTTCTAAAATACTATGAAAATCTAATGTGTATTTTTGAACTATCTCCATCGGTTCAATATTTTCTAATCGAGCCTTTTTTGACACTTTATCTTCGCCAGACCCATCTTCATTTTCTAAATGACCTACATCTGTTAAGTTTCTTACGTATCTTACTTTGTAGCCTATATGAGATAGGTATCTATAAATTAAATCAAATGAAATAAAGGTTCTGCAATTTCCTAGATGTGCATTATTGTATACTGTTGGTCCGCAAACATACATTCCAACATTATCATTATCTATTGGGACAAAAAAATCTTTTTTACCTGAGAGTGAGTTGTGTATTTTTAAATCTTTACAATATTCAGATTTCATTTTTATATTATAGTGAACTTTCGTTACGAATATAATCTAAAAATTCTCTTTTAACACTTTTGTCTTTAAACTTACCTCCAAATTCAGCAGTCACTGTGCTACTGTCTATATCTTTTATTCCTCTAGAATTAACACATAAATGTTTAGCATCAATTACACATGCTACATTTTTTGTTTTAAGTGCTTCTTGAAGAGCTCTAACTATTTGAATAGTTAATCTTTCTTGAACTTGAGGCCTTTTTGAGAAGTATTCTACAATTCTATTCATTTTTGAAAGACCAATTACAGTTCCGTTAGAAAAATATGCAACATGAGCTTTACCTACTATTGGAAGTAAGTGGTGTTCACAAGTAGAATAAACTGTAATATTTTTCTCAACTAACATTTCTTGATAGTTATATTTATTTTCAAATGTTGATGATTTTGGAAGGTTTTCAGGTTTTAACCCTCCAAAAATTTCATTAACAAACATTTTTGCTACCCTAGAAGGTGTTCCTTTTAAACTGTCATCAGTCAAGTCCATTCCTAACGTTTGAAGAATATTAAGAACATCTTTTTCTATTATTTTAATTTTTTCTTGGTCAGATATTTCAAAAGCATCGTCACGAATTGGAGTGTTAGCAGATGAAGAAACATGGTCGTCTCCGATTAAGTCTAGTTGTTCTTCGAAAAGTTTGTCGTATTTCATATTAAAATTTCAAGTGTAAATATAATTAAAGATTAATTAATAGAATAATAGATTTTATTTATTGAGACATATGATATTCTCAATTTTAGAATTTAAAAATTAAAGATAAATTAGACAGGGAGTGAGTGGTGTCAATTTGTGCTAAATCAGTCAATCCTGAGTCAAATAACTGATGTTTTTTATTAGATTTCAGGATCTTATGAGAAAAATTAATAATTGTTTCACCTAAATCGTATCCAAAACCAAAGGATAATGATTTTGAATCTGCCATCATATCTAAATCTTTATATGGACTTGCTATTTTTGTATAACCACCTCTAAAACTAAATTTTTCTATTCTTATTTCACTTCCCATTCTAATGTCAAGTGTGTTAGTAAGTTTGGTGTTAATATTTCTATTTATATTTAAAAAATCTTTATTTGGTTTTAACTTCGATTTTGAATAATCTTTACTAACAAGATCGATACTTAATATTCCAAAGTTACCTAGAACAATGGCTGCGCTAGTAGTAATTACAGAGGGAGTGTTTATTTTATAATCTGGGTAAGCATTGATTACTTGTGGGTTAACTTTGTCTTGGTATTTAACGCCATCAAGGTCTACAGATCTTATTTCAAGAGACTGATATGTTTGATCTCGTAAAGTATACCATGTAGGTGATTGGTAAGAAAGTCCAAATCGAAAAGAATTAAATTTTGCAATCCCGCCTAATTGAATTGAGACACCTTCACCTTGAGTTATTAAACTATTTTCAAAACTAATAGCTGTTATAGCAGAATTCTCAGAAAAATTACTTTCGTTGTGTACTATATAATTTTCAATATATATATTATGAGTGTTTAGATTCATTCCAAAATAAAAATTTTTTTTGTATTGGATGGCAAAATTGAAGTTATATTTAGTGTTTACTCCTTTAGTCTCACTAATGTATTGTTGGTCAACTCCTTCACTGTAATTTGCTAAAGAGTAGAAACTATTAGAATCTTTATCATAATTTATAAGATAAGCCTGGTATCCTAAAAAAGCTTGTTGTGCAGAAAAACCATAGTTCTCCCCTAAATATTTATATACACCAGAAACACTTTCATTACTTCCAACACTAAGATCTTCCGTATTAAGACCAGTTGAATTATTTAAAAAAAATTTGTCTATAGAATTTAAAGAGTTTCTTCCCTTTACAACAAAATTATCTTTAAAAGAGTTACTTGTTTGAATATTAAATCCAAAAGAAATTTTATTAATATTTCCCTCGGCATAATTTTTTAATAGCCATATAACTCCACCTTGACTAAATGAAAAATCATTAGCGTCTTGACTTTCATGGTTATTGAAAAAAATTGTTTTGTTTTCTTTTTTTTCTAATGAAAGTGTAAAACCATATTCATTATCATTGAAAACAGCACTTCCTGCAGGATTTGTATTGATGGCTGATAAATCTCCTCCCAAAGCTCCAAAGGCACCTCCCATAGATTCAAATCTTGCGGTTCCGTTAGGATTGTCCATTAAGGTATTTAGTATTTCATTTACACTTTGAGCACGTGTAATTACTGAAATAAATAAAAATAAAAATATTATAGCAAATGACTTTCTAATCATAATTTTATCTTCTCCCTTTAGAAGTTCCTACCGACGACCTTGAAGATGAGCTAGTGCTACTTGATGAACTTCTAACTGGTGGTGAGGAATAAGATGATCTAGAGCTACTGTTATTAGAATTTGAACTAGATCTAGATACATTGTATGATTTATTATTCGAACTATTAGAGTTTTGATTACCATTGCTGGTTCTAGATACATCATAAGATCTTTTATTGGAACTATTTGAATTACTTACAGAATTTCCGTTAGATCTTTTTCTACTTAATTGAAAATTTGATTTTCCATTTGAAGATCTTTCGTAAGATCTAGTATTTGTGTTTGATCCACCACCATTATTAATTTCTCCTTCATTTTGATATCCTCTAGAATTAGAGTTTCCACCTAGATTTTTTAAACTGTAATAAATTCTATTGATATTTCTAGACTTATTGATTTCATCAGATGATTTATCGCTATCAGAACTGTTATTGACGTCAAGTTCATTTCTTCCAACGTTGTAGTTGGATATATCTCTTCTGTCTATAGAAGCATTTGTATTGCCTGCTAAGTCAGCTATTTTGTTGCCATTATTTGAATACCCACTAACTCTTCTTCCGTTCATATAAGCTATCCCTCTGTTGTAAGAATCATTGTTGTAATTTGTACCATAACCACCATAACCACCATAACCACCATAACCACCATAACCACCATAACCACCATAACCATAAGGTCTAAACATATAATCCCAATAACTATAACCACCATATCTTGAGTATGGAGAGAACATGTAGTAATAATGATAGTCGTAAAAACTGTTTCCAAATGGACTCATGTACCATGAATTCATATAAAATGGATTGTAATAACTAGACCAATAAGCTCCCAAAAAATTACGATCTCTGAACTTAATGTTGATTGAATCCGGGTTATCTCCCCATGATCCATAACTGTTATTATATACGATATCTGTATTTTCTCCGCTAGAGTAGGAGTTTATGTCTGTAATGATACTGTCATTAGTAGTGTTATTTAAGCCATATTCCTGTGCTTTTTGATCAAAATAATCTTTGTAATAAATTCCGTTTTGATCCGTTTTACTCACATTGGTATTTTCTCCATATACTCCATCATTTGATGCATATTCACTAGAGTTAAATGATCCACAGCTAGTTAAAGTAAATGCTCCCAAAACCAAAGAAAATATTTTTATGTTTTTTAAAGTAATCAAACAAGTATTTTTCATTGTAATATTATTATTGTTAGAATATAGTTAATTTAGCACTCATACATAATTAATCAATTATTATGCCAAAAACAATTTATGGGTAAAAAACTAACAAAAAGAAAAGAGGATTATTCAAGGTGGTATAATGAACTAGTTGTAAAGGCAGATCTTGCAGAAAATTCATCTGTTAGAGGTTGTATGGTAATTAAACCATATGGTTATGCAATTTGGGAAAAAATGCAAGCTCAACTTGATTTAATGTTTAAGGAAACCGGACATCAAAACGCATATTTTCCTTTGTTTATTCCAAAGAGTTTGTTTGAAGCTGAAGAGAAAAATGCAGAAGGTTTTGCCAAAGAATGTGCAATCGTAACTCATTATAGACTAAAAAATGATCCTGACAATCCTGGAAAATTAATTGTTGATGAAAATGCTAAACTTGAAGAAGAACTAATTGTTAGGCCTACAAGTGAAGCTATAATCTGGAATACTTACAAGAAATGGATTCAATCTTATAGAGATCTTCCTATTTTAATTAATCAATGGGCGAATGTAGTAAGATGGGAAATGAGAACTCGGTTATTTTTAAGAACAGCAGAGTTTTTATGGCAAGAAGGTCATACGGCACATTCAACTAAAGAAGAAGCAGTAGACGAAGCTATCTTAATGAATAATATTTATGCTGAATTTGCACAGAAATTCATGGGAATTCCTGTAATAAAAGGTATGAAATCAGAAAGCGAAAAATTTGCAGGTGCTGAGGATACTTACTGTATAGAAGCGCTTATGCAAGACGGAAAAGCATTACAAGCTGGAACTTCTCATTTTTTAGGTCAAAATTTTGCTAAAGCCTTTGATGTGAAGTTTGCTAATAAGAAAGGATCTTTAGATTTTGTTTGGGCTACTTCATGGGGGGTTTCAACCAGGTTAATGGGTGCTTTGATTATGACTCATAGTGATGACAATGGCTTGGTACTTCCACCTAAGTTAGCTCCTATTCAAGTTGTTATTATCCCTATCTATAAGTCGGATGAAGAATTTAGTTCTATATGCGATGTTGTAAACCCTATTTTAAATCAATTAAAAACAAAAGGGATAAGTGTTTTATTTGATAAAAGAGACACCTACAAACCTGGGTTTAAATTTAATGAACATGAAATAAAAGGAGTTCCTATTCGAATTGCAATCGGACCTAAAGACTTAGAAAATTCTACTCTTGAAATTTTTAGAAGAGATAAAATGGAAAAAGAAACAATTAACATTGATGAAGTATTATGTAAAATTGATTTTTTAATAAATGATATTCAAACAAATTTATTTGACAAGGCAAAGCTGTTTACTAATTCTAATATAAGGAAAGTAGATACTTTTGTTGAATTTAAATCTATACTTAAAAATAATGGAGGTTTCATTTCAGCACATTGGGATGGAACATCAGAAACTGAAGAAAGAATTAAAAAAGAGACTAAAGCAACAATTAGATGTATTCCTTTAGACAGCTCTGTAGAAGTGGGTAAATGTATCTATTCTAATAAGCCATCAAAGCAAAGAGTTTTATTTGCTAAGGCTTATTGATTTTGTGACTTAATAAATTAAAAAAATTATGTTGCAAGTTTGTATCCTTTGAATTACATTTGCATTCGTTTTTACTAGGCCCGTTCGTCTATCGGCTAGGACGCCAGGTTTTCATCCTGGTAAGAGGGGTTCGATTCCCCTACGGGCTACTAAATTAATTATATGGCTAATCATAAATCAGCGTTAAAAAGAATTAGAAGAAATGAAGCTGTTAAACTTAGAAATAAGGTTCAGCATAAAGCTACTAGAAACGTTATTAAAAAGCTTAAAGATTTAACTTCAAAGAAAGAAGCTAACAAATTGTTACCTTCAGTTGTTTCTATGTTAGATAAATTAGTTAAGAATAACATTATTCATGCTAATAAGTCTGCTAATCTTAAATCTAAGCTAACTAAACAAGTTTCTTCTTTATAATTTAAAGTTGTAATTAAGAATTCATTGATATAAGAAACTCTTCATTGTTAAGAGATCTTTTTATTCTATCGTTAATGAATTCCATGGCTTCGACAGGGTTCATGTCGGCTAAATACTTTCTCATTACCCACATCCTTTGAATAGTATTTTTATCTAATAATAAATCATCTCGTCTTGTTCCTGAGGAAACTAGATCAATTGCAGGAAATATTCTTCTGTTTGAAATTCTTCTATCTAATTGAAGTTCCATATTACCAGTTCCTTTAAACTCTTCAAAGATTACTTCGTCCATTTTAGAACCAGTTTCTGTCAAGGCAGTAGCTATTATTGATAAGGACCCGCCTCCTTCAATATTTCTTGCAGCTCCAAAAAATCTTTTTGGCTTGTGAAGTGCGTTTGCGTCAACACCTCCACTTAATATTTTACCAGAAGCTGGCTGAACAGTGTTATAGGCTCTGGCTAGCCTAGTAATAGAATCTAAAAGTATTACAACATCATGGCCACATTCAACTAATCTTTTCGCTTTTTCTAAAACAATATTAGCCACTTTTACATGTCTATCCGCAGGCTCATCAAAAGTAGAGGCAACTACCTCCCCCTTAACGTTTCTTTGCATATCTGTAACCTCTTCAGGTCTTTCGTCAATTAAAAGTACAATTTGGTAAACTTCTGGATGATTTGCAGCTATAGCATTAGCCACGTCCTTTAGAAGCATTGTTTTACCAGTTTTAGGTTGAGAAACAATCATTCCTCTTTGACCCTTACCAATTGGAGAAAACAAATCCATTATGCGAGTAGATACAGTACTATTTTTTCCAGCAATATTAAACTTTTCATCAGGAAATAAAGGAGTTAAGTGTTCGAATGAAACTCTATCTCTTACAACGTTAGGGCTTAGTCCATTAATTAAAGAAACCTTAATTAAAGGAAAATATTTTTCTCCTTCCTTAGGAGGTCTAACATGTCCTAAAACTGTATCACCAGTTTTTAAGCCAAACAATTTTACTTGAGATTGAGAAACATATATGTCATCAGGAGAATTTAGGTAATTGTAATCTGAAGATCTTAAAAACCCATAACCTTCTTGCATAATATCCAATACTCCTTCACTTTCAATTATTCCATCAAATTCAAAATCGGGTTCTTTATATCTATTTCTATTGTCTTTGTTATGACTTTTTTCTTTTCTAACGAAATTATTTGGTTTACTAATATGTATATTATCTTTTTTTGCTTCCGGTTCTTCCTTCATAGTTGAAGGTTTTTTTTGTAGTTTATTTTCGGAGTTTTTTATAACCGTTTCCGTTTTTTCTTTCGACTCTATCTTTTTATTAATTAGTGGTTCTTCTTTCTCAATGTTTTTAGAGACAGTAGGATTAGAAGCATAATGATCAATGATCTTATAAGCCAAATCCATTTTTTTTAATCCAGTAATTTTTTCTACGCCAAGATCAGAAGCTATCTTTTGTAGCTCAACAATCTTTTTTTCTTTTAAAGCTGATATTTCAAACATTTATCTTAATTAATTAAATATGTATTAGGGAGGAGTTATGATTTCTATATGTGATCTGGGAGTGATTATTTGTAATCTTTGCTAATATACAAACTATTTATTAAAACACATTTATTTTGTAATTTTACGAAAAATAAATAATAATATGATTCAAAGAATTCAATCTATATTTATGTTTTTGTTGGCTTTAATAAATATAATTTTAATTATTTCTATAGATAGTGATCCCCCCAGTTCTATTCCAGAATCTTACTTTGGATATTATAGAATATATATTACTGATTATTTTTTTTCAGAAATTATTTCACTCATTGTTTTGATTAACATTTTCTTGTTTAAACATTCAAAAACACAAATGAATATTTTAAGAACCATAGCTCTAGTATTGATATTTGGATTTTTAAATTTTATCGATGAAAGAGGTGAAGAAGTTCAAGGAATCCGTTTTTGGGGATTTAGTTACTTTCTGATCTCTTTTATACTTATCATGTTGTCAATTAGATATATTAAAAAAGACCAGGCAATAATAAGTTCTTCTAATAGATTAAGATAAATATTTTATTCAGTATTAAAAGTCAATACGTTGGAGTAACTGCTATTGACGCCATCTGATGTTTTTACTCTCCAGTAGTATGTTGTTGCAGCTTCCAATTCTAATTCTAATGATTCACCTTCAATATCAGTTTGGCTAGAGGGTGGAGTTTGCTTTCCATCTATTGTATCTACATACAAAGTGTATTTTAGAGTATCCCCAGCATCTGGGTCACTACCTTCCCAAGTAAATTTTACTTTACCAAATCCATCTCTTGCTATAGTAGATCCTGATTTTGGTGTTTTAAGTTCAGCAGTAAAAGGAGCATAATTAATTATTCCTTTTCCCGCTACATAAAATTTCCAAGTATCACTATTAGTTGTTTTTGAACTAGCTGAATTTTTAGATATTACGTACCAAGAATAGGGAACTCCTTTGTCTAAATTAGCTAAAGATTTAGAACTTGTTAATCCAGTGTTATTAATAGTTACAATTGTATTTAAATCAGTTATCGTAAGATCATAGGAATCGGTATTCAAAGTGACAGTCCATGTAAATTCAATTTGACTTTGAGTATCTGAAATACTCGAACCAGTCTCACAAGTTTTGTTATTTTCTGGTGCTACTAATGTAGATTTTCCAGGAGATGTTGTATCAATGTCATTAGAATCATAATCATCCCCATTATTGCAACTAATTACTAATGTTAGTGTAAAAATAAAAATAAAAAACTTTAATATACTTTTCATTTTCTCAAAATTTTAAAAGTTTTTCTAACTGTTGGTCCTTCCATTACCACAATATAGGTTCCGGTAATTTGCAGTGAAAGATCAATTTCAGTAAGTCTAGAGAAATCTTTAATCTCTTGTTCTTTTCTATATATAAGATCTCCTTTTTCACTAAACACACTTATCATTACTTTATTGTCTTTCCCAGAAACGTGGACTTTTACATCGTTTTTAGTTGGGTTAGGGTAGTACATGATGTCTTCTGAAATAAAGACCTTTTGTTCTATTATTCCTTGACAATCTAAATTAGTACTAACCTTAATGGTATTTAATCCTGTTGGAAGGGAAGTGTTGAAACGGTCTCCTTTTACTTCAAACCTCTGTCCGTTAATATCGATGTTATAAAAATTAGAACCACTTAATTGAATACTGGTAGATTTTTTATCGTTATTCACGTCAATGAAAGCAGATAATGCTCTAGGTTCTCCTATAACCACTTCAAAGCACTCCTCATAATCTGGTTGACCATCTACTTTAAAGCAAACTGTGTAATTTCCTTTAGCAAGTCCCGTTATTGAGGTGGTCTTACTTGCCCCACTTATTTTAGCAACATAATTTTTTGGACCTGTAATAGAAATGGTGTAATCATAGGAAGCATTTTCTACACTAAGACCTATAGAACCATCGCTATTTCCTATACATGTGGCACTAATAACTTCTACTTTATTGTTTTTTGGAAGAAAGGTAAAGACCTCACAACCTTTTACATCTACTATAGTTCCTAGTGGTGTATTTGGACACTCATCTTTGTCATTTAACACTCCGTCTTCATCAAAATCATTACTAGTTACAGTAATAGAAATTTTACTTGGAGAACTGTCTACCGTTCCATCATTTACTTTAAAAGTAAAGCTATCTAATCCAAAGAATCCACTTTGAGGAACATAAACAACTTTATCTCCATCTTTATTGATTGATCCATTGGTTGGATAATCTACAAGTAAGTATGTCAATTCGTCTTTATCATCATCTTTACCAGTCATTGTAATGTTTAATGGTAGATCTTCAATAGTAGTCACGGATTGTGCTATAGCTATTGGAATGTCATTTACTGGACTAATAAGTATACTAATTTTAGCAGTTTCAATACTTTCTACTGTTCCATCATTCACTTTAAAAGTATAAGAATCCACACCATCATAATTACCATTTGGATAATTATTGTTTGGAATGTAGAGAAGATTAGATGAAGATAAAGTTTTAGGAAGGTCTCCACTAACAATTTCTGTTCCGTCCTCTTTTAAGATCCCTTTAGTTGGAAGCGTTGTCAAAATATAAGTCAGTGTATCCCCATCTTTGTCTGTTCCACTATGAGTAATTTCTTTAGATGTTTCTTCTGCTGTTGTTACTGATTGATCAGTCGCAACTGGCGCATCGTTTACTCCACTAACAGTTATACTCACTGTAGCAGGATCACTTAAAATAAATAAATCTTTTACTTTAAAAGTATAAGAATCGGAACCACTATAGTTGGAGTTAGGTGTGTAGGTAGCATTGGTAGATGATAAAGTTACAGGAAGATTTCCAACGATAATTTTTGAATCTCCATCTTTTAATATTCCATTTTTTGGAAGAGAAATAATAATAAAAGTCAATATATCTTTATCTACGTCTATTCCAGTATGAGTAATTACTTTGGAAGTTTCCTCTACTGTTGTAACGGATTGATCGTTTGCTAAAGGCGCATCATTTACCCTACTAACGGATATAGTTAGTGTTCCTGTTTCATCAGTAAGTGTTCCGTCTGATACAGTATAAGTTATGATTTCTGTTCCGTTAAAGTTAGCCGCAGGGGTGTAGTCTACAGACAATCCATCTGCATTGACTGCTACGGTTCCAGATCCACGCAGTTGTAGCTGCAGTTAAGGAAAGAGTATCTCCATCTGCATCGGTATCGTTAGCAATTACATTTGTGTTAGTTATAGAAGCATCTTCATCAACTGTTAACGTGTCGTCTACTGCCACCGGCGCATCGTTAACCCCAGTTACTGTGATAGTAAAAGTTCCGTTTGTAGTATCTGTACCATCTGATACTGTATAGGTAATCACTTCGGTTCCGTTGAAGTTTGCAGCAGGGGTGTAGTCTACAGACAATCCATCCGCGTTGACCGCTACGGTTCCAGTTCCAGCAGTGGTTGCTGCTGTTAGTGATAAAGTTTCATCTTCCACATCTGTATCGTTAGCAATTACATCTGTGCTGCTAGTAGAAGCATCTTCTGCAACAGTTAAGGTATTGTCAACGGCAACTCGGCGCATCGTTCACAGCAGTTACTGTTATAGTAAAAGTTCCTGTTTCATCAGTATCTGTACCATCTGATACAGTATAAGTTATGATTTCTGTTCCATTAAAGTTAGCCGCAGGGGTGTAGTCTACAGACAACCCATCTGCGTTGACTGCTACGGTTCCAGATCCCGCAGTTGTAGCTGCAGTTAAGGAAAGAGTATCTCCATCCACATCCGTATCGTTAGCAATTACATCTGTGTTAGTTATAGAAGCATCTTCTGCAACAGTTAAGGTATTGTCAACGGCTACGGCGCATCGTTCACAGCGCTTACTGTGATAGTAAAAGTTCCGTTTGTAGTATCTGTACCATCCGATACAGTATAAGTTATGATTTCTGTTCCGTTAAAGTTAGCCGCAGGGGTGTAGTCTACAGACAATCCATCTGCGTTGACTGCTACGGTTCCAGATCCCGCAGTTGTAACTGCAGTTAAGGAAAGAGTATCTCCATCTGCATCGTTATCGTTAGCAATTACATTTGTGTTAGTTATAGAAGCATCTTCTGCAACAGTTAAGGTATTGTCAACGGCTATCGGGGCATCGTTCACAGCACTTACTGTTATGGTTAATGTTCCTGTTTCATCAGTATCTGTACCATCCGATACAGTATAAGTTATGATTTCTGTTCCATTAAAGTTAGCCGCAGGGGTGTAGTCTACAGACAACCCATCTGCGTTGACTGCTACGGTTCCAGACCCCGCAGTTGTAACTGCAGTTAAGGAAAGAGTATCTCCATCTGCATCTGTATCGTTAGCAATTACATCTGTGTTAGTTATAGAAGCATCTTCTGCAACAGTCAAGGTATTGTCAACGGCAACTGGCGCATCGTTCACAGCAGTTACTGTGATAGTAAAAGTTCCTGTTTCATCTGTAAGTGTTCCGTCTGATACTGTATAGGTAATCACTTCGGTTCCGTTGAAGTTAGCAGCTGGTGTGTAATCTACAGACAATCCATCCGCGTTGACCGCTACGGTTCCACCTCCAGCAGTAGTTGCTGCAGTTAAGGATAAAGAGTTTACAATTGTTATGGTACCAACCATTGATGAATGTAAAGAACATTGATAATAATAAGTTCCAGTAGCAGTGGGTGTCCATACTATATTGTTATTTACTGTTCCATTATTTGTAATACCACTAATTTGATTATTGGTTCCTGTTCCTGCTAGAGTCTTCAAATAAAATGGATGGCCAGCTGCATTTACAGAAAAAGTAATTTGATCACCAACACTAAAAGTTAGGTTAGGATCATTTCCAGTGACATTTCCATTAACATCCAAACCAGAAAGAGTGTAATTAGAACTGCCACTTGCAGTAACAGAAATGGAATAAGAATTATTTTGATCCACATCTGTATCGTTAGCAATCACATCTGTGCTAGTCAGCGCCGCATCTTCTGCAACACTCAAGGTATTGGCAACGGCAACTGGCGCATCGTTCACAGCAGTTACTGTGATAGTAAAAGTTCCGTTTGTAGTATCTGTTCCATCTGATACAGTATAAGTTATGACTTCGTTCCATTAAAGTTAGCCGCAGGGGTGTAGTCTACAGACAATCCATCTGCGTTGACTGCTACGGTTCCAGATCCCGCAGTTGTAGCTGCAGTTAAGGAAAGAGTATCTCCATCTACATCCGTATCGTTAGCAATTACATTTGTGTTAGTTATAGAAGCATCTTCTGCAACAGTTAAGGTATTGGCAACGGCAACTGGCACGTCATTCACCCCAGTAACAGCAAGACTTACTGTAGCAGCCGTACTATCATCTGTTCCATCATTCACTTTAAAAGTAAAGCTATCACTTGTAGCTGTATCTGAAGTGCTAGTATAAGTAACTGTTGCTCCATCTAGTGTAGCTGTTCCATTTGTTGGACTGTCTACAAGAGCGAAAGTCAATGTGTCGTCTTCCAAATCTGTCCCAGCTAATGTGATTGTAACCGCAGTTTGTTCTGTAGCCGCCACATCTGTCTGAGCCGTAGCAACTGGCACGTCATTCACCCCAGTAATAGCAAGACTTACTGTAGCAGCCGTACTATCATCTGTTCCATCATTCACTTTAAAAGTAAAGCTATCACTTGTCGCAGTATCCGAATGTACTAGTATAAGACACATTGCTGCACTAGTGTAGCTGTTCCGATTTGTTGGTACTGTCTACAAGAGCGAAAGTCAATGTATCGTCATCCATCGATCTGTCCCAGCTAATGTGATTGTAACCGCAGTTTGTTCTGTAGCCGCCACATCTGTCTGAGCCGTAGCAACTGGCACGTCATTCACCCCAGTAATAGCAAGACTTACTGTAGCAGCCGTACTATCATCTGTTCCATCATTCACTTTAAAAGTAAAGCTGTCACTAGTTGCAGTATCCGAATTACTAGTGTAGACCACATTGGCTGCGGTAGTAGTTTTAGGCAGGTCTCCAGAGGCAATTACTGTTCCGTTGTCACTAAGTATTCCACTAGTAGGAAGACTTATTATTTTATAAACTGATGGGGCAGTACCATCTGCGTCTGTCCCAGCTAATGTGATTGTAACCGCAGTTTGTTCTGTAGCCGCTACATCTGTCTGAGCCGTAGCAACTGGCACGTCATTCACCCCAGTAATAGCAAGACTTACTGTAGCAGCCGTACTATCATCTGTTCCATCATTCACTTTAAAAGTAAAGCTGTCACTAGTTGCAGTATCCGAATTACTAGTGTAGACCACATTGGCTGCGGTAGTAGTTTTAGGCAGGTCTCCAGAGGCAATTACTGTTCCGTTGTCACTAAGTATTCCACTAGTAGGAAGACTTATTATTTTATAAACTGATGGGGCAGTACCATCTGCGTCTGTCCCAGCTAATGTGATTGTAACCGCAGTTTGTTCTGTAGCCGCCACATCTGTCTGAGCCGTAGCAATAGGAATGTAATTAACTAAATTATAAACCAATACTTTTCCATTATAATTATCATTTGGAGTAGGCGGTCTACTAGTTGTCAGAGCTGTTCCGTTTGAAGATAAAGAAACAATAAAGCCTTGAGAATCACCATCAATATCATCATCTCCTTCGTCGTCTGTAATAGTCCATGAAAGCACACCATCCATATTATTTCCTTGCTGAGTCCAATTGCTTCCGTTCCAGAAAAATACTTTTACCCTTCCTCTATTATTATTGTGGTGCCAGGCTCCAGTTGCTAAAATTGTTCCATCCGATGAAAGAGAAACTGAAGAACCTTGTTCATCATCTTCTGCATCGCCATCTAAATCATTTCCCAACTGAGACCATGTGCCATCAGCCCATTTATAAACTCTTACCGTTCCTTTGTTGTCATTATCATGTTTAAGAGCTCCAGTTGCTAGAATTGTTCCATTTGAAGACAAAGAAATAGAATGACCTTGTTTATCACCTGTTAATCCATCTAAATCACCTTCATTTCCCAATTGAGACCAAGCACTTCCATTCCAATTATACACTCTGACCGTTCCCTTAGCACTATCGTGCCCCGCGGCTCCAGTTGCTAAAGTTGTTCCGTTTGAAGATAATGAAACGGTTTGTCCTTGCAAATCACCTGTAGCTAATCCATCTAAATCAATACCTAACTGAGACCATGTGCCTCCAGCCCATTTATAAACTCTGACCGTTCCTTTTCCAAAATCATGATAAGGTGCTCCAGTTGCTAAAGTCGTTCCGTTTGAGGATAAAGAAACAGAAAGTCCTTGCATCTCACCAGAACCTGCTCCATCTAAATCAATACCTAACTGAGACCAAGTACTTCCATTCCAATTATACACCCTCACTGTTCCTTTATTAGTTTCATGAAAAGGCGCTCCAACTGCTAAAGTTGTTCCATCTGAGGACAATGAAACATCCCATCCTTGTTGATCACCTGTTAATCCATTTATATCACTTCCTAGTTGAGACCAGGCGCTTCCATTCCAGTTGTACACTTTTACTGCTCCTGCTTGACTTGAACTTAAAGGAGCACCAACTGCCATAATAGTGTGATCTTCGTTAAAATCAAGAGAATAACCTAATAAACCACCTCCTGATCCATCAATATCGTTTCCAATTCTTGTTTGTGTTGTTCTGTAATTTCCAAATACTTTTATAGTAACAGTTTTAACACTTGAATCTGCAGAATCATCATTAGCTTTAAAAGTAAAAGTATCGGTTCCTTGAAAATTGGCAGTTGGAGTGTAGGTAGCTGTCGATCCACTTAATGAAACACTACCGTATGAAGGATTAGAAACTATAGAAAAAGTAAGAGAATTAAAATCCGCATCACTAGCCACTAAATTAATGGAAGCATTGGTGTTTTGAATTGTAGAGGCAGAAATATTTGAAGCCACTGGATCGTTACGAATTACTATTGCTTTGTTTGCACCAAGAGAACCAGATGCTGCCGGACTAGCTAAAGTTAAAGTAGCCACATTTAATGCAGCATCTTTAATAGTACCCGAGTTTAGTGCAAGCGAACTGGTTGCTACATAATCTAAATCACTAGATGTATGACCAGCAGCTACCGTATAATTAAAAGTTAAGGTATTGGATCCTGTTCCAATGCTATAATTTACTACCGCATCACTGCTTCCAGTTTCTAATGTTATTTGCGGGATTCCCATTACATTGACCACCTCGTTAAAAGTAACGGTGATTGCTATGACTTCACCTGTTGAGTAGGTTCCATTTGCTTTGGTTGAAGTTACATTAGTTACTATTGGAGCTGCTTGGTCATTTAAGCTAATCGTATTGTTAGATTGAGTAGGTCGAGGCTGCATTTCCTGAAGCATCGTATATGGCTGTACTACTAGAGGGTACAACCGTTAGGGTTTCTGCTCCACTAGGTGTTCCAGTTAGAGTTAAACCTAAGGTGTATACATTTCCAGAAATCGATATACTAGATGGTGTAGCATTAACTGTTGCCACTCCACCTGAGATGGATAAAGCAAAGTCACTCGCTTCTAACGCGCCACTTCCACCACTTGTATTGTAGACAGCCTCATTAAATGTAACGGCTATCGTACTGTTATTACTTGCTATTGTAGTTCCTGAAACTATTGGAACTGCCTGGTCGTTTAAGCTAATCGTATTGTTAGATTGAGTGGTCGAGGCTGCATTTCCTGAAGCATCGTATATGGCTGTACTACTAGAGGGCACAACCGTTAGAGTTTCTGCTCCACTAGGTGTTCCAGTTAGAGTTAAACCTAAGGTATATACATTTCCAGAAATCGATATACTAGATGGTAAAGCATTAACTGTTGCCACTCCACCTGAGATGGATAAAGCAAAGTCACTAGCTTCTAACGCGCCACTTCCACCACTTGTATTGAAGACAGCCTCATTAAATGTAACGGCTATTGTACTGTTATTACTTGCTACTGTAGTGCCTGATACTGTTGGAACTACTCCATCTATGACTAAAGCTTTGTTAGCTCCAAGTGAACGCGTAGCTCCAGGACTTGGAAGTGTTAAAGTCGCATTGTTGTTTGTGGCATCTTTTATGGTTCCTGAGTTGAGAGCCAGTGAGGTTGTAGCCACGTAATCTAAATCAGCGGACGTATGACCTGCTGCCACTGTATAATTAAAAGTTAAAGTATTGGTTCCTGTTCCTGTAGAATAATTCACCACCGCATCAGTCCCCCCTGTTTCTAAAGTTATTTGTGGGGTTTCTGTAACGTTTACCACTTCATTAAAAGTTAATGTAATTGGAATGAGCGCACCTATTATATAAGTTCCATTCGCTTTAGTAGAAGTTACTGAACTCACTGTTGGAGCAACACTAGCTTCATTTCCTAGATCTGTAATATTCCAGTTTTTTGGAGCTGATGTAAGAGTAGCTCTAGAAGTAGCGTCACTGGAATTACTGGAAATATTGATACTAATACTTGAGATTAGTCCCGGAATTATTAGCTTGACTGTAAAGGAAGATATCGTAATTGACTATCGATAAACCTGCACTATAAAACATTAGTTCATGTCAGTAACATTTTCTAGATTCCAAGTGTTTCCGCTATGGGCAAGAGCTTGATTAAAGGCAGTAGCTCCATAGAACATTTGTTTTGTATTAGTCAATGAACTGGTGTTCCATCCAGAAATATCTTGATTAAAAGAAGAAGCATTACTAAACATATTTAACATTGTGGTAATATCTGCGGTATCCCAAGCACCTATATTTTGATTAAAAGCAGTAGCTCCACCAAACATACCTGAGGTATCGGAAAGCACTGGGGTATTCCAAGAAGATATATTTCCATTAAAAGAAGTAGCACTCCCAAACATACTTGACATAGAGGTCACTTTAACGGTATTCCAAGAATCCCCACTGCGGGCAAGGTCTTGATTAAAAGCAGTAGCATCATAGAACATTTGCACCATAGTAGTCACATTAGCTGTATTCCAAGAAGATATATTTTGATTAAAAATAGTAGCTTCTCTGAACGTAGCTTGCATACTAGTCACATCTGCGGTATCCCAAGCGCCTATATTTTGATTAAAAGCTGTAGCACCTCTAAACGTATGACGCATAGTAGTTAAAGCGCCTGTACTCCAAGAAGATATGTTTCCATTAAAACTAGTAGCTCCTTCAAAGGTAAATGCCATATCTTGTATTGTACTAACATTCCAATCGTTGAAAGTGGTTCCAACTAAACTTGTACAATTTTTAAAAGCATCTCCCATTTGTGTTACCAAAGAAAGATCTGGCTCATCAGTTGCAGGAATGGTTAAATTAGTAGCTCCCTTAAAAGCAGTATAAAAATTTCCCATTTTCCCTCTCCCCAGTTTTCTATAGTTCTAATAAGAGTTCTATGAAGCATGGTACCATTCATATACATTTCTCCAATGTCTTTTGCAGCATCATTTACCGTAACTAGTTATAGTATAAGTTCCAGCTAGAGGAATAACTGTGTGTTGGGAAATTACCATCAGTGTGTGAAGAAGTAGCTCCACCATCTCCCCAGTCAATAGTAATATTGCGTAATCTTTTAATGGAAGTTCAAAAGAGCCAGAAGAAACAGCCCAAGTAGAAATAAACAAAGCTCATTGGTCATCTAAGCTAACTCGTATTGTTACTTTGGGTAGTCGATGCAGCACTTCCTGCAGCATCGTATATGGCTGTAGCTCCTGAGGGAACAACCGTTAGGGTTTCTGCTCCACTAGGTGTACCAGTTAGAGTTAAACCTAAGGTATATACATTTCCAGAAATAGAAATACTAGATGGTGTAGCGTTTACTGTTGCCACTCCACCCGAGATGGATAAAGCAAAGTCACTAACTTCCAATGCACCACTGCCACCATTTGTGTTGTAAACAGCCTCATTAAATGTAACGGCTATTGTACTGTTATTACTTGCTACTGTAGTGCCTGATACTGTTGGAACTACTCTGATCGTTTAGGCTAATTGTATTGTTACTTTGGGTAGTCGATGCAGCATTTCCTGCAGCATCGTATATGGCTGTAGCTCCTGAGGGAACAACCGTTAGGGTTTCTGCTCCACTAGGTGTACCACTTAGATTTAAACCTAAGGTATATACATTTCCAGAAATAGAAATACTAGATGGTGTAGCGTTTACTGTTGCCACTCCACCCGAGATGGATAAAGCAAAGTCACTAACTTCCAATGCACCACTGCCACCATTTGTGTTGAAAACAGCCTCATTAAATGTAACGGCTATTGTACTGTTATTACTTGCTACTGTAGTGCCTGATACTGTTGGAACTACTCTGATCGTTTAGGCTAATTGTATTGTTACTTTGGGTAGTCGATGCAGCATTTCCTGCAGCATCGTATATGGCTGTAGCTCCTGAGGGAACAACCGTTAGGGTTTCTGCTCCACTAGGTGTACCACTTAGATTTAAACCTAAGGTGTATACATTTCCAGAGATAGAAATACTAGATGGTGTAGCGTTTACTGTTGCCACTCCACCCGAGATGGATAAAGCAAAGTCACTAACTTCCAATGCACCACTGCCACCATTAGTATCGAAAACAGCCTCACTAAATGTAACGGCTATTGTACTGTTATTACTTGCTACTGTAGTGCCTGATACTGTTGGAACTACTCTGATCGTTTAGGCTAATTGTATTGTTACTTTGGGTAGTCGATGCAGCATTTCCTGCAGCATCGTATATGGCTGTAGCTCCTGAGGGAACAACCGTTAGGGTTTCTGCTCCACTAGGTGTACCACTTAGATTTAAACCTAAGGTGTATACATTTCCAGAGATAGAAATACTAGATGGTGTAGCGTTTACTGTTGCCACTCCACCCGAGATGGATAAAGCAAAGTCACTAACTTCCAATGCACCACTGCCACCATTAGTATCAAAAACAGCCTGATTAAATGTAACGGCTATTGTACTGTTATTACTTGCTACTGTAGTGCCTGATACTACTGGAGAGTCAGGTGCTAAATTATAAACTCTTACTGTTCCTTTAGAATCGTGACTTGGTGCCCCTGCTGCTACAGTAGTTCCGTCTGATGACAATGAAAGACCCCAGCCAAAAATATTTCATTATTAACTGCTCCAGCAATAGTTGATCCTACTTGATCCCAACTAGATCCATTATACTTATGAATCTTTACCTCCCCTTTACCATTATCATTTAGTATTCCTGATACCGCTATTATTGTTCCATCTGAAGATAAGGATACATTATGTCCATGCTGTTTCGCCTGCCATTTATTACTACCTTGTAAATCTGTGCTTGCTCCTAATTGATTCCAAGCAGATCCACTCCATTTGAATACCATTGCTGTTCCTGAATTAACCACATAGCTATGTTTGTAATTTGGCACTCCAACTGCTAACGTAGTTCCATCTGATGACAGCGAAATAGCTTTACCCATATATTGATATGTTGTGTTTCCTTGTAAAGCTGAATCATTTCCTAATTGAACCCAAGAAGATCCGTTCCAATTATAAACCCTTATTGTCCCTCTGTTATCACTTTCATATTGACGAGCTCCCCCTGCTACAGTATTTCCATCAGAAGATAAAGCAATAGACGAGCCTCAGATAGGGTATTCGATGCTCCCGATCAATCACTTCCTATTTCGACCGCCAAGACTGTACCATCCCATTTATACATCCTTAATTTCCACTGCGACCTGATGAACCTACTGCCAGAAGCTGATTCCATCATGTGGATCAAAGAAACCGAATAGGCCAGTATCAATATTACTTTTTCCTGTTCCATCTAAATCAAGCTCAATCTCAGACCATGAAGATCCACTCCACTTATACACTCTTACTGTTCCTTTTGCCCAACTGTGGTGGGAAGCACCTACTGCTAAAATTGTTCCATCCGAGGATAAAGAAATTGCAATTTTTTGATCACCACCATTATAATCACCTGCAATTGGCCCTGTTAATGCGTCACCTTCTGATCCTCTTCGGCCCCAAGACGAACCATCCCAAACATACACTCTAACCACTCCTCTACCACTGCCATGATTGTAATCTCCTGTAGCCACAACAGTATGATCTTCGTTAAAAGAAACAGATCTTCCTTGATTGTCACCACTGCCACCATCTATATCATTACCTATTTGTGTGGCTGAAGAAAGGTATCCTTCAGTTACAATTATTGACACCGTTTTATTAGCTGAATAATTAGAACCGTCATGAGCCCTAAAGGTGAAAGAATCGTTTCCTGTAAAATTATTTGTAGGCGTATAAGTTACAGTGCTTCCACTTAAACTAGTTGATCCATTGGAAGGAGCTGAAACTATGCTATAAGTTAAACTATTATCGTCAGCATCTCTGGCAACTAAATTAATAGTCGCCTTTTCAAAATATTAATTAGCCGAAGAAACATTAGAAGCTGATGGCGCAGACTGACCAATTACTTGTAGACTTAAAAAAAATAGTAATAGAAATAATATCTTTTTCAAATCTAAAAAATATACGTTTATAAGTAAAAACAATATAGTGGACTAAGTTAATGAATTTTTTGATAGTTTATGATCAAAAAATAATTTGATCATAAACTAGATCTATTGCCTAGTTCAATAATATCCATGTTTTCTATTTTTTCCTCATTGATTTCGAATCGAATCATGGTTCTTTTTTTATGGAATCCATGTCTTCCAGCAGCTCCTGGATTCATGAATAAAACACGGTTGGTTTTATCGTATTCTACCTTTAAAATGTGGGAATGACCACAGATAAAAATTTTAGGTTTCTCTTTTTGAATTAGTGACTTACTTTTTTTATTGTAATATGGGGGTTTCCCCCCAATATGGATCATAGAAACCTTTACCTTTTCACACATAAAAGTATTGATTTCTTTCATGGTAGATCTAACTACATGGTCGTCAATATTTCCGTAAACAGATCTAACTTTTGTTATTTTTTCTAGCTCGTCAAAAACATTAATTTTTCCAATATCTCCAGCATGCCATATTTCATCTGCTTGTTTGGCGTATTTAATTATTCCCTTGTCGATGTAACTGTGGGTATCTGATAATAATAGAATTTTTTTCAAATAATTATTTTTTTGACTTTCTTATTAAGGTATATTTGATATCTAAACAAAAGTAGTATTTCTCTTGCGATATTTATTAGAATTGTCATTTAATGGAACGAACTATCATGGTTGGCAAATTCAACCTAATTCAATTACTGTTCAAGAAGTAATTGAGGAAGCTTTATCTGTTATGTTGAATAAGAAAACACAAGTTGTAGGAGCGGGTAGAACTGATGCAGGTGTTCATGCAGCATATTTTTGTCTTCATTTTGATTCTTCTAATTCTATTGATGATCCAAAAGGTTTTATTTACAAATTAAATTCTTATTTAAAATCAGATATTTATGTAATAAATATCCTTAGGGTTAGTGATGATTTTCATGCTAGATTTGATGCTTTATCAAGGACTTATCATTACAAATTAACAACTAATAAAAATCCTTTTCTTAAAGATCAGGCTTATTATCTTAGAAAAAATCTTGATTTTTCAAAAATGAATTTAGCCGCTTTAAAGTTATTTAATTATACTAATTTTAAGTGCTTTTCAAAAAGCAATACAGACGTTAAAACCTATAACTGTACTATTAAAAAAGCTATTTGGGTGTATAGAGATAACTGTTGGTTTTTTGAAATATCAGCTAATAGATTTTTAAGAAATATGGTTAGAGCTATTGTTGGAACACTTATTGAAATAGGTGAGGGTAAGCATAAAGTAGAGCATATAGATCATATAATTAAAACTGAAAAAAGAGAATTAGCAGGATATTCTGTTCCAGCGCACGGTCTATATTTAGTAGATATTTTATATCCAGAAAATTTTAAATTAAATGAGTGAAAAAAATGCACTTTTAGACACAAAACTTTTTAAAAGAATCTTAAGCTATGTTTTAGTCTATAGAGTTGTTTTTGTTTTTGTTGCGATTAGTGCAGTGTTAATTTCAATATTTTCAACAATTACCCCTTATTTAATTAAAATTGCAGTAGATGATTATTTAGCAATTTCAAATTTTGATGGCTTTATTTTAATTATCTGCCTAATGATAGTCAATTTAGTACTGACTGTCGTTTTCATGTTTTTATTTAGTTATTTCGCAAATTTACTTGGCCAAAATGTAATTTATGATTTAAGAGTAAAACTGTTTAATCATATTTTAAGTTTCAAAATGTCTTATTTTGATAAATCTTCAGTAGGAAGGCTTGTAACTAGAGCTGTAAATGACATGGAAACCATTGCTAGTATTTTTAGTCAAGGTCTTTTTATGATTGTGGCAGATCTATTACAGATGCTTATTGTTGTGATTGTGATGTTGGTATTAAGCTGGAAGTTGTCATTAACAATATTTGTAGTACTGCCTTTTATTTTGTTTGCTACTAGACAGTTTCAAAAATCAATGAAAGTTGCTTTTAAAGAAGTAAGAGCTGAAGTTTCTAACTTAAATTCATTTGTTCAAGAAAGGTTAACTGGGATGAAAATTGTACAGCTTTTTAACAGAGAAAAAATAGAATACGAGAATTTTGTAAAAATTAATGAAAAGCATAAAAAAGCATGGCTTAAAACAGTTTGGTATAACTCTATATTTTTTCCAATTGCAGAACTTTCAACATCTATTACTGTTGGTTTAATTGTTTGGTACGGAGGTTTAAATGTGGTTTTAGAAGACTCTAGCGTTACTTTGGGGACAATTTTTCTTTTTATTCAGTTATCTCAGATGTTATTTCGTCCATTAAGACAAATAGCTGATAAATTCAATACTCTTCAAATGGGAATGGTCGCAGCAAATAGAGTTTTTAAAATTATAGATACTAAAAGTCAAATTTCAAATAATGGAAATTCAAATGGAAATTTAATAACTGGAGATATAGAATTTAAAAATGTAATTTTTTCTTATGTAGAAAATGAAAAAGTTTTAAAGGATGTTTCTTTTAAAGTTAAAAGTGGTGAGAAAGTGGCAATTGTTGGTTCAACTGGATCTGGTAAAACAACAATTGTAAATTTACTTTCTAGGTTTTATGATGTAGATTCAGGAGAAATATGCTTAAACAATAAGGATATTAAAGATTTTGAACTGAATGAGCTAAGGTTAAAGATTGCTCTTGTTTTACAAGATGTGTTTTTATTTGCTGACACTATTCTAAATAATATTACACTATGGAATAAGTCTATTTCATTTGATAATGTTATTACAGCTGCAAAAAAAATTGGTATTCATGACTTTATTATGTCTCTCCCCGGAGGCTATAACTATAATGTTAAAGAAAGAGGGGTCATGCTCTCTCAAGGTCAAAGACAACTAATTGCATTTTTAAGAGCCTACTTGAAAAACCCTTCAATACTAATATTGGATGAAGCTACATCCTCTGTTGATACAAATTCTGAAGAATTAATTCAGAATGCTACATTAAAAATTACTGAGAATAAAACATCTATTATAATAGCACATAGACTATCGACCATATTGAATTCAGACAGAATATTAGTTATGAATTCTGGAAAACTTGTTGAAACAGGAACTCATAAAGAACTTATTAAAAAGAAGGATGGGTATTATAGAAGCTTGTATGAAATTCAATTTAAAAAAGATGATGTTAAGTCATCTCAGCTTCAATCATAGATTTAAGACTTTCGATGTCTTTAAAGGCTTGAATTTCACCATTTATTATAAAAGATATCTTTCCTTTTTCTTCAGAAACTACTATAGCCAAAGCATCAGTTTTTTCTGTTATTCCAAAGGCAGCTCGATGTCTTAAGCCAAGCCTGGAATCAATATTTTCATTTTCAGAAACGGGTAATATAATTCTCGCACCAGTTATGAAATTCCCCTCAATAATAACTGCACCATCATGTAATGGACTGTTTTTGAAAAATATACTTTCTATAATTGGAGAAGAAATTTCTAAATTTAATTGATCACCTGAACTTCTTACAAAGTCTAAGCTGTTATTTCTTTCTATTATAAATAAAGCCCCAGTCTTATTTTTTTTAAATATTTCACAAGCATTGATTAATTCATCAATATTCATTGATGTTTGTTTTTTTGAAATTCTAAATAAAAGATTGAATTTTTTAATTATATTTTTGTTGTTTGTGAAATTTGAGGAGCCAAGTAAAAGTAGAAACTTTCTGATTTCTTGCTGAAAAACTACAATTAAAGCAATCACACCAACGCTAATAAAACCACCTAAAATATTACTTAAAATAGGCATATTGACTAGCTCTGTTAGCCACCAAATTATATATATAATTAGAAAACCTAAAAAAATATTAATCGCAGCAGTTCCTCTAACAAGTTTGTATGCATAATACAACATAATACCAACAAGAATAATATCAACAACAGGTATTAAAATAGTATTTAAAAATTTTAGTAAATCCAAAAAATTATAATTTATATAAAAGTAATTAAAAAAGTCTTAAGAATTCTCATTCATGAATTCTATTAATTTAACTGCTTCTTTTGCTTCTTTTACATCATGAACTCTAATTATATTAGCCCCATTGTTAAGAGAAATGGAATTTAAACATGTAGTTCCGTTTAAGGCATCGTTAGCTGATGATTCTAATAATTTATAAATCATTGATTTTCTTGACAGGCCAACCATTATTGGTTGATTAAGTTGTTTGAAACTTGACAGGTTTTTTAAAATTTTAAAATTGTCTTTTATTGATTTTCCAAACCCAAACCCAGGGTCAATAATTATGTCTAAAACACCAGCTTTTTTTGCAAGATCTATTTTGTAAGAAAGATTTTTAATAATATCAAAAATGACATTATCATATTCAGTATCATTTTGCATATTGCTTGGAACACCTTTCATATGCATAATTATGTAGGGTACTTTAAGTTCGCCAGCCACCTGGTACATTTTTTTATCTAAATCACCACCTGAAATGTCATTGATAATAGAAGCGCCAGCTTCAATTGCTTTTCTGGCGATTTCACTTCTAAAAGTATCAATTGAAATAATTATATTTTTAAATTTTCCAACAATTAACTTTATAATGGGGATTACTCGTTCTGTCTCTTTTTCAATAGTTAGTTTTTTAGCCCCAGGTCTAGAGCTATGGCCTCCAATGTCTATTATGTCAGCTCCTTCTAAGAGCATTTTCTCAACTTGATTTAGTATTTTGTATTCTGAATTATATTCTCCGCCATCAAAAAAAGAATCTGGAGTTATATTTAAAATACCCATTATTTTAGGTTTTGTTAAATCAAGAAGAGTTCCTTTTATATTAATTGTCATTTTAAATTTTTAATAACTTTTACAAAACTAAACTACCTATTTCAATTTTTTCAACGAAATTTATATAAAAAAATTTTGGCTAATAAAACTTCTAACCAATACGACTCAATTACTTCAACTTGCAGAGATCTTTTTATAAAGAAAATGAAAGATTATGGGTCTGCTTGGAGAATACTTAGACTAACTTCTTTAACCGATCAGATTTTTATAAAAGCTCAAAGGATAAGAAGTCTCCAGACAAATAAAATTAGAAAAGTTGATGAAGGTCAATCGTCTGAATTTATTGGAATAATTAATTATTCAATAATGTCTCTTATACAAAATGAAAAAGGAATTGTTGAATCACCTGATTTGAATTCAGATCAAGCACTAGAGTTATATGACACGCATTTATCTGATACTAAGTTGTTAATGGAAAATAAAAATCACGATTATGGTGAGGCTTGGAGAGATATGAGGGTTAGTTCTTTAACAGACTTAATAATTCAAAAAATACTAAGAATTAAACAAATTGAGGATAATGAAGGTAAAACACTTGTTAGTGAAGGAATTGAGGCTAATTATCAAGATATGATTAATTATTCCGTTTTTGCTTTAATTCACTTAAAAGACAACTAATTTTTTTATGTTTTGGTTTTTTAAAAAAATATCTAATATGCTATTGACACTTTTTGGTGTAATAACTATTGTTTTTTTTTTATTTAACATCCTTCCAGGGGATCCAGCTCAAATGATGTTGGATCAAAATGAAAATACTGAACAGCTAATGGTTTTGAAAAAAAAATATGGATTTGATAAACCAGTTTTTATTCAATATTTATATTATTTAAATGATTTATCACCAATTTCAGTTCATTTTAACGATTCTAAAAACCTTTCTTACCTAGCTTTAGGTAAATACAATTTTATTGAACTCATAAAATTTGACAAACTTAATTTAGTGTTAAAAACACCATACTTAAGAGAGTCATATCAGAAAAATGGAACTTCTGTATTAGATATAATCAAAAACACATTACCAAACACAATAATTTTAGCTATATCTGCTATATTAATTGCAATTGTAATTGGTTTGTTTCTTGGGATTATTTCTGCGCTTAACTATAATTCTTGGATTGATTATTCAATTCAACTTATGAGTACTCTTGGAATGAGTGTGCCCTCTTTTTTTAGTGCTATAATATTTGCTTGGATATTTGGGTATGTTTTAGCAGACTTTACAGGTTTAAACATGACAGGAAGCCTATATGAACTGGATGATTATGGTGAAAGGATGACTCTTCAATTAAAGAACCTAATTTTACCTTCAATAGTATTAGGTATTAGACCAATAGCAGTTATCTCTCAAATGATGAGAAATTCTCTTTTAAAAGTTTTATCACAAAATTATATTACAACTGCATATTCGAAAGGCCTGTCAAAATTTAATGTCATTAAGAATCATGCTATAAAAAACTCTTTAAATCCAGTTATAACAGCGCTTTCAGGTTGGTTTGCAAGTATGTTAGCTGGCTCTGTTTTTGTCGAATATATTTTTGGATGGAATGGACTTGGTAAAGAGATAGTAAATTCATTAAACACTTTAGATGTACCAGTTTTAATAGGTGCAGTAATAACTATAGCCACGATCTTCATAATCATTAATATATTTGTAGATCTTATTTATTCTTGGCTGGATCCTAGAGTAAATTATAATTAAATTAAATTAAATAATGAGAAAAAAAATAGTTGCAGGAAATTGGAAAATGAATAATGATTTAAATCAAACAATATTATTAATTGAAAAATTAAAAAAAATTGAAATTAATGAAGTCTCCGTAATGATAGCGCCTTCTTCTCTTTTTTTAAAAACTGCCAAAGATTTATTGCATGATTTTAAAATTGAGGTAGTTTCACAAAATGTTCATCAAGAAAATAAAGGGGCTTACACTGGTGAGGTTTCTTGTGACATGTTGAAAAGTATTGGCATTTCCACTACTTTAATAGGTCACTCAGAAAGAAGGGCCTATTTTAATGAGGATGATCAAGTACTGCTTAAAAAAGTTAAATATGCAATAGATTCAGGCATGAAAATTATTTTTTGTTTTGGAGAGCAATTAATTGACAGAAAATCTAATAAACATTTTGAAATTGTCAAGAGTCAACTCGAAAACACAGTCTTAAAATTAGATAGTGAGTCTTGGAGTAATATTATTTTGGCGTATGAACCAGTTTGGGCTATTGGAACAGGGGAAACTGCAAGCCCTGAGCAAGCTCAAGAAATGCATGAATTTGTGAGAAATTGTATCTCTAATTGTTATGGGGATTTAATTTCAGAAGAAGTTTCTATTTTGTATGGCGGAAGTGTTAAGCCTTCAAATGCAAATGAAATTTTTAGCAATAAAGATGTTGATGGAGGGTTGATTGGAGGAGCTGCTTTAGTTTTGTCAGATTTTAATGAAATTATAAAAGCAAACAGTTAGATTTAAAATTTTGTAATTTGGTGCACTAATGAGTACTAAAGAAAAAATATCTGAAGAAACTTTTGAAGAAGTTGATTTGAGCAATGAAAATGAAATCATTGTTTATAATGATGATGTTAATACATTTGAGCATGTGATTAACACTCTAATGAAGGTTTGTGATCATACAGCCGAACAGGCTGAACAATGTTCGATAATTGTGCATTACAAAGGAAAGTGTGGAGTTAAATCAGGAGACTACTCAGACTTGAAACCTAGGTGCAATAAACTTTTAGAAGCTGGCTTATCAGCTGAAATTGTTTAAAGTTTTAGTTGGCACAAAATTTGATAGTAAGTAAGTATGAAAAAATTATTTTTTACATTAATTGTTTTATCAAGTCAGCTTGGTTTAACACAGAATTTTAAACAAATGAAAGAAAGCATTCATCAATTTGAGGTTACAAATTTAGCTGGCGAAAAATTTAATATGTCTAGTCTAAAAGGCAAGAAGGTAATGGTAGTTAATACAGCTTCTAAATGTGGTTTGACTTATCAATATGAAATTTTAGAAGAAATGTATAAAGAGTATAAATCTGAAAATTTTATAATTGTAGGATTCCCTTCAAATAATTTTCTGTGGCAAGAACCTGGTTCTAACGAAGAGATAGCTAAATTTTGCTTAGAGAATTATGGAGTTTCATTCCCAATGATGGAGAAGATTTCCGTAAGAGGATCTTCTATGCACCCATTATATAAGTTCTTAACAAATAAAGATAAGAATGGCTATAAAAATTCATCTGTAAAATGGAATTTTCAAAAATATTTAATTGATGAACAAGGGTATCTAGTTAAAATAATTCCTTCTAAAACTAAACCTAATGATCCAGCTGTATTAGATTGGATTAAAAGCTAATTTTAATGAAAGACTATAAAGGTGTTACAACAAAATGTGTACACTCCGGGGATTTGATTGACGATAAATTTAAGGGAGCTACATCACCTTTATATCCATCAACAGCTTATAATTATTTAGATGTTGAAGATGATAAATATCCAAGATATTTTAATACGCCAAACCAACTTGCATTATCCAAGAAAATCGCTCACTTAGAGAATTGTGAATCTGCGCTATTATTTGGTTCTGGTATTGCTGCAATTTTCACTTCCTTGTTTTCTTTTTTAAAATCAGGTGATCATGTTTTATTTCAATCTTCTTTATATGGAGGGACAATTAATTTAGTTGTTAAAGAGTTTAAAAAATTTAATATTGATTACACTTTAGTAGAAAGTTTAGAAATTAAAGATTTTGAATTAGAGTTAAAGGATAATACTAAAATTATATATATAGAGTCTCCTAGTAATCCTTTGTTACAGGTTATTGATTTAAAGAAAATTGCTGATTTTGCTAAAACGAATAATTTAATTTCTATAATTGACAACACATTTGCTAGCCCAATTAATCAAACTCCAATTGATTTTGGAATTGATATAGTTTTGCATAGTGCTACAAAATATTTAGGAGGACATAGTGATATTTTAGCTGGAGTCCTAGCGTCTTCGTTTTCTAATATTAAAAAAATCACTGAATCTTCTATCAATTATGGCGCGAATTTAAGTGAGTATACCGTATGGCTACTTGAGAGAAGTATAAAAACTCTTTCCTTAAGAGTAAAAGCTCAAAATGAAAATGCTCAAAAACTTGCTGAGTTTTTAAATTGTAATGATAATGTTGATTTAGTTTTTTATCCTGGTTTAAAAACACATCCGCAGTATGAATTATCAAAAAATCAAATGAAAGGATTTGGAGGAATGCTGTCTTTTGTTTTAAAAAACGAGAATAAAGCAGCTGATTTTACTAGATTTTTAAAAATAATTAAACCTGTAATGAGTCTTGGAGGAGTTGAGTCAACTATCACTTCACCTTCGTTAACATCACACTCAAAACTATCTAAGGAGCAAAGAAATAAATATGGAATTTCAGATGGCTTATTAAGGTTTTCTGTTGGTATAGAAGATTATGATGATTTAGAAAGTGATTTAACTCAAGCTTTTAAAAGTTTATGAAAGAAATAAAATTGGATATACTGGCATTTGGAGCGCATCCAGATGATGTTGAATTAGGCTGTGGAGGTACGCTGGCAAAAGAAATTTCTCTTGGCAAAAAAGTAGGTATAATAGATTTAACCAGAGGAGAACTTGGAACTAGAGGGTCAGTAGAAACTAGAAATAAAGAATCTCAAGCAGCTTCTAAAATAATAGGGGTGTCAGTTCGAGAAAATTTAGATTTTAGAGATGGGTTTTTTGTAAATGATGAACTTCATCAAATGGAAATCATAAAATTTATTAGAAAATATAAACCAGAAATTATTCTTTGTAATGCTCAAGATGATAGGCATATTGATCACCCCAAAGGTGCTAATTTAGTAAGTGACTCTTGTTTTTTAAGTGGTCTTTCAAAAATTAAAACTGAATTAAATGATGTTTCCCAAAATGAGTGGAGACCCAAAAATGTATACCATTATATTCAATGGAAAAATTCTTCCCCCGATTTCTTAGTTGATATTTCTGGATTTATAGATGTTAAGTTAGATGCTATAAAGGCGTACTCTTCTCAGTTCTATAATCCAAATAGCGTAGAGCCAGAAACTTTAATAAGTAAAAAGAATTTTCTTAATGATGTTATTAATAGATCAGCTGATTTAGGAAGACTAATAGGAGTTGATAATGCTGAAGGATTTACTTCAAGAAAATTAATTGGTGTAAAAAGGCTAGATAGTCTTATATAAAAAGATAAGCCCAATAGATTAAGAATAATTGTATTGGTAACCTTAGAAAGGTTAATAGAATATTTCTTTTATTTTTTAGAGATAGTTGAAAATGATAGATATTGGCAGGGAAAACCACTACTAATAAAACTATAACTCCGACAGACGCTAATGACCTTGTTTGATTTATTACTAAACCTATAGCTAGCACTATTTCAATAAATCCTATTAAAACATTTACTGCTTTAGGTCTGTATACCCACTTAGGTGTGATTTTTAAAAAAAATTTAGGATTTTTAAAATGACTTAATCCTGCAAAAAGATAGAATAAGGCCATTGTGATTAATGAAATGAATTTTAAAACTGACAACTATGAAAAGTTTGAATATTTTTCAAGATAACAAATAATAGATATATATTTTTTAAATATTTTTTAGAAATGTCGGCGAAAATAATATAAATTTGCCGACTAATAAATGGTGGTTGTAGTTCAGTTGGTTAGAACGCCTGGTTGTGGTCCAGGAGGTCGCCGGTTCGAATCCGGTCTTCCACCCTCAAGGGATTCAAGAAATTGAGTCCCTTTTGTTATTTTATAAAGTAAGTAGCCCCATACGCTCACGTACAGGTTAAAAATTAGTTGATTCTAATCCAGTCTTTCATTCTTAAAAAAAAACACTTCAAGAAATTGAAAGCTTTTTTATTTTATATTTGATTTATGAAAAATTTAATTAGTTTATATTTTGTTTTCTTAATGTCACTTACTGTCTATTCACAAGAAAGAGGATTTGCTTTTTATGGAAAAAAAATTGATACCGATAATGTCATTGAATTTAGTGAAGTTAAAAACTTGATTAAAAATCAAGATAATGTTAAAGCTAAAATTGAGGGAACTATTATATCGACTTGTCCAAAAAAAGGATGTTGGATGCAAGTTCAAGTTGAAAATGATACTATTCAAGTAACTTTTAAAGATTATGGTTTTTTTATTCCAAAATATGGAATGGAGAACAAGAAAACAGTAATTGAAGGTTTTGCTAAACAAGACACTGTTAGTATTGAGCTATTAAGGCATTATGCAGAAGATGCTGGTAAACAAAAAAATGAAATTGAAAAGATTATTAAACCAGAGTTTAAAACTTCTTTCATAGCTAATGGAGTTATTATTAAATGATAACTGTATCTTCTTTAAATATTTATAAGTAAAATATTGAAACTTCCTCTTTATCAAATTGATGCATTTACAAATATGTCTTTTACAGGAAACCCTGCTTGTGTTGTTCCTTTAGATGAATGGTTATCGTATGATGTATTGCTTAATATAGCAAAAGAAAATGCAGTTTCAGAAACAGCATTTTTTGTAGATAAAGGCGATAAAATACACCTTCGTTGGTTTACACCTGAATTAGAAATGGATTTATGTGGCCACGCTACTATTGCTGCTTCACATTGTCTTAAGAGAATTCTCAATTATGAAAGGGATGAAATTGTTTTTGAAACATTGAGTGGTGATTTGACTGTCAAGTTAAATAATGACCTATATGAAATGAACTTTCCTTTAAGGTTGCCTTATGCAGTAGATCTTCCTGAACTAATAAGAAAGTCATTAAATATCAGACCAAAGGAAGTTTTAAAGTCAATGGATTATTTATTGGTTTATGAAAGTGAGTCAGATGTTAAAAATATTAAAATTGATAAATATTTTTTTAATCAAATTAATCTTGGTACAGCAGGTGTAATTGTTACGGCAAAGGGAAATGATTGTGATTTTGTTTCTAGATTTTTTACACCTCAAGCATCAATCTTAGAGGATCCTGTAACAGGCTCATCTCACTGTTCTTTAGTACCGTTTTGGGCTTCTAGATTGAATAAAAATAGACTAAAGGCAAAGCAACTTTCTGAAAGAGGTGGTGAACTTTTTTGTGAACAAAAAGGGGATAGAGTTGTTATATGTGGGAAAGCAAAAACCTACTCTATTGGACATTTGTGGACAGTTTAAAATTTGATTTAAATATATTGTATAAATTAGATCATGAGCTTATTTTGTTAAGTATGATCTTCCAATTATTCCATTGAAATTACTAGGAAGTTTCTTAGTTTATGTTTTTATAATATTATATCCGTTTGTGATTAATAAAATAAAAAAAACATATTTCACTTTATCTACTTTTATTATGTTGGGTTTGTAATGGCAATGACATATGTGGCTAGAATAAAAGGAGAATTTGTAGGAGCTCCAACTGAACTTTTTTATTTTATTGCTTTAGGCTTAGTATCTTTTCGTTTTTTATATTTGGATATTATATCTTTAGGAATATAAAATATATTTAATTAAAATAAATACTTATGTATAGAAAAATATCAATTTTATTTTTATTAATAGTTTCTCAAGTTATATATAGTAGCGAAGATGTCTGGGGTAGGGTAGGACATCAAGTAATAGGTGAGATTGCAACTCAAAATCTATCTCCAATTGCTATAAATCAGATTAATAAAATATTAAATGGTCAATCACTAGCCTTAGTTAGTACTTGGGCTGATGAAATGAGATCTAATCCAAAATTTAAAAAATATGCTCCTTGGCATTATGTTAATATGCCTTTAGATGAGAACTATCATGAAAGTAATAAAAATCCAAAGGGTGATATAATTCAAGCTATTAATAAATGTATAGAAGTGTTAAAAGAAAAAAACTCTACTCAAGAAATGAAATCTTTTCATTTAAAATATTTAGTTCATTTAATTGGTGATATTCATCAACCTCTTCATGTTGGTAGATTTGAAGATAGAGGAGGTAATGATATTAAGCTTAATTTTTTAGGAAATAATTCAAATCTACATAGCGTTTGGGATACTCGAATAATTGAATATTTTACAGTAGATTACAAAAGTTTGGCTAATGAACTAATGGGAAAAAAGAAGGTGCAAGTTTCATTAAATCCTATAGATTGGACTAATGAATCAAAGCAAGAAGTTAAAAAAATATATTCTAAAATTATTGGAGTTGATACTATTAGTCTTGATTACGTTAACAAAAACTTCCCACTTATTAAAAATCAATTACATAAGGCTGGATTGACTCTTGCAAACATTTTAAATAATATTTTCAAATAAAACATCTGATTAAGTATGTTTTTTTATATTTGATGTTATTAATCAAAATCTATATCAATGAAAAAAATTGTTTACTTATTATTAATTTTTACAACTTTCTCTTATTCTCAAAATGCATTTATGGAATTTCAGTTTGATGCTAAAAGAGGAACCGAAAGTGCCATTCTTGCATTAACAGATGAGGTATGGGGGAAAGCTGAATTTAAATCTGGCGGTATTAATATTGAATCTTTCAATATTGGTAATGCAAAATCATCACACAGAATCGTTTTGTACGGAGATCCTGCAAATTGGGGCAGAAGTGATTCTTTAGTAAACGAAGACAAATGGAGTGTATTTATTCAAAAAATGAATAATCATATTGAAAAATGGACTCACAGTTCCTCTGGAAATGTTATTAGTTGGGTAGGTGATAGTGAGGACTATTCTTATGTTCAGATTTATGAATTTAAAGCTAGCGATCCATCAGCTTTTAAATCAGCTCATGATAAAATCGTTTCTCAAATGTCTTCAATTATGGGTGAAAGAGAAATTGGATTTGGAAGTTACGAAATTGGAGGTTATAATGCTGCTTCTCACTGGGTTGCAATAAGTGCGAAAAATTGGACTGACTTAATTTTAACTCGAAGAAAGATGAAGGAGTTAACTAAAGAATGGGATGAGTATTATAAAAAGAGAGGAAATGTAGAACATGTTAGAAACTACACAACTAATATCGTTAAGAGATATTAAAATAATATGTAAAAAAAAAGCGCCTTAATAAAGGCGCTTTTTTTTACTTAATAACTAAACTATTCTTTTGATGGTGGCGGAGGCACAAGATCAAACATAATTTCTCTTCCACCCATATTAAATTTCATTTTCTTTTCTATAAATTCAATGTCTATTCCTGCCATAACTATTTTAAACTTATTGTCTCCAAGAGCACTTAATTCCATAGCTTCATCATCACTTCTTCCGTTAGGAACCATTGCTAAGCTCCCATTAAGTTCAATAATTTTCATTTCAGTAGGAAATTGAGAATTACTATAAACTCCAGTAAAATGTTTTAAGTCATCAAGAGAAACTACAACCTTTTCAGGCTTTGGATCAACTATAATTCTTCTATCTCTATTTGCTATATTCCATGCAGTATAGAAAATAAGTTTAGACCTTCTTTCTAACAGATCATATTCAATTTTGTCTGGTGTGTCAGTTATTTTATGATAATCTTCATGGGTTCCAGTAAAATAAAAGATTATGGGAATACCGTTTTTTGCAAAATTATAGTGATCACTTCTGTAATAAAATCTATTAGAATCATCTTTATCATTAAACCTGTAATCAAGTGTCATATTAACAGTTTCTTTATTTGTTTCTTCAGAAAGATTGTGAAGGTCATTACTGTCGTGATTTGAGCCTATTAAATAAATATAATCATCGTTTTCAGCTTCTCTGGTTGGATCAATACGTCCAATCATGTCTACATTTAAGTTAACTACCGTATTTTCTAATGGATATACAGGATTGTCAGTATAATATTTTGATCCTAAAAGTCCTTTTTCTTCCCCAGTTACATGAAGAAAAACTATAGATCTCTTAGGCCCTTTTCCCTTGTCTACAGCTTTTTTAAATGCTTGAGCTATTTCTAACAGTGCAACAGTTCCTGATCCATCATCATCAGCACCATTATAAATCTCACCATCTTTATCAATTCCAACATGATCAAGGTGAGCAGAAAGTATTACGTATTCTTCAGGTTTCTCAGAACCTTTTATTATAGCAATTACATTTTCACTATCTACAGTGCTTCCAGGCTTACCTCTTCTGCCTCTCATATTTAAGGTCATTGGTTGAAAATAATCCCCATCAAGATCCCCAGCTTCAACTCCAATTGATTTATAATAATTTCTTAAATATTCTACAGCCTTTTTTTGTCCTTCTTTACCAGTGTCTCTTCCTTCAAATTCATCAGAAGCATATATGTAAAGATGATCGCTTAAATCTTCAGCACTAATTGTTTTTGCAAATTTCTTTGCTTTTGATAGTTGTGAAAAAGAAAAATTTATTGTTAGCAACGAGATAACAACAAATGAAAAAATGTTTTTTATCATAATTTTATTAAAATTTGAAAGTCCAAGTTATAAAAAATAACTAATATCTATTTTAGAAGATGCATATTCTTACAAGAACTTGGTTTAGTATATGTTAAAATCATCAATTAATCTCTTGAGAAATGTAATCCCATAATTTTATTCTCATTTCTAATGCTAATTCTGAAGCAATAATTGCTTCATTCCATTTATCATCATCATTTCCACAAAGTTCATGTATCATTTTAAGAGCCATTGGTCCATGTTTATCTGAATCTATTTCAATATGTCTCTCTAAATAATAAATTAATGACTCAGTTTTTATATCTTTTTCTATAGATAGTTTTTTTACAATTTCAATAAACATATCGGGAATAAGATCTTCTCTTCCAAATGTGAATACACTAGCGATCAAATGATCTTTATTAGTTTTGATAATTTCAAATGTAAAATCCATAAATTCCTTTATTGCCCTAGGAACTTTGATTTCATTTGTTGTTTTGTCATATGATTTATTTAATCTAATTTTCCTTACGAACTTGTTTATTAGCGTAAGATCAGCACCAATTTCCTTCATGGACTCTAAATATAATTCAAAGTGACTTTTTGGATTATTATTTGAGTCTACATCACTTTCTTCTGCTAAAACTATTTCATTGACAAGTCTTCCTGAAAAATTATTTGAATTGGGCACCCATGGAACATCTACGCATGTTAGATTGCGTTGTAGAGCTTTAATTAGTGACATGAAGTCCCAGACAGCAAAAACATGAATTTCCATAAAACTTATTAACTTCTCCTTTGAATCAAGCTGATTGTAAACAGGGTGAGAAATTAATTTTGATCTAGTAATTGATATACTGTTTTCTAGTTTCTGAATATTTGTCATGAAAATAATTTTCGCACAAAATTAACACATACTTTGTAATTTTAAATAACAAATTTTGTTAAATTTAGTTAATGCATTATGACATAATTTTAACTTTTATTCTATCATCTTTAGTGCTAACTATTTCACCTGGTCCGGATATTTTATTTGTTATTTCTCAAAGTTTTAATCATGGTAAAAAAAGAGCAGTAATGACATCTTTAGGATTAACTACTGGTTTGTTTTTTCATACTTTTTTAGTAATTATTGGTTTTTCTTTATTTATAAAAGAAAATCAAAATTTGTTTTTTTTTATGAAGTGTATAGGGGCATCTTATTTGGTTTATTTGGCTTTCATAACTTTTTTAAATAGAAAAAATAAATACAACAGTCAATTGTCTCTAAAAAATAATTCAAGTGGTTTTAATAGAGGGTTTTTAATGAATTTATTAAATCCAAAAGTTAGTATATTTTTTATTGTATTGTTTCCTAGTTTTTTATTTAGTGATCAGCTAAGTAATCAAATTCAATTTGCTGTTTTGGGAATATTGTTTTGGATTCAGGCTACTTTTGTTTTTGTTGCTGTTTCTTTGTTTGCTTCAAGGTTTAAAACTGTAATAGATAATGATAGTTTATTTGCGAAAAACTCGTTTTGGCTAGAAATATTTATCTATCTTTTTATTTCTGTATGGATGTTTATGTGATTTATAATTTAAATTAGCACTAATATGTCTTTAATTAAGGTTGTAGAATGTTCTAGGGATGCAATGCAAGGAATCAAAGACTGGATTCCTTCAAAAGATAAAATATCTTATTTACAGTCTGTTCTCTCTGTTGGTTTTGATGTTGTTGATTTTGGAAGTTTTGTTTCTCCTAATGCAATTCCTCAAATGAAGGATACTGGCTATGTTTTAGATAATTTGGATTTAAGTTTAACAAAATCTAAACTTTTAGCTATCGTTGCTAATTTAAGAGGAGCTAAAGAGGCGTGTAATTTTTCTCAAATTAATTATTTAGGTTATCCTTTTTCGATATCTGAAAATTTTCAAATGCGAAACACTAACAAAACAATTAAAGAATCAATTCAAGAGTTAGAAAGCATTAAGAACTTAGCTGAAATTAATGATAAAAAAATTGTTGTTTATTTATCAATGGGCTTTGGTAATCCATATGGAGATCCCTGGAATTATGCGATAGTAGAAAGTTGGATTGACTTATTAAATAAAATGGACATTAATTTTATTTCTCTGTCAGATACAGTTGGATCTGCAAAAGAAACAGATATTTCACAGCTTTTTTCTAATTCCATAATAAAATATCCTGGTATTGAATTTGGTGCTCATTTTCATACTAGACCTGATCAATGGTATAAGAAAATTAATGCTGCTTTTGACGCAGGTTGTAGAGTGTTTGACGGAGCTATCCAAGGATTTGGTGGGTGTCCAATGGCTAAAGATGATTTAACGGGAAACTTTCCAACAGAAAAGATAATCACCTATTTTAATTCAAAAAAAATATCTTTAAATATCAATTCTCTTAATTTCGAATCATGTTATAATCATGCTTCAAAACTTTTCAATCAACATACTTAATTGTAATTCAATTAATTAGCTTTTAATCCTTATTCTTATTTAGAATAATTAAAAATAAGCTTGCATATTTTAGATTTCTATCTTATGTTTGCGCCTTATTTATAATTAATCTAAATTAAATCAATGAAAAATTTATTATTACTAATGTTTATTTTATCAATTTCTTCAGCTGTCTTTGGACAATATAATAGTTCTGAGAGACAACTACTAAGTCTTCAATCAATGGCTAGTGGTCTTACTATAGGAGGCTATGGAGAAATTACATATAATGATCCAGATTCTGGAGTTTCTGAAATTGATGTTCAAAGACTTGTAATGCTATTTGCTTATAAATTTGATGACAGAGTTTCTTTTATTACTGAAATTGAATTTGAACACGTTAAAGAAGTATACGTTGAACAAGCTTTTTTAAATTATGGAGTTTCTGATAATTTCAATTTAAGAGGTGGTCTAATGCTAGTTCCTATGGGTATTGTAAATGAATACCATGAGCCAACAACTTATAATGGAGTTGAGAGGCCTAGTTTAAATAATAAATTAGTTCCTACTACATGGAGAGAAATGGGATTAGGAGTTTATGGAAGAATCAATAGTGCATCAATAAGATATCAAGCTTATGTTATGAACGGATTCATTTCATATAATGGAGAATATAAATTGAAAGGAACGAATGGTCTAAGATCTGGTAGACAAAAAGGTGCTGAATCTGTTGGAAGTAATGCAAATTTTGCTTCAAGAATTGACTATTACGGTTTGCTTGGTTTAAAACTTGGTTTAAGTTTTTATAATGGTAAAACACAAACAACTGATAAAAATATTATCGGATCTCAAGTAGGGCTATCTATGTTTGGTTTCGATGCTAGATATGTAAAAAACCGTTTTTCTGCTAGATCTGAATACATAAGCGCTTCATTATCTGATACTGACAAGTATAACCTTGCTTCTGGAAAAGATTTAGGTTCAAAAATGAGTGGATATTATATTGAAGGTGCATTCAATTTATTACCATCTTCAGCAAAACAAAAGCTTGATGCTTTTGTTAGATATGAAGATTTTGATACACATGCAGAAGTTGTAGGAAATTTAACAAAAAACGATTCGTTTCATAGAAAAGAAACTACTTTTGGATTCTCTTATCATTTAGCTGATGGAGCTGTGTTTAAAATGGACTGGCAATCAAAAGGCACGGCTGTTTTAGACAGTGAATCAAAGGGTCAATTTAATATGGGTATCGGAGTATTCTTTTAAAAAAATAAATTAATAATTAATTAGTAAATGGAACTGCTTAGAAAAATAAATTGGAGCTTTGTTTTGTTATGTTTTGTAGTTATGCTATGCAGTTCTTTTACTAACTCTAAGAGTATTTTAAAAAAAGTTAAAAAGGAAATTTCTAAAGTTTTTGTTATTGAAGACTTTGATTTAGATCCAGTTATAATTGAACAAAATAAAAATTTATTTTCAGATTTTTCAAATAATAGACTATTAAAAATTAGTATTGAAAATAAACTTCTTGGCTATGCTTATTTAGGTACTGCACCAAGTAAGACTGAAACCTTTGAATATTTAGTTCTTTTTGATAATAATTTTATAATTAAAAAAGCAAAAGTTTTGTTGTATCGTGAAAGTTGGGGAGGAGAAATTGGAAGTAATAGATGGTTGAAGCAATTTGTTCAAAAAGATACAACTCATGAATTTAAGTATAGAGAAAATATTTCAGCAATTTCTGGTGCAACAATTTCTGTTAAATCTATGACAAATGCCATCAATCAGTTACTAAGTTCTTTAAGTTTTTTAATTCAAAAGAAAATATTATAGTATTTTTACTCGATGTTTCAAATTAACAGTCTATCAGAATTATCAAAAGAGTTAAGATATTTAATTGCATCTTTTATTATTGTTTTAAGTGTTGGCTTTTTTTCTAGTATAAGTTTCGTGAATTATTCTAATAGTATTCAACCAAATGGGCTTGTAGAACAGTACAATGGAAATGAATCTGATGTTAATGCAGAAGTAATGAAGTTTAAAAAGAGTGAAAGAGAAATTCTTATTATAATTCATTCTCATATTTTATCAATGTCAGTTCTCTTTTTTATTGTTGGGTTATTACTTTGTTTTACCCCTACCAATGTTTATTTAAAGTATTTTCTAGCTATCGAGCCTTTTTTTTCAATTCTTTTAACTTTTGGTGGTATTTACTTTCTTTGGCTTGAAATACTTTGGTTTAAATATGTAGTTATTGTTTCTGGTGTTTTAATGACAATATCTTTTTTATTATCTGTAATATTAATTATTAAGGACCTCAGACTTTTCAAGGCTTAATTTTTAGTATATTTGCATGCAATTAATTAATAAGTTAATTGCTATGAATACAATCAACAAAAAATTTCTTGGAACTGGTCTAACTTATGATGATGTTCTCTTAGTTCCATCCTACTCAGAATTTCTTCCTAACGAAGTAGATTTAAAATCTAAATTTTCTAAAAATATAAATTTAAATATCCCTATTGTTTCAGCAGCTATGGACACAGTCACAGAGAGCAAAATGGCAATTGCTATGGCTCAAGAAGGTGGATTAGGAGTTCTTCATAAGAGCATGTCCATTGACGAGCAGGCTAGTAAAGTGAAAAAAGTTAAAAGATCGGAGTCAGGAATGATTCTAAATCCTGTTACTTTGAAAAAAGACGCATTAGTTTTTGAAGCTAAACAATGTATGAAAGAATATAGTATAGGAGGAATTCCTATTATTAGTGATGAAAATAAATTAATAGGTATAGTAACTAATAGAGACTTAAGGTTTGAAAAAGAAAATAACAAATCTCTTTGTGAAGTTATGACAACAGCTAATTTAATTACTGCGAAAAAAGGAGTTACAATGGGGGAAGCAGAAGAGATTTTACAAAAACATAAGATAGAGAAATTACCAGTAATTGATAAAAATAAAAATCTAGTTGGCTTAATAACATTTAGAGATATTCAAAAGCTATCTCTTAAGCCAATATCAAATAAAGATAAATTTGGCCGTTTAAAAGTTGCCGCAGCAATTGGAGTTTCTAATGATTCTTTATTAAGGTGTAAAGCCTTGTATGAAGCTGGAGTAGACGCAATAGTTATAGATACAGCTCATGGACATTCGAAAGGAGTTACAAATATTTTAAAAAACATTAAAAAAGACTTTCCAAAACTTGATGTTATAGTTGGGAATATTGCTACAGCAGAAGCTGCGCTTTTTTTAGTAAAAGCAGGAGCAGATGGCGTTAAAGTTGGAATTGGTCCAGGGTCAATTTGCACAACCAGAATCATAGCTGGAGTTGGTTATCCTCAATTATCTGCAATTAACGAAGTGTCTAATGCTATTAAGGGTTCAGGTGTATCAGTAATTGCTGATGGTGGAATTAAATACACAGGAGATATTACTAAGGCAATTGCTGCTGGTGCAGATTGTGTGATGTTAGGTTCTCTTTTGGCTGGAACAAAAGAATCTCCAGGTGAAACTATTATTTATGAAGGAAGAAAATTTAAGACATATAGAGGGATGGGGTCTATTGAAGCTATGCAAAAAGGAAGTAAAGACAGATATTTCCAAGATTCAGTAAATGATTCAAATAAACTTGTTCCAGAAGGAATTGTTGGAAGAGTTCCTTACAAAGGAGAGTTACTAGAAAGTATTCATCAATTTTCTGGTGGATTAAGGTCTGGAATGGGATACTGTGGAAGTAAAAATATACAAGAATTGCAATCAAAGGCTCAATTCGTTCAGATCACAGGAGCTGGTCATAGAGAAAGTCATCCTCATAATGTTACGATTACTAAAGAATCACCAAACTATTCTAGATAATATTATTTTGAGAATAAAAAATTTAACATTTATTGTTTTTTTCATTCTATTTTCTGGTTGTCAGTATTTTAAAACTAAACCTGAATCATCTTTAGCTAGAATTCAAGACAACTATTTGTATTTTGATGACATTAAAAATATGATGCCTAAGAATATGTCAAAAGAAGATAGTCTGATATATATAAAAAATCAAGTTTTTAAATGGGCAAAAAATCACATTCTTTATGAAAAAGCTTTAATCAACCTTGATAAAAACGAACAAGAAGAATTATTAGAGTTAGTGCAGTCTTATAAGAATGATTTACTTTCACATTATTATCAAGAAAAAATAGTTAAAGCTCTTATGGACACCTTGATTTTAGATAAAGAAATAAAAGATTATTATGATACAAATAAATCAAACTTTAAATTAAATCAGGATCTAGTAAAAGGCAGGTATTTGAAAATTAAAAGTGATAATTATAACATGAATGATGTTATAAAAAGGTTTAAAAGGTTTAATGATAATGATATTTCTTTTTTAGATTCAATCTCTTTACAATTCACTTCTTTTTATTTTAATGATTCTATATGGGTTAATAAAAACACCTTTTTTAATAGACTTCCAGAAATTAACAATTATATAAAAAATAGGATTATAAAAAACTCATTATTTTATCAATTAGAAGATTCTTTAGAATTATATTTGATTAAAATAAATAGATCTATTTTTAGAAATGATTTAGCTCCTATTGAGTTTATTAGGCCTACTTTAAAACAAGTGCTTTTAAATAAACAGAAATTAGAGTTTATTAGTAAATTTGAAAAAGATTTAATAGATGATGCAATACAACAAAAAGAATTTGAATTTTATGAAACAAATAAGTAAATATTTTTTCTCAACGATTATACTATTATTTTTTAATTTATCTTTTTCTCAGGTTGATAATAGTTCAGATGCATTTCAAAATAAAATTAAAATTGATGGCGTTTCTGCTGTAGTGGGTGAGTACGTAATACTTGAATCTGATGTAGACAAGACTTTAATTGACCTTCAATCACAGGGAGTTTCAACTCAAAGCATTACTAGATGTAGTTTGTTAGGAAAACTGATGGAAGATAAACTATATGCTCATCATGCAGAACAAGATAGTTTAGAAGTAGATAATAATCAGATATACGCTTATGTAGATAGAACAATCGAATACTTTGTTGATCAGCTCGGTAGTTTAGATAAAGTAATAGAGTTTTATAAAAAGAAGGATGAACAGTCTTTTAGAACCGAACTTTTTGAAATTAATAAAGTGAATCAATTGTCCGAAAAAATGCAAAGTAAAATTGTAGAGGCAATTGAAATAACTCCAGAGGAAGTTAGACAGTTTTTTAATTCAATTCCGAAATATGAAAGACCCGTGTTTGGAGCTGAGCTAGAATTAGCTCAAATCGTTATTAATCCTGAAGTTTCGTCTGAAGATGAACAAAAAGTTATTGACCGTCTTGAAACTATAAAAAATGATATAGTTGTTAATGGTTCTTCATTTGCAACAAAAGCTATTTTATATTCTCAAGATCCAGGTTCAAGATCTACTGGAGGAAAGTATACTCTAAATAGAAATAGACCTCAAATGGTAAAAGAATTTAGAGATGCTGCTTATAGATTAAGAGAAGGTGAGGTTTCTGATCCTTTCAAGACACCAAATGGATGGCATATCATAAAAGTAGATAAAATTAGAGGACAAGAAGTAGATGTAAGACATATATTATTGATTCCAGAAGTTACTATTGATGCTTTGGCTGAAGCTAAAAGAACTATTGATTTGATCAGAAAAAGAATTATTGATAAAGAATTGACCTTTGAAGAAGCTGCAAAATCTCTTTCAGATGAGGAAGAGACTAAAAACAATGGAGGTGTTCTTATAAATCCTACAACTGGCGATACTAAATTTGAACTTACTAAAATGGATCCAGTTCTTTACAGCCAAGCTCAAAAATTAAAAGACAATGAAATTTCAAATTCTCTACTGGAAGAAGATAGAAGAGGAATTAAGAAATATAAAATCATAAAGGTTAGTAACAGGTTTGATGAACATATTGCTGAGTACTCTCAAGATTATATTAAAATAAAAGAGTTAGCCTTAAAAGAAAAACAGCTTAAAAAAATTCAAAGTTGGATGGTTGAAAAGATTGATGAAACTTACATCAACATAAACAAAGATAATAAAGACTGTAATTTTACTAATAAATGGGTAACAAAATAATTTCCTTTTTAATTTCTACTAGACTTACTGCATTTTTATTTATTTTATTCGCCTTATCAATGGCTGCAGGTACTTTTATAGAAAATTACTATAGTACTGATACTGCTAAAATTATAATATATAATGCATTTTGGTTTGAGATAATTATAGGGTTTTTTGTAATAAACTTTATTTTAAATATCAAAAGATATAATTTGTTAAGGTTCGAAAAATGGCCAGTACTAATGCTACATGTTTCTTGGATATTAATAATAATAGGTGCTTTTGTAACACGTTATATTGGTTTTGAAGGAGTCATGCCAATTAGAGAAAATAATACATCCAAAATATTCTTATCCGAAAAAACTTATCTAACTGTAATGGTTGACGGAGATATTAACGGAGAGGTTGCTAGAAAAATATTAGAAGATGACATGTTACTTTCTGAGCATGTAAATAATTCTTTTATATGGAATTATGACTTTAATAATCAGCCTTTTACAATTGAATACGTTGATTTTATTGAAAATGCTAAAGAAGATTTAATTGAAAATGAAAACGGAGACCAGTTTCTAAAGATTGTAGAAGCTAGTGGAGGTGATAGGCATGATCATTTTCTTAAATGGGGAGATGTGACCAGTATACACAACATATTATTTGCTTTAAACAACCCTACTGATGGAGCTATTAATATTAATATTATTAATGATGAATTAATTATAAATAGCCCATTTGAAGGAGATTTTTTAAGAATGGCTGATCAAAATAAAGGCCAATTAATTGAAAATTCCAATCAGCCTCTACAACTAAGATCATTATATAACGTTGCAGGTTTACAATTTGTTTTTCCAGATGATATTATTAATGGAAAATTTGAAATTGTAAAGTCTAAGGAAGAAGGAGTCTTTAATGATGGGTTGTTTTTAAAGATATCAACTGAGAATGAATCTAAAGTAATCGGTCTTTTGGGTGCTAAGGGAATAGTAAATGATTTCAAACAAATTAGAGTAGGAGAATTAGATTTTTTATTAAAATATGGCTCTTTAGAGTATGAATTACCCTTTGAAATAAAATTAAATGACTTTATAGCTGAAAAATATCCAGGTACTGAAAAAAGTTACAGTAGTTTTATGAGTAGAGTGACTGTTTTAGATGATGTAAATTTCGATTATGATATTTATATGAATCATATTTTAAATCATAAAAAATATCGTTTTTTTCAAGCTTCTTTTGATCCGGATGAAAAAGGAACTGTTTTATCGGTAAATCATGACTTTTACGGAACTGGGATAACATACATAGGATATTTTTTATTGTATTTAGGATTATTAGGAATTATGTTTTTTGGAAAAACTAGGTTCAAGGATTTAGCTCTTCAATTAGAAAAAGTTAAAATTAAAAAGAAGTCACTTTTAGTTTTCTTTTTAATTTTTTCAAGTTTGGCATTCTCACAAGAAAATCATGAGCATGCTAAAACACAAAATTTAAATCAAATTGATTCTTTAATAGTTAATAATCCAGTAAGTATAGAGCACTCTGCCGATTTTGGAAGATTGGTTATACAAGATTCTGGGGGAAGAATGAAACCTTTAAATACTTTTGCATCTGAACTTTTGAGAAAGGTTAGTAAATCTGATAAGTATAAAGAATTAAATGCAGATCAGGTATTATTATCAATAATTAAAAGCCCATACCTATGGTATAATGTTCCTATTATCTATTTAAAAAGAGGAAACGATAGCATAAGAAAAATTGCTGGAAGAGATAAAAAAGAAAAGTACGCTTCATTTGTTGATTTTTTTGATGACAAGGGTAATTACAAATTATCTACACAACTTGAAAATTCTTATAAATCAGCATTACCTAATCAGTTTGAAAAAGATTTTATTGAAATAGATAGAAAAATAAATTTACTGTTTTCAGCATTAGAAGGTAAAATTTTAAAAATATTTCCAATCCCTAATGATGAAAATAATAAGTGGGTTTCTTTTTCTGAATTAGATCCTGATTCATTTAGTGGTATAGATTCTTTATATGTTAAAAATGTTTTACCTCTTTACTTAGGCTCTTTAGAAAAAGATATAGATTTAGGAGATTACTCCAATTCAAAAAAATTATTGGAAAGTATTAAGGGATTTCAAACAAAATATGGTTCAGAAGTTCTTCCTAATGAAAATAAAATTAAAGCTGAAATATTATATAATAAATATGATGTTTTTAAGAAATTATTTAGTTGGTACATGTATATAGGAACCTTGATGTTTGGGTTTTTAATATTTCAAATATTTTATGAAAATAGATATGTTAATTCATTAGTTTCTTTTTGTAAGATTTTAATTTTTTCATTGTTTGTTCTTCATACTTTAGGACTTGTAGCTAGGGGTTATATTGCAGGTCACGCACCTTGGAGTGATGCCTATGAGTCGATGATTTTTGTGGCTTGGGCAACTGTCGGTATTGGCCTTGCTTTTGGCAGGAAGTCAGACTTAACTATTGCAGCTACTTCTTTTGTTGCTTCAATGATATTAATGATTGCTCATTGGAGCTGGATGGACCCTGCAATAGCCAATTTAGTTCCAGTTCTTGACAGTTATTGGTTGATGATTCATGTTTCAGTAATAGTAGGTAGTTATGGTCCATTTACTCTATCAATGATTCTAGGTATTGTTTCTTTGATTTTGATTTTGATTTCAAATGAAAAAAATAAAAAGAAGATAGAACTTAATTTAAAAGAATTAACCATAATTAATGAGCTTTCACTTACTGTTGGATTGATTATGCTGACAATTGGTAATTTTCTTGGAGGTCAATGGGCTAATGAAAGTTGGGGAAGGTACTGGGGGTGGGATCCTAAAGAAACCTGGGCGTTAATTAGTATTTTGATTTATGCCTTTGTGTTACATATGAGATTAGTACCTGGACTTAGAGGAAAATGGATATTTAATTTAATGACAATTTTAGCTTTCTCTAGTATTATGATGACTTATTTTGGTGTTAATTTTTATTTATCTGGTTTACATTCATATGCTAGTGGAGACAAAGTAATTACACCAGATTTCGTGTATTATTCATTAGCTTTTGTTTTAATTTTAGGGTTTTTATCCTATTTCAAATATAAAAAACACTTTAAATAAAAGTAAAGTTCATTTAAAAGCCTGATGAACTTTACAAAATAGATATATTTTTAATTATCGGTATGGTTTTTGAATAGTTATAAATTATAAATTGAATGGATGAATTATTTTAAACTTATTAAAGGAATATCTTTTGTATTTATACTATACTCAACTATTTCTTTTTCTCAAGTAGAGACATCTAAAAGAAAAATAGAATTATTACCCCCAGTTTCTTCAGCTTTAAAGAATATTCAAATTAGTCCTAAAAATCCAAATTATTTTTCATTAACTAAGAAATCGGAATCTAAAAAGAAGTCTAATTTAATGTATAACGATGAAACTTTTTTAAACCCAGGAGATATATACCTTAAGAAACTCAAGAAAGAAAAAGATAAAAATCCTAATGATTACAGTAAAGGTTCTTATTTAGGAGACGTTTCTACTATCTCAGAATATGTAAATATTTTGTGTAGAGATTTTGAATATGTTGATGGTGATAGAGTAAGAATTCTGGTTAATGATTCCATTGTCATTTATAATCTATATTTAGATAATTCTTTTGCGGGCTTTAAGCTCCCTTTAAATAAGGGATTTAATAAAATAGATTTCATTGCGCTTAATCAAGGTGAATCTGGACCTAATACTGCTGAGCTTAGGGTTTTTGATGATAATCAAAAACTTATTTCTTCAAATCAATGGAACCTCTCTACGGGTGCAACTGCAACTTTTATCGTTGTTAAACAATAACATCTTTATTAGTATGTTTTTTTTTATATTTCCTTATATTACAATTCTAAAATTATAATATTATGAAAAAAATTACATTTATGTTAATAGCACTTATTACATTTTCTGTTAGTGCTCAGAAAAAGAAAAATGGAACAGTTTATGTTAATCATCCTGCAATTGATATGGTTGAATCTTTTCAAAATGCATGGGTAAGCGGAGATTTAGAAAAAGCTCAATCTTATTTGGCTGATGATTTTAGAATCTTTAATGGAGTTGGTTTAAATAAAGGGGCTAAAGGCTGGACTAAAACTCAGTTTGTCTCAAATATGACTTGGTGGGTAAACACCATGGATTATTTTCAAATTAAAAGATCTGAAGGCGCGTATCCTGATGCAATAGAATACAAAGAAGGTAATCAACTTTGGGTTCAAACATGGGATCATTTATATGGCGTAAATAAAGAAACTGGAGCTAAATTCGATGCTCCTGTTCATAGGTTATATTTAGTTAGTAACGATAACAAATCTATAAAAGCTGTTCAAGAATACACAAATGAGGCTAGTTTTATAAACATGCGTGATTCATATGCTCAAAGAGAAAATGGTAAAATTTACATTAACCATGAAAATATTAATTCAGTTAGAAAACTAATGTATGCCTTTGCTAACGGAGATGTAGATAAAGCGTTTAGTTTTTTTCACGAAAATGCGACGTATATCGATATAAATGAATCAAAAGGAATGAATCAAGAGGGAATAAGAGCTAGAGATGCTAAATTGTTAGCAGGCTGGATTTTATCTTCCCTTGATGAATCTGGGTATCCAGATTATCTTGAATATGACTGGAGAGAGTCTAAAGTTGTTCAGTCTTGGTGGAATTTCACAATGGTTCGACAATCGGATGGTAAAAAAGTTGTAGTTCCTATTTATTATTTAGATGATTTTGATAATGATGGTAAAATTACAAAGAGAAATGCATATTGGAATGCATCTTTATTGAAATAAAATATTAAATTATTTAATAAAAAAAACCCACTTATTAAGTGGGTTTTTTTTACCACGAATCGATAAATCCTTTATATTTTTTTTCTTTTAATGAGTAATGCTCAAAAGCATCTAAAATTCTTCCCCTTGTTTCTTTAGGATCGATAACTTCATCTATTTCCATCGTTGATGCCGCATTGATTGCTTTTCCTCGATTATAAGCTTCTTTAACTAATTTATTATAAAGTTTATCTCTTTCTTCTTTAGAGTTTGTACTATCTAATTCTTTTTTAAAACCTAGTTTAACGCTTGCTTCAAGTCCCATTGGACCAAATTCACCAGTTTGCCAGCTTAGGGTCATATATGATTCATGAAAATTTCCTCCTGCCATTGCCATTGAACCTAATCCGTATGCTTTTCTAAGAATTATTGTCATAATAGGAACAGTTAAATTAGCGCCATTTAAAAATAATCTTGATGTTTTTCTAACAAGCGCAAGTTTCTCATGGTCTGGACCTACCATAAAACCTGGAGTATCACAAAATGAAATTATTGGAAAATTAAATGCATCACATAACTGCATAAATCTTGAAGCCTTATCGGATGCATCACCATCTATAGCCCCACTCAAGTACTTTGTGCTATTTGCTATAACACCAACAGGTTTTCCATTAATTCTAGCGAGTGATGTTATCATATTTTTTGCAAATCCTTTTCTAAGTTCTAAAACAGAATTTTGATCGAAAATTAATTGAAGTATTTTTGTGACATCGTATGCATATTTTCGATCTTCAGGAATTAAATTTTTTAACAGGTTTTGATCTGAAACATTCCATTTTGGTGTGTTTCCTTGAAAATAGGAAAGATATGTTTTAACTTTTTCAACTGCTTCTTTTTCGTTTTCTACTAAAATATCTATAACTCCATTATTGAATTGAACTTTTGATGGACCAACCTCCTGAGCTTTAAAGTCTCCTAAACCACCTTCTCTAATCATTGCAGGTCCAGCCATTCCAAGAGAACTGTTTTTAGTAGCAATAATAACGTCAGCACATCCAGCTATAGCCGCATTACCTGCAAAGCAATTTCCTGAAACAACTGCTATTCTTGGTACTTTACCGCTTAATTTAGCAAATTCTGACCATGTAGAAAGATCTAATCCACCAGAGTTTATAGAATCAAAATCTATGTCTCCAGGTCTACCACCACCACCTTCTACAAAAAATACTATAGGAAGATTACCTTTTTTTGCTATAGATATTAATCTATCTGTTTTTTTATGATTAAACCCTCCTTGCGTTCCCGCCAGCACCATATAATCATAACTCATTATACAACATTTGGATTTTTCTTTTCCAAAGAAATTCTTATTTATACTCCCAAGTCCTGCAACTAATCCATCAGCTGGTGTTTTCTTAATTAATTCTTTTTGAGTCAATCTTTTACTTTGACCTGCCACTAATAGTGAACCTAACTCTTTAAACGTCTCTTTATCACATAGATGTTCGATATTTTCTCGTGCAGTTCTTAAACCCTTTTCATGTCTTTTTTTAACAGATTCTTTTCTGCTTTTATCTTTTAAAAATTCTTTTCTATCGTATAATTCTTTTAAATCTTTTCTCATAAATTTAATTCTTAAACAAATGTTATCATATCACCTTTCAGATGAGGTAGCTCATTAAAAGATAATAAGTTTATTTCATTATTTGAATAAAGTAGTGAAGAAAAAGAGGTGTTTCTTACAGAAAAATTTAAGTCAGCAACTACAATTTCATTATTTATTTTTAACACTTCACTTACAATTGAACTTATAGTTCCGCCAGATGAAAAAACACCAATAGTTTCACCTTTTTTTGTTTCATTTAAAATTGATTTTAGTGCATTTACAGAATTAAATCTAAATTTTTTCCATGGAATAATACCTTCAATAATTATTTCATTTTTCACCCACTTGTGTAAAAAATATTTAAACCCTAACATCATATAAGAATGCTGGTTCTTTGGGTTATTTTCAATTTTATCTTTTAATGTTTTGATGTAGGGGTCATTAAGTATCATTTTAGGAAATTCAGATTTCATAGCTTGAGTCGCTTGATGCTCATTAAGGTCTTCTAGTACTTTTGGAATTGGAATTGGAATTCCAGATTTATTATATTCTTCAGAAACTATTTCAATTGTGTGTTGCTGTCTTCTTAAATTTCCAACATAAATCTTGTCAAAAACAAACTTTTTTTTACATAAGTATTTACCTAATTCTGCAGCTTGAAGTTCACCTTTTGATGATAATACATCATAATTATCACTCCCTAATGACGCTTGAGCATGTCGAAATAAATAAATTTTACTCATTAAAAAAGATTTTCTATTCTATTTTTTTGAATTGATTGCCAGCCAGTTTTACAAAGTATTTCAGCAATTTGATTTAGGTTTTTGAACTTTTCGTTTGTCGTTAATCCTTTATTATACCTGTAATATATTTGTTGTACAATAACTGCTATTTTAAAAAGTCCAAACACATAATAAAAAACTAAATTGTTTACAGGCTCCCCAGTCTTTTTCTCATACATGTCAACAACTTCCAATCTGGTAGGATTTCCTTTAAGTGATGTTGGATAATCAAAAGCACTTAAAAGTCCCTTTGGGTCTGATGACATTGCCCAATAAGCTATTGATGTTCCTAAATCCATTAATGGATCTCCGATTGTACACATTTCCCAGTCTAATATTGAATTAATTTTATTCCATGACTCTGAACTAAACACTACATTATCATACTTATAGTCGTTGTGTATTAAACTGTGTTTATATTGTTTAGGTTGATGGTTACGAAGCCAATCCATTATAAAATTAGCCTCTTTAATATCCGAGGTTGCTGCTTTAATATATTGTTTACTCCAATTCCTTACTTGTCTTTCAACGTATCCTTCAGGTTTTCCTAAATCTGATAATCCTAATTTATTATAGTCTAATTGATGTAGTTCGACCATAGTATTTAACCAGGTTTTTGAAATTGCAGAATAATCTTTTTCTGAAATAGTTTTTTCTTTTAATTCCTTTGGGGTAATTATCCTTCCATCTACTTTTTCCATCACATAAAAAGGAGTTCCAATAATTTTTATATCATTTGAGTAAGCATAAGCAATTGGAGCTTTATCAAATCCGTTATTAAGACCTTTTAAAACTTTGTACTCCCTTCCCATATCATGACCATAAACGGCACCTTTTGGAGGTTTTCTTATTACATATTCTTTCTCTTCAATATTTAATTTATAAGTTAAATTTGAAAAACCATTAGAAAATTGTAAAATACCTAAATCACTTTTTATATTTGAGATTAAATTGTTTTCTTTTAGAAATCTTTTAAGATTAATTTCATTTAATTCTTCGCCTTTTCTTACTTTTTGTTCCATATTCTTTCCTAAGCTGTTATTCCTCCATCTACTGAAATAGCTTGACCTGTTATAAAACTGGCTTCATTTGAACAAAGCCATAGCATTGAATTAACTTGTTCCATAACATTGGCAAAGCGTTTCATTGGAATATTTGCTTTTAACTTATCAGAAATTCCAGTTTTTATTTTATCCATTGCATCTGGATCAAACATAGGAGTAACTGTGAACACGGGACATATAGCGTTAACTCTTATGTTATTTTTTGCATACTCCATGGCAACAGTTTTAGTAATACCAACTACTGCATGTTTACTAGCAGAGTAGGCAGTTGCATTTGGTAGTCCTCTAATTCCTGCAATCGAAGAAGTGTTAAGTATAACTCCACCACCTTGTTTTAACATTATTGGGATTTGATTTTTTACACAATAAAAAACACCAGAAGAATTAACTGACATTGTTTTATTCCAAGATTCAATGGTAAGATCTGTAATCTTTGCAAAGTCACCTCCTACACCTGCATTATTAATAGCGACATCTAATCTTCCATGTTTGTCAACAATGAATTTCATTAAATTTTCAACCATATTATGGTCTGACACATCAGCTTTGAAAAACGAAGCTTCTCTTCCGTTACTTTTTATTTCTGAAACTGTTTCCAAACCGTTTTTTTCATTTATATCAGAAACTATTAGAGTACCTCCTTCTTTAGAGAAGGCAATTGCTGCAGCCTTACCTATTCCAGATCCACTTCCTGTAATTAGAACTATTTTATCTTTATATCTCATGTTGTTTTGCTAAATTTCTACCTAATTGAAACATATGAACCTCGTCGGGTCCATCTGCTAATCTAATACATCTTGCGTATACATAAAATCCCGCTAAAGGAGAATCTTGACTTACACCCATTCCGCCATGAACTTGTATTGCTCTGTCAATAACATTGCATGCCATTTGAGGAACTTGAATTTTTATCATTGCAATTAAGTTTTTTGCTTCTTTAGTGCCAAACTTATCTATTTTGTCTGCAGCTGCAAGAGTAAGTAATCTTGCCTGTTGAATTTCACATTCTGATTTTGCAATTTCTTGACGTATACTGCTAAATTTTATTAAGTTTCTTCCAAAGGCTGTTCTTTCATTAGCTCTTTTACACATTAAATCAAGAGCTCTTTGAGCTGCTCCAATAAGCCTCATACAATGATGAATTCTCCCAGGGCCTAATCTACCTTGAGCTATTTCAAATCCTCTCCCTTCACCAAGTAAAATATTACTAGCAGGTACTCTAACGTTGGTTAATTCAATCTCAGCATGACCTTCTGGAGAATCTACACTTCCAAAAACTTCCATAGGTCTTAATATTTTAACTCCAGGAGTGTTAGCAGCGACTAGGATCATACTTTGTTGTTGATGTTTTTGGGCATTAAAATCAGTTTTCCCCATTAAAATATAAATCTTGCAATGTGGATTCATAGCGCCTGAAGACCACCATTTTCTACCATTTATAATATAGTCATCTCCGTCTTTTACAATTGAAGTTTGAATATTAGTTGCATCTGAAGATGCAACAGCTGGTTCTGTCATCAAAAAGGCCGATCTTATTTCACCATTCATAATTGGTTTAAGCCATTTTTCTTTTTGTTTATCAGTACCATATTTTGCAATTGTTTCCATATTCCCTGTGTCTGGTGCTGAACAATTAAAAATTTCAGATGCCCATCCTAAACTTCCCATTTTTTCTGCAAGTGGAGCATATTCTAAATTAGTTAGACCTGGACTTAAATCTCCGTAATTTGAAGGAAGAAATAAATTCCATAAGCCTTCTTTTTTAGCAAGTTTTTTCCAATTTTCTAGTTCAGGATAATTCTCCCAAAGATTAGTTTTACTAAACTCATATACTTTTTTTTCATGAGGAAATAGATGTTTTTTCATAAACTGATCTACTTTTTCAATAAGATCAACAGTTTTTTGTGGATATTCGAAATTCATATTTTAAATTTTTAGTGCATTGGTATTAAAGGAGCATTCATTAACCCTCCATCGTTAACTATTGAAGTTCCTGTCATATAAGAACTTGCATCTGATGCTAAAAAGACAGCTAACCCCGCCATTTCATCTGGTGTTGAGCCTCTTCCTAGAGAAACATTTTTTAGAAAACCATTTCTTGATGCTTCGTTTTCTAGTAAAGCAGCACTCAATTTCGTTTTTACATAACCAGGGCAAATTGAATTGACTCTTATATTGTGTCTTCCCCATTCAATAGATTGATTTTTTCCAGCCATTAAAAGGGCTGTTTTACTTATGTTATATGCAGCCATAAAAGGAGAGGGGTGAAGTCCTTCAATTGAACTAATGTGTATTATACTACCACCTCCTTGTTTTTTCATTTGTGGATAGACCAGATTGCTCAGTTCAATTGCAGAATTAACATTTATATCCATAGTCTTTTGATATAAATCAATAGGCATTTTACTAATTGGTCCAAAATAAGGATTTGTTCCTGCGTTATTTATAAGTATATCAATACGGTCATATTTTTCAATTACCTTTTCAACAAGTTTAATTCTGTCTTCTTGTTTTGCAACATGACATTCTATTGAATCAGCACTAAACCCAAGTTCAGAAAATTCTTTTGCAACTTGGTCAACAGATTCCTGTTTTCTGCTACTTACTATAACTGTAGCTCCGAATTCAGCAAGTCCTAAAGCCATTGCTTTACCAATTCCTTTAGATGCTCCAGTTATAACAGCAACCTTATTAGTTAAATCAAATTTTTCTTTTATCATTTTATAGTTTTTTTAGTTAGACCAATAAATATATTCATCATTCATATTTTTTTTCTTATTTAGTGTCTTATCAATAAATATAGGGGAATCAGCTAAACTTGGCCAAATTGGCTTGGATTGCTCAGATAGTTTTTTATTTAAAATTTCCTCTAATTCCTTTAATTTATTGAGATTTATTTTACTTAAATCATTTTGCTCGTTAGGGTCCTGATTTAAGTTAAATAACCATTTTTTATTTTGAATTAAATTTACTTGTAATTTCCATCCATTTTTTAATATGTATGAGTATTTTCCAGATTTATTAAAAATAATTCTTTCAGGCTCCCCTTCTTTTTCACCAATTAAATAGGGTAGAATATCAACCCCATCCAATTCAGAATTCCTTAAGTCTACCTGAGCTATATTTGAAAATGTCGAAAAAATATCCAAATTAGAAACCCTTCCACTATAAACTTTACCAGCAGGAATTTTATTAGGGTAACTAACTATGAAAGGAACATGAATCCCTCCTTCAAAATGAGTTAATTTCCACCCTCTATATGGTTTGTTTAGATCAGGCAAACCAATATATCCAGGAGCGCCGTTGTCACTAGTAAATACTATAATTGTATTATCATCAATTCCGCTATCTTTTAAAGCTTTTCGTATTTTACCAACACCTCTATCTACAGTCATTACCATTGATGCTAGGACCCTCTCTTCATGATTTTCAATATAATCGAGTTTCTCGTAATCCTCTATTTTAGCTTGTAATGGACTGTGAACTGCCCAATAAGCCATATATAAAAAGAAAGGTCTATTCTTATTATATTCAATAAACTTAACTGCCTCATCTGTTAAATAATCTGTTAAATGACCTTTTGGTTCCATTCTTGGCCCTTCATTAAAATTAACTGCATAGGGTAAATTACCCCAAAGAATTTTGTCAATTGGATCAAATTCTAATTTTGCATTTACAACATTAGGGTCATCTTTAGGTAAAAACAGAGAACCTTGGTCAATTCTTAAACTTTCGTCAAAACCTTGTTTTCTAGGTAAAAATTCATTAGAATGTCCTAAATGCCATTTTCCAATGTGTACGTTATGATATCCTTGAGGTTTTAACATTTCAGCAATTGTTATTTCCGATTGAGGAAGACCCATTTTTTCAATATTAATTATATCTTTTTCTTTTTCGTCGTTATAGATATATGGAGCTACACCATTATCTTTGGAAAAAAGACTTATGCCTTTCATAAAGGTTGAAGCAGTGGGAGTGAATTCATATCCAAACCTTGTAGGAAATCTTCCTGTAAGTAAAGCAGCTCTTGAGGGTGAACAAATTGGACTTGATGAATACCCGTTAGTGCATAATACTCCATCATTAGCTAACTTATCTATGTTTGGTGTTTTAAAATTTCCATTAGACATTCCACCACCATAAGAACTAATCTGGTTAAACCCTAAGTCATCAACTAAAATGACTATAACGTTTGGTTTATCACTAGTTCTTATTTCAGGCCCTTTTTCCCAATTTATAGTAATGTTTTTCCCAGTTGGATTCTTCCAATCACCAATATACTTAGGCATTTTATACCAATTTTGAGAAAACCATATTGAAAATACTACAATAAATAATAAAAAACCTATAAAGAATTTTAGAAGTTTTTTTTTCATTTTTATAATTTATAATCTTTTAATATATCAGCGCAACTTTTGATTGATTTTATTCCACTAACACCCTTTCCAGCTTGCCAAAATTTGATTGATTCATCAAATGTAGTTTTACTGTAATTTTTTAATCCTTTATTCATTAAATACATTCTTGCGTATTTTTTAAGTTTAGGATTTCTAAGCATAAAATTAATAATTGGACCGGTTCTAAGTCCTCCTCTCATTATATCCTTAGTTTTTATAACAGATGAGTTGTTTCCAGCTATTTTGTTTGTCCATACTATATCTTTTTCTTCAGAATCTACAATAGCTTGTTTATAGTTATTAGTAACTATGCATTCTTTAGATGCAAGAAATCTGGTACCAAGCTGGACACCAGCATAACCCATTTCTAATACCTTTTTGTAGTCATCCTTATTCCCAATACCTCCAGCACAAATTAAAGGAATTTTAACATCTTTTAAATCTTCTATAAACTTTTCGGCAGATTGAATACCAGTTTGTCCACCCGCTCGCCAATTTATACAATTAAGTCCGTCAACTCCGCAATCAACCATTGCAAGAGCAACTTTTTTATTTGGGACATCATGATAAACTCTAATTCCATTTTGTTTTGCAACTTTTACAATTTCATTTGGTTTTCCTAGTGAAGTTAGAAAGAATTTTACACCTTCTTCAATGGAAATGTCCATCCATTTTTTCATTTGATCATGATACTTTTGATTAGCACCTCCAAAAATTGTAAAGTTAACTCCAAAGGGTTTTTTAGTTAATTTTTTAATAAATTTAAGTCCTTCTCTGAAATCATGACCATATAAAGAAGTTAAAGAAAGTGGTTGAACCACACCAAAACCACCAGCTTCTGAAACAGCTGCTATTAACTCAGGATTAGATCCTGGGTACATAGGTCCACAAACAACTGGTATTGAAGCTCCAGTATCTTTTAGAAAAGTTTTTGTTTTCATAATTTATTTTGTAGAATATATGTTAAATGTTTTTTTTAATCCAGCATCTCTGTGTTTTAATGCTTCTTTATACCCAGGCATTTTTTCAAGATCAAGCATATTCCTTGCAAGGGGATATTCCATGATCCCTAAAGCTTGCCAATTTCCCTTTGTATCGTTAGGAACATTAAATTCAATTAAAGGTTCACCATTAAATCTTCCAACATAAGTTACGTCACCTCCCATTAAAAGTACACTTCTTAAAGCGATATTACCATATTTTTTATAGTAGGCTTCTCTTCCACTTATCACGATAGACTGATCACTGTATTTAGCTGTTTCTCTGGCTTCTAAGAGGTTAATCATGTAAGCTTTTTTATTAGAAGTTTCATTTAGAAGTCGTTTAGTTTGTTTTTTACTTGGAATAATTTCACTATTATTTTCAATAAGCTCTTCTATCAATGAATTCTTAAATAATTTAAAAAGATATCCAGCTGGCCTAAATAGTTTTAAAAAATCAATCAATAATCTAGATGGATTATTAGGTAATACATTAAAAACTTGTAAAGCTTTTATATTACTGAATTCTAATTTATTATTAAAAGCTTTTAGTAATGTTTCTTTATTTTCAAACTCTATAATTGATGCATTAGTCCAGAAATCCTCTTTTCCAATATTAGTATATTGACAATTAAACCAGTGAAGACAATTAATTTTTTTTTTAGATATACTAATTATAAATTCTGAGCTATCTGAAAATTTAGAAAATTTAAAGAAATAGAATAATATAATTTTATTTGTATTTTCGGTATTTAGGAAATTAGATGGGTTGGGAATAAAATTAATCATAAATTGCTTTTAAGCTTAGAAAAACATGATCTTTAAATCTAGTATTTTTATACTAATTAAACAAAATCTAATATCAAAAAGTGAGTAGTACAAGAATTAAAATTGTTGAGTCATCTATATTATTATTTAATAATAAGGGTTTAGCTAATGTAAGGCTTCAAGACATAGCTGAATATAATAATATTAGTCCTGGAAATTTAACTTATCATTTTAAAACAAAAAGAGATTTAATGGATTATATAATCTATTATATGATAAGAAAATTGGTCGAAAATGAAGTGAATCAAAAGGAATTACTTAAAGAATTATCTTTATATAAAATTTTTAAAAATCATCTTATTTTTTTGATTAGTTATCGTTTTTTCTTCAGAGATATTTTAGAGATTATCAATTTGGTTCCTAATGCTAAATCTGTTTTTAGAGATGTTATAAGAGGAAATGAGAAGTTTACAGCAACATACGTTAATATTGCTATTGAAAATGGTTTCATGCTTAAAGAATCACACAAAGGTCAGTACTCAACTTTTGCAAAAAATAGCTGGGCAATAGTTAATTCATCATTAACTAAATGGGAAGTTTTGGAAGATTCTAAATCAAAGTATTCAAATACTATAAAGGAAATTATAGAGCATCATTATCCATATTTGACTAAAAAAGGAGTAGATAGATATAAAAAAAGAAAAAAGGAGATATCAGAAAAAATAGCAAAAGATTTTAAAACCCTTTAATCTATTTATATTGGATAGTAATCTGGTTTTATAGTAGTTGGAAATGTAATTCTAAAAGTTTCAGCACCTGAAAAGTTTGGAGCTAGTAATCTTTCCCTGGTGAATTCACCAGTTATTCCATTAAAAATTCCTGTACCTCCTAGAATAGTACCATTAAAAATCTGACCTTTAATTCCCCAAACAAATAACATAATACCTGTAATAGTATCTTTTGCCGGTTCATTAACATCTCCATGGTTTTTTGATCTGAAAGCAAAAGTAGCTGTTTGTTCCAAGATTATTTTATTATCTAGTTTTTTACACTCTACGGCACTTTTAATATAAGCTTCTATTATCTGTTTTTTTGAACTTGTAGGAATCAGTTTTCTGTTAATAGAACTCGCTATAAACTCACTTGAAATTTCTGTAAAAAACCTATTCATCGCGGTAAAGTTTCCAATTACTCTATTAGGGTATTTAGCCGTTTGAACCATTGGATCATCTTTTTCTAACTTTAAACCTCCTGAAGTTTTTTCTATAAAATGAGGATCTTTTGGATCTAATTCTAGTGGGTTACAACACTCATTGTCTTGAATAGTACTGTTGCTGTAAATTGGACCACCACCATGTAAGATTAAACCATTACTATTTACTTCTTTTTTAGAAAGTGAAAATAATTTTGATTTTATTGAATAGGGAATAAAAGGAATTCTAGAAAGAATAAATTTTCTTTTAATAGAAGATAAATTACTTACCATTTCCAGGTTAAATGTTTGTCCAAACAATGGTCCGTTCGAAACTGACTCTATTACTAAGTTATTGTACATAGTTATTGTTTTACCAAGGAAAATAATATTTTTTAGAATTTTCTGAATTACTTATTGGAATTGAAACATCAGCATTTGATTTCCATATGGGTTCTTTTAAAGTATTATTCCACTGTTCCCAACTTTCAGTAAGTTTTTTTGCTTTTTCAGGGTATTTTGAAATTAAATTAAATTTTTCAGATGGGTCATTTTCTAAATTTATTAAAGTCCTAAAATTTTCTTTTTCGTTTATATGTAATTTAAAATTATCTGATATTATGGATTTTACATAACCTGTTTTCCAAAACAATTCTTTGTGTGGTTTTTTATCTTTTGATTTTATATATGGTAGCAATGAAACTCCATCAAATGTATTACTTAGAGAAGGTGACTTAACGGCATCTAATATAGTAGGAACAATATCTAGTAAACTGACCATATTAGAATAATTTCCTTGAGGTTTGATTTTATTAGTCCATTCTATTATCATAGGAACTGTAGTTCCACCTTCAAAATTTGACATCTTTCCTCCAATAAATGGTGAATTATCAGTAGCTCTAGTATAAGTAGCCCCGCCGTTATCACTTGTAAAAATAATTAATGTATTTTCCGCAATTCCTTCATCATTAAGAGCTTTTTTAATTTCACCAATACTATCATCTAAATTCTTTATCATAGCATAATAAACTCTTTTATTATGATCCTTAATGTGTGAGAATTGGTCATAATATTTTTTTTGAGCCTGAAAAGGTCCATGAGGAGCCATATGAGATAAGTGTAGAAAAAATGGTTTATTTTTATTTACTTTAATGTAATCAACTGCTCTTTTTGTAAAAACATCTGTTAAATATTCTGAATTTTTTGGAATTGTTTTTTTTCCATTTTCTAGAGTGTGATAATTAGTTGCCTGCCAAATTATAAAGTCAGCAAAATCCCATGTATGTCTAGATTCTATAATATTATCCTGATTAATTGGAGCGTATAGTGATCCAGCCCCTGAAATTCCATAATGAAAGTCAAATCCAAAATTTGTAGCATTAAATTTTGAATTTGTTCCCATATGCCACTTTCCAATTACAGAAGTCTGGTAACCCATTTTCTTTAAATAATCTCCTATTGTATTTACAAAAGGATTTAAACCTCTTTTATTAATAGGAGTATCATTTTCATACCATTTTTTGAAATTATCTTGATGTCCAAATCTTTTGAAATCTGCTTTTCTAACTCTAGGACTATAATTAAATAGATCTGGTAAGAATTCAAATCCATATCTCTGTTGATAGTTGCCTGTTAAAAATGCAGCTCTTGAAGGCGCACATACTGAAGCTGTAGCATAAGCTCTAGAAAAATTAATTCCGTTTTTAGCTATTTGATCAATATTTTTAGTCTCTATTAATGTATTACCATTATATGAAATATCGTTGTACCCTAAATCGTCTGCAACAATTAAAATTACATTAGGACTAACTGTTTTATTCAATGATAGATCTGTGTATACTGCAGGATTAGAGTCAGAAAAAACAAATGAATTATAAAATGATATAAATGAAAAAATTATAATAATTGAAAAACCAGTATAAACAAGCTTTAGTTTATTTTTAAGGTAAAACCATATCAGTTCGCTTAACAACAGTGTGGGTAAAAAATATTTCCAGGTCCTTGTAAATTCATCTTCAAAAAATCCTATTGGAGAGTCAACTCCTATTTCAAAATGGTAAAGATGAATCTCGATAAGCTGAATAATCCAAGCTAATATGGATCCTGAAATGGAGATAAAAAGTATTTTTTTAATTGAACCTTTTAGTTTTTTATTAGCTACTTTATTTATATAGTATAAGCCTGGAAAAACAAGAATTATAAAAAGTAGGATTATTCTAAAAAAAGACTTGTCGCTTACTGTTGTTGGCAATGCAAACAGAACGTAATTAGTCGTAATTAAAGCAGTTGTTATTATTGCAAACAAGTAGAGTAGAAGCTTACTGAAATTATTTGCTAAACTTTTTTTTTTAATTATAAAATATATACCAATACATCCTAACACAAGATGAAAAAATCCAGGTGCAGGAGTTTCAAATCCAGAACTCAAGTTTGATTGAATAACTGAGTAAGCTATTCCGATATTAAAAATTGAAAATATAATTAAAAAAGGTTTGTGTAAATTATTAAGATTAAAAAAATTCCAAATATATAATGCGAAAAGTCCAAGGGAAAATGCGGCTACGCCATACATTTTCGCAAAACCTAAAGTAAGTTGACTGGCATTATTAAATTGAGGTATTTTATCAGCAGCAAAAAACAAAACTATCCCTGCTAGAATTTCAAAAAATGCTATTAAAAGAAAAAACTTTTTCATTATTCATTTTTATTTTTTAATATTTCCATCATCTTTTGAGGTGTTTCGTGTCCAGCATTTTGATTTTGCCCAGTTACAAACTTAGCTTCGTCGTCGTAGACTGTTAGGTTAGCAAATACATCTCTAAATGCTGTTTTACTCTCAAATATTACACCTGCTTTTATTAACTCATCTTCAGGGTGTTGTGGCGTAAAGTCAATTCCTAATTCTTTGATTTGTTTACTTGTAACCCCTGTCATTCTTTTGTTTTCTATAATTAAGTTACCCAAAGAATCTTTGGCTTTAATAAAACCCAAAACTCCGTGACATACAGCCCCTATTACAGTTTTTTTGTTGTAATAGGCTTGACTAATTTTTTTTCCAAGAATTTCAGAGTAACCTAAATCATAGGCTGCTCCCCATCCACCAGAAATAAATACTAAATCATACTGATTCATTTCTAAATCGTCAATCAATATTGAGTTTTTAACTTTTTTCAGAAGAATATTATCATCAAGATACCAATCATCTTCTTTAGTCTTAATTGCATAAAAAAATGATTCAGGATCAATAGGGATTTCACCTCCTTTTATACTTGCTATATCAACTTCAATTCCTGAATTAATGAATTCATAATATGGCACGGTTAATTCTGATGCAAATACTCCAGTTAATTTACCATCAGTCTCCCCAGGCTTACTTAATACACTATGGCTTGTGGAAATAATTACAGCTTTTTTATTTTTAAAATCATAGTTTTTACTTCCTTCAAAGACTGGATGTAAACCTGCGTTATTTAACAATGTAGGTAAGAAAATAAAAAACATTATTATTATTCCAGAAATAAGTCCAATTATTTTTAAAGTTTTTTTCTTCATTAAATTTTATTTTTCACTATAAATTTATGCATTCTATCTGCCATCATTTCACCAATATCTTCTTGAATAAAATGATTGGCTTCTTTGAATTGCTCATGATTTTGACCTTTAGCCCCCGGAACCATTTTTATAAATCTGTTCTGAATTCTTGGAGTTCCAAGCAGATTATCCTGTAACCCAATTAAAGATAAAAAAGGTTTTTCAAATTTTTTTAAACCCTCAATTGCTTTTAAAGTCTGTCCTGTAATACCGGCATTCATTGAAGGTAATGTTCTAGGTCCTGCCATGTAAATGAAAGAGGGGAATGGAGCGCTGTAAGCATTGAGAATATCATCACTTTTTTTAAAATTTCTTGAAAAAGATAATTTCATAATACTTTTAATATCAACCATTGGAGCCGTTAAACAGTAGAGTATCCATGCTTGAAAGCTTTCTACAGCAAACCCTCCAATTGAATAATAAGCCATAGCACCAACAAAACTTTTGATTTTAGTGTTAATTTCAATTGTTTCTGGAATATATAGAGGATTTGTTTCTTTAGTAAAATTTGGAAGTTCAGCATTAGCTGCAATTATTCCTGAAAATAAATTAGGGTTTTCACCAGCAATTCTAAGTCCAATAAGACTTCCCCAATCTTGGCAAAAAAGAGTCATGTTCTTTAACTTAAGCCCATTAATAAAAGTCAGAATATTCTCACAATGTGTTTCATATGTATGATATTTAATTGAAATAGGCTTATCTGATTTACCCATACCTATTAGATCTGGTGCAATACACCTATATCCTTTAGATAACAAGTCATGAATCATTGTGCGATACAAGTAGGACCACACAGGTTGACCATGAAGAAGTAATAAGATTTTGCCATCACTTGGGCCTGCATCTATATAATGAATTTTTATTCCATGTAAATCAAAATAGTTTTCATTAAAATTATAGTCAGGTAGATTTAAAAAACATTTTGAAGGGGTTTTTACATATTCAATTCCGTTTTGTGTTTTATGAATTTTAACATTATTATCCCAATATACTGTTTCTGGAAGTGGAGCTATATTTTGTATTTTTCGACCTTTGGCTTCTCTATCAATTTTTATTGAAGAACCAATTATTTTTACAATTAATTTTTTAAGCTTCCTCATATAATAATTAGTATTACAATACTAATTTAAATAAAAATGTATAAAAAAACTATTTAATCACAATACTTTTTTGAAGAGACTTGTAATAATCTAAAGATTCTTTGTCTTTTTTCTCTACAAGTATTCTGACGATCATAAAACCTTTTTCAACAGGTGATTTTATAGTATTTTCTTTTAAATTATTATTTAGAGATAGTTTGAGATCCAGTTTGTTGGTGTTAAATTCCTGATCATTTTTCACGTACCAGTTAATTGTGTTTGGTTTGTAAAAAGAAACAGACCAATAGGATGAATCAGGCATATTTCCTTTTAAATTCAAATCTTTTTTAGATAGATCATAAAAACTAACAGAATATAAAAAATCAGGATTTGGCATTACTACATCTCTAGACTGATCGCTTGGAATGTCAAAATGTTTTATTTCATTATCCTTTATGTTTTGATTTTTTTCAATTTTATAATGAAAGACTTCGTAAACTAATTTTGGAATATAATTTATTGTTAATTGATATGAACCAAAGCTCATCAATAATAAAAATAATAAATAGAAAAATATTTTCTTCATTTTTCTATTCTTTTAATTAAGGGAAGTTCTATAGAATCTAAGTTGTTATATACTTCTTTATCAGGGTTATATAATCTTAATGTAATATGAAATTGCTTTTCATTTCCAGAGGGTAACCAATTTGAATTCTTTTTTGTAGAGGATATGGTTATTGGATGATTTTTTTCAAAATTTTCTTTATTAATATTATAAACATCAGTCTTGTTATTTACTAGATAATAATCCCCCCCATATAATGTGTAACTCCAATATCTGCCAGCTGGGGGATTTCCAGTTATTTCATAATCGAAATCAGAGGATAAATTTTTACCCATGTTATCTTTACTTGACAAGAAATAAAGAGCTTCTTTTTCGTCAAGAGCAAAAACACCTATTCTTGAAATATAAGCTCTTTGATAACTATCCTTTAAATCCATTTTAGGATTTACAATCCAATTTCCGTTTTTAATAGAAAACTCATTGTTTTGTGTAGAGGAATTAATACTTGAAATAGCTATAAATGTACCTATAAAAAAAGATATTATAATTAATATTGGAACTAATATTAGCTTGTTTTCGATTAGCTTTTTCATTTTACTACAAATTTATCTCCATCGTTTGCTACATGTATTTTTCCATTAAAATTTTTAGTTTCCTTTTCATATATTTTTTTTATCACAATATTATCTGGCGCAGGAATTAAATGATGTAAAATAAGCGTTTTAATACCGGCTTTGTTTGCTAAACTAACTATTTCATTTGGCGGAGTGTGATAATCCTGAATATCATTAATAATGTGCGAATTTCTTACCATTAATTTTTTGTCAAGTACTTTAATAGTTTTATCTAATAGAGAGTTTAATATTACTTCATGTATTAATAAATCAGCATTTTTAGCCATTTCAAAAACAAGATCATTAGCTTTTGTATCTCCACTTATAACTACTTTTTTATTATTGTATTCAATAACATAGCCAACAGACGGAGAAACAGGGTAATGATTTACATTAAAAGCGGTTATTTTTATTCCATCATTCTCGTATATTATCTGCTTATTCTGATTTTTAAACTCATTAGAAACTCCAAAAGCATATTTGATATTCATTATCTGAGAACCATGATGATCAACTCTGTGTTTGTTTTCTAATTTTAAAAAAGATTTATTACTATCAAGTATTTCTTTTAATCCCTTTGGTCCGTAAACATTTAAGTCTTTGTTTCTTCCAAGGACCCATGATCTATTAATCATGTAAGGAAGGTCAATATAATGGTCAGAATGATAATGAGTTATAAAAATACCATCTAAATCATTTAATGGTAAGTTCATACTCTCTGCTTTTTGAACAACACCATCACCAACATCAAAAATGAAAAATTTATTATTAACAAATAAAGCTGTTCCTGATTGAACTCTATCTGCACTTAGTGGTGAACCGGTTCCAATAGTAAATACAGTAATTTCATCTTTATCTAATGATAAATTATTTTTATTTTGTTCAATAGTATAATTGATTAAAATTTTAGAAATTTTTTCAGGATAAAAATTGATAATTGAAATACAAAAAAATATTAATGACGATGTAAATAAAATAATGTGTTTAATTTTTTTATTCATTATGAAATTTTCATCATTTTTTTAGCCCAATTAACCATGAATTTCATAGTTAATCTTTGAGAAAACCTTGATAATAAATACATAAACTTTGCATCTGGACCTATTACTATTCTAGTTTTCTTTTTTTTAATTGCATAAATAATTTTATCTGCTGTTTGATCTGCAGTGGTTGGAAAATGAGCGTCTAATTTTTTTAATTGTCCTTCTGTCAGGTTTTGTCCTTCAATGTTTCTTACTATATTAGTTTTAATACCCCCTGGATGAACACTTGTAACTACTACTCCAGTGTTGTTGCATAATTCTTCTGCTGCTAACGCTTCAGTAAAACCTCTTATGCCAAATTTTGACGTGCTGTAAGCAGATTGAAAAGGTGATCCTAAAAGACCCCATATACTAGAAATATTAACTACACTTGATTCGTTTTGTTTTCTTAATTCAGGCATAAAAGCTAAAGTGCCATATATCATTCCCCATAAATTTACTCCCAAAATTTTTTCGTAAGATTCGATTGTTGTTTCAACTGCAGAAATGCTTCCGTTTGTAATTCCAGCATTATTAATAACAACATCTACTTTTTTATAATGTTGAATTACATTTTTAGCAAATTGATCAAAATCCTCTTTGTTTGAAACGTCGAATATTTCACTATAAATTTCACTAGTCGATCCAATTAACTTAATTGTTTCTTTAAGAGAATTTTTATTAAAATCATTTAAAGCTAACATAACTCCTTTTTCGTGTAATTTTACAGCAAGAGAACGACCAATTCCTGATCCAGCTCCAGTAATTACCACTATTTTATTTTTTAAATTTTTCATTAATTTTTTTAAGATTGGTAGTCTTTGTAATCTTTTGATGGATCAAAATCTATATCTGTTTTAATTGAACTCAGTTCACTTCTTGGGTCTTTAGATCTAATAATCGGAAACAGTAGTTGAACATACCAAGGCTCTTTCATTTTATTCCAAGCTCCAAAACGCTTAGGATATTTCCTGGTTATTTTAGCAGTTCCAAACAAAACATCCCAAAAAAACAATAAATTACCGTAGTTTCCATTAGGATTAGACACTCCATCTTCTGAAGTTAAACCATGATGAGCATAATGTGTACAAGGAGTAGATATGGTTCGTTCAACTATCCAAGCCAAGGGGTGTAATATTTTGTATTTATATAAAAACCTATCCCATCTAATTTCACTGTGAGCAAGTAAGATAACAGCCATTTTTATAGGTAAATAATATAAATAAACTTCTATCATACCCAAATAGATTAAAAGTGCAGAGAACCAGATTCCTGGCATAAATGCATAATATAAAACGGCATTTCTGTACGTCACTAAAACACCCATTTCTTCAACAACATGATGAGGGCGGTGAAGCTTCCACATAAAAGGATTTTCATGAGAGAGTCTATGCCATAAATATTGGGTAAGATCATCTAAGATTGTAAAGGCTAAAACATGCCACAAAAAAAAAGTATTTATAAAAAAGTCTTCATAGAGAGGGAACCATAAATCCATTACAAATAAAACAAAAAGCAGAATGGCAGGTTGAATTAGTGTAGGTAAAACAGTAAGAGAGATCAGTTCGATAGTTAGATCATCTTTAGATCTTTTATCATTAAAATATAATCCTCCAAATGATTCAATTATTCCTAGAATTACAAGAATTATTGCGGGAATTAATTTACTGATACTTTCGTTATCCATGTTCTATTAAAAATAGTAAATAAATACTAATTAAATTAAAGTTGATTTTAAATTAGTTTAATTTAAAAAACAATCAGTTTATAACCTCTCAATTATAATTGAACTAGCGCCACCGCCACCATTACAAATTACGGCACAACCTACAGACGCGTCTTTAGCTTGCAATACAGTATTTAATGTTGTTATTATTCTAGCACCTGAAGCCCCTAAGGGGTGACCCAGTGAAACTGCTCCACCGTGAATATTTACTTTATCTATATTAATGTCCAGTATTTTGTTGAAAGCTAATGGTACAACTGAAAAAGCTTCGTTTATTTCAAAAAAATCAACGTCATCCGTTGTCATTTTTGCTAACTTCAATGCTTTAGGTGCTGCTTTTGTAGGAGCCGTTGTAAACCATTGTGGAGCTTGTGCCGTATCAGCAAAAGATAAAATTTTAGCTATCGGCTTCAAATCATATTTTTTAACTGCATCTGCACTTGCCAGAACTAACGCAGAGGCCCCGTCATTAATTGTAGAAGCATTAGCAGCGGTTACTGTTCCGTCTTTAGAAAATGCAGCTCTTAGTTGAGGAATTTTTTCAAATTTTACATTTTTGTACTCTTCATCTTCATCGACAATTATAGGATTTCCTTTTCGTTGAGGGATAGAAACTCCTATGATTTCCTTTTTAAAAATTCCGCTTTTAGTAGTTGCTTCAGAATTTTTATATGACCTAATAGCAAAAGCGTCTTGTTCTTGTCTGGAAATATTATATTTTTCCGCAGTTTTATCTGCAAACACTCCCATGGCAATTTCATCGTATGGATCAAGTAATCCATCTTTGTGCAATCCATCAATTAGTTCTGAATTACCATATTTATAGCCAAATCTAGCTTTTGGCACGTAGTAAGGGACATTAGACATGTTTTCCATTCCTCCAGCAACCAAAATATCAGCTTGACCTAGCATAATGCTTTGTGCAGCAAACATGATAGATTTTGCGCCAGAAGAACACACTTTATTAACTGTCGTGCATGGAACTGAATATGGAATACCAGCAGCTATGGCTGATTGTCGAGCCGGTGCTTGACCTAAATTAGCAGAACATACGTTTCCCATAAACACTTCATCAATGTTTTGTGAGTTTACATTTGCCTTTTCTAGAGCTCCTTTAATAGCAATAGAACCAAGCTTAGTGGCTGACATATTTGCGAAAACACCTCCAAAACTTCCTAATGGTGTTCTGACAGCTGAAACTATATAAACTTCTTTTTTGGTCATAGTTTTTAAATTTATATTAAAAATAATTCAATTTGTAATAATTAACAATTTAAAACATTCATTAATGTTGTTAATGCAACAATTTTATTGTTTATTAAATTATAATCTTTATTTTTATGATAGATTTTTAATTTTTTGAAAGTTTGTTTTATTAGGTTTTAATATAATGAATTTAAAGCTTTTAATTTTTAACATATTAAAATAAAACTATTGTTTGGCACATGTTTTGTTTAAATTATTTAACAAGTAAGTTTATAAAATGTACTGTTATTTTATGAAAATAAGTTTAATACTAAACAGGTAATAATATTAAAAAAATGCATTTAAAAAACACTCAATTTGGTTTAAATGAAGAGCAGGAAGCTGTATTAGATGCTGCTGATAAATTTGGAAAAAAAGAATTATACCCTTTAGCTGAAAAAATGGATAATGAAGAGTGGTGGCCTGAAGGTATTTTTAAAAAAATGGGAGACGCTGGTTTAGTGGGTTTAACAGTTGACCCTAAGTTTGGAGGAGCTGGAATGAGTTATTTACAAGCAGGTTTAGTTTGTCAAGCATTTGGAAGGTGGAACCACGCGATGGCATTAAGTTGGGTAGCTCACGATAATTTATGTTTAGATAATATTTACCGAAATGGTTCACAATACATTAGAGAAAAGTATTTACCTGGACTTTGTAGTGGGGAATTAGTAGGAGCTTTGGGATTGACAGAGCCAGGAGCAGGGTCTGATGCGTTGGGTTCAATGCGAACCATAGCCAAAAAAGAAGGTGATCATTACGTTTTAAATGGAAGTAAAACATACATTACTAACGGTTCAATTGCTGATGTTGTCATAGTTTATGCAAAAACAGATGTTAATAAAGGCAATAAAGGGATTACTGCTTTTGTAGTTGAGACTAATAATCCAGGCTTTAAGGTTGTGTCAAAATTAAAGAAAATGGGTTTTAGAGGAAGCCAAACTTCAGAATTGTTTTTCGAAAACTTAAAAGTTTCTGAAAAAAATATTTTAGGTAAAGAAGGTCAAGGTCATGTTGTTGCTATGAATGGATTAGATTTTGAACGTGCCATGATAGCACCTATATCTCTTGGAATTAGTGAAAGAGCTTTAGAAATATCTATTGAATATGCTAAAATAAGAGAGCAATTTGGAAAACCCATTTCTAGCTTTCAAATGATTCAGTCTAAGTTAGCTGACATGTATACATGGGTTCAGTCTATTAAAGCATTGGTCTACGTAGTGTTGGCGGAATGTGATGCAACTGACAAGAAAGAAGGTGGAAGGGGACAAATTCATATGAATACTGCTGCATCAGTAATGCATGCCGCTTCTACCTCTAATAAAGTATTAGATGAAACACTTCAAATTCATGGAGGAATGGGTTATATGTGGGAAAGTGAAGCTAATCGCCTTTATAGAGCAAATAAATTATTAGAAATTGGAGCAGGAACTACTGAAGTTCGAAAAATGATTATTAGTAAAGTTTTATTAAAATAAAAAACAATTACAGATCAGATGATTAATAAAAAGCTATTAAATGCTCAAGAAGCTTTAGTTGGAATCAAAAGTGAGATGACAATTATGCTTGGAGGATTTGGCCTTTGTGGGATTCCTGAAAATTCTATTTCCGAGCTTGTGAAATTGGGAGTTAAAAATCTAACTTGTATTTCAAATAATGCAGGAGTTGATGACTTCGGTTTAGGTTTATTATTAAAAGATAAACAAATAGATAAAATGATTTCATCTTATGTCGGAGAAAACAATGAATTTGAAAGGCAAATGTTAAGCGGTGAATTAAAAGTTGATTTAATCCCTCAAGGTTCATTAGCGGAACGATGTAGAGCTGCAAAGTCAGGGATTCCGGCATTTTTCACACCAGCTGGTTATGGAACTGAAGTTGGAGAAGGGAAAGAATCAAGAGAATTTAACGGAAAAATGCATTTAATGGAAACTGCTTTTAAAGCAGATTTCTCAATAGTAAAAGCATGGAAAGGAGACGAAGCTGGTAACTTAATATTTAAAGGAACTGCTAGAAATTTTAATCCAAATATGTGTGGTGCTGCTAAAGTTACAGTTGCTGAAGTAGAAGAGCTTTATCCAGCAGGTGAGCTTGACCCTAACGAAATACATGTTTCGGGAATTTTTATTCAAAGAATATTTGAAGGAAAAAATTATGAAAAAAGAATTGAGCAACGAACAATAACCAATAGGCAATGTTAGATAAGATAGGTATTGCTAAAAGAATAGCGCAAGAAGTTAAAGACCGTTATTATGTTAACTTAGGGATAGGTATTCCAACTTTAGTAGCAAATTACGTTAATAAAAATATTGAAGTAGAATTTCAAAGTGAAAATGGAATTCTAGGTATGGGTGCATTTCCTTACGATGAGGACGTTGATGCCGACATTATTAATGCTGGAAAGCAAACTATTACTACATTGCCTGGAGCAAGTTTTTTTGATTCTGCAACTAGTTTTTCAATGATAAGAGGTAAGCATGTGGATCTCACTATTTTAGGTGCTATGGAAGTTTCTGATAATGGAGATATTGCTAATTGGAAAATTCCAGGTAAAATGGTTAAAGGAATGGGTGGAGCTATGGATTTAGTTGCTTCAGCTGAGAATATCATAGTGGCAATGATGCATACAAATAAAGTAGGTGAATCAAAACTTTTAAAAAAATGTTCCCTTCCGTTAACTGGGTTAAATTGCGTTAAAAAAATTGTCACTAATTTGGCAGTTTTAGAAGTAACTTCTTCTGGATTTCAGCTTTTAGAAAGAGCTCCAGGTGTTTCTATTGAAACTATAAAAAAAGCTACAGCAGGTCGTTTAGTAGTGAAAGGAGAAATTCCTGAAATGAAAATTTCCTAACTATATTTCTTTAGCATTTCGGTCTGTTCATTAATTGAAGTTGTAAACTCTTCTTTTAATGAATTGACAAGATCTTTGGTGCTAGGAGAATTTTCAATTGAAGTGACTCCTTGTCCTGCAGACCAAATGGTTTTCCAAGCTTTTGCTTCTGTATCCATTTCTTTACCAAAATCTATTTTACCTTTTTTGCTCCAAGTCTCTTCTGTAATCCCCATAGCTTCTAAGCTTGGTTTTAAAAAATTTGCTGCTACTCCAGAAACTGAAGCAGTATATATAATGTCGCTTGCTTTAGAATTAATAATCATATCCTTGTATTCTTCTTCAGCCATGCTTTCTTTAGTATTTATAAATCTAGTGCCCATATATGCAAGATCTGCTCCCATTTGTTTTGCTGAAGCGATATCTCTTCCACTTGAAATGCAACCTGAAAGTAAAATTGTTTTTTTAAAAAAAGTTTTAACTTCTGAAATAAAAGGCATTGGATTTATAGTTCCTCCGTGTCCTCCAGCGCCAGCGGCAACTAAGATAAGTCCGTCAACTCCAGCTTCAGCTGCTTTTTCTGCATGTCTTTTTTTAATCACATCATGAAACACTAGCCCTCCATAAGAATGGACAGCGTCGACTAATTGACTTACTGCTCCAAGTGATGTTATTATAATTGGAACTTTATGTTTAACACAGATCGTTAAGTCAGCTTGTACTCTTGGATTAGTTTGGTGAACTATTAAGTTTACACCATAAGGAGCTGCTTTTTTTCCTGTTTCTTTTTCAAATTCACTCAACTCTTGTTTGATAGTAATTAACCACTCTTCAAACCCTTCGCTTGTTCTCTGATTTAGCGCAGGAAAAGTTCCTACAATTCCATTTTTACAGCATTCTATAACAAGTTGTGGTCCTGAAATCAGGAACATTGGTGCTGCAACTGCTGGTAGGTTTAAATGATTAATAAATTCTGGTTTAGACATTATAATATGAGTTAATAATTTGTTAGAGTATAAAATTTATATTTATTTATAAAAAAAAAGAGCAAAATAAATTGCTCTTTTTTTAATATTAAGTATTTTTTTTTAGAAATCATGTTTTAAAGAAACAATAATTTGTCTTCCCAATTGTGCCATGTTTGGAAACACACTGTATTGTTCATCCATTAAGTTAATAACGTTTAGACCTAAAGAAGTTTTTGAATTTATGTTGTAGCCTAAATTAGCGTCCACAAGGTTTCTTTTCAATACTGTTCCTGAATAAAAACTACCCATGTTTGCGTCAAAACCTCCATCATACTTATAGGCGATTCCATAATTAAATTTTTCTGAACCATACATCATTCCTGCTTTTGCTCTATGTTTAGAATGATTTAATGACCATGTTCCTGTTTCAAGTAAACTACCGACATCATCTTGTTTGAATGTTGTTTGACTTACAGTAGAATAATTTCCGTAAAATGTTAAATTATCGTTAGCTCTCCACTTCATACCTGTTTCAAATCCCCAGTAATTAACTTTTCCAAAGTTTTTGTAGCCAATCATAATATTAGGTTCTCCGTCTGTTGTAGGAGCTTGATCACTTTCAATAACACCTAAGGCTCCTGCTGCAGAAACCATACCTGCCACTGCTGCATATTGATTTGCTAAAGCTGATGCATAGGCAGCTCCATATATTGGTCCATATGTTGGTGTAAGTGATGATGTGAAGAATGGTAATAATGTAGCGCCTAAGTCTGAACCTAGTGTTGGTAATGCTACCAATGGACTTAGTTGTACTGTAGCAACAAAATTTTCTTTTATTGCATTATAAACATTGAAATTCCAAGTTAATTTATCAGATAACATCCCCTTATACCCTAATTCATAATGTGTTTCAGTTTGAAGTGTTCCCTTGTCTCCGTCTTCAAGTGGGCCAAATGGTTTTCCATTTAAATCTAACAATGCTCCATTTGTGAATCCATTTAGACCAGCTACTGAAGCTAGAGTGTTCTGACTAGCTAAGAAAGGGATAAAGCCTGCTAATGGAGTGCCTGCTAAACCAGGTAATAAAAGCGAATTTACTAAGGCAAATGCAGTTGCATGATTCATTCCAATCCCTGTATTTTTAGGAAGTGCACCACCTCCTACTAACCATGTTGTTTGAATATTGTTGAAAGTTTGCGCATCTCTATTTCCGTAAATCCATACATTGCCATAACCAATATCTTGTACTTGTTGATCAAGGAACAAGTTTAAAGCTGAAGGAGCAACATAAGCTTTGTTAAATGTTAATCTTAAACTATGCCTATTACTAGGCTTGAAAACAAGTGCAGCTCTTGGAGAAAATGAATTTTCTCCAATTGCTGGGTAATGATCATGTCTTCCAGCTAACTGTAAGTTTAGTTTATCTGATAGATCCGTTTTAGTTGAGAAATAAGCACCATAAACTCTGTAATCATCGCTACTTTCATTTCTTCCAAAAGTTCCTCCATTAGTTTCAAAAGTTGCTCCTGAATGCTCTACTCCAATAGACATTTTAGTGTTTATTTGATCAAAAGATAATTCATATTGAACTTGTAATTGAGATTGTTTACTTGCTACTCCACTTACTGCTCCAGCTCGGTAAGCAAATCCAGCATACTTATCTTCTTTATGAGGTTGAATATTTGTAAAATTCCATTGAGCAAATAAGTTTTTACTTTGTACTCTAGCTTGAACAAATGCTTGTGCTTGTGTAGCTCTACTTTCTCCAGTTGATCCAGTCAAAAAGTTACCAGCTGTTTCGTTTATTCCACTTGCTAAAGTAAAAGAAAAATCATTGGAAGGTCTATAGTAAAGAGTAGCGTCTGCTCCTCTAGCTGCTGCTCTTTCTTGCCACTTTCCACCAATTGATCTAACTACTCTTCCAGAAGGATCTTTAATGTCATCTGCAAATTGAGCTACTGTACTTGCGGGTAAATCAAAATCTTCGTTTTCTTGATATTTTAAATTAAATTTATATCCAAAAGTTTTTTCTTTATTACTTACTGCATGTCTAAATAACATTTTTTGCATATTTAAATCAAACTTTCCAGCTTTTTCAAAACCTCCAGTTTGTAAAAGTATAGTAGATCCAGGATATTTGAAAGGATCTTTACTTAAGTAATGTACAACTCCAGCTCCTACACCTGGTCCATATAGTGCAGAGGCAGGTCCTCTTACGACTTCAACTCTTTCTAAGTCAATGTTGCTTAAGTTACTGGCATCAGCATCAAAAAAATTAAGACCAGCAAGATTCATTGTTCTATAGTCTAACATTATAAGAGTAGAGGTAGTAAAAACATCCACGTTATCTCTTAACGAAATGTTAGTTCTATTTGCACCTTGTTTGTCAATTTGAACTCCTAATACATCATCTAATAAGGCCATAGAGTTAAAAGCTGATTTATTTTCTATTTCTTTAGCGCCTATAACTGTTATTGAAGAAGCAGCATTCATTACTTTTTCTGCTTTTCTTGATCCAGAAATAACTACTTCATCTAATATTTCTCCTGATGAAAGGCTAATTGAAACAACGTCAGAAGTTGATTTCACGTTAATAGTTTGGTTTTGATAGCCTATATAGCTTATTTCTAAAGTCCAAGGCAAATCCTTATCAGAAGATAGAGTGAATACTCCATTATCCCCTGTTACAACTCCAGTTGTAGTACCCTGTATAATTACATTTACTCCATATATAGCATCTACACCATCAGTAATTTTTCCTGTTACAGTGTTAGTTTGAGCATTAACCATCAAAAATGTGGCTAATAATAAAGTCAAACTGGATAAATAAAATTTAAATTTCATAATTGTTTTTTTTGGTTTGTTTTAAATCTTTTTTTTTATTCAAATTAATAATACAAACAGTATTAAAATACTAATATAATTAAAACTTTATACTTTTTTTAAGAATTACCTATTATGTGTGGTAATATGATACTATTTATTCGACTTTTAAAGCTTTTGTTAAAGTCATGACCCATTCCTTTTATAATAACCAGTTTAGAACCGTGAATCAAGGAAGCCATTTTTTCTGAGTGACTTGGTTTAATTAATAAGTCATCCGATCCATGAATTATCAGAGTTGGAGCTTGAATTTTCTTTAACTTTCTATATCTAGAACCGGATTTTTTAATTGCTTTTTTATGTTGGTTAAAAGCAGTGTTGTTAAATCCGTTCCTGTGTTTTATTTCGTAAAGAGTTTTTAAGATTTGTTTTTCTGAGTTATGGACATAATTATCGCCTCCGTGCCATAAATGATCTACCTTAAAATGAAATCTCAATACTTTATCTATATCTCTTTTGCTATTTCTATAACCAAATATCATTTTTTTTAATTGCCCAAGTCTTTTTTTGTCTGCTTGTTCGGCTTCTGGGTCAAATAAATGAGCAGTGGACATTAATACAGTTAAAGAAAGAATTTTTTTAGGATAGTTTATAGCTAATATTTGGGCAATCATTCCTCCTGTGGAATAACCAATAACATGAAATTTTTCAGCATTAAGATGGTTAGCAACTGCTAATGTGTCTCTAGCCATTTCTTCCAGGCTATATGAATTTGAACTTGACCAATTAGGCATCCAATCAGATTGTCCTAGTCCTCTATTATCAAATCTAATAACTCTAAAGTTGTTTTTAAGTATTGTTCTGATCATTTGATCAGGCCATTGAATCATTGTTTCTGCTGCTCCATTAATTAATAAAACTGTAGCTATAGGATTATCAGTATGGCATAAGTCTTCATAAAACAATTTAACATCTATGTTTTTTGCATAACCAGTTTTCCCCGTAATTAAACCAGGAATATCTTTTGATTTAGCTATAGAAATGAGTTTGTTTATATACGAATCAAGAAGATTGTCATTTGTAAGGGCTTTTATATAAAAGCCTAAAAGAAAAGCAATAAAAATTAATAAAAAAAGTACCATTAAATTTATTCCCAAATAACAGATTCGTTATTTTTTTCCCAATGAACATAGTTCTGAGAAAATTTCTCATCAATTTTTGCTCTTTTAATTTTAAGAGTAGGAGTGGTCATTCCATTTTCAGGCAACCAATCTTCTTTTACTAATATAATTTTAGAGATTTTTTTGTAACCAACTAGATCGTTGTTAACTTTCTGTAAAATATTAATTAATTTTTTGGTGGTACGTTCTTTATTTTTAATAGCTAATTCTGTAGGAACTGCTAAAAGAATGGGTTGAACACAGTTAAGGCCAACAATACATGTTTGAGAGAATTCAGAAACACTTCCGAAATATGCTTCTAAAACTCCTGGTTCTATATACTTCCCCTTAGCTGTTTTGAACATGTCTTTAATCCTTCCAGTTATATACAGGAAACCATCATTATCAATACGTCCTTTATCTCCAGTATGTAGCCACCCATCTTTTAAAGTTTCATTAGTGACTTCTTTGTTTTTATAATAACAACTTAATAAGAATGGACCTTTCATTAAGATTTCTCCCTGATCACTGATTTTTAATTCCACACCTGGTACTGCTTGTCCAACTGATCCCCTTCCTAAAGGTTGGTATGGGTTTAAATTTGTACATGTAGCGCAGTTTTCTGTCATTCCGTACCCATTTGTAATATAAATCCCTATACTTCTATACCAGTCTAACAGCTCTAACGGCATTGCTGCAGCTCCGGTTACTAAAGCTTTAACCCTGGACATCCCTAAAGCACTTTTTAATTTCTTTTTAATTAACCAGGAAATTATCGGAATTTTTAGAAGTTTTGAAAGCTTCTTTTGTGGCATTTTCATTAATATTTTTTCTTGAAACTTTGTGTAAATTCTTGGAACACCTTGAAAAGCCGTTGGTTTTATATCATTTAAATTTTGTCCAAAAGTTTCTAAAGATTCAACAAATGAAAGCGTTCCACCAAACCTAAAAGCAGTATGTTCTATAACAATTCTTTCAAAAATATGATTCAATGGCATGTATGAAATAAAGTCATTATTTCCCTTCATGTCTACTCTAAGGGGATTTCCGTTTTCTGTAATTCTTTTAGTATTATAAAGTGTCTCATATGTAAGAACAACTCCTTTTGGATCTCCAGTAGTTCCAGAAGTGAAAATTATAGTCCAGATATCTTTTAAATTTGGAATAAAATTTTCTGTTTGTGGATCAAATTTATTTAAAAAATCATGCCACTGATGTCCTGTGCTAATTTTAGAATGGTCTTTATAATGAGGGAATGCTATTGTAGGCATGTCGCTACTAACGCCTTTTTTCATTTCTTCCCAGTCTTCTAATTTTCCTACAAAAAGGGCTTTAACATCACCAAATTCTAATAAATTACCTACTTCTTTGGAATTTAAGGTTGGAAAAAATGGAACAGAAATGTATCCAGCCATTGAAATAGCTAAATCCGCTATAATCCATTCTCTACAATTCTTAGAAATTAATCCAATATGACTGTCTTTTTTTAAACCTAAACTTTTAAGCCCAGTTGCTAACTTTCTAGCCATAAGACCAGCTTCGTTCCATGTGTAAGTTTCCCAAAGGGTTCCAAATGGTTGTTTAAGAAATGGCTTATCTGCTAAATCTTTTTCCCATTTGTAAAAAGGAAAATCAAATAATTCATCATTCATATTGTTTTTTTTTTGTTGTTTTAACTTTTAATTCAGCAATTCCTATTCCTTTTTCACCACCTCCACTATACAAAAGGTACATTTTATCATCTTCATCTTTAAAAACAGAAGGGTTTCTTAATTCATTTATTAATTCAACGGACGCTCCTTTTACTGATTTTTTTGATTTTAAAACTGAACCTTCCCATGGTAATTCTGCTTTTAATAGCTAATGTTCTGGACCAGCCTTCCATTTATTCCAATCTGAATTATCAAGGTTAATTTTCCTGTAAACAATTTTTCTAGGAATATCTCCAACGCTTGAATAAATCAAATATAAAATATTTTCTTGTATAAGTAAGCTAGGGTATCTAACCTTGGTTTCAAGAATAAGCCTTTTTCTAGTTTCATATTTTTTTAAATTCTTTGAAAATTTATAAAAAAATCCAGACATTGAAATGCCTAAATAAGAATTTTTTGTATTCAACTAGTTTTAATTAAGGACCTGTAAGTATTTTAGATTTTGCATTGAAATTTAAACCATCTTTAGAAATTGCAATTTTACTTTTTTGAATATTTCCTGAAACCATTCCATGAAAAAACATTACAATTTCTTTAGACTCGTTGTTAATTATTATTTCAGGACTTGCAATGTGTGGGTCATTTGAATCAACACTAGTATTATTTTTTTTAAAATCTAATTGACTTAATAAGGCAAAAGTTTCATTGCTGTTATTGTGATTAAAGACGTCTTTTAGGTTAGATTGAGTAGTACGATATGTTATTAATGTTGAATTTTTTAGACTTAATATTTTATCATTATAAATTGTCCATCTGCCATTAATTGAATCTGAATAGGCCATTTTTATATATTCACCTTTGTGATGGGAAAAATACAAGTAATACTTAACTAGTGGTTTTTTAATCCATTTAGGAACTCTAACTAGAGTGGGGCTTGCTAAACTTATAAACCCATGTTTTTTCTCGTCTTTTAATAGATTAGAGTCACTGAATTTTGAAATTATTGGAGTATCGTAAAGTCTTTTAGATTCCAATAAGTAATTGTTAAAATCTTGATTTTCAAATTGAGCAATAAATTGATTTGAGTATAGATTAAGACTTATGTAAAATACAGCAATACTAATTGATAGAAAAATTGCTAATTTTTTAATTGATTTCATTATTTATTAGTAGATATAATATCGTAATCTGAAACTTTAATTTTCCTTGTTTTTAGCCTGTAGGATATTGTTGTTCCAGGCCAAATAGTGACATTTTTTTTGTTTTCTCCAGAGATATACCAACTTTGACATCCTCCTGTATACCAAATCATTTTCTTTAATCTTTTTTGAATTTTTTTATTAAAATTTTTAAACACAGATTCTTTAAGATTTAAATATGAATTGGGTTTGTTTTTTAGATTTTTCAAATAATCTAAAGCATAATTATATTGAGATTCCATTACATGAATTATCGAAGTATGAGAAAGTCCAGTGTTTGGTCCAACTAAAAATAGAAAATTAGGCATATCATTAGATGCCATTCCATAATACGCTTCACCTCCATTTATGTTCCATTCATCAAATAGTTTCTTATTGTTAATCCCCTCTAGTTCGAACATGTGTGAAAACTGACCTGTTTTGAATCCAGTTCCGTATATTATTGCATCTAATTGGTGAAATACATCATTATTATCAATGATTCCGTTTTCCTTTATTTCTTTAATGTTTTCAGTTATAAGGCTTACATTATCTTTTTGAATTGCGCCATAATATAAATTTGAATATAATATTCTTTTGCAACCTATTTCGTAGTCAGGAGTTAATTTGTCCTTCAATTTTTCATCTATTACAGACTTGTTTAAAAAATCTAAAGATTCTTTCTTAAGTGCTTTAGCTGCAATGCTATTTTTATATTTAAACATTCCTCTTAACTCTAGAGTCCAGTAAATAAATTCCCTCAAAATTCGATTATAAAAAGGGTATTTTTTAAACCTTTGTTTGCTTTTGTCTTCTATTTCTGTATTTATTCTAGGGGAAATCCAAGGAGCTGTTCTTTGAAAAACAGTCATATGTTTAGGTTGATCTGCAATATGTGGAATTATTTGAACTGAACTTGCTCCAGTTCCAATCATTGCAATTCTTTTATTTTTTAAATCATAGTTGTGATTCCAATTTGAAGAATGAAAGCTTTCTCCTTTGAAGTTATTTATACCTTTTATTTTTGGCATTAAAGGTTCATTTAATCCACCTACTGCAGTTAAAAGCATTCTTGCAATAATTATTTCTCCATTAGAATCTTTTATTTCCCATTTACCCATTTTACTATTAAATTTTACCGATTCTACACATTTATTTTTCCTTAAATGATCTTCAAGTTTATATTTTTTTACACAATGCTTAAGGTAATTTAGTATTTCAACGTGTGGAGCGCATAAATTACTCCAGTCTGGATTGAGTTCAAAAGAAAAAGAATATAAAAAAGATGGAATATCACAGGCACACCCAGGGTAATTGTTATCTCTCCAGGTTCCTCCAATTTCATTAGATCTTTCTAAAAGTAAAAATGAATTGTGTCCATTTTCTTTTAATTTAATTGCCATTCCAATTCCGGCAAATCCTGCTCCAATTATTACCGTATCTAAGTCGATATTCTTAGTTTTCATTTTTTAAATAAGAAACATTAATTATTGTATGCAATATACTAAAATTATCAAATAAAATTATATTTAAAATATAGTTTTGTAAACTAAAAAAATTAATTGGATTGATTTAATTTCTCTCTAATTTCGTTATATCTAACTTTTGTTATAGGGTATTTGATTATGAAAAAAATGGATGTTAAATAAATTACCATTAACATTGGTCCTCCAATTAAGCCAAGTTTAGATATTGTTTCTGGTGGTATTTCGCTAATATCAGATTGTGTTGGAAAAGCAATTATTTTTAACAAAATTCCTGCAAAAAAGTATCCCACACCAACTGTTAATTTATATGCAAAGGACATGGTTGAAAAAAACAACCCTTCATGTCTTTGTTTGGTTATTGACTCATATTCATCAACAACATCCGCCATCATTGAATTAGCAAGACTCATTGCAGTCCATAGAAATGTAAAACCAATAGTAGAAAGAATTAGATAAGAAATTAAAAGATACGGAGATTCGTTTGAAGGAAATAGCTCGAGTAATCTCAAGTTGTATGGGCTTGACATAAAAAACCCAAATAGAGCAGTGCTAATTATAACAGCTTTTTTTTTATCGTATAATTCTCCAAGTCTTGGTGCTATGAATAAAGATAGAACACCAGCTATTCCACCTGAAAAAATAATTGCAGCGATTCCGGTTTGATCTAATTCGAAAAAATATGATAAGAAGTATGTCGTTAGAGAGTTACCTATTCCAAAGGCAATATAGATCATCATAGTGAACAATACTATTGAATTAAACGATTTCATTTTTACTGCTACTAATATATTTTTTAGTAAAGATCCAACGCTTTCTTTTTTATTCATTTTTGGAAGGGAAGGGATCGTGTGTTTTGTCCCATAGACACTTATTATGATTGTGCAGACCATTAAAATAGCACATAATAGAGCAAATTTAGGATAAGCTTCAATATTTAATAATCCAGTAGACATTCCTTCTTTAGGAACAAAAATAAATATCAATCCAAAAAGACAAACAAATGGAGAAACTAGTGTGGTGAACATAATTCGAAAACTTGTAATAACCGTTCTTTCGTCATAGTCTGATGAAAGTTCAGCTCCTAAAGACATCCCTGGCACTAAAAATAGAGTTAGAAATAATCTAATTAGTATAGAAAAAATAGTCATCCACAAAAACAAATTAAATTCACTAATTCCAGAAGGAGGTAAGAATAACAGGAAAGTTGATATTCCTAATGGAAAGGCGGACATTAGCATTATAGGGTGTCTTCTTCCCCATTTAGTTGATTTAAAGTTATCAGAAATAGTTCCAATTATTGGATCTGAAATTGCGTCAAACATGATGGCAATTAAAGTAGCAGATCCAGTATAAATTGGATCAAGACCAAGGATTTGACTGAAATAAAAAAAAACAAAAATAGAATACAGTACATCTTTAATTCCAACCGATATAAAGCCAAGCCCATAAAAAAATTTAGTCTTATTATTAACGCTCATGTTTATATATTTGATGTTAAGTTATTATAATATTCTTATATATTCTAATACAGTATTCTAAATACAAATTTTTATAATATATTTGTATTATAAACATAGTTATTACTGTAATGAATAAAACTAAGCAACGTATAATTTTAAGAGCAATTAATCTTTACAATAATAGAGGTTTTACTAATGTTTTGAATCAAGATGTTGCTAAAGAATCCGAAATTAGCTTAAGTAATTTTAATTATCATTTTCCAGCAAAAAAAGATTTAATATTGGCTGTGTGTGCTTATTTGAGTCAAGAGCTCGAAATTAGAATTTCGAGAGATAAACTTTTTTCAGGAAATTTTATTGGACTTGAAATCACTAAAATATTTTTAGAATTTGAAAGAGATTTTAAGTTTTTTTATCTTGATACTTTTAATATTTTAAATTGTTATCCAGCTATAAAAGTAGAGATGATTAGGCAGGTAAATAATGCAGTTGAAATGATTAAAAATTTAAACTTTATGTCAATTGGAAAAGGATATTTAAAACCCGAGCCTGTTGATAATCCGGGTTTGTATGATCATGTCGCAAATCAAATATGGATGCACAATTTCTTTTGGTATGCTCAATCTGATTTAAGAGACTTAAATGATAACACAATTATTAAAAAAGGATTGGAATCAAGTTATGCAATAATTTACCCCTATCTTACTGAATTAGGAATTGAAAAATATCAAGAATACCTGAATAATATTAAATGATTGCCAGCTTTCATTGATATAGTTTCTAAATATCAGTATGTTTTCATTTATTTTGTATTTTTAAATTTAATATAACTCAATATATTTTTTATTTAATGAAAGTTCGAAAGCCCATTGTAGATGTTTTAAGTTCAAATTTTATCGAAAATGAGATTTCAATGAAGATATTATTGAAAGAGCTTAACTCGTATTTTAGATTATCAAAAACTGAAGGAAGTAAAGAAAAAATTAAAAGAACCAGAAGTAGAAAAAAACTACTTGCTAGAGAAAAAATTGATTTGTTGCTTGATAAAAAGAAACCTCACATAGAGTTAATGCCTCTTGCTGGCTTAAAGCATGAAAATGGATTTGGTGCTGGGGGAACTACAGTGGTAGTATTAGGATATGTTTCTGATGTACTTTGCTTAATAAATGCCAATGTTGCTACTAGAAAAGCAGGTGCAATTGATTATGCTACAAGTTTAAAAAATCTAAGGTTATCGCAAATTGCTAGTGAAAATAAATTATTAACCATAAATCTTGTTGAAAGCGGTGGAGCTAATTTACCAGATCAAGATAGAGTTTTTAATAATTATGGCAAGTTTTTCTTGGAGATGTCCAGAAGATCTAAAGAAGGAATACCAACAATATCTGTAGTTTTTGGTAATGCAACAGCAGGTGGAGCTTATGTTCCAGGAATGTCTGACTATTCAATTTTTCAAAAGAATACCGCTAAAGTATTTTTAGCTGGACCACCGTTAGTTAAAATGGCAACTAACGAAGTTGCTGATGATGAGGAATTGGGAGGAGCTCAAATGCATAGTAGTATTTCAGGTGTTTCAGACTTTTTAGCTAAAGACGAAAAGGACGCTCTAGAAATAACCAAAAATTTAATCAAAAAAATTAAGCAGCCAACAGAAAATAAGTACGAAAATGATGCAACTGCACCAAAATTTGATAAAAAAGAGATTTTAGGAATTATTCCTTCACATTTAAAAAAACCTTTTGATATAAGATATCTTGTGAAAAGATTTGTTGATAGTTCTGAATTTATTGAGTTTAAAGAAAATTATGGTAGAACAATGTTTTGCTGTTGGACCAAAATCAATGGCTATCCTGTTGGAATTATTGCAAATAATGGAGTGATTTTTATTGAGTCGGCAAGAAAAGCAACACATTTCATACAACTGGCTAATAAATCAAATACTCCTTTACTATTTATTCATAATACAACAGGATTTATGGTAGGAAAAAAGCATGAACAAAATGGTATGATTAACGTAGGATCCCAACTAATTCATGCTGTTTCTGGAAGCACAGTCCCACATATTAGTCTTCAGGTTGGTAATTCTTATGGTGCTGGAAATTATGCAATGTGTGGTAGATCATTTGAGCCTCGATTTTTATTTTCATATCCCAATGCAAAATCTGGTGTTATGGGAGCAGATCAGTTGTCTGGTGTAATGGAAATTGTGAAAAGAAATTCGGCATCTTCATTAAATAAAGTTATTGATGAAGAGAAACTTAAAATAGAAAAGAAAAAGCTAGCTGAACAGGCTGATGAAAAAGCTAGTGTGTGGCATACTACATCAGAGGTGTGGGATGATGGAGTTATTGATCCAACAGAAACAAGAAAATATTTATCCCTAGCATTAGCAACTGTTTACAGTAATGAAATAAAAGGATCTAGTTCTTTTGGAATATTTAGAATGTAATATTTACTATGAATTATTTTAATGAAAAAGATATTCAAAATATAAAATCATATAAATTTGATTTTATTGAACTAGACGAAACAGATTTTGTCTTTTCAGTCACATTGAACCGCCCAAAAAAGAAAAACGCTTTACATCCTCAAATGATTAATGAAATAGCATTTGCCTTTCAATATGCATTTTATAATGATAATATTAGAGCAGTATTGTTAAAGTCTAATGGAGATGTTTTTTGTTCAGGGTTAGATCTGAAAGCCTTAAATGGTGACATTGAAAAAAATAATTCAACTGTTCCTAAAGCCAATTCAAAAATTTTGATTGGAGAATTATTTAATAAATTATATAAACCTAAAATCTGTCAGTTAGAGGGTGATGTCTATGCTGGTGGTTTTTTAATTATTGCTGGTTGTAATTATGTTGTCTCTAAAGATGGAATTAAATTAGGTTTACCTGAAGTAAAAAGAGGAATATTTCCAATGCAAGTAATGGAGTCTTTGTCGAAAGTTATTTCTGTAAGGAATGTTGTTGACTGGTGTATTAGGGGTTATAATTTAGATGTTAAAACTGCTCATCAGTGGGGATTAATTTCTGTAATTGCTAATTCTATTGAAATCCGATCTGTGGTGTCAAAATGGCTTGATGATGTAACAAGTAATTCTCCCAATGCAATAAAATATGGTTTAAAAGCGATTGACAAGATTATCTCCAGTGAATCGAACCATAAGTATCTATCTGATATGTTAGATTTAGTTTTAAATTCTGACGATGCTAAAGAAGGTATTTCTGCTTTCAAAGAAAAAAGAAAACCCAATTGGAAATAATTTTATAAAAATATTATGCACGCATAGTATTAATTTATATTTTTATTTAATTATTAATAATTAAAAAAAAACAATATGATTGATAATAAATTTGTAAAATTAATGAAACGTCCTTCTGGATTTCCTTCCAAGGACACATGGTCACATGATAATGAACAGGTTAAGGCTGTAAAAGACGGAGAGATTTTAATTAAAAATTTATATGTTTCATTAGATCCTGCAATGAGGGGATGGTTAAATGAAACTAGATCTTATATTCCTCCAGTAAAAATTGGAGAAGTTATGAGAGCTGGAACTATAGGAGAAGTGATTGAGTCTAAAAATTCAAAATTTAAAAAAGGTGATATTCTCTCTGGTTGGGGTGGTGTTCAACAATATTCTATTTCTGATGGAAAGGGATATTTCAAGGTTAATCCAACTCAAATTCCATTACAAACTTATATAGGAACTTTGGGAATGCCAGGAATGACAGCATACTTTGGAATTCTTGAAGTTGGAAAAATTAAAGAAGGTGATACCGTTTTGGTTTCTGCAGCAGCTGGTGCAGTTGGAAGTATCGTAGGCCAAATTGCTAAGATAAAGGGATGTAAAGTTATTGGAATAGCAGGTGGTAAGGAAAAGTGTGATTATGTAATAAAGGAATTAGGTTTTGATGGATGTATAGATTATAAAAATGAAAGTGTAAAAAGAGGAATTAAGAGAGAATGTCCTGATGGAATAGATGTTTATTTTGATAATGTTGGAGGTGAAATTTTAGATTCAGCTTTAGTATTTTTAAGAATGGGAGCCAGAATTGTTATTTGTGGAGCAATTTCTCAATACAATGAAATGTCAGCAAAAGGACCTGATAATTATTTATCACTTCTTGTTAATAGAGCGACTATGAAGGGTATGGTTGTTTTTGATTATGCTAATAAATACCCATTAGCTACTAAGGAAATGACTCAATGGATTATTGATGGAAGTTTGAAATCTAAAGAAGATATACATGATGGGATAGAAAATTTTTATGAAATTTTTAAAAAGTTATTTAACGGAGAAAAAAAAGGTAAATTAATATTAAAATTATAAAAATGAGAGATGCATTAATTGTTTCAACGGCGAGAACACCATTAGGTAAATCATATAGAGGAGCGTTCAACAATACAACAGCACCAACAATGGCTGGATGGGCTATAGAAGAAGCTGTTAAAAGATCGGGAGTTGATCCTAATAAAGTTGATGATGTAATTATGGGTGCCGCTCTTCAGCAAGGAACATCTCACGGGAATATTGCTAGAAATGCAGCCTTGGCAGCAGGTCTTCCTGTTACTGTTAGTGGAATGAGTGTTGATAGACAGTGTTCTTCAGGAATGATGGCAATTTCTACAGCAGCCAAACAGATTATCACTGATGGAATGGATATTGTAGTAGGTGGAGGGTTAGATTCTATAAGTTTAGTTCAAACGCAAAAAATGAATTTAGATAGGTATGTAGATAAAAAACTAGTGGCTAAACACAATCATATTTATATGCCTATGCTTCAAACAGCTGAAGTAGTAGCTAAAAGATATAAAATTTCTCGCGAAGATCAAGATCAGTACGCTTTAGAAAGTCAAATAAAAACAGCTAATGGTCAGGATGAAGGTAAGTTTGATGATGAAATTATTTCTGTTACAACTTCAATGGGAATTATGGATAAAGAAACTAAAGAAGTTTCATTTATTGAAAAAACACTTTCTAAAGATGAATGTAATAGACCTTCTACAACTATTGAAGGATTAAGATCTTTAAAACCTGTTATAAAAGGTGGATCAATTACTGCTGGTAATGCTAGTCAACTTTCAGATGGAGCCTCTGCTTGTGTATTGATGGAATCTACTATTGCAGCTAAGCATAATGTGACTCCACTTGGAATTTATAGAGGAATTGCAGTAGCGGGTTGTGAGCCAGATGAAATGGGTATAGGTCCAATTTATGCAGTTCCTAAACTTTTAAAGCAAAATGGTCTTAAAATGAGTGATATTGGATTATGGGAGTTAAATGAAGCATTTGCGGTACAAGTCATTTACTGTAGAGAGGTGCTAGGTATTCCAAATGAAATACTTAATGTAAACGGCGGATCTATTTCAATAGGTCATCCTTATGGAATGAGTGGTTCTAGAATGGTTGCTCATGCACTTATTGAAGGCAAACGAAGAGGAGCAAAATATGTTGTTTCTACGATGTGTGTTGGAGGTGGAATGGGTGCTGCAGGTTTATTTGAGGTTGTATAATAATTAATTAAAATGTTTAAAAAAATAACTATTTATTCAACATTATTTTGAGACTGCCTAAATCACTTAGACATGCAAAAGAAAATAAACCTTACGGATTTATATTAGGATTTAATAAAAAAGAAGAAGTAGTTTATAATTTACAAGATTCATCTGGAAAATCAGGATTTTACACTTCAGCTATTGAATTCAATGACCAACTTTTTTTAGTTTCAAATGTTTCTAATGAAATTAATGTATATAATCTAGATAAGTGATACTTTTTTTTTAAATTAGTATCGAAATACTAATTAACTGAATTAGGTTTAATAAATAAAAATAAAATCATGAAAAGATTAGAAGGCCAAGTTGCAATTGTTACTGGAGGAGCTCGTGGAATTGGTAAAGGAATATGTGAGGTGTTTTGTAGAGAAGGTGCTACAGTTGCTCTTTGGGATGTTCTTGACGGAAGCGAAACAGTAAATGAAATTTCAAATAATGGTGGTAAAATATTTTATCAAAAAGTTGATGTAACATCTCAAGAGTCTGTAGATAAAGCCATTGCAGAAATCATCAAAGAGCATGGGAAAATTGAAATTTTAATTAATAATGCAGGAATTATAAGAGACAAATCATTTTTAAAAATGTCTGAAGAAGAATGGGATTCAGTTATTAACGTAAACCTTAAATCTCTTTTTGTGGTAACTAAATCAGTAGTTCCACATATGAAAGCAAATAGTTATGGAAGAATTGTTTCTGCTTCCTCAATAAACGGAACTGCTGGAGCTTTTGGTCAAACAAATTATTGTGCTACAAAAGCAGGGATTTCTGGATTTACAAGAGCACTTTGTAAAGAAGTGGGTAAATATGGTATTACAGCTAATGCTGTAGCGCCTGGGTTTGTGAAATCAGTTATGTCAGACAGTATGCCTGATGAAGTAATTCAAGCTGGTGTAAGAATGATCCCAGTAGGTAGGATAGGTACACCTGAGGATATGGGACATGCTTATCTTTTCTTAGCGTCTAAAGAATCAGGGTTTGTTAGTGGAATAACTCTACACGCAAATGGAGGGGCTATGCCTATGTAAAATTTAAATACTTAAATAAATGGAAAATAAAGAAGCTTATAAAACTCATTTTAAAAATTTAGAAGAAATGAGTAAGAGTGTTGGAAAAGAATTAGGAGTTTCAAATTGGATCGAAATTTCACAAGAGAAAATAGACTTGTTTGCAAAAGTAACTGAAGATGAACAGTGGATTCATATTGATAAAGATAAGTCTAAAAAACATTCTCCTTATAAAACTACAATAGCTCATGGTTTTATGATTTTATCTCTAGCATCAAGATTTTCATACGACACACTTACTATAGAAAGTGTTAAAATGGGAGTTAATTACGGTTTAGATCGAGTTCGATTTACTAGTGCAACTCCATCTGGAGGCAAAGTAAGAGGAAGAGTTTCTTTGTTAGAATTCGAGATAAAAACAGGTGGCGCTAAGTATAAATTAGGAATCACAGTAGAACTTGAAGGTCAAGAAAAACCAGTTTGCGTTGCTGAAACTTTAGCAATTGCTTACGAATAAAATTTTTATATGGATAAAGCAGTATTAGTTGAAATAGAAGGTAGTGTAGCTATAATTACCTTAAATAGACCAGAGAGATATAATGCAGTTAATCAAGATTTGCTTGATGGCTTTAATGAGTCTTTCTCAATAGTTGAAAATGACGATAGTGTTAGAGCGGTAATTTTAACAGGAAAAGGAAAAGGTTTTTGTGCTGGAGCAGATATGTCAACTTTTGGACTTATTACACCTGAACAGAGCCGAGATTATATAATTGAAAAATATAAACCTTTAATGAAACGTTTTTTAGCATTAAAGAAACCAATTATTGGTGCAATAAATGGGTCAGCTGCTGGAGTTGGTGCAGCTTTTGCTCTTGCTTGTGATTTTAGAGTAATGAGTAAAGAAAGTTCAATTCTTTACGCATTTATAAACATTGGTTTAGGCCCTGATGGAGGGGCAAGTTGGTTGCTTTCCAGACAAGTAGGGTATAGTAAAGCTTTAGAAATTGCCTCGAACGGAAAAAAAGTTTTAGGAGAAGAATGCTTGAGCTTAGGCTTGACAAATAAATTAGTTGATAGTTCGGAAATTTTAAATAGTGCAAAAAAATGGGCAGTTGAACTTTCTGAAAAAGCTACTGTTGCTATAGGAATTACAAAACAAGATATGATCTTTTCTTTAGATAATAATTTATACGATACTATTGAATTTGAAGCGAAAGAGCAAGTAGCTGCATTTTATAGTCACGACCTTAAAGAGGGGGTTAATGCATTTTTAGAAAAAAGAAAAGCAAAGTTTACAGGAAAATAAAAAACAAGTTTAAATAGAATATAGAGAATGGAAACACAAGTAAAAGTAGATCTAACTAGCTTTAGAATGGAAACCAGAAAATGGTTAGAAGAAAACTGTCCTGATAGCATGAGAGAAAAACTTACAGATCCTAATCAAGTGTATTGGGGCGGAAGAAAAGGGGAGTTTGATAATAAAGATCAAAAAATTTGGTTTGAAAAAATGCATGAAAAAAAGTGGATTGTTCCATATTGGGAATCAAAATATGGAGGAGGAGGATTAACACCTGAACAGAATAATGTTTTAAACCAAGAAATGGGAAGGTTAGGATGTAGAAAACCTCACATTAATTTTGGTATTACTATGCTTGGACCAGCCATGTTGAAGTTTGCTAGTGAAGAACAAAAACGACATTATTTACCTCAAATTTCTGAAGCCAAAATAAGATGGGTTCAAGGTTATAGTGAACCAAATGCTGGTAGTGATTTAGCTAACTTGCAAACTAAGGCAATAGACAAGGGAGATCATTTCTTAGTTACAGGTTCTAAAGTATGGACTTCATTTGGAGATAAAGGAGATTGGATTTTTTGTTTAGTTAGAACAGATTCTAGTTCAAAGCACAACGGAGTTAGTTTTCTTTTAATTGATATGGCTTCTAAGGGAGTTACGACAAGACCAATTAAGCTTATAAGTGGAAATTCTCCTTTTACAGAGACATTTTTTGATTCTGTAAAAGTTCCTAAAGAAAATTTAGTGGGAACACTTAATGAAGGTTGGACTATAGCTAAATACTTATTGACTCATGAACGTCAAATGATTGGAGGAATAGGTGATACTGATAAAAAGGAATATCTAAGAGATGAAGCTATTAAAGTTTTGGGAAAAAATAACGATATTTTGTCAGATACTATTTTAAGATCTAAAATAGCTGAACTGGAAATGAATCAAGAAATATTTGATTTAACTATTCAAAGAACTATGGATGAACATAAAGCAGGTAACAATTCTGGAGCAGCGTCTTCTTTTTTTAAATATTATGGTACAGAATTAAGCATTCAGAGTGAAGAATTGAGACTAAGTGTAAATGGTTTCAATGCAAGTGAATGGACTAGTAAAGAATCAAATAATGGGATGCAAGCTAGATACTTTTGTAGAACTAAAGGTCATTCTATTGAAGGAGGAACCCACGAAGTTCAATTAAATATCATTGCAAAAAGAATCTTAGGTTTACCCTCAAAATAAAATATAATGGCACTAATAATAAATGAAGAGCAGCAAATGCTCAAAACATCAACTAAAGAATTCTTAGATTTAAAATCTCCTCTTTCGAGTTTAAGAGATTTGAGAGATAATAGCTACAAAACATACGATAAGGAGTTGTGGATGGAGATGGTTGAGATGGGGTGGACTGCATTGACAATACCAGAAAAATATAATGGATTAAATTTTGGATATGTTGGTTTAGGTCAATTGTTAGAGGAAATGGGCAGAAAATTAACCCTTTCTCCTATAGTGTCTACTGTTTTACTATCTTCTACATTAATATCACTTTCTAAAAATGAGATTTTAAAAGCAAAGTTATTTCAAGAGATAATGAATGGAAGTAAATTAGTTTCAGTTGCTCATGAAGAAGGAGTTCATCACAACCCCAATATGTTAAATTCTTTACTTTCTAAGAAAGGAGAAAGGTATGTTTTAAATGGTAACAAGAATTTTGTAATTGATGGTAGTTTATCAGATTATCTTATTGTGTCATCAAAAGATGAATCTGGATCAAACACTATGTTGGTTTTAGTAGATTCAAAATCTGATGGAATATCATTTAACAATAAAGTTCATATGGATTCAAGAACATACTCTGATATATCTTTTAATAATGTTAAAGTAGAAGAATCAAGTTTTCTTTCTCAAGGTAATGATGGTAATTCTATTTTAGAAAAAACCTTTGATATTGCAAGAGTGGGCTTAGCTGCAGAAATGCTAGGAAGTATTCAAGAGGCTTTTGAAATGACAATGAATTACTTAAAAGAAAGGGAACAGTTCGGAGTTAAGATAGGCTCTTTTCAAGCGCTTCAACACCGATCTGCCATCATGTTTGGTGAGATTGAATTGTGTAAGTCTATTGTTTTAAAATCGTTGCAAGCTATTGATTCTGATGATTCTAATCTTCCGAAACTGGCTAGTTTAGCAAAAGCCAAATTAGGAATGACTTTTAAACTTGTAAGTAATGAAGCTGTTCAAATGCATGGAGGAATAGGCGTAACTGACGATGCAGATATTGGATTTTTCCTTAAAAGAGCAAGAGTTATTCAAAGAACTTTAGGAGATTCTAACTATCATTTAGACAGATTAGCGAAGATGAACAATTATTAAGAATTATTTTTCTATTTGTTTTATATAGGTGCTCTCAAATATTTTGTCAGCGTTGGAAGTTTCAAATCCATCTCTTCTATGTATGGGTTTAATTTTACTAACATTACTGTACTTAGGAAGTATTCTTCTTTCAGCAAACTCAACATAACTTCCTGAGATTAAAGAACTACCCTCTGTAAAACTAGCTTTAACTTTATTAGCTACTGAACTACTTTGAAGTAATAACCCATCTTTACTTTCTTTGATTACACCTCCAGAGTCATTGAGTTTTATACCAATTTTTGTTACAAAAGCATTAAACTTTTCTAATGTATTATATTGATCAATAAGTTCATGTACACTGATCGTGTAATGGTTTAAGTAGTATCTGTTATAAATGACCCAAGATCCATATTCTGTTTCCTTTAATAAGTCGTTAAAATCATTTAAGGATGGCAAACTCCAAAGAGGGTTACTTAAAAAATTTATTACTTCATTTGCATTACTTAAGTCTAATTTATCAACTGGGTCTTCAGTTACTTGATCTGTATATTTAGATATAATCCTTCTTGAGTTTTCACTCAAATCGTTAACTTTTAGTTCGCTTATGAAAATTCTTGGCATATTTTCATCTGAATGTGAATACCAAAAGGCATTTAATTTTTTAGTTTTAAATGAATAAAAATCTTTTTTCACATAACCATGGTGAAGAAATATTTTTTCTAAAGATTGAATTCCAAGAAACTCTACTCCCATAGTTCTAAATGCAATATGATCATTAACTATCTCAGATTGATTAGAAATTATATTGCTTTCAATTAAAGCACTAGTTATTTTTTTTACATCAGGAACTCTGTCAGAGTAGGTGTCAAACAATGATTCTAAAATAATATTTATTGTTTTTTTATCTTTAAATCTCATGAATTAAATTTAATCTAAAAATAACTTTCCTGAATCAGTTTTTAAAAAATCTTCAAATGAAATTTCTTCTTGTTTTATAAAACCTTTATTTGAAAGTTTACCGTTATTAACCATTTCAATTACAGCAACTAAAGATGCAGCTGTTGTCCATGAAATAGCTCTCCATTTATTTCCTCCAATTTCAATTGGATAAAATGCTTTGAAGTATTCACTTCTCGATATTTTTTCTTTTTTCCATCCCTCAACTACAGCATACACATAAACAACATCATCCTCTACTGGAGGTTTAGCGTTACTTAATATTTCTTTTAGTTTAGGCTTGTCATTTTTTAAAATCAGCTCGTACATTAAAAACCTCATTAATTTCCCATGTCCTGGATACCTTATGGTTTTGTAGTTTAGAGTATCAACCTTTCCTTCATAAGTGTCACACATAGTTCCTAGTCCACCAGAGGTTGCAAATGCTTCAAACTCTTGACCTTCAATATTTATATATTCAAAACCATCTAGAGACGGAACCATTTTTTTTACACCATTTTGAATTACTTGGGCATCGTTTATATATTCATTAATAACTCCTTCAGGAGACCAAGTAAAAGAGTAGGCTAATTGCCCATTTGGATACCTTGGCAGAGCTCCAACCCTTAACTCTATATCCCTTAGTTTGTCAAACTTAACAGCTAGATTGTTACCTATTATGCCAATAAGTCCTGGAGCTAAACCACATTGAGGAGCCATTACTTTATTTGATTTGGCACTTAATTTCTTAATATATTCTGTAGTTTCTATGTCTTCGGTTAAATCAAAGTAATTTAGATCTAAATCAAAAGCTAGTTTGGCTATATTTTTATTTAAAAAGAATGGCAGAGCTGATACGACCGTATCATACTTTTTAAATATTTTTTTTAATTTCCCACCATCACTTACATCAGATTCAATCACTTCAAATGGAAGTTTAAAATCATAATGAGGTTTATTTTGATCTAATCCCGTAACGTTAAAGTTTTTACTAAGTAATACACCAACTAATGTTCCGACTTTTCCTAATCCAAGTACAAGTATGTTTTTCATATATAACAAATTAAACAAATATTGTTATATTTATAACAATAACTTGTGTGTTTTATTAAATATTTTTTAACATTTTTATATTTAATTGTGTGTGTTTAATAAAACTATATTTAAAAATGAGTTATTTAAAATTAATTTGGGATTTTAAGGGGCCTAATTCAGAACATATTGCAAAACATCATGAAATACATTTAAAAGAATTTTTTGATTTAGAAAAAAAACAGTTAATTAAATCAGGAATTGAATCACTTAATTTATCTCATCACATAGCTTATGCTTTTATTGATAAAAGTGATTTAGAATATATTAAAAAATCACTTAAGCCTCACAGGGGGCAATTAGTGAATTAATTTAAGAATCATCTAATGAAAAAATCATATTTTAAACAATATCTAGTTGTAGGTGTAATTATTATTATTGGAATACTTTTTGGAATATTGTTTTATCCTATAATTGAAAAGCTTTAAAATAAAAAAAGCTCAAGAATAATGACCATAAAACTCTTGAACTTTTAATACGTGTTGTTGGGAAACAACAGCGCGAATTTATAATTATTAATTGGATTATTAATAACATTAATCAAATAATGTTTAATATTAGTGTATGAAGAAAACAAGAGAATTTGATATTATAATTTGGGGAGCATCTGGTTTCACAGGCAGACTAGTTGCTAATTACCTCTTTAACAAATATGGTATTAATGGAGATTTAAAATGGGCGATGGCCGGAAGAAATTTAGACAAACTTAAATTGATTAGATCTGAAGTCGCAAATGAAAACGTTCCTTTAATAGTAGCTGATAGTAATGATGAAGTTAGTTTAAATGATTTGACTAAACGTGCTTCTGTAATTTGCACAACTGTTGGACCTTATGCAAAATATGGTTCAAAACTAGTAGATGCATGTGTGGAAAATAAAACTCATTACTGTGATTTAGCTGGTGAGGTTCAGTGGATTCGAAAAATAATTGATAAACATCATGAATCTGCCAAATCTAATGGAACTAAAATTGTGAACTGTTGTGGATTTGATTCTATTCCGTCTGACATGGGGGTTTATTTCATTCAAAATGATGTTAGAAATAAAAACATAAAAATTGCTAAACATATAGAAATGCGAGTTGCAGGTGTTAGTGGGGGAATCAGCGGAGGAACTTATGAAAGTTTAAGTCATGTTAACGAAGAAGCACATAAAGACAAAAATATTTTTAAGGTTTTAATTAATCCTTATGGACTTAATCCAGGTGGTGAACAAGAAGGATTAGACAAGTATGATTTAAGGTCGGTTGTATTTGACAAATCATCAAAAAACTGGATTGGACCTTTTATTATGGCAGCAATTAACACGAAAATTGTTCGTCGTAGTAATGCATTAAATGGTTATTCTTATGGAAAAGATTTTAAGTATGACGAAGCAACTTTATGTGGAAAAGGATTATTTGGAAGGATAAAAGGTATTATTAGTACTATTCCTCTAGCAATAATAATGTCTGCCAAGCCTGGTTCTTTTGTTAAAAAAATAGTTGATAAAATCCTCCCAAAAGCAGGTGAGGGACCTGACAAAAATAAAAGAGAAAATGGGTTTTATAATTTACGTTTTTATATTACATATGATGATGGATCTAAGGATGTTGCTAAAGTAATTGGAGACATGGATCCAGGGTATGGTTCTACTTCTAAAATGCTTGGGGAAACTGCAGTTTGTTTAGCAAAAGATCAACTTTCAGATGTAAGTGGAGTATTGACTCCATCAGTTGCTATGGGTGATAAGCTTTTGATTCGACTTAAAAATAACGCCGGTTTGACTTTTAGTTTTAAATAACGAAGAAGCTATTTACTTTAAAATATATTTATGAAAAAAATATTTTATTCTTTATTTTTTTTGCTCTTAGGGTTTTTTGTAATTACTGGATTTAATTATATTGATTTAAATAAAGTTATTAATGTCAAATCAACAAATAATCAATGGGAGTATTTATTTAATGGAAAAGATTTAGATGGATGGAAAATTAAAATTAATGGACATGAACTCGAAGATAATTACAAAAACACTTTCAAGGTTAAAGATGGTGTAATAAAAATTTCCTATGAGAATTACGATTCTTTTAACGATAAATTTGGTCATATTTTTTTCACTAAAAATAAATTTAAAAATTATCACTTAAGTTTAGAATATAAGTTCAGTGGACTTCATTTAAAAGGAGCTCCAGGGTGGTCAATAAAAAATAGCGGAATAATGCTTCATTGCCAAGATCCCGAAACTATGTTAATTAATCAAGATTTTCCAGTTAGTGCTGAAGTTCAACTATTAGGTGGTTTAGGAAAGGGAAATAGACCAACAGCAAATATTTGTACGCCTGGAACTGACGTAGATATTGATTCTAAGTTAGCTAATGCGCATTGTATTAGTTCTAGTTCAAAAACTTACCATGAAGATGATTGGGTTAAGGTTGATGTAATAGTTTATTCTAATAAGTTAATCCATCATGTAATTGAAAATGACACAGTTTTGTCTTATTCTAACCTGAAAGTTGGTGGAAATAATGTGCCCATAAATTTTTTAGACAAAATAGGTAATCCTTTATCCGATGGTTATATTTCTTTACAATCTGAAGGGCATCCTGTAGAATTTAGAAATATAAAAATTAAAAATATAAAATCTATTTTTTAATTTTTCCAGAAAAAACAGATGCCTTAGGATTAATTGGGTTTCCGCTAGCTCTTCTTAATATGGCTAATTGACCTGAATGCCAAACAGCATCTTCAATAGGTCCGTTTATTTGATTCCAGAAAGGATATTCACTTTTATTATTAGTTCTTTGAAAAATTATTTTAAAGCTTGATAAATCATTCGATTTGGATAAAATTTCTGAAGAACGTTTTAAGTTAAATAAAATTTGTTTTCTAGTTTCTTTAAACCCTAATTTTTCATTTTTATTATCAGTATTTGGTAAGCCCTCTAAGGAATTAAGTATCACAGTAGATAAATTATAAATATGGTCAATGGTTTCATGACTAGATCTCGATTCACTGTTAATTCTATAACTTAAATCTGTATTTCTTAAACCTTCAGTTGCCCAATAGAATCTAAATCCTAAACCATCAATCATTCTTGACATTATATTGCCACTTGTGTAGGAGTCAGGATAATCAGGAATTTCATAATAAGGTAAACTTTCTTGCGATTGAGACATAGAAATATTAATTAAAAAAATTAAAGCAAATATTTTTTTCATAATGTTATAATATTTAAAAATAACTTAAAATAATTTAAGGCATAGTTTTTGTAATAATTCAAATATAAAAATGAAAAAAATATTAATTCTTTTTGTTATTGCATTACTTATTAATTGTAGTGATGAAACTGACGTTTTAGGCACGGAAATCTTACCAGGGTCTACTTCAACTCAAAAAATAAATCACGATGGATTGGAAAGACAATATTTAATATATATTCCTAACTCATACAATGGACAATCAAAACTTCCTTTGATGATTAATTTTCATGGTTTTGGGGGTGAAGTAAATGATCATTTGGCTTATACTGATATGAGATCTTTAGCTGATTCTGAAAATTTTATATTAATCTATCCACAAGGCAGTGAACTTGGAGGTTATTCTCATTGGAATGCTGCTTTAAATGGAGGGGATAATAAAAGTACTGTTGATGATTTAGGGTTTGTCGAAGCGCTAATCAATTTACATTCAGATATAGTTAATTTGAAAAGAGTTTATGCTGTTGGTTATTCAAATGGTGGAATGATGAGTTATGCCCTTGCATGTTATAAAAGTTATCTAATCGCGGCTATTGGCTCTGTTTCTGGGTCTATGTTACAAACTGACTGCACTCCTTCTCATTCTATTCCATTAATTAAATTACATGGAACATCAGATAGTGTAATTTCTTATGATGGAAATAGTTACTATAGTTCTGTTGAATCAATACTTGGTTTTTGGATAAATTTTAATAAAACTAGTACATCACCAGTTTTTGAAACTGTAGATGATAACGGTACTACTATACAAAAACACCTATACGATGGAGGAACCAATGAATCTTCAATAGAACATTATAAAATATTAAATGGTTCTCATGTTTGGTTTGACATAAATTTTGAAGGAAATAATACAAACGAACTGATTTGGAACTTTGTATCTAAGCATGATATTAATGGTTTAAGGAAATAATTTTTTATTACTTTTAAAAAAAAACAATTTAAATATTATGAAAAAAAATAAAAACTTTTTATCGGGACTTATTGTATTGCTATTAACTATGACAATTATAAGTTGCAATACACCATCTGAGAAACATGTAGAATTAGAAAATGCTCAAACACAATTAGAAGAGAATATAAACATGTATAAAACTGTTTGGAATAAAGTAATTAATGAAAGACAAATTGATTTAATTAACGGAGATTCTTTTGATGAAAACATAACAGGTATTACTAAACCTGAAAATATAGTTGGAATTGAAAATTTCAAAGCATATTATAACAGCTATTTGAATGGGTTTTCAGATGGTAAGATTACATTTATAAATGTTTTTGGTCAGGGAGATGATATTGTAAAACAATGGAATTTTAAAGGAACTCACGATGGTGATTTTTTTGGAAACCCTGCTACAGATAAAAAAGTTGATGTTTCTGGGTCTACTATTGTTAAAATGAAAGATGGTAAAATTCTATCAGAAGAAAATTACATGGATAACCTAGACTTTTATACTCAATTAGGGTTAATGTAGTAAAAGTGTTTTTTAAAAACTTAAAATGGAAGACAAATGTCTTCCATTTTTTTGCAATAATTTTATATTTAAAAACAAAGTGTTTTTATTGCGTCTAATAGTTTCTTTTCTTCTTTTTTAGGAGTTGTAAATCGTGAACCTTTTAAAAACCTTTCAACGTCATTAGCTTTTTTGATAGCTTCTATTTCCTTTTTATAAAAAATTATTTTGTTTATAGATTTAACTCCATTATTGCAAGTCGCCTTAACTTCAATTATAAGTTTTATTATGCCATCATTAAAAAGAACTGATTGAATGATTTTTTGTTCCAAAATATAAGTTCCTATTTTAGATTCCTTATCGTTTTTAAACGAACTTCTTTCAGTGAAGTTGTTCATGTCCTTGTTTATAAATTTGTCTATTCTCTCAGAATTTGATTCCATTGAAGATGATTCAATATATGTGTCTTTATCATCTGTAAAGTAGCCAATACTATCTTTGATTTTCAACCAATTTGGATTTTTTAATTGATTTATTTTTTTTTCCTTTTTTTCTAATTTTTTTATTTGTCTAGTTTCTTTTTTTGTTTGACTGTTTAAATTGAAATTTAAAAAAAATAAACATAAAGAAAGTAGACATAGGTGTTTTTTGAAATATAAAGGATGTTTCATAAGTTTTAGATAAATGATTTGAGTTAATACCTAAAGTTAAATAATAAACTAACACTTTTTATATGGGTCGTAAAGCTGGAGTGCCAAACAAAATTACAGTAGAAGTTAAAGAGAAATTTAGTGAAGTAATAATGAATGCTATGTCTTCTATTGATATAGATTCAATGACTCAAAATGAAAGATTAAAACTTATACAAATTGGGTTGACCTATGTTGTTCCAAAATTAAAACACACAGTAATACATAAAGGGAGAAGATTATTAAGGTTTAGATAATTGTTATATTTAGAACATGAAAAAACTAATCTTAATAATTATGATAATTCCTGTTTTAGGAACAGGTTATTTAAACGCTCAAAAATTATCTAAAAATGATGCTTTTGATATTTTAACAAAATGGGAAGGCAAATGGAAAAGCAGTGCAGTTTTTGAAAAATCTGTTTGGACTCCTGAAAGGACTGAGAATAGAGGAACAACTGAGACAAATTTAATTCTTTCAAACAATTACCTTGAAATAATGGTTTATAATGATGATAATACAAGCAAACATATTATTTGTTATGACCAAATGTCAAATCAATTCAATCGATGGGAATTTAAAAGTGACGGTAGTAATACTTTCTGGACAGGAAAATGGAATAAAGCTGATAAATCAATGACGTGGAACTATATAGATTTTTCAAACTATGGTATTAGCGGTAAAATAATAGAGAATTTTAAGTCGGATAATATAATTAAATCCAGAGTTACTATGAAAGATAAGAGTGGAAAATCATTACTTAGAATAAATTCTACAAAAGAAAAAATCTAAACCATAGGCATATCTTCTTCTTTTAATTAAGCAACTTCTAATCCTCGTAAGTTGGTTAAACTAACATTTTATATAAGAATTATGTGCTGCTAAATGGAGCAGTTAAGGTTGTTTTTAAATAGGCTTACTTAAAGGATGTAGTAAACATAGTAGTAAACAAAATAAAAAAGGGAACTACTAATTAAAGTAATTCCCTTTTTGTGACCTCGGTAGGATTCAAACCTACAACCTCTTGAGCCGTAATCAAGTGCACTATTCAGTTATGCTACGAGGCCTTGATAAATATAAAATGATTTATTTAACTAGAGACGAACAGTCTATTAGTTCGGCCTAGTGTATAACTAGATGCAACATTAATTAAACACCAGAGTATGATCATTTTTTTTTATTTGCGAATTTATATAAATTTTAAGACAACTTTACCATCTAATTTTATAAATATTAAAGCAAGTATTGATAAAGTAATCTTACTGTAAAATATCCAATAAGTGATATCCAAATTATTTTTCTATTTTTTTGAAACCATTCCATTTATTATTTTTTTAAAGAATTAATTATTTAAACAACTTTTTTTATTTTAAAACATATGATTATTATACAATACGATCGTAGTTGTGAATTATAGCATTTTTGTAATTACTTATTTCCATATAAGTTTAGCTTTTATAACTATTTTGTTTTCTAAAGACTTAAATCTAAAAGACTGTCTTGTGATCTTTGATTAACTATTTGGATTATTCTTCTTTTTAGTTCTGATGTATTCTTCGTATAAAACATTAATTCATTTTTTGAAAAATGACCAATAACAATTCCTAAAAGTATGTTTTTGAAGTTTGTGTCTTTTGTTAGAATTATATTAATTCTTTCTTTCTGTTTTTCTTTTTTAAGATTGTTGAAATTAATTTTTCTATGTTTTAAATAATTTTGAAACAAAATAATCAATAAATTATGTTGCATTTTTATAATTGGTCTAATCGCTTCATTTTGAAATTTTTCAATATCTGAAGTTCCTGCATTTACTAACTCTGATAATATTGGTCTTTCTTTTTTATTCATTTCTTAAGTTGACAATTTATTTATTATATTTCTTTTGAAGTTTTACACATAGCGATAGTTTTGTTTAGGTTTTATTTAATTAAATAATGTTATTATAAAATCTAAAACAAACGAAACAAAATATAAATGTTAGAATGTAATTAAGAAATAGAGAGTTATGACAGCAAATAGACTGTGAATAAAACCTATATTAATTTCTCTGGTTTGTTTGCTAATAAAAGATATAAGAACAGCAAGAGCCACTGTTGTATGGAATACAAAATAAATTAATAAAAACGACTGGGTAAAATTTTTATTTTCAAAGTCTGATACAACTAAAAGTGCAAAAATAGCAATAGAAAAAGCTGCTCCGCCATACATCCTTGCTGTAGTAATTAATGCACCACCTGCCTTTTTATAAGAAGGAATAAATTTTGGATTGACAAGCATAGCCAAACCAACCGTTAATTCTAAAATACCAGTAATTAAAATGAATAATTTCATAATTTATATTTTTAATAAATCTAATTAAATTAAATTAAAATAATTTATAGTATTTTTTTAATACCATCCCTTTCATTTCGATAGAATAAATTAAATTTGTGCTTTGTTTTTATGAATAAAAAAAAACCTGATAACGTAGTTTACGACTCTTCTTCGGAAAAGTATGACGCTCATCTTCTTCCGTATGGAAGTAATGTTGGTGCTCCATCTATAAAAATTGAAGATAACAAAAGTTGGAAAGAAAGAGGTGTTAGTAAAGTAAACAAGAATATAAGTTCTAAATTTACTGAGCTTAAAAAACAGTATCAAGATTTGCTAGATGATTTCAAGTGGAATGAAATCATTTATAACTCTAAATTTTCTTTTGAGCCAGTAATTGGTGAAAAATATTTTCTTTACTTAAATGACAATCAAACTTATTTTCTGTCTTTAATAAACCCAGATTCTTGGAATAAAACTTTTGTTGGAGAATTCATGTTAAATTCTGAAAACAAATGGGTTAAAATCAATTAAATACTTTATCTAAAGTTTTTTTAAGACTAAAGTTACATGACCATCCCCAATCTTTATTAGATATTGAGTCATCAATGTCCTTAGGCCATGAATTGGCAATTTCTTGCCTAAAATCAGGTTTGTAATCTACTGTTATATCAATCCCTCTTGATTTTATTTCGTTAGCGAGTTCAAAAGGAGTAATACTAAACCCAGTAACATTATATGATGAAGAGATTGTAAGCTTCTTTCTGTCAACAGACATTAGCTTTATAGCGGCTTCAATTGCATCATCTATATACATCATAGGAAGTCTAGTTTCTTTGTTTAAAAAACACGTATAATCAGATTTGTTTTTTGCTGAGTTTAGCATTTCAATTATGTAATCTGTAGTTCCACCACCAGGTAATGTGTCTATTGATATTATGCCAGGATATCTTAATGAACGAATGTCTAATTCAAATCTATTAAAATAATAGTTTGCAAGTTTTTCGCCTGCTAGTTTTGAAACCCCATAGATAGTTTCAGGATTCATAGCAGGGTTTTGAGAAACAAAATCTAAGTTTGATTCGGTTCCAAAAACTGCTATTGAACTTGGCCAAAAAACTTTTTTAATTTTATTATTTACGGAAATTTCAATAATATTTTGAAAGCTTTCCATATTAACTTTCCAAGAATTATAAGGGTTTTTCTCACCATTTGCTGAAAGAACAGCAACAAGGTGATAAACTGTGTTTATTTTATATTTTTTTACTAGTAAATCTATTCTCTCTTTGTTTAAAACATCTGCAAATTCAAATAAACATGGTAAATTTTTAGGAGGGTCTTTTATGTCAGTAGCAAGTACGAAAATATCTTTATTATTAAAGTATTTTATAAACTCATGACCAAGTTGACCTAATGCTCCTGTAATAAGTATTCTTTCCATAAGTTATTTTAAAATAATAGTTTAATTTTAATAGTTTAAATTTAAATTTAAAATCATGTACGAATCTATCAAAAATAGACTTAAAAACGAATTAGAAAGTATAAAAAATGCTGGTCGTTATAAAAGCGAAAGAATCATAGAGTCTAGTCAAAGTTCTGAAATTTTAGTAAATCAAGGTAAAGAAGTATTGAATTTTTGCGCAAATAATTACTTGGGTTTATCGTCACATCCATTAGTAATAGATAGGGCAAAAAAAACATTAGATTCTCATGGTTTTGGAATGTCCTCCGTTAGATTTATATGTGGAACTCAAGATATACATAAGCAATTAGAAGAGAAATTATCAAATTTTTTAGGCAAAGAAGATACTATATTATATGCTGCTGCGTTTGACGCTAATGGTGGTTTTTTCGAACCATTATTTGATCATCAAGACGCAATTATTAGTGATTCATTAAATCATGCTTCTATAATTGATGGTGTAAGACTTTGTAAGGCACAGAGGTTTAGATTTAAACATAATGATATGAATGATCTAGAATTGCAATTAAAGAATTCTGGTGATTGTCGTAATCGAATTATAGTTACAGATGGAGTTTTTTCAATGGATGGCACAATAGCACAATTAGATAAGATTTGTGAATTAGCTAAAAAATATGATGCTCTTGTTATGTCGGATGAATGTCATTCAACTGGATTTATCGGTCAATCTGGAAAAGGTGTTCATGAAGAACTTAACGTAATAGAAGAAGTTGATGTTATAACTGGAACATTAGGTAAAGCATTAGGAGGAGCTTCTGGTGGTTTCACAAGTGGTCCTAAAGAAATAATAGAGATTCTTAGACAAAAATCTCGTCCATATTTATTTTCAAACACATTAGCTCCTGCAATTGTCGGAGCTTCTTTAGGAGTGTTAGAGATTTTAGAAACCGACAACTCTTTTTTGAAACAATTAAACAATAATACAAGTTTATTTAGAACTGGTATGGAAAAATTAGGTTTTGATATAAAGCCTGGAAATCACCCTATTGTTCCGGTGATGCTATATGATGATCATTTAGCTCAAAAAATGTCAGAAAATTTATTAGAATTAGGCATTTATGTTATTGGGTTTTTTTTCCCCGTAGTTCCTAAAGGAGAAGCTAGGATTAGAGTACAACTTTCAGCTGCACATTCTACTGAAAACATTCTTCAAGCTTTACGTGCTTTTGAAAAAGTTGGAAGAGAATTGGGTGTGATTAAATAATTTAAAAGAAAGAGCTAGTGATGGTCAAGCTGAAACCAGTACTCTCAGGGACATACCTGCAAATCCCTCCATTACAAACCAAGCCTCCTCTTTGTCTTCCGTAGTTTACAGCATAACGATTAATCCCTTTATTAAAACTTCCTCCTACATTGTAGTAGTGTATCTTGTTTTCTTTTTTAGGGCTTTGGTAATTATACATGTCAGAAATGTATAAAGACACTGCTGAACTTAAATTATATTCAAGTGCAAATGCCGCCCAATTTTTCATATCATCTTTAGTTGATAGATGTTGAAGTTCTAGTCTTAGTGATTTGTTTTCATTTATTTTAAAGGTACTTTCTAAAACAAAAACATTTGATTTTACTTCTCCAATGGTTTCTTCTACAAGCCTTTTGTTATAGTATTGATTTACATATAAAAATATATTATCTAATTTTGAAGACCATTTTTTTCTTATTTCAAAACTTAACTCAGAAAAGTATTTTTCTCCAAATCCAAATAAAGTTGTGTTATAATCTTGATTCTCATAATCAAAATCTCCATCTAAATTATTCCAAAATGAACCATTAATTGCTATGTTAGTTCCATATTTACCTCCAAAAAAACTTTCTTTTTCTAAGAAATAATATAAATCAGCCTGTACCCCAATTTCACCAGCTTTCATAAGCTTTTGACTTTGAAATGAAACGTTAGGTTGAGAGGAATAAACGTATAGATTAGCTAATGAGTAATCATGCTGCTTAGTTAAGGCTGGAAGGTAATTCACTATACTTTCGCTGTAAATGTTTCCAAAAGCTTCTCTTTCAGAAAAAAGAGACATATTTTCTAGTCTTCTAAATGTAAAATCAAAACCAAACCCATCTTTAATGATTCCAGCATTGTATAATAGTGCAGAACCTTTTTTTACAAAACTATCAGAAAGACTTCCGAAAAGCATGATGGGATCTTTTGATTTTTGAATTATTTCTAAACTTGAATAAAAGTTAGATGATGAAAAATCAAGTCTAGAAGAAAATAAATTTGTCATTTTATTGTACAGCTCACTTGATGATTTTTCATCACTTCTTCCAACGTAACTAAAGCCAGTAATGAAAGTATTATCGTTACTTAATATTTCAGATATATCAATTTCTGTATCAAATCCTACAACCAAAGCTGTCGAGTATTTAAACCCTTTTTTTTGATCCCCAATTAGTGTTGTAACATTAATTTCATCATTAATTCTGTATTTACCATTTAAACCTCTAATAGAATTATTTATACCTAAATCTTTATCTTCCCAAGATCTTAGTATCATTCCGCTTCCAAATTGCTCATAGAAATTCCCTAATGAAAGGTTAAGGTCGTTTTTATTGTATTGAATATTGAAAGTTGAAATTCCAGTTTCTTTAAAATTAGGAGAGAAATTCAACAGTGCTTTAGGTAGATATGACTCGATTTGTAATTCAAAACTCCAGTCATATCCAATATTAGATTTTAAATTCAAATAATTATTTGATCTAAATCTGTCTTCAAAATTAAAATCTCCGGTTTTAGAGTCATCTAAGTAATAGGAAGAATAAGAATCGTATGAAGCTGTTAAATTGTCAAGTATTTGTGAGTTAAGACAATATGAACTAAATAGAAATAATGAAACAAAAATTAGTTTACTTATTTTAATCATTGCAATAATTAATTTTTAATTGGGGAGTTTTTTAAAATAAATTTATATAGATCTTCCTCTTCGCCAGGCTTATAACCTATTTTACGATATATTATTTTCGACCCTTTAGTTACTATAGTATGTGGAATTCCATTAATATTTAATGCTCTTTTAAAAGCTTGGTTTTCATCAACTAAAACATCGAAGTTCCATTTCTTGCCATTAACTAAAGGTCTAACTCTTCTTTTAGTTCTTGCATCATCAGTTGATACGGCAACTAGCTTAACATTAGTTTCTAATTTCCATTTATCAAAATCTTTATTAATAGCATCTAATTCATTTATACATGGCACGCACCATGTAGCCCAAAAACTGTAAATTGTTAATCCATTCTTGTTTGATGTAGATTTAGAATTAACAGTTTTACCTTCGATAGTTTTTAAAATAACATTAGGCATTTTATTTTGTGAACTCAATGTAATTGAGAATAACATTAAAAAACAAACAAAACTTAAGTGAATTTTCATTATATAAAGATAGATTAAAACTGTAATATTGAGTAAAATTAATTAATTTAGCATTAAATTACTTTTTTATGAGGAATTTAAATTTATTTTTTTACAGCTTATTATCTTTATTTATAGTTTCATGTGAAGGTGCTTATGAGGAAATTGGTGAAGGTTCTTCAAATCCATCAAATCCAATCACGAGTATTACTTTATCCGTTTCAGCAGAAAATGTAGCTATTAATAATGAGGTTACTTTTCAGGTATTAAGTGATAAAAATGATGTTATAACTTCAAGCTGTAAGTTTTTTGTTAATGATAAAGAAATAGTAGGCAACAAATACACACCTGGTGAGGAAGGTTCTTTTAGTGTATACGCTACTTATAATGCTCTAAAAAGTAATATTAAGAACTTTACTGCTTCAGTGGAAGCTTTGAATTTTAAAACAAATGTATTGGTAGAAGATTATACAGGCGCTTGGTGCGGATATTGTCCAAGAGTAGCGTATAAGTTAAAAGAATTAGAAAAAAAAACATCTCAATTAATAACTGTAGCTGTGCATAATGGTGATAAATTCGAATATTCTAAAGAATCTACAATGAGGAATGCTTTTTCTGTTTCAGGATTTCCAACAGCAATGGTTAACAGAACAACTAAATGGAATGAAAGTGATTCACAGGTTCTAAACGCTGTAAGTAGCTCTTCAAAAGTAGGTTTGTTAATTGAATCTTCTTTAAGTGGCAGTACTATTAAAGTTAAAGTCAAAGCTAAATTTGGGATTACTTATACTGATTTAAAATTAGGGGTATTTTTATTAGAAGATGATTTGATACAAGATCAAAGAAACTATGCTGATTTTGGATATGGTGCAGCTGATCCTTTGGTAGGATTTGAACATGATAATGTATTGAGAGTTTCTTTGACAGATCCTTTGGGAGACGCAATAGCTTCTTCATCAACTGAAAATGGAGATGTATTTGAGAAAGAATTTACTTATGAAATACCTTCGGCGTACAATAAAGATAAAATGAAAATTGTAGTTTTTATCACTAAAAACGATAAAACATCTTTAAACGCACGAGTATCAGATATTGGAACTACGCAAACTTTTGAAGGCGTTTAGTTAATCTAGACTACTTTTAGTTATATAGTATCTCCAACCAATTAAAACAAGTTGAAATTTTGAAGCTTTAACAGGATCCAATCCCTTTTTTGTTAGGCTTGGCAGTATAAGTTTATTTAAATAAGCCAAAATTTGAAATATTCTTTTCATTAAGATGCAATATACAATTCAAGTGTTATATTTACTAATTCTAAAATATGGATTTTAATACTTTTTTTTTATTATTGTCAGGACTAATTCTTCTTGTTTTAGGCGGAAATTTTTTATTAAAATCTGCAGTTTCAATTTCTTTACGATTTAATTTATCTAAGCTTTTGATAGGAATGACTGTTGTCTCATTTGCAACTTCTGCTCCTGAATTAATAATAAGTCTTAAATCAGCATTGTTAGGTTCCCCTGATTTAGCAATTTCAAATGTAGTTGGTTCTAACATTGCTAATATTGGTTTAGTTTTAGGTTTAACGATTTTATTCTCTCCTATTAAAATTAATAGAGATGTTTATAAAATTAACTATCCAGTAATGTTGTTTGCTTCTCTGTACTTTTTAGTTGTTATTTTAGATGGAGTTATAAATTGGTATGAAGGGGCTAGTTTAGTTTGCCTTTTATTTATAACAATCTTTTTTTTAATTAAAATTCAGAAAATGTCTGAAGAAGATTTTGCCCTAGACGTTGGCTCTAAAGAGTCATTGTCTAAGTCGATTTTATTTTTATTTGTAGGAGCTGTTTTTCTTTATTTTGGTTCAGATTGGTTTGTTACAGGTTCAATAAATTTAGCTACTTCCTTTGGAATTAGTGAAAGAATTATTGGAATTACAGTAGTGTCAATTGGTACTAGTATTCCAGAATTAGCAACATCTATGATAGCTATATATAATAAGGAAAAAGGTATTTCATTAGGAAATTTATTAGGGTCTAACATCTTTAATGTTTTTGCTGTTTTAGGTATTACATCAATTGTATCTCCTTTAGTTGTGAGTGATATGAATATTATAAATTTTGATATTTATGTAATGTTGTTTTTTTCTGCAATTATATTTCCTTTAATATTTTTTCCAAAAAAATATCTTCTTGGTAGAACAAAAGGTTTTATAATTCTATCTTTTTATTCAGTTTACATCTATAATATTTTTATATAAAAAAAGCATCTAATTTCTTAAATGCTTTTTTTTAAAAAAAATGTTTTTTTTAAATCTTTGCAGACTTAACAGTCTTTATTATTCTTCCAGCTATTTTGTATGGATCTCCATTTGAAGCTGGTCTTCTATCTTCTAACCATCCTTTCCAACCTTGCTCTACAGTAATTATAGGAATTCTTATAGAGGCTCCCCTATCAGATATTCCGTAGCTAAAGTCATTTATAGATGCAGTTTCGTGTAGCCCAGTTAACCTTTGTTCGTTAAATTGACCGTAAACCGACATATGTTCTTTGACAACAGCTCTGAATGATTCACATACAGCTTCATATGTTTTCTGGGAACCGCAAGTTCTTAATAATGTGTTTGAGAAATTAGCATGCATTCCACTTCCATTCCAGTCACCCTTGATTGGTTTAGGGTGATAATCTATATAATATCCATATTTTTCTGTTAATCTATCCAATAGATATCTTGCTATCCAAATTTCATCACCAGCTTTTTTTGCTCCTTTTGCAAACAATTGAAATTCCCACTGTCCACTAGCCACTTCTTGATTTATTCCTTCAAAATTTAATCCAGCTTCAATGCACTGATCAGCATGTTCTTCAACTATGTCACGGCCATGAGTGTTTTTACCACCAACAGAACAATAATACATACCTTGAGGACCAGGATATCCACCTATAGGAAAGCCTAAAGGAAGAAGTGTATCACAATCCATGATAAAGTATTCTTGCTCGAAACCAAACCAAAAATCATTATCATCGTCATTAATAGTAGCTCTTGCATTTGACTCGTGTGCAGTTCCGTCAGCTTTTAAGACTTCTGTCATGACTAAATACCCATTAATTCGATCAGGATCAGAATATATAGCTATCGGCTTAAGCAAACAATCTGAAGACCCGCCTTCTGCTTGCTTTGTTGAAGATCCGTCAAAAGACCAAACTGGGCAATCTTCAATTTTTCCACTAAAATTTTCTATAACTTTAGTTTTACTTCTCATGTTCTGGGTAGGTTTATAACCATCTAACCAAATGTATTCTAATTTTGATTTACTCATTTTATAAAAATATTAGGATTCATTCTATAAAAATAAAATATAATATTGATTTTAACGTTTTATGTTTTTAAAAAATACAAACATTGTACATTTTTATGAATTATATATTTTTTGACTTTAAAAATTTATAATTTGACAATTTTTATAGCTATAAAATATTTTTTTTAATAAATTAAAAAATCAATTGTTTCAATTATCATGTTGAAATTAATTTTAAATTGTAATCTTTACTTGTATCTTTGTATTTATAATTAATAATGAGTTTAAAACCTTCCACTAGATATATGCAAAGAGGCGTCTCAGCTGACAAGTCTGATGTCCATAATGCTATAAAAAACATTGATAAAGGTTTATTTCCAAAAGCTTTCTGTAAAATTGTTCCAGATTATTTGTCAAACGATCCTGACTATTGCTTAGTGATGCATGCTGATGGCGCAGGAACTAAATCTTCTTTAGCTTATGTCTATTGGAAAGAAACAGGTGATATTTCTGTCTGGAAAGGAATTGCTCAAGATGCTCTTGTTATGAATTTGGATGACTTATTATGTGTTGGTGTAACAAATAACATTTTATTATCTTCAACTATAGGAAGAAATAAAAATTTAATTACTGGAGATGTTATTAAAGCCATTATTGAAGGAACTGAAGAACTAATTCAAGAAATGTCTTCATATGGCGTTCATATTAAATCTACAGGTGGAGAGACAGCTGATGTTGGAGATTTGGTAAGAACAATTATTGTTGATTCTACTGTAGTTGCTAGAATAAAGAGGTCTAATATTATTGATAATGCTAATATTTCTAATGGAGATGTAATTGTTGGTCTTTCATCTTTTGGCAAAGCTAATTATGAAAATCATTACAATGGCGGAATGGGGAGTAATGGATTAACATCTGCTCGACATGATGTTTTTAACAAAAATTTAGCTGAAAAATACCCTGAAAGTTTTGACCCAAAAGTTCCAAAAGAATTGATCTATTCCGGATCGTTAAATATTGATGAAAAAATTAAAGGAATAGAATTAGATGCTGGTAAACTTGTTTTGTCTCCCACAAGGACTTACGCTCCTATAATAAAAAAAATCTTGGATCAATTTGATTCAAAAACAATTCACGGTATGATTCATTGTAGTGGAGGAGCGCAAACTAAAATTTTACATTTTATTGATAACTTACATATTATAAAAGACAACTTATTTGAAATTCCTCCCTTATTTCAAACCATTAAAAGAGAATCTGATACTTCTTGGGAAGAAATGTATAAGGTTTTTAATATGGGACATAGAATGGAGTTGTATGTAAACCCTGAGTCTGCAGGACAAATAATAGAAATTTCAAAATCTTTTGGCGTTGATGCAAAAATTATTGGAAGGGTAGAGGAGAGTGAAGAGAAAAAATTGACAATTGTATCTGAAAATGGCACTTATGTTTATTGATATTTTTTTGATAAATTAATAAAGTTTTATATAAAAAATAATGTTAGATAAATTAAATATAGTTCAGCAAAAATTTAATGAGATTTCTGATCTCATTATTCAACCTAATATTATTTCAGATCAAAAAAGATACATAAGTTTAAATAAGGAGTATAAAGACTTAGGTGCAATTATTGAGAAGAAAAAGTTGTACGAAGAATTGCTTTCAAATATTACAGAAGCTGAAGAAGTATGTAAGAATGAGAAAGATAAAGAAATGGTAGAAATGGCTTCTGAGCAACTTAGTGAAGCTAAACAAAAAATATCTGTTCTTGAAGAAGAAATTAAATTTTTGTTAATCCCAAAAGATCCTGATGATTCAAAAAATGTAGTTATTGAATTAAGAGCTGGAACAGGAGGTGATGAAGCAAGTATTTTTGCAGGTGACTTGTTTAGAATGTATACTAAGTTTTGTGAAGGTAAGGGTTGGAAAGTGAGTTTAGTTGATTCAAATTCAGGTACATCAGGTGGTTATAAAGAAATAATTTTTGAAGTTTCGGGAAAGGATGATATATATGGTTTATTAAAATTTGAATCTGGTGTTCATCGTGTTCAAAGAGTACCTCAAACAGAAACTCAAGGCAGAGTGCATACTTCAGCTGCAACGGTTATGATACTTCCAGAAGCAGAAGAATTTGATGTTGAAATCAATATGAATGATGTGAGAATTGATTTTTTTTGTTCTTCAGGTCCTGGTGGTCAGTCTGTGAATACAACTTATTCGGCCGTTAGATTAACGCATACTCCAACTGGAATTGTAGCTCAATGTCAGGATCAAAAATCTCAACATAAAAACAAGGATAAAGCTTTAAAAGTTCTGAGATCTCGTTTGTACGAGTTAGAATTAAATAAAAAACTTGAAGCAGATTCTTTAAAAAGAAATTCAATGGTTTCTTCAGGTGATAGGTCTGCTAAAATAAGAACCTATAACTACCCTCAAGGTAGGGTAACAGATCATAGAATAGGTTTAACTTTATATGATCTTCAAAACATTATAAATGGAGATATTCAAAAAATTGTTGATGAACTAAAATTAGTTCAAAACTCAGAGATCCTTAAGAATTCTGAAGAAGTTTTTTAATAAATCATTAATGAATCTAGAAAATTTACATAATCAAATTAAACTCAAAAAATCATTTTTATGCTTAGGTTTAGATTCTGATATTTCTAAAATTCCAAATCATTTGTTAAAAGAAAATGACCCAATTTTTTCATTCAATAAATCTTTATTGGACTCTTTACAAGAATTAATTGTTGCTGTTAAAATTAATACAGCTTTTTATGAAGCTAACGGTTCTAATGGGTGGATTACATTAGAAAAGACAATTAATTATATTAACCAAAATTATCCAGAACTCTATACAATTGCAGATGCTAAAAGAGGAGATATTGGCAACACATCTGACAAATATGCTCAAGCTTTTTTTAAAACTTTAGATTTTGATTCTATAACAGTTTCTCCTTATATGGGAAGTGATTCAATTGAGCCTTTCTTGAAATATAAGGATAAGCAAACTATTATGTTAGGGCTTACCTCAAATAAAGGGGCTGAGGATTTTCAATTATTCCCAGATTTAGAAAATAGTTTATTTAAAAGAGTCTTAAGTAAATCTAAAAATTGGAAAAATTCTCATAACTTAATGTATGTTGTTGGTGCTACAAAATCAGATTATTTAAAAGATATTCGCAAAATTGTTCCTGATAATTTTTTGCTTATTCCTGGTATTGGTGCTCAAGGAGGAAGTCTTAAACAAACTTTCGAGAATGGTGCTAATGTTAATGTAGGATTACTTGTTAACTCATCAAGATCAATAATTTACGCTAGTAATAAGGAAGATTATTTAATTGAAGCTTATAAAGTAGCAGCTGAGCTACAAATAGAAATGAAAGATTTATTAGTGTCATATGATTAATTATAGTGTTTATAAAAATAACCTTTCTAAAGAGTGGGTGACTTTTGTTCACGGAGCTGGTGGTAGTTCCACCATATGGTATAAACAAATACGTGACTATAAAAAACATTTTAATGTATTACTATTAGACCTAAGAGGTCATGGAAGGTCTAAGTATAATATTAAAAGTGTATTTGAAACTAGATATACATTTTCTTCAATTGCTAATGATATAATTGAAGTTTTAAAAAAAGAAAAGATTAAAAACTCACATTTTGTAGGAATTTCTCTTGGAACTATATTAATTAGACATATTGCAGAATATTATCCAAAAATGGTAAAGAGTATGATTCTTGGTGGAGCTATTATGAAGCTTAATTTAAGATCTCAATTTTTAATGAAAGTTGGCTCTATTTTTAAATCTGTAGTTCCTTATATTTGGATATATAAACTTCTTGCTTTTATATTAATGCCTTATAAAAATCACAAAGAATCCAGGGTTCTTTTTATTAGTGAAGCTAAAAAACTTTATCAGAAAGAATTTATTAGGTGGTTTAAACTAACTTCAGATTTAAATCCATTGTTAAAGCTTTTTAGGCAGGTTGAACTTTCAATACCTACCCTTTATGTAATGGGCTCTGAGGATTATATGTTTTTAGGATCTATTAAAATTCTATCTAAAGAACACAAAAATTCAAAGCTATTAGTTGTTCCAGATTGTGGACACGTTGTGAATGTTGAGAGACCTATTTTCTTTAACAATAAAACTATTGACTTTTTAAATAATTTAATAAAACTTAAAAGCAGAAAACACTAATTTATCCCTGGTTGTTTTATTTCAAAACCTTCTTTTTCTTTAGCCACTTTTACCATTTTTTTTACTTGATTTAAAAGTTTTTTAGAATCATAAATTATACCATCTTTAACTGTATATTTTACTCCACCAACTCTTGTAACTTTATTGTCATCATTTAGTTTAATTGCTCCAGTTCCATATAAAACTTTTAAATTTTCTAAAGGATTCTCTTCAATTATTAAAAAATCGGCCATTTTTCCAACTTCAACTGAACCAATTAACTTCTCAGCTCCTAATGCTTCAGCACCATTTAGAGTAGCAGCTCTTATAACTTCTAGGGGATGAAAACCAGCTTCTCTTAGTAATTCTAACTCTCTTATGTAAGCAAATCCATACAGTTGATAAATAAAACCTGAATCTGATCCAGCTGTAACTCTTCCTCCTCTATTTTTATACTCATTAATAAAAGTCATCCATAGCTTGTAATTATTTTTCCATGCTACCTCTTGTTCAGTCCCCCAATAATGCCAAAATGATCCATGCGATATCTTGCTTGGTTCATAAAACTTCCAGAGTGAAGGTAGAGTGTATTCTTCATGCCATTCAGCTCTTCTTGCTCTATGTAAATCTCTACTTGCTTCGTATATGTTAAAAGTTGGATCTATAGTGAAATCTAAATCAATCAATTCATTCATTACATTATTCCAGTGATCTGAATACGGTTTTGCAGCTTGCTCCCAAAGTTTCCCAGCTTCTTCGAATCTATGTTGTTCGTTTTGATAGTTGTAATTTGAAGGATAATTTTGAATTGTCTTGTCAGAAAACAAAGCTTCTGGCAAACCGTACCAGTGTTCCATTGTAGTTAATCCTGCTCTAGCAGAGTTAAGTACATTCCATCTAGCAACACTCATTTGAGAGTGATGACATGCTGATTTTAATCCCAATTTTTTGTTTTCATCCAGAGCAGCTTTCATTATGTCTGGAGAAGAACCGAAAAACTTAATTCCATCAGCTCCTTTTTTGGCATTATTTCTGACCCATTCTCTTGCTTCTTCGGGATTGTTAATATCATCCCCAGATCCAAAACCAGTATATGAAAAAATTCTAGGAGCTATAATTTCGTTTTTTTCACTTTTTTTCTTCAAATCTAAAGTAAAATCAATCCCACGTCCACTGGGCTCTCTTACTGTAGTAATTCCGTGAGCTAGCCATAGCTTAAAAACATATTCTGGACTAGCACCTTGTGAGTTGCCTCCAATGTGGCCATGCATATCAATAAGTCCAGGAAGTAAATACATTCCTGTGCAATCAATTTCCATTCCATTTTCATTAAGTTTAGGTCCTTTTCTGTTTGTTTTTACGCCTGGATATCCAACTGTTTGAATTTTTGTAATTATATTTTTTTCTACAACAATATCTACAGGACCAATAGGGGGGGCTCCATTTCCGTTTATTAGAGTAACGTTTCTAATGATTAACTGTTTAAATGGCCCTTGGCTTATATTATCTTGTGAGTAGTTGAAAAAAAACTGCAATGTGAAAAAGATAACACATTGCAGTTTTATGAAGTTTCTTTTTTTCATGAAAATTAATTTTACATGAAAATAGTTATAATTATTTAGTTTATAGAAAAATCACCATAAGCTCTAGTACCATGTTCTGCTATATCTAGACCTTCTTCTTCTTCTTTTGCATCTACTCTTAATCCTACTATTGACTTTACAGACAGTGTAATAATTGTAGCACATACTACACAAAATAAACCAGCAATCCCAACACATGCTAATTGAACCATAAACTGATCAAATCCTGCCATTTCCCCAAAAATACCAACTGCTAAAGTACCCCATATTCCACAAAATAGGTGAACAGGAATCGCTCCAACAGGATCATCTAATTTGCATTTATCTAATAATGAAACAGAAAGAACAACAATTACTCCAGCGATTAAACCAATTAATATTGCTGAAGTTGGCAGCATTTGATCTGCTCCTGCAGTTATTCCAACAAGACCTCCTAAAATACCGTTCATAAACATAGTTAAATCAAGATTTTTGTATAAAATTCTAGAAAATACTGCAGCTCCAATTCCTCCAGCGGCTGCTGCTAAACATGTGGTTACTAAGGTAAGTGAAGTTAAAGATGGATCAGCAGAAAGTACAGATCCTCCGTTAAAACCAAACCACCCTAGCCATAGAATTAATACTCCAGCTGCTGAAAGAGGTAAGTTAGAACCTGGAATTGCTAAAGGTTTTCCATTGGAATCAAATTTACCTTTTCTTGCTCCAAGAAAATAAATTACGACTAAAGCTCCCCATCCCCCAACAGAATGAACAAGAGTAGAGCCTGCAAAATCATAGAATCCGAATCCCTTTGTAAATGTGCTGAAAAACCCACCTCCCCATTGCCAAGATCCTACAATCGGATAAACAATTACAACGTATAGTATTGCAATCAAGATAAAAGAATTTATTTTAATTCTTTCAGCTACAGCACCAGAAATTATAGTAGCTGCAGTCGCGGCAAACATACCTTGGAAAAGAAAATCTGTCCAGTAAGTATAACCTTCATTATATGAAAGGTCTGTTGCGGCTACTGAATCAAGACCTGGAACAATAGCTCCAAGAACTCCTTCTATTATCCATTCACTAGGATACATTAGGTTAAAGCCTACTAAACAGTAAACGATTAACCCCGTTGTGATTACAAAAAAGTTTTTAAATAATATATTGATAGTGTTTTTTTGTCTTGTAAGTCCAATCTCTAGAAATGAAAATCCTAAGTGCATAAAAAACACAAGAGCAGTACAGATCATCATCCATACATTGTTAATAGTTAATAATTCCATAATATTTTAGTTTAATGATGTTTTACCAGATTCCTTTGTTCTTATTCTGTAAGCTTCTTCAACTGGAAGAATAAATATTTTTCCATCTCCAACTTCTCCTGAGTAAGCAGATTCAATTATGGCGTTTACTGTTCTCTCTACGAAAGGCTCAGAAACTACAATTGATAAATATCTTCTTTGAATGTCTGTAGTGCTATAAGTAACACCTCTATAAACGTGACCTTCTTTTTCATTCCCTACTCCAGTTACATCCCAGTAGGAAAAGAAATTCACTTCCACATTGTGTAGAGCTTTTTTTACATTTGAAAATTTTGATTTTCGAATAATTGCTTCAATTTTTTTCATATTATATTTTTAAGTTAATGTTGAATTAAAAGCTCATTCCAAATACAAGAAATGCTGCTTCGCTGTCGGGGTTATAAATAAATGACCCTGATACTGGTAATGAATATTCTTCAGTTATTTTAATGTGTTTTGATCCCCCAAAAGATAAATTGACTAAACCACTGTCTCCACTTGCATAAAAAGCATCTTTACTGTCGCTTCCGAACCCTATGCCAATATCAACAGCTCCTACTGGAAATGCCGCCTCAATATATAAGGCTTCAGCATCAGTGAAATATCCAACGGTTATTCCTACTGGGCCTAGATCGGCAGATCCTGAAATTTCCATCCAATCACTATCAAATAATCCAGGATTTCCAGCTCCATATGTTCCATCGTTTGTTGGGAAAGAATAATTAGTTACCGTAAGTGCTAATGGACCAAAATCATAACTGACCCATAAATCAAGTTCATTACCACCTCCGCTAGCAGTTGTAGGAAAACTTCCCCAAATACCGCCAGTTAAAGATCCAGAACCAAGTTCCACCCAAGGTTGAATATGAGCTCCTGAACCGAATTGAGTTCCTCTCCATACGTAGGAACTTAAAACATCAGCTCCTATGTCTTGTGCATTTGAGGTATTTGTGTTAAATAATGTAAAAACACATGCTAATACAGCAGTAGTGATCATTAATCTTTTTTTTCTAAAATCTTTCATATATTAAATTATTATTAGTTAGGAATACTTTTTTATATAATATTCACATCAAATCTAAGTAAATGATCAATTATTATTAAAGAAAATAATTAAATGCTATTAATTTTTATTAATACTGTAATTTAGGGCAGGTATTTTTTTTATAAAAATAAAATAGTGTGGGTAAAATTATTGATTTGCACAAATTTCAAATAGATAGAAAAGTTATTTCACAAGCTGCAGACCAACAAAAACTGCTGAAAAACCTAGTACAAGAGAAATTAATGTATAAAGGAATAGTAGACTAAGCTCTCCACTTTTTATAAATTCTATATTTTCGTAAGCAAATGTTGAAAATGTAGTTAAGCCTCCGCAAAAACCAGTTGCAAGTAAGATCGTTTGAGGAGAGTTTAAATGATTGTTTTTAATCGCATAGCCCAGAACTAGACCTAGAATAAAACATCCGATGACATTTGAAATTAGTGTAGAGGAAGGGAATTTATAATAGCTAAAAATGGATATTTTGGAAATTAAATATCGAAATACGCTTCCAAGTCCTCCACCTAAAAAAATTAACAAAAATTGTTTCATGATACACTTAGTTTTTTTAAAACAACTAACAAAAAAACGAAGGAAAGAAAACCAATTATAACCCACCTAATTCCTTTGTAAGAACCTTTTAGTTTTTTTAAATCTTTTTTATAACTAATAGTTATTGCTATTGTAAAAACAACAAAGAATATAATAGCGAAAAGTAATTGACCATTACTAAACATATTTATTTATTTTAGATCAAAAATAACATTAAATAAATTATGAAACACCAAATTGATTCTGTTAAAAAATTTCATGAAGTTTATAAGTTAGGTTATAAAAATTCTCCGTCAGTAGACTTAGATCATGACAAGCTACAATTAAGGCACAGTTTAATGAGTGAAGAAAATGATGAATATTTAGAAGCAGCAAAAAATAACGATATAATTGAAGTAGCAGATGCGCTTGGAGATATGTTATATATATTGTGTGGAACGATAATAGAACATGGTATGCAAAATAAAATTGAAGAGATTTTTGATCAAATTCAAAAAAGTAATATGAGTAAATTAGGCTCAGATGGAAAACCTATTTACAGAGAAGATGGTAAAGTAATGAAGGGGCCAAATTACTTCAAGCCTGATATTTCAAAAATATTGAGTTAAGCTTCAACTCTCCAATTAAAAGGATCGTCAGAAATATTATACTGTATGTCATTTAATTTTTTCTTCAAAAAAGTTGAAAAAGGATTTTTAATTTTTGGCAAATCATATTTCTTGTCCTCATAACCAAAACCAGTAATAGGCAATACTATTACAGCAGTTCCACTTCCAAAAATTTCTTTAAGCTGTCCGCTTTTTTGTGCCTCAATTATTTCAGATACTTTGATAGGTCTAACTTCAATTTTCATACCTTCTTTTTTAGCAACTTCAATTAGACTTTTTCTTGTTATTCCATCTAAAATACTATCGCTAGTTGGAGCAGTTAATAAAGTATCTCCAATTCTAAAAAACAAGTTCATGGTTCCTGCTTCTTCTATGTATTCATGATTATTGGAATCTGTCCAAATGATTTGTTGAAAACCTTCTTTTTTTGCTAAAATTGTTGGGTAAAATTGAGCAGCATAATTCCCTGCTGCTTTTGCATATCCAACCCCACCTTTTGAAGCTCTACTAAAAGATTTTTCGATTTTAACTTTTACATCCCCAGTATAATATGTGTTTGCTGGAGCACAAATTATCATAAACTTGTATTCGTCTGATTCAGAAGCAATTACACTTGCCTGATCAGCAAAAATAAACGGTCTTATATAGAGTGAGTTTCCTAATCCAGGCTTTACCCAATCTTTATCCAATTCTATAAGCTTCAATAAACCCTTCATAAATATTTCTTCAGGAATACCTGGCATAGCTAATCTTTCAGACGATTTAACTATTCTATCGTGATTATCTTTTGGTCTAAATAACCAAATTTTATCATTTTGATCTTTATAAGCTTTCATTCCTTCAAAACAAGCTTGCCCATAATGAAAAACTCGAGCAGATGGACTAATTGAAATTGGTTGATAAGGTTTTATTTCGGGATTGGTCCATTCCCCTTTTTTAAATGAACATACAAACATATGATCTGTAAAAACATCGCCAAAAGTTAAATTATCAAAATCAATATTTGATAAATTAGATTTTTCTATTTTTTTAATTTTCATACTAAACAATTGTTATTAGTAAAATTACAAATTAACTTTGTTAATTAATTAATTTAAATATTAATAATGAGGTTTTTAATTGCTGGTGCAACAGGACTAATTGGCAAACGATTGTTGAGTGTTATTTCTGACAGAAAACATGAGTTGAGTATTTTAACTACTAATAAAGATTTAAACAAACCTAATGATTACTTTAATGTTTTTTATTGGAATCCAGAATTAGGTATTATAGATGAAAATTGTGTTAATGGAGTTGATGTTATTATTAACCTTGCAGGGTCTCCTATAGCACAACTTTGGACTAGAAATGCAAAAAAATCTATTTTAGAAAGTAGGGTAAAATCAATTGAATTATTAAATAAAGCTATTTTAAACAATAAGGCTAGTAGTATCAAGCAATTTATTTGCGCTTCGGCAATAGGACTATATAAATCAGATTCAAATATCATACATAATGAAAAGTCAAAAGATTTTTCTAATTCATTTTTAGCAGATACTGTTATTAAATGGGAGAATGCTTGTGATATTTTTAAAAGTTCAAATATTAATGTAGTTAAAATTAGAATTGGTTTAGTGTTATCTTTGAAGGGAGGGTTGTTAAAACCAATAGTAATGTCATCTAAGTTTTTTGCAGGAACATGGTTTGGTAAAGGCTTAAACATTTACTCTTGGATTCATGTTTCTGATGTAGTACGTGCTATATTGTTTTTAGTTGAAAAAAACAGCAGCGGTATTTACAATTTAGTAGCTCCAAACCCAGTCAATAGTAAGAGTTTTATGTTAGATATATCTAACAAACTGAATAGACGTATTATATTACCTTCCATTCCTTTAAAACTTATTAAAATGCTTACTGGAAAGATGTCTGAGCTATTGATTTTTAGTCAAAATGTTAGCTGTGAAAAAATTATTAAGGAAGGATTTAAATATGAATTTAAAGACCTTAACTCAGCTCTGGAAGATTTATTAAAATAATTTGATGACATTTTGACATTTTTACAAAATTGGCAGTACTTTTGCAAATATTTTAAAAAATGAAAAGATGAGTGATTCGAAATCAATAAAAAAACCTACTTTAAAAGTTCAAATTCAAAATTTAGAACTTTCTGTAAATGAAGAAAAAGATAAATTTTTAAGACTTTTTGCTGAATTTGAAAACTATAAGAAAAGAACTACAAAAGAAAGACTTGATTTATATAAAACTGCTTCGCAAGAATTAATGACAGCTCTTTTACCAGTATTAGATGATTTAAACAGAGCTTCAGGTGAATTTGAGAAATCAAAAGAAAAGGGGCTTGTTGAAGGATTTACATTAATTAAAAACAAATTTTCTAGTACTTTGAAATCTCAAGGTTTAATTTTAATTGAAGTTGATAAAGGTGAAGATTTTGATGCAGAGCTTCACGAAGCTATTACCCAACTTCCTGTGGATGATAAAAAAATGAAAGGTAAAATTATAGATGTAGTTGAAAGTGGATATAAGTTAGGCGATAAAATAATTAGATACCCTAAAGTAGTCGTAGGGAATTAAACAAACTTTATGAAAGAAGATTATTATGATGTTTTAGGAGTAAGTAAATCTGCTTCTGAAAGTGAAATTAAAAAGGCTTACAGAAAAAAAGCCATTCAATTTCATCCAGACAAAAATCCAGGAAATTCAGCTGCAGAAGAAAGTTTTAAAAAAGCTGCTGAAGCTTATGAAATTCTTGGAAATAATGAAAAAAAATCAAAGTATGACCAATTTGGACATTCAGCTTTTGATGGATCTGGAGGTTTTGGTGGTGGAGGCATGAATATGGATGATATATTTAGTCAATTTGGCGATATTTTTGGAAGTGCTTTTGGCGGCGGCGGCGGTTTTGGCGGAGGAGGACAAAGAAGATCTAAAGGAAGTAATTTAAGAATAAAAGTAAGTCTTGAGCTTAAAGAAATTGTTCTTGGAGTTGAGAAAAAAATAAAAGTTAAAAGAAAGATTAAGGCTCAAGGGGTAACTTATAAAAATTGTTCTTCTTGTAATGGTTCTGGTCAAGTAACTAGAATTACTAATACTATTTTAGGAAGAATGCAATCTGCGAGTACTTGCCCTAGTTGTAGTGGTTCAGGTCAAGTAGTTTCTTCAAAGCCTTCTAACTCTGATTCTAATGGTTTAATAGTTTCTGATGAAACTGTTCTAGTTAAAATTCCAGCTGGAGTTGAAGATGGGATGCAATTAAAAGTTTCAGGAAAAGGAAATGATTCTGCAGGAAACGGTATTGCAGGGGATTTAATTGTTTTAATTCAGGAAAGTGAACACCCAGCCCTTAAAAGAGAAGGTAATAATCTACATTATGATCTTTATATAAGTATTTCAGATGCTGTTTTAGGTACATCTAAAGAAGTAGATACTGTTACTGGAAGTGTTAGAATTAAGCTTGAGTCTGGAATTCAGTCTGGAAAAATTTTAAGATTAAGAGGCAAAGGCTTAACTAGTTTAAATTCTTATAGTGCTGGCGATATGTTGGTTCATATTAACGTTTGGACACCTAAAATTTTAAATAAAGAACAAAAAGTGTTTTTTGAACAAATGAAAAGTTCTGAAAACTTCACTCCCTCACCAGAAAAGGGTGAAAAGTCTTTTTTTGAAAAGGTAAAAGATATGTTTTCATAATCTCAATATTGATTAACATGTTTTTATAAAATTGCACATAATTTTTACTATCAATTTGATTATATTTAGATAAAAATATTATCAGATGAAGAAGTTTGTAGAGTTTATTAATAAAGAATTTTTTATTACAGAAAGTATTAAGTTTTCTATAGTGACAATATTACTAGTCACTATGATTTTTTTAATTACTCATTTGTTTTTAAAACTTGTTAAAAAAATAGCTACTAAGCAGTTAGATGAAGAAAGAAAGTTGAAGTTTAAATCTGTTTTTTCTTTTCTTAATTATTTTGTTTTCATAATAGTTGCTTCAATTACTTTTCAAAATTTTGGAATTAATTTAACTGGAATTTTTGCTGCTTCAGCTGCTTTATTAGTTGGTGTTGGTTTAGCTCTTCAAACATTTTTTCAAGATATTATTTCAGGAATTTTAATTCTAGCTGATCAAACTGTACATGTTGGAGATATTATTGAAATAGATGGTAAAGTTGGAAGAGTAGAAAACATTAAAATTAGAACCACTAGAGCCGTGACTTTTGATAACAAAGTACTTATTATACCTAATCATAAATATTTAACTTCAACCTTGTTTAACTGGACTGAAAACGGGACAGTACTTAGGGGGAGTGTTTCGGTTGGAGTCTCTTATGATTCAGATGTAGAATTAGTTAAAAAAATTCTTCTAGAAATTGCTGACTCTCACCCTCATTTAATGAAAAACCCTACTCCACATGTTATTTTTAAAGATTTTGGAGATAGTTCTCTAGATTTTCAATTACTATTCACTTATAATAATGGTTTTAGAGTTAATTTAATTGAAAGTGATATTAGATTTTTAGTTTATAAAAAATTCAAAGAATTTAACATTCAAATTCCTTTTCCTCAACGAGTAGTTCATATAGAAAAATAAATAGTATGTCAAAAATCTTAATAATTGAAGATGAAGAATCTATAAGAAGAGTTCTTAAGAAAGTTCTTATTGAAGAGGATGGTAAGTATCAAATTTTCGAAGCTATTGATGGGGTTGATGGGGTTGAAAAAATAAAAACTAATAAATTGGATTTAATATTGTGTGATATTAAAATGCCAAAAAAAGATGGTATTGAAGTTTTGGACTTTATAATAAAAAAATATTCTGAAATTCCAGTTATCATGATTTCAGGTCACGGAGATCTTGAAACTGCGGTTGAGTCAATGAGGCTAGGTGCGTTTGATTATATTTCAAAACCTCCAGATTTAAATAGATTACTTAATTCAGTTAGAGCTGCTTTAAAAAATAATAATTTTATAAAAACAAGTAGAGTCAATTTAAAAAAGTCAAAAGAGTTTAAAATAATAGGAGAATCTAAAGAGATTCAAGATGTTAGAATTTTAATTGATAAAGTTTCATTAACTAATGCTAAAATTTTAATTCAAGGTCCAAATGGTTCTGGCAAAGAACTGGTAGCAAATCAAATACATTTAAATAGTTCAAGAAATGATGCTCCCTTTATTGAAGTGAATTGCGCTGCTATTCCATCTGAACTTATTGAAAGCGAACTTTTTGGCCATATCAAAGGTGCTTTTACTTCAGCTGTAAAAGATAAAGTAGGGAAGTTTGAAGCAGCTAATGGAGGGACTATTTTCTTGGATGAAATAGGAGATATGAGTTTGTCTGCACAATCAAAAGTTTTAAGAGCTTTACAAGAAAATAAAATCCAAAGAGTAGGAAGCGAAAGGGATTTAATTGTAGATGTTAGAATTATTGCAGCAACTAATAAAGATTTAAGAAATGAAATTAAAAAAAATAATTTTAGAGAAGATTTGTTCCATAGGCTGGCTGTAATTGAAATTAATGTACCTTCTTTAAATGAAAGATCATCTGATATTCCAGTCTTAATTCAGCACTTTTTAAAAGATATTTCAATTGAAAATAAGTTAATTTATAAAAACATTGATAAAAACGCTGTTTTACAATTACAAAAATATAATTGGTCTGGTAATGTTAGAGAATTAAGAAACGTAATTGAAAGACTATCTATTTTAACTGACAACAATATTATTTCTCTTGAAGATGTTATTAAATACTCAAATAAAAAATAAAAAATGAAGATAATTATTACTTTACTTACTTTTTTTCTTGCTTTCAACGTATTTTCTCAAAATGACGAAGAAATGCTTAAAGAAATATTTAACACATCAATGAATTCAAGTAACAGTTATGAACTATTAGATTATCTCTCTAACGAAATTGGAGGAAGACTATCGGGATCATTGAATGCAGAAAGAGCGGTAAAATGGGGGGAAAAAGAATTAAATAACTTAGGGTTTAATAAAGTTTGGCTACAAGAATTAATGGTTCCAAAATGGATAAGAGGTCCAAAAGAATTTGCATTAATTGAAACGCAACCTGGAGTTACATTTAATGTTGATGTTTGTGCGCTTGGAGGATCGGTTGCAACGCCATCTGTAGGTATTAAGGCTAATGTAGTTGAAGTTAAAAGTTTTGAGGAACTAAAAAAACTTGGTAAGGGGAACATTGATGGCAAAATTGTGTTTTTTAATCGTCCAATGCAATCTAACTTAATTAGTACTTTTCAAGCTTATGGAGAAGCAGTAAGTCAAAGAACTAATGGTGCTGCTGAAGCTGTTAAGTATGGAGCAATCGGAGTAATAGTTAGATCTATGGGGTTGAGGCTTGATGACAACCCTCATACAGGCACTATGAGCTATGGTAATTTACCTGAAAGCAAAAAGATACCTGCAGCTGCAATAAGTACCAATGCGGCCGAAAAATTAAGTGATTTGTTAATAATTAATCCAAAACTAAAGTTTCTGTTGAGACAACAGTGTAAACAATATAATGATGTAATCTCTCATAATGTTATAGCTGAAATAAAGGGTTCCGAATATCCTGATGAAATAATACTTATTGGAGGACATTTAGATTCTTGGGATTTAGGAGATGGTTCTCACGATGATGGAGCAGGTATTGTTCAGTCTATGGATGTATTAAACATTTTTAATAAAATAAATTATGTTCCTAAAAGAACCATTAGAGTCGTATTGTTTATGAACGAAGAAAATGGAACCAGAGGAGCTAAAAAGTATTCAGAAGTTTCAAAAAAAAATAATTTAAATCATATTTTCGCATTAGAATCAGATGCGGGTGGATTTAGTCCAAGAGGTTTTTCTTTTACTTCAAATTTGAAAAATTTCAAAAGGATTCTATCTTGGAAAAAATTATTTGAACCGTATTTGATTCATTCATTTCTTTTAGGTGGGAGCGGAGCGGATATAGCACCTTTAAAGAATGGTAATAATGTGTTAGCTGGACTAAGACCTGATTCACAAAGGTATTTTGACTATCATCATACTTCAATTGACACTTTTGATGCTATAAACAAAAGAGAGCTTGAACTAGGAGCTTTTGCAATGACATCCCTTGTATATTTGTTTGATAAATATGGAATTGTTAAATAACTTTTATTTTGGAAACGTTAATTGATATAGATAAGTCATTATTTGTTTTTTTAAACTCATTAGGATCCGATAGCTTTGATTTTATTTGGTTGTCAATTACTGAAAAGAAATCTTCTATTCCTTTATATATATTTTTGATATATTATATATATAAGAAGTTTTCTAATAAAGAATTTTTAAAGTATTTGATTCTTGTTATAATATTAATCGTCTTAACAGATCAAGCAAGTGGTTTTTTTAAAGATTTTTTTCAAAGACTGAGACCGTGTCATGATCAGGAAATTAACAGTTTTATAAGGATCGTAAAAGAAGGATGTGGGGGATTATATGGATTTTTTTCCGCTCACGCTGCTAATACTTTCGCTGTAGCAACTTTTTTTTACTTCACATTAAAAAGATATTCAAAAAACTTTAAATACCTTTTTCTATGGGCAGCAATAGTTTCTTATAGTAGAATTTATGTTGGAGTTCATTTTCCTTTTGATATTATCTTTGGAGCTTGTTTTGGAACTGTATTAGGCTATTTATTTTCATTTAGTTCAAATAAAATTCATTTTTAATGTTTTATAGAATTCAAGAATACAAAACTCTATTTTTGAGAATTTCATTAGCTTATCTATTCTATTTTATAGCAAGAGTACTATTCTATTTTTATAATAGCAATATGATTATTATAGATAGTTTTAGTGAATTTGTTAATTTATGCTTTATCGGTTTGACCTTTGATACTTCGGCAATTTTATATACTAATGTATTTTTTATATTAATTTCTTTAATTCCATTTAAAAACAATTCAAATCCTTTGTTTCAAAATGGAATGATGGTGTTATATTTTTCAACAAATACAATAGCGTATTCAACAAATTTTTTTGATTTTATTTATTATAGATTTTCTCAGTCTAGATTAACCACAAGAGTTTTTGATGTTATTGAAAATGAAAATAATAAGGCAACTTTAGCAGCCTCTTTCATTTATAATTATTGGCATGTTCTTGCTTTGTTTTTTATATTAATTTTCATTTGGATTTATCTCTATAAGAAAATTGATTTTAATAAATCTAAATCAAAAATCACATTCAATTATTATTTATTTTCATTATTCTGGTCGTTAATAATAATTTTTATTTGTGTAATAGGAGTAAGAGGAGGAATTGGCAATGCTACAAGACCAATTAATATGGTTGACGCCCATAGGTTTGTTAAGAAAGGAATTCATGCAGATTTTGTATTAAACTCTCCATTTTGTTTAATAAGAACTTATAAAAAAAACTATTTTAAAAAGAAAAAATTTATTAATAGCTCAGAAATTGAAAGTATAATAAAACCAATAAAAAAATTAAATGATTCAGTTTATTCAAGACCCAATGTTGTTTTAATAGTTTTAGAAAGTTTTGGAAGAGAATACATAGGTTCGTTTAATAAGGATAATTTAATTGATGATTATAAGAGTTATACTCCTTTTTTAGATTCCTTGTCTAATCATAGTCTTATTTTTACAAATGCATTTGCTAACGGCAGACAATCTATTGAAGCGTTACCTTCTATTTTAGCAAGTGTCCCTTCATTTAAAGTTCCGTTTACATCTTCACCATATTCCAATCAAAATATCCAATCATTAGTTTCTGTTTTTAATGAAATTGATTATTCTACTTCTTTTTTTCATGGAGCTCCAAATGGATCAATGGGTTTTTTAGGTTTGTCTAATATTTTAGGTTTTGACAATTACTATGGTAAAAACGAATTTAACGATAACTCTTTGTATGATGGATATTGGGGTATTTGGGATGAACCTTTTCTACAGTTCGTGAAAAGTGAAATTGATAATTTTAATGAACCTTTTTTTACTACTTTTTTCAGTTTATCATCTCATGAACCTTTTTATGTTCCAGATGAATATAAGGGAGTTTTTCCAAAAGGTAATGTTCAAATGCATCAGGTTGTAGGTTATTCAGATAATGCCTTAAAAGAATTTTTTGAATCTTCTCAAACTCAGCCATGGTTTGACAACACATTATTTGTTATAACTGCTGATCATTGTAATCAGTTTTGGTATCCGTTTTACAGAGCCCCAATAAATAGATTTGCGATTCCGATTATGTTTTATCACCCCAACAACAGCTTTAGTGGTGTAAATAATGAGCTTTCCCAACAATTAGACATATTCCCTTCAATAATTGATTTAATCGGGTATGATAAGCCAATAAACACTTGGGGGAGAAGCTTGTTTTCTAATTCTGATGATGTTCCTTTTTCAATCCATTATTCAGGAACTGTTTATCATTTTTCTATGGGAGATTTTAATTTAGTTTTTGACGGTGAGGCAATAATAGGAGTATATGGAATTAAAGATTCGCATTTAGAATATAATATAATAAATGATTCTAATATTGATTATTCCAAAGAAGAAATTTATTTAAAAGCTTTTTTTCAGGATTATATGGACAGAATTATTGAAAAAAAACTCAATTAGTTTACTTTATTAGTTCCGGAAAATTCATTTTAAATTTATTGATTCTAGGAGCAGAAACTTTCATTATATACATATCATTAGGATTGTTTTTTTTATAGTCTTGATGATATTCTTCGGCTAAATAAAATATTTTAAAAGGTTTAACTTGAGTTGTAATTTTATCGTAAGAACTATTATTTAACAATCTATTAATCTCATTTTCTATTTCATTTTTCTCATTCTTTGATTTATAAAATGCTATGGATCTATATTGTGTTCCTCTGTCCGGTCCTTGTCTATTTAATGTTGAGGGGTCATGTGATCCGAAAAAAACATTTACTAAAGTTTTAAAATCTATTATTTCAGGGTCATAAATTATTTCTACAGTTTCTGCATGCCCAGTCTTCCCTCTCATTACCTGTTGGTATGTTGGATTTTTCATTCTCCCACCTGAATACCCTGAATTAACTTCAATTACTCCTTTGATATTTTCATAAATTCCTTCAACACACCAAAAACATCCTGAAGCGAAGTATGCTTTTTCATAATTTTGTTCTAAAGTTTTTGGACTATAACCTGTTTTAATTAATAAAACTGAAAATATTAAAATTATTCTAGTCATTTTTTTGAATCAATTTATTAGTGAAATTATTCCATGAATATTTCTTCTTTTTTGTACTTAACTCTTTTTTGATCAAATCTAGATCAAAGTTTAATGCAAAAATAATTTTATTTGCTAAATCTCTTGGATTAGGATTTGATAAAAATCCATCTTTACTTTCAGTTATATATTCCGATAATCCCATTATGTTTGAACATACTGTTGGAATCTCAAATTGAATTGCCAGAGGAGTTATTCCGCTTTGAGATGCACTTTTGTAAGGTTGTATTATTAACTTTGCTGAACAAAACCAATATTTAATTTCATCATCATTTACAAATTCATTATTAAAATGAATATTATCATATACGTTTTCTTTAATAGCTAAATTTTTATATTTCTCTATTGATTCGTAATTTTCTCCTATAACTAGTAATTTTATTTTATTGTCATGTTTGACAACCTTTTTCATTGCTTTTATTAAAACATCTAACCCTTTGTACTCTCTTATTACCCCAAAAAATAATAAATATTTGAAACTTTTGTTTAATCCTGCTTTTTCTTTAGCAATCTCAACACTAACTGGTTCTCCAAATTTTTTAGGAATTGGATGAAACAATTCTATTCCTTTTTTTTCTTTATTTATTAGTTTAATTTGTTCAAATACATTTTTTGACAATGTATAATATTTAGTTATACTGTTTAAATAAAATTTAAAAAAATATTTTTGTAATAAGATTTTTTCATGCGGATAAGCATTATGAATTATTCCAATTTTTATAATTTTCTTTTTTAAATTTCTATTGATAGTCGATAAGCATGGAGACATAAAACTTGTCCAGTATGAAGATATTACTATATCTGGGTTTAAGTCGTTTATTTTTTTTGCACACTTAAACCAATTTAATAGGTTTATAGAGTTTATGATTTTTTTGGAATCGATTGTTTTTCCAGATGTTTTTTTTGACAGTTGAGTTTTTCCTGGAAATAATACAGATGGATACTGTAGTTTGAAATTGATGACTTCAACAGAATGTCCATATTTTAAAAGAGTATTACATAGTTCTTGGTTTGTGTCTGCTATTCCTCCTCGGAATGGAAAGTATGGCCCAATTACTATTATTTTCATATTTAATCATTTATTAATATCCAATCTCCATTTTTTAAATGATTTTCAGCTAATTTATATTTCAAAGTTTTTAATTCACCATTTGTAATATGTTTGATAGTTACTCTTTCATTTCTACCAATTTTTCTCTCGTCTCTAATAATAGTTTCAACATAATTATTGTTTTGTGAAGCCATTTGCCCAGCTCTTTTATTGATCGAAGCTATTTCATCACTATTTAGCACCTCCTCTTTAGACAGGTTCAGCTTTTGTTGTCTTCTTACCTTTCTGTCTTCTCTAATTTCTGAAGGATCTTTTGAAGGTAGCTGTCCGTTAAACAAAAAAGATATTATCTCTTTATTTATTTTTTCTAACATAGACTTGAATAATTCATATGCTTCAAATTTATATATAACTAAAGGATCCTTTTGTTCATGTACAGCTAATTGAACAGATTGTTTTAGTTCATCCATTTTTCTTAAATGATCTTTCCAAGCTTCGTCTATTATGGCTAATGAAATATTTTTTTCAAAATCATTAATTAATGTTTTTCCTTTTGATTCGTATGCTTTTTTAAGATTTGAGACAACGTTTAATGTTTTTTTTCCATCTGTAAATGGCACTACAATTCTCTCAAAATTATTAGCTGGATTTTCAAATACATTTTTTATAACCGGAAATACTTTTTCTGCACTTACAATCATTTTTGAATTATAATGATTGTAAGCACTCTTGTATGTATTTGAAATTAATTCTTCAACATTGGCTACTTCAAAATCATTAGAGGAATACTCAGAGCTTAATGAGAAATATCTGATTATATCAAATTCATAATCTTTATAATTATTTGATATTTTATTATTTTCTACGATTAATTCAGTTGTGTCATAAATCATGTTCGCTATATCTACTTTAAGCCTATCTCCTTCTAATGAATGCCTTCTTCTTTTATAGATAACTTCTCTTTGGGCATTCATTACATCGTCATATTCAAGTAATCTTTTCCTAATACCAAAATTGTTTTCTTCAACTTTCTTTTGAGCTCTTTCTATTGTTTTGGTCATCATAGAATGCTGTATAACTTCTCCTTCTTCAAGACCCATTCTGTCCATCATTTTAGCAACTCTGTCTGAGCCAAACAGTCTCATTAAGTTGTCTTCTAAAGAAACATAAAATTGAGAGCTTCCTGGATCTCCTTGTCTACCTGAACGACCTCTTAATTGCCTATCAACTCTTCTGGAATCGTGTCTTTCAGTGCCAATTATTGCTAATCCACCATTTGTTTTAACCTCTTGATTGATCTTTATATCTGTTCCTCTACCAGCCATGTTTGTTGCTATAGTCACTACTCCTGCATTACCTGCTTCGGTTACAATATCTGCTTCTTTTTTATGGAGTTTAGCATTTAAAACATTATGCTTTATTTTTTTTATAGATAGCATTTTTGCTAATAATTCTGAAATCTCAACCGAAGTAGTTCCTATTAAAACTGGACGACCTTCATTAGCAACTTTTGTAACATCTTCAATAACCGCGTTGTATTTTTCTCTTTTTGTTTTGTATATTAAATCGTTGTTATCTTCTCTTGTAATAGGTCTATTTGTTGGAATTTCAACTACATCTAATTTGTAAATATCCCAAAATTCTCCAGCTTCAGTTATAGCAGTTCCTGTCATTCCAGAAAGTTTTTTATACATTCTGAAGTAGTTTTGAAGTGTAACAGAAGCAAATGTCTGAGTAGCATCTTCAATTTTTACATTTTCTTTTGCTTCAATAGCTTGATGAAGACCGTCAGAATATCTTCTACCATCCATTATTCTTCCGGTTTGCTCATCCACTATTTTAACCTTGTTGTCCATTAGGACATATTCAGTGTCTTTTTCAAATAGGGTATAAGCTTTTAATAATTGATTAAGAGTGTGTATTCTTTCACTTTTAATCGCAAATTCATTATAAATTTTTTCTTTTTCTTCAACCTCTAAGCTGACGTCTAGTTTTTTACTCTCTATTTCAGCTAGTTCAATTGAAAGATTTGGCAATACAAAAAAATGTGAATTATCTTTATCGTCAGAAATATCGTCAATTCCTTTATCTGTTAATTCTATTTGATTGTTTTTTTCATCTATTACAAAATATAAATCAGAATCCACTTTTGGCATTTCTCGATTATTATCTTGCATATAAAAATTTTCAGTTTTTTGGAGTAATTGCTTAACACCTTCTTCACTTAAATATTTTATTAATGCGGAAGTTTTTGGCAGACCTCTAAAAACCTGAAATAGGTGAAACCCTCCTTCTTCAGTATTCCCTTCACTAATTAATTTTTTTGCTTTTGCTAGAACTTGAATTAATAGTTGTTTTTGTTTCTGAACTATTGAATGAACTTTAGGTTTTAACTGATCAAATTCGTGAATATCCCCTTTTGGAACGGGTCCAGAAATAATTAATGGCGTTCTAGCGTCATCAATTAACACTGAATCCACTTCATCTACAATTGCGTAGGAATGTTTGTTTTGTACTAAATCTGAAGATGAATGAGCCATATTGTCTCTTAAATAATCAAAGCCAAACTCATTATTAGTTCCATAAGTAATATCTGAATTATACGCTTTTTTTCTTCCTTCAGAGTTAGGATTGTAATGATCAATACAGTCAATACTAAGACCATGAAATTCAAATATTGGAGCCATCCAAGCGCTATCTCTTTTTGCTAGATAATCATTAACAGTTACAAGATGAACCCCGTTTCCAGTTAATGCGTTTAGATAGACTGGAAGTGTTGCAACTAATGTTTTACCCTCACCTGTATGCATCTCTGCGATCTTCCCTCTATGAAGAGCTATTCCGCCAATGAGTTGAACATCATAGTGAACCATATCCCATGTCACCTCTTTTCCTGCAGCATTCCATTTGTTTAGCCAAATCGCATTACTACCCTCAACTGTGACGTATGTTTTTTCAGAAGAAAGATTCATGTCAAAGGTTGTTGCAATTACTTTTATTTGAGAATTTTCTTTAAATCTTTTTGCAGTTTCTTTTACAACTGCAAAAGCTTCAGGAAGTATTTCGTTTAACTTTTCTTCTACCTTCAAATTTGATTGCTCAGTAATTAAATCAATTTCCTGAAATAACTCATCTTTTTCATCAATACTTGAAGAAGAATCTATTTTTTCTTTTATAAGTGAAATTTGTTGATTAAAGGACTCTTTAACAGACTGAATCCCTTCCTTGAACTCAATAGTCTTATTTCTAAGTTCATCGTGGTTTAATGAGGAAATTTTATTGTCAAAACTTAAAATTTCTTCTACTATTCCTTCAACCTCTTTTAAATCTTTTTTTGATTTATTACCAACAAAAACATTAAGTATAGAGTTTATTAAGCTCATTAGTATATTATATTTAGATCAAATTTAAGCAAAAAAAAAGCCTCAAAAGAGACTTTAATGAAGTTTTTAAAAGACCTAATATTCATCTTCATTCCAAAGATAATCTTCATCCGTTGGATAATCAGGCCAAATTTCTAAAATTGACTCATAAGTCTCTTCTTCTTCTTCTTCAATTTCTTGTAAATTCTCTATTACCTCTAACGGCGCACCTGTTCTTATAGAAAAATCAATTAATTCATCTTTATTTGCCGGCCAAGGTGCATCACTTAAATACGAAGCTAATTCTAGTGTCCAATACATAATTCTAAATTTTTAATATTTGCAAAAATAAATTTTTAATTGACTCATGCAATGTTTTAAAGAAAAATTTAATGTTATTTTTTTTTAGTAAAATAAAATAAGACTATAATTAAAAAGAAAAAAAGTGCAATTCTGTAAATATAATCTCCATACTTAACATAAAATGTAATTTGATTAGATAAATTAATATAGCTATTTATCACTCCACTTTCATTATAACCAATAGTTTTTAATACGTCTCCTCTTTTATTTATTACAGCAGATATTCCCGTATTTGCACTTCGAGCTATATCTCTTCTGGATTCGATTGCTCTAATTTTAGAATAACTTAAGAGTTGTTTATGTCCGGGCGAATTATTCCACCAGCCATCATTGGTAATAATTGCTAGAAATTGAGCTCCATTTCTTACATATTCATTTATGTATTCACCATACATTGATTCATAACAAATTATTGGTGCAATCTTATTATTATCATTTGTTGTAAAAACGGTTCTGTTTGTTTGAGTAGCTCTTGACATAATTGTTCCGCCAAAGTCCAAAAGTAAATTCCCTAAAACAGGTTCTAGAATTTGTTTATAAGGAATGTTTTCTACTCCTACAACCAATTTAGATTTATGGTAGATTTGTTTTTGATTGGAGTTTATAAAGCTACTATTATATATGTCAAGCCAGATACTGTCTTTAATGTAATTTGAACTATTGGTTTTGGTTAGTTTTGAATTATAAATTTTATAAAATTGAATTCCACTTATTAATTGTGAATTTTTACTATTTAAATATGAATTTAAATCTTGATAAAAAGGAGTTTCAAAAAAATCAGTCATTGAATAACCTGGACTTTCTGAAAAGTATGTTTCCGGAGTAAAAATTATTTTATTATTAAAAACCCTATGGCTAGTGATTTGTTTAAATTCCTTCAGAATATTAAAATTAGTTCTACCATACTTTTCATTGTAAGGGTCTATGTTGGGTTGAATAATAGATATATTTATTGAATTCTCACTTATCGTTTGGTTATTGTATATAATAAGCGAAATAATTATAGGAATTGATACATTTAATAAAGAAATAGAAAATGTTTTTAAATAGTTATTTTTCTTTAGAATATAATTACTGTAAGCTTTATAAAAAAGCAAATTAACAATAAGTACCCATAATGTACCCCCAAATGACCCTGTATATTCAAACCATTGAATTAAATAATGAGATTCTGAAAAAACATTACCCAATACTAATGATGGCCAAGAAAAATCCCAAGTTAAATTAAATTTTTCAAAAACAATCCACGATGAAATAAAATAAATAAGGCCTAGTTTGTTTCCAATTTTTTTTGAAATTAAACTGTAAGAAGAGAATACTAAAGCCATTAAAAACGAATAAAGTAAAATGGCAAATATCATCCCAAAAACTGTGGAATAAATTATCCACCAACAGGTGATTGTATTCCAAATAAAAAAAGATAAAAAACTATAAGTAAATATTTTTTTTATTGATTTGTGTCTTAATTTATTTTCAACTATTAAAAGAGGAACAAAAGCTATAAAAATTAAAAAAACTATTCCATTAACAGGCCAAGAAAACCCTAAAAGAAGGCCAGATATGATGCTGTATAAAAGATGTTTTTTGTTCAAAAATTTATTAATATTTTAATTAGCAAGTTACTAAATTCAAAAATTAATCAGTAATTATTAAACCGTAATAAACTAAGTTCTTTTAAATTACTAATTTTAAAAAATGAAATTATTTTCTTTTATTCCTAATGCTTTTACTTTATTAAACCTTTTTTTTGGTTGTGTTGCAGTTGTTTTAGGGCTTTCTGGCAATCTAGAATATCTTTTGTTATTTGTAGTTCTTGGACTAGTCTGTGATTTTTTAGATGGGTTTTTTGCTAGACTTTTAAAAGTGAATTCAACTTTAGGTGTGCAATTAGATTCGCTTTCTGATTTGGTTTCTTTTGGAATGACGTCCTCAGTTGTAATGTTTTTGTTGATTCAGAAATCAGAACTAGTTTTAGACAACACATCTAATTTTATTAGCTATTTACCGTACTTCGCATTTCTAATTACAATAGCTTCCTCATATAGATTAGCAAAATTTAATCTTAGTTTAGATCAATCAAGTTTTATTGGGCTGCCAACTCCGGCAAATGCTATTTTAATAGTATTTATTCCTTTTTTATTTGAGCAGTTTAATAAAACTTACTATTTAGAAAATACTTATTTTTTAATTTCTATTGTAATAGTTTCTTCTTACTTGTTAATTTGTAACATGAAAATGTTTTCTTTTAAATTGAAAAGTTTAAAATTTAATGATAATCGTTTGGTTTTTATATTTGTTTCTTTGAGTATATTATTGTTTATTTTTTTTAAGGTTGCAGCTTTTCCATTAACAATAATTCTTTATTTACTTTTTAATTTATTCAGAATTAAATTTTAAATTTTTTTTTCTGAATTCAAAGTTTTGACCTAAGTATAATTTTCTTACCATTTCATCTTTTGCTAAATCTTCAGGCACACCATCTTTTAGAATATTACCTTCAAACATTAGATAAGTTCTGTCAGTGATAGCTAATGTTTCTTGAACATTATGATCGGTGATTAAAATTCCGATATTTTTACTTTTTAAGTGTGAGATGATTTTTTGAATATCTTCAACTGCTATTGGATCAACCCCTGCAAAAGGTTCATCTAAAAGCACAAACTTTGGATCAGATGCTAAAGCCCTTGCGATTTCTGTTCTACGTCTTTCACCTCCAGACAATAAATCCCCTCTATTTTTTCTAATTTTACCTAAATTAAATTCATCAATTAAAGAATTCATTTTAGTCGTTCGATCTTGCTTTGATAACGATGTGAGTTCTAAAACAGCCATTATATTGTCTTCAACAGAAAGCTTTCTAAAAACAGAAGCTTCTTGAGCTAAATAGCCAATTCCTTTTTGTGCTCTTGCGTACATGGGTAATGCAGAGATGTCCTCATTATCTAATGAAATAACTCCACCATCAGGTTTGATTAATCCAACGATCATGTAAAAGGAAGTAGTTTTTCCAGCTCCGTTAGGTCCAAGTAGACCAACTATTTCACCTTGATTAACTTCAATAGTTATTTCATTAACTACTTTTCTTCCTTTATATGATTTAAATATTTTATTAGCTTTTAGTTTCATTGTAATAATCTAATTATTTATTCCTTTTTTTTTTCTTTCCTTAAAACAAACTTAGAAATATATATACTTATTTGATATAGTATTATAATCGGAATTGCTACTATAATTTGACTAGCGATATCAGGAGGGGTTATAATAGCCGATAATACTAAAACAATAACAAGAGCAATTTTCCTGTATTTTTTCATTATTTCTGGAGTTACTAGCCCTATTTTTGTCAAGAAATAAATTATTATAGGTAACTCAAAAATAAGTCCAGAAGCTAAGACAGAGGCTCTTATTAAACCAACGTAACTATCTAGATCAAAGTCATTAAAAATCTCACTACTTACGCTATATGATCCTAGGAAATTTATTGAAAGTGGGGTAACAATATAGTACCCAAAAAGAACGCCAATAAAAAATAGAATTGACGAAACTAAAATAAAACCTTTTGCATTATTTTTTTCATTATCATGTAGACCAGGACTTATGAAACTCCAAAATTGATATATAACATATGGAAATGAAATTATAAATCCAGCAGTTATTGACATCCATATGTGAGCCGAAAACTGCCCTGACATTGTTCTGCTTTGAATTCTGAAAGGCATTTCGTTTATACAAAAACTATCATCCAGCCCAAGTTTATTGGAGAGGGCACATAGCATGTCATATGTGAAGAAGTCGATGTTTTTTGGTCCAAATAGAATTTTGTCAAAAATAAAGTCTTTAGCTAAGAATGCTATAGATCCAGCAATAAGAATTGCTAAAACAGATCTTATTAAGTGCCATCTTAGGTCCTCAAGATGATCAAGAAATGACATTTCATCTACTTTAGTTTTTTCCATTAAGATAGTCCTTCATTAAGTATATTATGTAAGTGAATAATTCCAATGTAATTATCGTTGTCCTGAACAATTAATTGAGTTATTTTATTCTTATTCATTATTAATAATGCTTCGGATGCTAGTGTTTCGGAATTAATAGTTTTAGGAATTTTTGACATAAAATATTTTGCCGAAACTGTATTCATTTCTTTGCCTGAAGATAAAAAACGTCTCAAATCTCCATCAGTAATTATCCCTACAGCTTTATTGTTGTTGGTAATCGCGGTTGCACCAAGCATTTTGTTTGATATTTCATTGATGATAGTAGTAAGGTTGTCCTTTTCCTTTACACTTGGTTTTTTGTTTTTTAAAATAATTTCTTTGACTTTTAAATGTAGTTCCTTTCCCAAGGATCCACCAGGGTGATATCTAGCAAAGTCATTTTTTTTGAACCCATTTAATTCTGACAAACATATTGCTAAAGCATCTCCAATAACCAATTGGGCAGTAGTACTTGTAGTCGGAGCTAAATTATTTGGACAAGCCTCTTTTTTAATAAAACTTTTTAAAAAGAAATCAGAATTCGATCCTAAAAAAGAACTTTTGTCTGATGAAATGGCTATCAATATAACTTTAATTTTTTTTAAAAATGGCACTAGTGTTTTAATTTCAGAAGTATTTCCGCTTTTAGAAATTAAAATCACAATGTCATTATCTTGTACAATTCCTAAATCTCCATGTACAGCTTCAGCAGCATGCATGAAAATTGCTGGAGTTCCAGTAGAATTAAATGTTGCAACAATTTTTTTACCAATAAGTGCACTTTTTCCAACGCCTGTGACAATAACTCTACCATTTATAGCGTGAATAGCTTTAACTGAATTTTCAAAATCAGAGTCAATAAAATTTGATAAGTTTAAAATTGCTTCACCCTGATTTTTGATGCTTTCTTGAGCAGTTTTTAATATGTTGAAATTTGAATTCAAAATAGTTTTTTAAATAATGTTTTAGTGTTATCTTGTATGTAACAAATGTACAAAATACCTTGATAAGCAAAACATGACTTTAGAATTGAATTTAAAAAAAGAATTAAAAACTTTATTTGGTTTTTCAAGCTTTAAAGGAGAACAGGAGCAAATAATAAATTCAGTTTTACAGAAAAAGAGTGTCATGGTAATAATGCCAACTGGAGCTGGAAAATCATTATGTTTTCAATTGCCTGCGTTATTATCTAAAGGTACAGCATTGGTGGTTTCTCCATTAATTGCTTTAATGAAAAATCAAGTTGATGTTATTAGAGGAATTTCTTCAAATGATGGTATTGCACATGTTTTAAATTCTTCACTAAATAATACGGAAATTCAAAATGTAAAAACGGATATTTCAAATGGAATTACAAAACTTTTATATGTCGCTCCAGAATCATTAGCTAAACAAGAATATATTGATTTTCTAAGTGAGTCAGACATTTCTTTTTTAGCCGTTGACGAAGCTCATTGTATTTCTGAATGGGGACACGATTTTAGACCAGAATACAGAAACTTAAATTCAATTTTAAATAAAATAAAGAGCAATATCCCTATAATAGCCCTAACAGCAACAGCAACCCCTAAAGTCCAAGAAGATATAATAAAAAACCTGAGCATCAATGGCGCTGAGCTCTTCAAATCTTCTTTTAATAGACCTAATCTTTTTTATGAAATCAGAAATAAAACTTCTAACATAAATAAGGATATTATATCATTTATTAAAAATAGAGATGGTAAATCAGGAATTGTCTATTGTTTATCAAGAAAAAACGTAAATGAACTTTCCCAAACATTACAGGTTAATGGAATAAATGCTCTTCCTTATCACGCAGGTCTTGAATCTAAAACTAGAGTTAAAAATCAAGATATGTTTTTAATGGAAGAATGTGATGTGATTGTAGCCACAATTGCATTTGGAATGGGGATTGATAAGCCCGATGTGAGATTTGTAATTCATCATGATATTCCAAAAAGTTTAGAAAGTTATTATCAAGAAACTGGTAGAGCAGGAAGAGATGGTGGAGAAGGTCATTGCTTGGCTTTTTATTCGTTTAAAGACATTGAGAAGTTAGAAAAATTCATGTCAGGAAAAGCTCTAGCCGAGCAAGAGCAGAGTTATTCTTTATTAGATGAAATAGCAGCTTATGCGGAAACTTCAATGTCTAGAAGAAAATTTATTTTAAACTATTTTGGGGAAGATTTTGATGAAATTAATGGAGAAGGAGCTTTGATGGATGATAATATGAAAAATCCTAAACCTAAAATCAAAGTCAATCAACAAGTGAAAATAGTTTTAGACTTGATTGAAAAAACAAAGCAGCAATATAGAATTAAAGAATTAGTCGGTTATCTTGTCGGAGAAGAAACAAATTTATTAAGATCTCATAACGTTAATAAAAATGATTTTTTTGGCTCTGGAAAACAATTCGATAAAGTTTTTTGGCATTCATTGATAAGGCATATGCTAGTGGAAAGGCTAATTGAAAAATTAGTTGAGTCTTATGGAGTTATTAAAACAAATAAAAGTTCAAGAAATTATTTATCAAAACCTTTTGATTTCTATATTACAGAAAATCATAAATATTTAGAAGAAGAAAGGTTGAATAACCAAAAGCAAATGATTCAAAAAAATGTTTTTGATAAGGTTTTGTTTTCGATTTTAATTTCTGAGAGAAAAGAAATAGCTAAATCTAAAGGTATCCCCCCTTATGCTATTTTTCAAGAATCATCCATCGAAGAAATGGCTTTTAAATATCCAATTTCTATAGATGAATTAAAAAATATTAACGGAGTAGGTGAAGGAAAAGCTTCTAAATTTGGTCAGTCTTTCGTTATTTTAATTAATGATTATGTTAAAGAAAATGACATTACAAGACCAGAAGATTTAATAATTAAAACAACAGGATCTAATTCTGCTTTGAAGCTATTTATAATTCAAAGTATAGATAGAAAAATTCAACCCATTGATATTGCTGATTCTAAAGGAATTAAATTGTCAGAATTAATTAAAGAACTTGAGACTATAGTATTTTCAGGTACTAAGTTGAATATTGCTTATATGATTGATGAGATTTTTGATGAAGATCAACAAGAAGAATTATATGATTATTTTATTGATTCCGAATCTGATGATATCAATTTAGCAATTGATGAGTTTGACGGAGATTATGAAGAATTAGATTTGAAATTATATAGAATAAAATTCATAAATGAGGTGTCTAACTAATATTTAAAACTTATAAATTTATTTTTTTAATCTCCTAGCTTTAGTTTAACTTGCGGCCTTGAAATTAATTACAGCTAAATGAAAGAAGGTATTTACGCAAAAATAAAAACCAATCAAGGTGACATTTTATTAACACTTCACTACAAAAAAACACCAGGTACTGTTGCAAATTTTGTTGGATTGTCTGAAGGGAAAATTGATAATTCTTTTAAATCAAAAAACGAACCATTTTATGATGGAATTAAGTTTCATAGAGTGATCCCCGAATTTATGATTCAAACAGGTTGTCCACAAGGAACAGGAACAGGTGATCCTGGCTATAAGTTTGATGATGAATTTCATCCTGATCTAAAACATGACAAGCCAGGTATTCTTTCTATGGCGAATTCTGGAAAAGCTACAAATGGAAGTCAGTTTTTTATAACTCATATCCCAACAGAATGGCTAGATAATAAACATACTGTATTTGGAGAAGTTATAGAAGGTCAAAACGTAGTTAATGACATTAAAGAGGATGATATAATTAGTTCAATTGAAATAATCAGAATAGGTGAAGAAGCAGGTTCTTGGGATGCTTCATTTAATTTCACGGAATTTAAATCAAAAAAAGAGAATGATCTTGCTGACTTAATTCAAAAAAACAAACAAATTATTCAAGAAATATCTAAAGGATACTTAGAAACTGATTCAGGTTTAAGATATACTATTTTGTCTAAAGGAGATGGAGTCTCACCAAACAAAGGGGATATGGTGAAAGTTCATTATAAAGGTCAACTGCTTGATAAAACTGTTTTTGACTCATCATACAAAAGAAACGAACCAATAGAATTCAAAGTTGGTATAGGCCAAGTTATTCCAGGTTGGGATGAAGGTATTCTGCTTTTAAATAAAGGTGATAAGGCAAGGTTTGTTATCCCTTCACAATTAGCATATGGCGAAAGTGGAGCAGGAGGGGTAATTCCTCCAAACGCTACTCTTATTTTTGAAGTAGAGTTGCTTTAATCAATCCACTTGATATTACATCCTATACTAGGTTTCTGATTAAGTGTAATTTCTTTAGATTCCAAAACACAATTGAAAACCGTTCTAATGTCAGAGCCTGATAATGGTATGTTGTTACCTGGTCTTGAATCATCTAGTTGCCCTCTATAAATTAACTTTTTGTTTGAATCAAAAATATAAAAGTCTGGTGTGCATGCTGCGTCATAATTTTTAGCAACTTGTTGCGTTTCATCATATAAATAGGGAAAAGTATATTTTTCGTTAATTACCGTATCACTCATTTTTTTAGGATTGTCTGCAGGATAATTTTTTATATCATTACTAGAGATGGCAATAAACGAAATCCCTTTTTCTTGAAATTCATTTGCCATTTTTACAATTTCTTTATTAACGTGAACTACAAATGGACAATGATTACATATGAACATTATAAGAGTACATTTTTCACCAAAAAGATTATCTGATTTTAATATTTTTTTAGATTTAGTATCATAAAGTTCGAAAGAAGGAGCACTAAATCCAATTGGAACCATATTTGAAGGAGTTCTAGCCATTTTATAATATTTTTTTCAAATTTAAATTGAATTTTTTATAAATTGCCAATAATTAATTAATTATGATTGATTTTATTACTTTTTTTGAAAATATAACCTCTTTACAGAGAGCTGTTATTCTTGTTGTAGGGATTACTTTTTTTTGGTCTATTGAATCTATAATTCCATTATTTAACTTTAATTATAAGAAAATTAAGCACGCTTCCACTAATTTATTTTTTACTTTCACAACAATTCTTATAAATTTCTCTCTCGCTTTTTTGCTACTAAACTCGGCTGATTGGGTTACCGCTAATAATTTTGGTATTTTAAATTTTTTTGAATTTTCTCTTATTATAAATACAATTTTGGGAGTTTTTTTACTGGACTTAATAGGAGCTTACTTACCTCATTATATTCAGCATAAGGTTAAATTTCTTTGGAAAATTCATTTAGTTCACCATTCTGACCATAATGTTGATACTACTACTGGAAATAGACATCATCCTTTTGAAAGTGTAGTCAGATTTGTTTTTACACTTATTGGAGTTGCAATTTTAGGAGTTAATATGTGGCTTGTGTTTTTATATCAATCTCTTTCAGTAATTTCTACTCAATTCACTCATGCAAATATTAATATAAACCCTAAAATTGATAAATTTTTAAGTTATATAATTGTTACTCCCAACATGCATAAAGTTCATCATCATTTTAAGATGCCATATACAGATTCTAATTATGGTAATATTTTTTCATTCTGGGACCATTTATTAGGTACTTTTAAAAAATTAGATCCTTCTAAAATAATTTATGGTGTAGATACTTTTTTTGATAAAATAGAAAATGAAAGTATCAAAAATTTACTTTACAGACCTTTTGAAAAATCTAAATCTCACGTTAATAAATAGATTACATTAATTTAGCAAAGAAAATAGCATTCATCATTAATTTATTTGTACCATACCAGAACGCTCTGAAATTTGTATTATCGCTAAACACAGCTACCTTACCTTTCTTGTAATTAAATACCGCAAACGGTCTTGCATTTTTCAAAGATTCTAAATTTTCTTTAGAAATATACCCGCTTATTAGTGGATTTTTAGAATAAGTAATAGGATTGTTATAATTAATGGAATCATTTTTCAAATATATATTAGTATTTCTAAATACAGATAAATTGTTTTTGTTATAACCGTAATTGATTGGATGAGATCTGTCTAAAATAGTATTAAAGATAGCTCCACTAGTCAGCTGAGATCCGTAGAAATTACTTTTATCTTTGAATTTAATATTCTCTAAAGATGGTTTATTGCTATTAAGTTTAACAGAAATAAACTCCTTTTTATTTAACCAATTAATAGTGTTTCGAAAGCCAATAATATTTCCACCGTCTTCAACCCAATTTTTAATTTTTTCAATTACTTCATCACTAAGGTTGTAATTGCCATTAGCTAATATTAGAGTATTATATTTTGATAAGTCTTGAGAAAATAAATTTGATTTTTTTATTTTTGTTATTGGAATTTGATATCTAGTATCGAGTAAATGCCAAATTTCACCAGCATCATAACTAGTAACTCCTTCTCCTACTATTAATGCAATATTAGGCTTAGAAATGTTAATAAAATCATTACTCCCTAGATCAATTCCAGACGTATGACTTGATCCGTAGCCATGAAATGTTATTCCAGTTTCACTTGTTAAGGATTGTATAATATTATGAATTTGATTAGTGTTTAAATCCTGATTTTGCATAGTAATAAGAATCGTTCCATAATCAAAATTCTTTGATCCAATTTTAAAGTTATTTGTAGCTACTTTAACTCTTACCCCCTTATCTAAAAATCTATATAGTGCTTTTGGAGTGTAGTAATCATCCCAAGAAAATAGGTATGCATAATCACTTTTATTAATAATCTGTCCTTTAGGCTTTTCTAATTTTAAATCTTGTGTTTTAATTTTAGTTGAATAATCAGTGAAATTTAAGTTGAAAGAGTGTAAAAAGGACCAGGCCGATATATCATAAAATAAGCTGTCTTTAAATTCGGTTCTTTCCTCGAACATAGCCTTTACTAGCCTGCTTTTATTTTGATTTTTTGGAATTAACAATGCGGATTCTTTTTTAAACTCTACATTATTAATAGTTATATTTTTATCAAGAGTTTTTATTTTTATTTCATGAGTTTTTAATAATTCATAAAAGTGAAATAATTTTGATTTATCTGTATTGTCACCAACTAAGTAGTACTCGTTTTTGTTTTTTGATGTTTCTATTCTTGAATTTTTGAAAAAATTCTTTTGATAATTTAATAGCTTTAACCTTAAATTAATTGCAGCTTCTAATGAAGAAAGTGAAGTCGTTAATTGATTTTTTATAGTAAATGGAAAAGAAATTTTACCATTTACACTATTTTGAAGATGTCCTCTGGAACTAGCTTGTTCAAATAATATACCAATACTTCCGTTAATGTCTGGAAAAGTAGACCCTTTTCCATAATAAAAGTCATCATAATCTTCTTCACTATAAAATAGAGAACCGATTTCGCTAAGTCTCTTTTCATGGAATTTACCAATTTCTGATGTGATAGTCTGATTCTTTTTTGGGGTTAGAGGATTGACTCTAGATGGAATTCCTGGCTGATAAAAAAAAGTAGAATTTGTTCCCATTTCATGATGATCTGTTAAGATATTCGGAGACCATTTATGAAATGTTTTAATTCTTGCTTTAGATTCTGGAAGTTGAACAGGTAGCCAATCCCTATTCATATCAAACCAGTAATGATTTGTTCTACCACCCGGCCAATTTTCATCAAACTCCCTATCTGAACTATCAGGATTTAAATGCATGCTTTTGTTTGTATTAGCCCAATGAGCGAATCTTTGTAATCCATCAGGATTAAATGACGGGTCTAATAGTATGACGGCATTGTTTAATGCATCAATAGTTTTAGGACTTTTGGATGCAGCTAAATGATATGCGTAAATCATCGAAGCGTTGCTTCCACTTGGTTCATTACCATGAATTGAGTAACCTTGGTAAATAACCACAGGCATATTACTTAAATCTTTTACTAAACCAACTTCAGAATTTAAACTAATATGATCTTGTCGTATTTTTTCTATGTTTTCTAGATTTGTTTTCGATGAAATAGTAAGGATTAGAATAGGTCTTCCTTCATATGTTTGACCTCTATTCTCTATGATTATCCTGTCAGAAGACTCAGCTAAAGCATACATATATTGTACTAGTCTATCATGACTTACATGAGAATTTCCAACTTCATTGTTGTTTAATAAAAAACCATTAGGCTTCGGAATATTGTTGTCGTAAGACTCTAAATTTTCTAGATAGTAAGATAAATTGACTTGATTTTGAGAATAAGATATTAAACTAATTAAAAGGACTAAATATCTCATAATATGTGAATTAAAATTTTATATTAAATATCGTCAAAATCTACGTCAGTAAAATTTTCTTTTGAATCTTCAGTTTTTGGATCTTCAGTTTTCACTTCATTCTGACTAGAGTTTTCGTCATTCGGAATTTCTCTTTTAAAGTCTTTTTGATGAATTTCGCTTATTACTTCTGTACCTTTTTCGTTAACTATATATTTTGTCATTTCTTCAAGTAAATCTGAAAAACCTTCAAAGTCTTCTTTGTATAAATAAATTTTATGTTTTTTAAAATAAAAAGTTCCATCTTCATTTGTAAACTTTTTGCTTTCAGAAATTGTTAAATAATAATCCCCCGCCTTTGTAGATCTAACGTCAAAAAAATAAGTTCTTCTACCAGCTCTAAGTATTTTTGAAAAAATATCCTCAGCATCGTTGTATTTTCTGTCTTCCATAATAAATTGTTTTATATTTCAAAAGTGAATAAAAAAAACAAACTCACCAAATATTAAATAATTTCTTTTTCTGATGATTGTTTTCTATAAGAAGTAGAGTAATATCCATTTTTTTTAATTAAGTCTTCGTGTGATCCGAATTCTAAAATAGATCCATTTCTTAATACTAATATTTTATCGCAGGTTTTTGCTGATGAAACTCTATGTGTAGCAATAATTACTGTCATATTTTTGGTTACATCTTTTAAGCTTGATAAGATTTTTTCTTCTGTTTCAGTATCTACAGCAGACAAGCTATCATCTAAAATTAAAATTTTGGGTTTTTTTATTATAGCTCTAGCAATAGCTAGTCTTTGTTTCTGTCCTCCGGAAAGGTTAACTCCTCTTTCACCCAAAATTGTTTCATATTTATTTTTAAATGAATCAATATCTTTTGACAAACAAGCTATTTCAGCGGATTTAACTATTTCATAATTACTTGCGTTCGATTTTCCAAATTTTATGTTATTTTCTATGGTGTCAGAAAATAAAAAAGTAGACTGAGGAACATATCCTATACAATTTCTCAGTTCATTTATGTTAATATTTTTAATATTATTTTGATCTATTAAGATTTCTCCTTCATTAGGATCGTACACTCTACATAATAATTCTAACAATGTTGATTTTCCAGAACCAACATCACCCATTAGAGCGATAGATTCTCCTCTTTTCACTTTAAAGGAAATGTTGTTTAAAGCTTTGATTTCAGTTTCTTTGAAAGTTAGAGATATTTCTTTGAAATGAATTTCCCCATCAATATTTAATTTATTATTAGAAACATTAATAATGGAGGGTTTTGTATTAAGAAATTCGTTTATTCTTTTTTGTGAAGCTTCTGCTTGTTGAACAATTGAGGTAACCCAACCCACTGTTGCAACAGGCCAGGTTAGCATGTTAATGTAAATAATGAATTCAGCTAATACACCTAACTCTATTTCTCCATTCATATATTGAATCCCTCCAATGTAAACTACGATTATATTACTTATCCCAATTAATAAAATCATCAATGGAAAAAACCATGCTTGTATTTTCACTAAAGACATGTTTTTTTCTTTACTAGCCGCTGCCAAATCACTTAATTCTTTATTAATGTATTTTCCAATTGTGTAGGTTTTGATTATTTTCACTCCACTAAAGGATTCTTGAGTGAATGAAGTTAGTTTTGAAAGATACTCCTGAACTGTCTTGCTTTTTTGATTAATTACCTTACTAATTTTATAAATTATAAAAGAAAGTATAGGTAGAGGAGTTAAAGTGTACATAGTAAGTTTTGGAGCAACACTAACCATGTAGGTTATTACTATTATAAACAAAGATAGTGTAGTAATAGTGTACATGATGGCTGGACCAATATACATTCTAACCTTACTTACGTCTTCACTAATTCTATTCATTAAATCACCAGTTCTATTGTTTTTGTAAAAGTCAAAATTTAGAGATTGGTATTTTTGATAAATTTCATTTTTCAAATCAAACTCAATAAACCTAGAGACATTTATTAGCATTTGTCTCATAATGAAAGTGAAAATTCCTGCTATTATTGCCGAGCCAACTATAAATAAAATATTTCTTAATAATTTACTCTTAATTAATTCAATGTCAGAAGACTCTGATGAAATATACTTTTCAATAACAGTTATGGAATCTCCTATAAGATTTGGAGCAATTAAAGCAAATATTCTTGCTATAATAGTTATCAAAATACCAATAATAATTTTGGTTTTATATTTTAAAAGGTATTTATTTAAGTGTCTTAATTCTAACATCAATTTGTGTTGATTCAAAGATACATTATTGATGATTTAATTCTTTATTAAATTATTGTCTTTTATTAAAAAAATAGATTTATTTTTGTGTTAAATAATTTACAGTTCTTTTAAATGTTAAACCGTCGACAATTAAGAATCAAAGCAATGGAAGTTATATATGCTTTTGATAAATCTATAGATAAAGATATTAATCATCAATTAAATTATTTTTTAATCTCAAATAAAAATTTTTATAAGCTATACATTTCGTCTTTTGCATTATTTAATCAAATATATTTATTTGCGTCAGGACTTCATCTTAAGAATAAAAAAAAATTTTTAAAAAATAATTCAGAAATCTCATTAGAGAAGATTTCAAATAATTATATTTTAAAAAAGATTTCTTCCGATCAAACTTTATTAGATCAGATAAAAAAATTAAAAATCAATTACTGGGTTGATTACCCCGAACAAATGAATTCTGTTTGGAAATCAATTAAAGAAAGTGACCTGATGATTAAATACTCTAATGATTCCAAAAATACTTTTGAAGAAGATAAAATTTTTTTAGTAAACTTGTTTAAAAAGATAATTGCTCCAAATCCCAAATTATTTGAATTTTATGAGGACACAGAAATATCTTGGGTTAATGATTACCCTTTAATAAACACCTTAGTTTTAAATTCTTTAAAAAAAATAAAGCAAAGATCAAGAGCTTCTTTAATATCATTAAAACTTTACAAAAACGATGAAGATGCAGAATTTGGAATTGAATTAATTAAATATGTTATTGAAAATAAAGAAATGCTTCAAGATGAGATATCTAAAGTCACTCCTAACTGGGATAACGAAAGAATTGCTCAAATTGACTTAATTCTTCTTCAAATGTGCTTATCTGAATTTTTATTTTTCAAATCTATTCCGTTGAAAGTTTCAATTAACGAATATTTAGAGATAGCTAAAGAGTATTCTAGTGATAAAAGCAATATTTTTATAAATGGAATTATGGATTCTCTTTCAAAACAATTTGAAAATGAAGGAAGAATAAATAAAAACAAAAGAGGTTTACAATTATTTACTATTTTTAACGATATAAAATTTAAATTATGAAAATAACAAAAAACAACATTAGAGCATCAGTTACTTCTTTTTTAGTAGCTTTTGCAATTGCCTTTTTTTTAACGTCATGTAACTCTGATCCGTCAAAAAAGATAAAAGCTGAAAACATTAAATCAACCACAGAAAGAATCAATAATAGTGGAAACCTTGCTGAAATAGAGTTTAATAAATCTAGTCATGATTTTGGTGAGATTTCTGACGGAGATATAGTTGAAACATCATTTTCGTTTACCAATGTTGGTTCGTCAGACTTAATAATTTCTAATGCGTCAGGAAGTTGTGGTTGTACTGTTCCTGAATATCCAAAAGATCAACCTATAAAACCTGGTGAATCTGGCGTTATAAAAGTAAAATTTGACTCTTCGAATAAGCCTGGTTTACAGAGAAAAGCTGTAACTTTAGTTACAAACACTTCTGCAGGAAAGCAATTATTAAATATTAAAGCTATAGTAACTCCTAAAACAAACTAATATGGACGTAATTCCTTTGTTGTTATTTACAGGTGCCATTTTTTTTCTTATGATTTTGGGACCAATGAGAAAGCAGAAAAAAGAAAAAAAATTTTTAACTCAATTAAAAAAGGGTGAAAGAGTTATTACTAAAAGTGGTCTTCATGGTAAAATAGTTGAAATAATTGAAGGTAGTGACACTTGTATTTTAGAGACTATGGCAGGTAAAATTAGATATGAAATTTCAGCTATTTCTCACGAAATGAGTTTAAAATTAAATAAAAAGAAATAATTATAAAATCATGTTAAATTTATAGATGTATAAAAAACTGTTAAGGCCTATATTCTTTTTTTTTGATCCAGAAAAAATTCATGATTTTACTTTTTTTATTTTAAAATTACTTGACAAAATTCCTTTTTTATTTCCTTTAATTAATACTTTTTTCAAAGTAAATCATCCAAAGTTAGAAACTAACTTATTTGGTATTAAATTTCCTAATCCTGTTGGGTTAGCTGCTGGATTAGATAAGAATGCGAAATATATTAATCAATTTTCATCATTTGGTTTTGGTTTTGTTGAAATAGGAACAGTAACTCCGCTGGCTCAAGAAGGTAATTCTAAAAAAAGATTATTTAGATTGGTTAATGATGAAGGGATCATTAACAGAATGGGGTTTAATAATGTCGGAGTAGATAGAGTTTTAAAAAGATTAAAGGAGAACAAAAATGTTATAATTGGAGGGAATATTGGTAAAAACAAATTAACTGATAATAAAGACGCGGCTTCAGATTATCTTATTTGTTTTAAAAAGCTCTTTCCCTATGTAGACTATTTTGCAATAAACGTTAGCTCTCCAAACACGGAAAACTTAAGAGATCTTCAGCATAAGGATAATTTACAATTATTATTAAGATCAATTCAAGAAAAAAACAATACTTATTTAAAACCAAAACCTATTCTTTTAAAGATAGCTCCGGATTTATCAAATGATCAATTGTTAGATGTTATAGATGTTGTTAAATTAACTTTAATAGATGGCATTATAGCTACAAACACCACCTTATCAAGAAAGAATTTAAAATCTTCAATTGATTTGACAACTCAAAAAGGAGGCTTAAGTGGAGCGCCGGTTAGAGAAAAATCAACTCAAGTTATTAAGTTTTTACATGAAAAAAGTAATGGAACTATTCCAATTATTGGAGTAGGTGGTATAATGAGTCCTGAAGATGCATTAGATAAAATAAAAGCAGGTGCCAGCTTAATTCAACTATATACTGGCTTTGTCTATAGTGGGCCAAGACTAGTTAAGCAAATAAATAAGTCAATACTTAATTATAGATTGAATCAATAGTTGATTTTCTTTATATTTAGCTTTAAAATTTAAAGCTTGGAAAATATTAGTAAACTTATAGCTAGATCATTAGAAGATTATAATAATTTTTATAATCAAAGTGTTTCAGATCCTGAATCTTTTTGGGGTAAAATTGCGTCCACTTTTAAATGGAAAAGTAAATGGGATAAAGTTTTAGACTTTGATTTTAATAAACCGGAATTCAAATGGTTTGTTAATGGCAAACTTAATATTACTGAAAACTGTCTTGACCGTCATTTAATAGATAAGCCAGATAAAACGGCTATTCTATTTGAGCCTAATGACCCCAATGAATCTACACAGAAAATTTCATATAGAGAGTTACACCAAAGAGTATGTAGGTTTTCTAATGTTTTAAAAAATAATAATATTAAAAAAGGAGATAGAGTTTGCATTTATATGCCAATGGTTCCTGAACTGACAATTGCTGTTTTAGCGTGCGCTAGAATTGGAGCAGTTCATTCTGTTGTTTTTGCTGGATTCTCAGCTACTGCTTTAGCCGCTAGAATAAATGACTCTGAGTGTAAAATGTTGTTAACTGCTGATGGAAGTTTCCGAGGAAATAAAACAATTGCCTTAAAAGAAATTGCTGATGAAGCCTTAAAAAGCTGTAAGAATATAGAGACTACAATTGTATTAAAAAGAACAGGACAAGAGATTTTAATGAACAGTAATGAAAAGTGGTGGCATAATGAGATTCTTAAAGTTGATAGTTATTGCGAAGTAACTACAATGGATTCAGAAGACATTTTGTTCATTCTATATACTTCGGGTTCAACAGGAAAGCCTAAAGGAATGGTTCACTCTTGCGGAGGGTATATGGTTTATTCTGCTTATACTTTTTTAAATGTATTTCAATATAATCCAGGAGATATATATTGGTGTACAGCTGACATTGGGTGGATTACAGGTCATAGCTATATAGTTTATGGTCCTTTGCTTTCAGGAGCTACTTCATTAATGTTTGAAGGAGTTCCATCTTATCCTGAATTTGATAGGTTTTGGAAAATATGTGAAAAACATAAAATAACACATTTTTATACAGCTCCAACAGCCATAAGAGCATTGGCAAAACATTCTATTTCATTCGTTAATAACTCTGACTTATCATCCTTGAAAGTTTTAGGATCTGTTGGAGAACCAATTAATGAAGAGGCTTGGAACTGGTATAATAAAAATATTGGAAATAGTAAATGTCCTATAGTTGACACTTGGTGGCAAACTGAAACTGGTGGTATAATGTTATCTTCTTTAGCTGGAGTGACAAAGCAGAAGCCAACTTATGCCACTAAACCTATGATAGGGGTTCAACCTGTTTTATTGGATGTAAAAGGAAATGAGATAACCGGATTTAATAAAGAAGGTATACTAGCTATAAAGTTTCCATGGCCTTCAATTGCAAGAACAATTTATGGAGATCATGATCGCTATAAAAAGGTATATTTCTCTGCTTATCCTGGTTATTACTTTCCCGGAGATGGTGCTTTAATTGATAGCGAGGGAAATTTTAGAATTACTGGTAGAGTTGATGATGTAGTAATAGTTTCTGGACATAATTTAGGAACCGCTCCAATAGAGGATGCAATTAATTCACATCCAATAGTAGCTGAAAGTGCGGTCATTGGTTACCCCCATGAAATAAAAGGTAATGCTTTAAGGGCTTTTGTTATAATCAACACTAATAAGCAAGATGATCAGCTTGTAGACGAAATTAAAAACTTAGTTTCAAAAACAATAGGACCTATAGCTAAGCCTGATATTATTCAAATTGTTCCAGGCCTACCAAAAACTAGAAGTGGAAAAATTATGAGAAGAATCCTAAGGAAAATAGCTTCAAATGATATCGATAATATAGGAGATGTTTCTACTTTACTTAACCCAGAAGTAGTTGATCAAATTATTATAGGTTCAAAAGAACTTTAGTCAAAGTAATTAAAATCTTCACCAGGCTCAATTGTAAGTAGAGTTTCGTAAATCAATTTGATCACGTTTTCTACGTCATTTCTTTGAACCATCTCAACAGTTGTGTGCATATATCTAAGCGGTAAAGAAATCAAGGCAGAGGCAACTCCTCCATTACTGTAAGCAAACGCATCAGTATCAGTTCCTGTGCTTCTAGAAGAAGCGTGTCTTTGAAATGGAATTTTATTGATTTCAGCAGTTTCTATTATTCTTTCCCTAAACTTGTTTTGAATTGCAGGTGCATACGAGATTACTGGCCCTGAACCCATTGTGTTGTCTCCTTGAGATTTTTTATTTATCATTGGAGTGGACGTATCGTGACAAACATCAGTAACAATAGCCAAATCAGGTTTAATTCTTTGCGAAATCATTTCAGCTCCTCTTAATCCAATTTCTTCTTGAACGGAATTAGTTACATATAAGCCAAAAGGAAGTTTTTTCTTGTTTTCATGTAATAATCTTGCTACTTCTGCAATCATAAATCCACCAGCTCTGTTGTCGATTGCTCTACAAACAAATTTATCTTTATTTAATACATGGAATTTGTCAGGATATGTAATAACACATCCAACATGAACGCCCATTTCAAGAACTTCTTTTTTGTTTTTTGCACCAATATCAATAAAAATCGTATCCATACTTGGTTGTTCTTCTTTTCCTGGCTTTCTAGTATGAATAGCTGGCCAACCAAAAACACCTTTAACAATACCACCATCTTTAATGTGTATGTTAACCCATTTTGACGGAGCTATCTGATGGTCACTTCCACCATTTCTAATTACATAAATTAAGCCATTGTCAGTAATGTAATTAACGTACCATGATATTTCGTCCGAATGACCTTCAATTACAACCTTAAACTTGGCATCTGGATTGATTACCCCAACTGCTGTTCCATAAGTGTCAGTTATAAATTCGTCAACATATGGATTTAGGTAATCCATCCATATTTTTTGACCTTCCCATTCATAACCAGTTGGTGATGGATTGTTTAGGTATTTTTCTAAAAAGTCTATTGATTTCTTGTTAAGTATTTTTTTTGTTGCCATTGGAAATAATTTGATTTCAAAAATACATAAATACTTAAATATATTGCTGTAATTTTGAAAAATGCGACATAAGTTTCTTTTAATCTCTATGATTTGGTGTTTGTTTTCATACTCACAAGAAAACACATATAAAGAATTAGATGTACATATTTTGATTAAAGGTGATTCTATAGCTTCTAAATCAATCGATTTAAAAGAAGTAACTGTTTATCCCTCACTTGATTTTAAAAATAACAAAGACAAGCTAAGGTATTATACTATTAGAAGAAAGACCTTAAAAGTTTACCCTTATGCTGTTTTGGCGTCACAAAGATTAACGGAGTTAAACAAAAGACTTCCTTTAATTAAGTCAAGAGCAAAGAAAAAAAAATACACTAAAATCGTTGAAAGATATATTGAGAAAGAGTTTTCAGCTGAATTAAAAAAACTTACCACAACAGAAGGACAAATATTAATTAAGTTAGTGTATAGAGAAACAGGTGAAACAGTATATAATCAGATAAAAAAACTAAGAAATGGATTTAGAGCCTTCTCTTATAGTTCTTTAGCTAAACTTTTTGATATTTCATTAAAAAAAGAATACAACCCTGTTAATATTGAAGAAGACGCAATTATTGAAGACGTTCTTAAAAGAGCTTATGCAGATAAGTCGATTAAACTCTCTTTAAAAAATGATTAAATGAACTTTTTTTCGAATAGTTATATGAGGAAAATCAATGTTTTTAATAAATATTCTATTTTTTTATAATTAAAGTTTGTGGGATTCAAAAAGCAGTGTATATTTGCAACCGCGTTACAAAAGAAGTATCGCTTAAGTTCATTGAAAATATTGAGATAGACAGCGTAAAATTATGTTTACATAATTTAGAATTAAGTAAGACCCATTTTGAGTACAATTCCATTTCGAATTCAAGTTGTTAAAATTATTTAAAGTTTTACAATGAAGAGTTTGATCCTGGCTCAGGATGAACGCTAGCGGCAGGCCTAATACATGCAAGTCGAACGGTAACATTGGTGCTTGCACCAGATGACGAGTGGCGCACGGGTGCGTAACGCGTATGCAATCTACCTTTTACTAGAGTATAGCCCAGAGAAATTTGGATTAATCCTCTATAATATCTTTAAGTTTCATGACTTTTAGATTAAAGTTTTAACGGTAAAAGATGAGCATGCGTCCTATTAGTTTGTAGGTGAGGTAACGGCTCACCTAGGCTACGATAGGTAGGGGCCCTGAGAGGGGGATCCCCCACACTGGTACTGAGACACGGACCAGACTCCTACGGGAGGCAGCAGTAAGGAATATTGGACAATGGACGAAAGTCTGATCCAGCCATGCCGCGTGCAGGATGAAAGCCCTATGGGTTGTAAACTGCTTTTATACAGGAAGAAACACTCGTACGTGTACGAGCTTGACGGTACTGTAAGAATAAGGACCGGCTAACTCCGTGCCAGCAGCCGCGGTAATACGGAGGGTCCGAGCGTTATCCGGAATCATTGGGTTTAAAGGGTCCGCAGGCGGTTTTTTAAGTCAGAGGTGAAAGCCTACAGCTCAACTGTAGAACGGCCTTTGATACTGAAAAACTTGAGTTATTATGAAGTGGTTAGAATGTGTGGTGTAGCGGTGAAATGCATAGATATCACACAGAATACCGATTGCGAAGGCAGATCACTAATAATATACTGACGCTCATGGACGAAAGCGTGGGGAGCGAACAGGATTAGATACCCTGGTAGTCCACGCCGTAAACGATGGATACTAGCTGTTCGTCTAACATTGGTTAGATGAGTGGCTAAGCGAAAGTGATAAGTATCCCACCTGGGGAGTACGGTCGCAAGACTGAAACTCAAAGGAATTGACGGGGGCCCGCACAAGCGGTGGAGCATGTGGTTTAATTCGATGATACGCGAGGAACCTTACCAGGGCTTAAATGTAGTGGGACAGGTCTAGAGATAGACCCTTCTTCGGACTCATTACAAGGTGCTGCATGGTTGTCGTCAGCTCGTGCCGTGAGGTGTCAGGTTAAGTCCTATAACGAGCGCAACCCCTATCGTTAGTTGCCAGCGAGTAATGTCGGGAACTCTAACGAAACTGCCAGTGCAAACTGTGAGGAAGGTGGGGATGACGTCAAATCATCACGGCCCTTACGTCCTGGGCTACACACGTGCTACAATGGCCGGTACAGAGAGCAGCCACTTCGCAAGAAGGAGCGAATCTATTAAAACCGGTCTCAGTTCGGATCGGAGTCTGCAACTCGACTCCGTGAAGCTGGAATCGCTAGTAATCGGATATCAGCAATGATCCGGTGAATACGTTCCCGGGCCTTGTACACACCGCCCGTCAAGCCATGGAAGCTGGGAGTGCCTGAAGTCGGTAACCGCAAGGAGCCGCCTAGGGTAAAACTGGTAACTGGGGCTAAGTCGTAACAAGGTAGCCGTACCGGAAGGTGCGGCTGGAACACCTCCTTTCTAGAGAAAGACGACTGAATTTGAGGAATTCAAAAAAAGTGTGTTTTACTTAAGCTGTCCATTTCATTTTTATATACTATCATGTTAGAGTCTCGTAGCTCAGCTGGTTAGAGCGCTACACTGATAATGTAGAGGTCGGCAGTTCGAGTCTGCCCGAGACTACTAATTAAGTGAGAGTTTATCTTACTTTAAAATGATAGAATAAAATAATTGAGAATTTAGGGTTGAGAAATTTATAAACCTTTTCCGTTCTATTTTTTCAGAATGGGGGATTAGCTCAGCTGGCTAGAGCGCCTGCCTTGCACGCAGGAGGTCATCGGTTCGACTCCGATATTCTCCACGATGGTTATAATTAACCAAACGTTCATTGACATATTGAAATATTTAAGATACATAAAATAAAAGGTATAAATTATTAGTCGAGCCGATTAATAATTTGTACGAGCAAAGTAAAGAATACAATTTTAAGAGAAAGTAAAGTTACGATAGGCTAATTAAGGGCGTATGGGGAATGCCTAGGCTCTCAGAGGCGATGAAGGACGTGATAAGCTGCGAAAAGTTACGGGGAATGGCACACACATTTTGATCCGTAAATATCCGAATAGGGCAACCTGATTATTTGAAGAATAATCATCCATCTTGTATGGAAGCAAACCCGGAGAACTGAAACATCTAAGTACCCGGAGGAAGAGAAAACAATAGTGATTCCGCTAGTAGTGGCGAGCGAACGCGGAATAGCCCAAACCTAATTTGTTACGGCAATTTAGGGGTTGTAGGACCACAATATTTGTTGCTCGATGAATTAGAATCTGTTGGAAAGCAGAACCAGAGAGGGTGATAGTCCCGTATAAGTAAAGAAAGTTAACAATAGTGGTATCC
>CAJIYJ010000003.1:370000-496987 GCA_905181625.1 uncultured Flavobacteriaceae bacterium
AGCATCAAAAGTTTCACTGTGAGTCACTCTAGTAAGGTTTTTACCGTCTAAATCAATCATATATAGATTGAATGGAAACCCTCGTTCGGATTCAAAATTAGATGAAAAAAGAATTTTTTCACCAGATGGATGAAATACAGGACTCCAATTAGCATTTCCTAAATCGGTTAATTGTCTAAGGTTTCCCCCATCTGAGTCACAAATATATAGTTCCATTTCTGTAGGTTGAACTAATCCTTGGTCTAATAAATCTTGATATTCTTTAATTTGTTCTTCAGATTTAGGTCTTGAAGATCTAAATATAATTTTAGATCCGTCTGGTGAAAAGAATGCACCACCGTCGTAACCTAAATCGAACGTTATTTGTTTGACATTTGACCCATCAATATTCATTGTATATAAGTCAATATCTCCGTTTCTTGTAGAAGTAAACACTATTTTATCTCCTAAAGGAGATACCGTAGCCTCTGCGTCATAACCTTTTTCATCTGTTAGTTGGTTGATAATGTTACCATCTAAATCAGAAATAAATATATCGAATGAGTCATAGATTGGCCATACATATTTGCCTTCCTTTCTAAGTGGAACTTCAGGACAATTATCATCTTTTAAATGAGTAGAAGCATAAATTATATGTTTGTTGTCTGGTAAAAAATATGAACAGGTAGTTCTTCCTTTTCCAGTACTAACCATATTAGGTTTAGAGTCATCAAAAGTATCATCAGAATTCATTATAAACATTTGATCACATCCAACACCCCAGTCACTATTGTTCGATTGAAACACTAATTTTTCATCATCAAAACTCCAATAAGCTTCAGCGTTATCACCACCAAAAGTAACTTGTCTTATAGATTTAAAATTAGACTCATCTTCATATATTAAGTTTGATTTTTGTTTGTCTTCAGACTTACAAGAAATAAATGAAATAGTAATTAAAAAAATAAATAGATGTTTCATTAACTAAAAGCTTTGTATTTTAGGCTAAAATATGCAAATTATGAGATTATCATCGTTATTATTTTTTTTAATTTTTACTCTGTCTTGTTCAACTAATTCTGTGTACAAAAACAATATTATTTTTGATGTAGAGTATTTGTCTTCAGATGAATTAGAAGGACGAAGTACTGGTAGTAAAGGAGAAGAGCTAGCAGCTAACTATATTGAAAAAAGATTTAAAGAACTGAATGTTGAGCCAATAGGTGAAAACGGTTATTTTCAGGAATTTTCATTTAAGCAAAAATCTCACCCTCATGACACAATTTCTACTAGCGATTCAATTCAAGAAAATTCTATAACTGGGAAAAATGTAATTGGTTTTATTGATAATAAATCAATTAATACTATAGTTGTTGGAGCTCATTATGATCACTTAGGTTTTGGAGGAGAAGGTTCTTTATATAGAAGTGATAGTTTGAAAATTCATAATGGAGCAGATGATAATGCAAGTGGTGTCTCTTTAATGTTAGATTTAGCGGCAAAGTTAAAGGACAATAACAATAATAATTATATGTTTATTGCTTTTTCAGGAGAAGAGCTTGGCCTTTTGGGATCAAATTTTTTCGTTAAAAATCCAACTATTGATATTAAATCAATTAATTATATGATTAATATGGATATGGTAGGTAGATTGAATAATGAAAACACCTTAGCCGTTTATGGTTTAGGAACTTCGCCGATATTTAAACAAACGATAAAATCTAATAATAAAAATTTTAAAATTATAGAAAATGAATCTGGAGTTGGACCTTCTGACCATACTTCATTTTATTTAAATGACATTCCTGTTTTACATTTTTTTACTGGCCAACATTCAGACTATCATAAGCCAAGTGATGATTCTGAATTATTGAACTATGAAGGTATAAACTTAATCTCTGACTTTATTTATTCTATTATTTCAGACCTTAATGACAATGGTAAACTTCCATTTAGAGAAACTAAAAATGAAAGTCAAGAAACCCCCCGGTTTAAAGTTTCACTTGGAGTGATTCCAGATTATTTATATGATGGAAAAGGCATGAGAATTGATGGTGTGTCTAAAGGAAAACCTGCAGAAAAAGCTGGTTTTCAAAAAGGAGATATCGTAATTAAATTAGGAGATGAAGAAGTTACTGATATGATGTCTTACATGAAGGCTTTGTCAAAATTCGAAAATGGTGACAAGGTCGACGTTCAAATTAGTCGTAAAAATGAACTTTCGATTAAAAAGGTCACTTTTTAAAGCTAAAAAATTCTAACAATATTATAATTAGTGATGTTTAAAACTTAAGTCATTATATTTAAGTTATGAAGCAGCTAATTATTTTATTAATTATTTTCAATCTACTATCCTGTTCTAATAGACAAGTTAATTTAGACTCTAATTCTTTGTCAGAATATACAATTGTGTCTGATAATAGAGCAGTAGCTGACACATTAAATGTTTACTTCAAAAAAGCTCTTGGAGTTGAATTGCCAATTGCTTCTGATATAAAAGGAAATAAAAAGTATATCCATTTAAAAAATAATTCAGATTTTTTGACTGATTATATGTCTTTAAGTTTCTCAGAATATTCGATTACTGTTCAAGGAAATAACAGTAAAATGTTAAGTTATGGTGTTTATGAGTTTCTTGAAAATTTTCTAGGGGTCAGGTGGTATTCCACAGACTTAACAGTTGTACCTGAGATTACCAGTTTTAATATTCCTTTAGATAAAGAAATTATTTATAAACCATCAGTTACTACTAGAACAGTTCATTCTAGACTTTTTTATAAAGATTCGTCATTTGCTGATAAACTAAAAGTGAGCAACGAAGCGTTCCCTAACTATGTTCCTAACGCTAGAGTTCATACTTTTCATAGGTTTATTCCCTATGATAAATTTTACGACAATCATCCAGAATATTATGCGCTAAGAAATGGAAAACGTCTTGCTACCCAGCTTTGTTTAACGAATGAAAAAGTATTAGAGATAGTCAAAGATAGTGTAGCATCTTTTTTTAAAAAGCATGATTTATCCACGGTGATTTCTGTTAGTCAAGATGATAACACTCAATATTGTATGTGTGATAGTTGTTCTGAAATTCACGAAAGAGAAGGAAGTCCAGCAGGCTCTATGATTTATTTTGTAAATCAAATTGCTAAATCTTTTCCTAACAAAACCATTTCAACACTTGCCTATCAATACACTAGAAAACCACCAATAACAAGGCCAGAGAGTAATGTTCTAATAACTTTATGTTCTATTGAATGTGATAGAAGTGTTCCAATTGATGAAGGTTGTAAAGATTTTCAAAAAGATCTTCAAGGCTGGTCAAAACTTACGCAAAACATAAGAATATGGGATTACACAACTCAGTTTACTAATTTTTTAGCACCATTTCCTAATTGGGCTACAATAAAACCTAATATTAATTTATTTGTTAATAATAACGCTAAGTGGATTTTTGAACAACATAGCAATAACCCTAGCGAATTATTTGAATTAAGAAGTTATTTGATGGCCAAACTATTGTGGAATCCAGATTTAGATTCGGATATAATTATAAAAGATTTTACTAATGGTTACTATGGTTCAGGTGGCATTTTTATTGCTAAATATATTGAAGAAATTCAATTTCAATTAAATGAAGCAAAACCTTTTTATCTGTTTTTGTATGGAGATCCTTCCCAAGCTTTTGACACTTATTTAAGTCCAGAAAATTTAAATTATTATGACAGTTTATTTAAAGAGGCCTTAGCTAGCGTTCCAAAACAATCGGGATATTATAATAGAATCGAAAGAGCAAGACTGTCAATTGATTACGCAATATTGGAAGCTTACAGGAAGAATTTTTCAAAACAATATCCTTTGAAGCGTACTAAAAATAAAGTCACTATGATTAATCCTAATGTGTTAGAAAGGCTTAATGATTTTGATCATGTGACTAATAAAAATGATATTATTTTAATGAATGAAATGGGTTTTACAGTTGATCAGTATGTGATTAATTATCAAAATGCATTGAAACTAGCTAGTAAAAATAATTTGGCTAGCGATAAAAAAGTTTCTCTATTAACTAATCCTAAAAAATATGCTAATGAAGATCCTCAAGTATTGACTGATGGAGCTTTAGGGGGTAATAGTTTTTATTCAAATTGGCTAGGTTTTGAGGGGAATGATTTGGATGCTATTATTGATTTGGATTCAATTCAAGTAATTAACAACTTGAGCCTCAACTTCCTTCAAGTAACTAATCATATAGTTTTTTATCCTTTACAGGTTCAATTTGAAATTTCAAGGGATAGTGTTAGTTGGAAAAGTTTTCCAATAATTTTAAATGAGTTATCACTTAGCCCTAAAAGTAAAGTCAATGATATCCAAACCTTTTCCCAAGTTGTTAATAAAGAAAAGGCTCGTTATATTAGAGTTATAGGTAGTAACATTGAAAAAGCCCCGCTTTGGCATCATGGAGCAGATTTACCTTCATGGATTTTTGCGGATGAATTAATAGTTGAATAATTTAAATTATGAAAAAATACATTCTTGCCATTGACGCAGGTACTACTAGCTCAAGAGCTATTTTATTTGACAAGAAAGGAATTCAGGTGGCAACATCACAATTTGAGTTTACACAAATCTTTCCAAAAGAATCTTGGGTTGAACATAATCCAATAGAAATTTGGGAAACTCAATTAAAGGCGATAAAAGATGTTGTAAATAAAACAAATATTGAACTAGATGAAATAGATTCAATTGGAATTACAAATCAGAGAGAAACTACTGTGATTTGGAATAAAAATACAGGGAAGCCTGTTTATAATGCAATTGTTTGGCAAGACAGGCGAACTGCTTTTATTTGCGATGAGTTGGATGGTTTAGGAAAAGCAAATGTTTTTTATGACAAAACCGGACTATTACTAGATGCATATTTTTCAGGTACTAAGATAAAATGGATTTTAGATTCAGACCAAAAGATAAGGCAAGCTGCTGAAAATGGAGAGCTTCTGTTTGGAACTATTGATACGTGGTTGATTTGGAATTTAACTAGGGGAGCAATACATGCTACTGATTGCTCTAATGCTAGTAGGACTCTTCTTTTTAATATTCATACTTTAAAGTGGGATGATGAATTAATGGAAATTTTAAAAATTCCTAATTCACTTCTTCCTGTTGTTTTTGACAGTTCTGAAAAAATTGGTTGCACTCATTCTGATGTTATTGGTAAAGAGATTCCTATATGTGGAATAGCTGGAGATCAGCAAGCGGCATTATTTGGGCAAATGTGCATAGAGCCAGGTGATGTTAAGAACACTTATGGAACAGGCTGTTTTTGCATGATGAATACAGGGAACAAGCCAGTTAAATCTAATAACAGAATGTTAACAACAATTGGATGGAAAATTGGGAATGATACGGTTTATGCGTTGGAAGGGAGTGTGTTTATTGCAGGTGCGTTAGTTCAGTGGTTAAGAGATCAATTAAATATAATTAATAACGCTTCTGAAATTGAGGATTTAGCAAAGACTGTTGATAATAATGGAGGGGTCACTTTTATTTCTGCGCTTTCTGGGTTAGGGGCTCCTTATTGGAATCCTAATGCTACAGGTGCAATAATGGGTATTACGCGTGGAACTAAAAAAGGACACATTGCTAGAGCTGCTCTAGAAGCAATTGCTTTGAGATCGAGAGAAATTATAATTGAGATGCAAAAAGACTCAGGCAGAACATTTAATAATTTAAAAGTAGATGGAGGAGCTAGTAACAATAATCTTTTGATGCAAATTCAATCAAACTTACTACAAGCCAATGTTATTAGACCAAAAATTACTGAGACAACAGCTTTAGGAGTAGCTTTTTTTGCTGGTTTAGCATCTGGTTTTTGGGAATCTATTGATGAAATTAAGTCTGTTTGGGAAGTTGAAAAGCAATTTAGTCCACAAAAAAATAAAAATGATTTATTAGTTATTTCTAATTGGGAAGAACGAATTAAAAAAGTACTATAAAATTGAATAGATCGTCTAACTTAAAATTATTAAAAATAAATAAATTAACATTTGATTTTATAATAATTGGCGGTGGAGCTACTGGTCTTGGTTGTGCTCTTGATGCATCTTCCAGAGGATATTCTGTAATTCTTTTAGAAAAATTTGACTTTTGTAAAGGAACCTCTTCTAAAAGCACTAAGCTTGTTCACGGAGGGGTGAGGTACTTAGAAAAGGGACAAATAGGTTTGGTTTATGAAGCACTTAAAGAACGAGCTATTTTAAAAAAAAATGCTCCTCATTTAGTTAAACAAGTAGGGTTTTTAATTCCAGCTTACAATTTTTTTCTTAAATTTTATTATTTTTTGGGATTAAAATTTTATCATTTTATATCTGGAAGTTTAAGTTTTGACAAACCCCAAATGGTAAATAAAGAAGCCGCTTTAAAAATTGTTCCAAATGTTAATGAGAATCTGTTAAAAGGAGGTGTTGTTTTTTTTGATGGACAATTTGATGATTCTAGGATGGGAATAGATATAGCTCTAAGCGCAGATGCAAATAAAGCCTTGTTGTTTAATTATATGTCAGTAGAATCATTAATTAAAGAAAATAGTAAAATCAAAGGAGTAGTAGTTGAAGATACTTTGTCAAAAGATAAATTTTCAATCAATGGAGCAAATGTCATTAATGCTACAGGAGTTTTTTCAAAATCTATAATGAATATGGATTCCTTGAAATTTAAAGCTATTATTAGACCAAGTCAAGGAATTCATTTAGTAATTGATAAAAAGTTTTTGAACGGAAATATCGGAATACTTGTTCCTAAAACATCTGACGGAAGAGTTCTCTTTGCGGTCCCATGGCTTGGCCATGTTATTTTAGGCACAACAGATACTTTAGTTAATGAGCCTTCAATCGATCCAATTCCTTCAAATAATGAAATTGACTTTATCTTGTATAACGCTCAAAAATACATGTCTCTTAAACCAACAAGAAAAGATGTGAAAAGCGTTTTTGTTGGTTTAAGACCATTAGTTGCAAAAGATTTAAAATCTAAGTCAAAAGATATTTCACGAAAACATAAAATAATCATAAGTGATACGGGATTGGTAAGTGTTATTGGAGGTAAATGGACTACTTATAGAAAAATGGCAGAAAAGGTCATTGATAAATCTATAGATATCTCAGGTTTAGATTTCAAGAAATCTATAACATCAGATTTAAAAATAAGTAATGGTTTGAAAAATATCGATTATTCTAAAGATTCTTTGAGTGAAAAATTTTATTTGTCTGAGAATTTAATAATTTATTATATAAGAAATGAAATGGCAATAAATTTAGATGATATTATGTCACGTCGTTCTCGTTGCTTATTTTTAGACATAAAAGAGAGTGTTTTTATAGCGCCAAAAGTAGTTGATATTATGGCAAAAGAGCTTTCTAAAAATAACGATTGGAAGAAAGATCAATTGAAACAATTTTATAAATTAACTAAAATATATTCAATATAATTATGAGTAGTCTATTAGCTGAATTTTTAGGAACTGCAATTCTTCTATTATTGGGGATTGGAGTTAACGCCAATACTTCATTGAAAAACACAATTGGAAATAAAGATTCGGGTTGGGTTTTGGTTTCTATGGCTTGGGGACTATCAGTTTTTATAGCTGTATTTATTACAGGCCAATTTAGTGGAGCACATTTAAATCCTGCAGTGACTATTGGTTTAGCAGTGACTGGAAAATTTTCGTGGTCTTTAGTAACTGGTTACCTGTTATCTCAGTTACTAGGTGCGATTTTTGGAAGTTGGCTAGCTTATATAACCTATATTGATCATTATAGGTTAACTAAAGATGAAGAAACTGTTCGTGGTTCTTTTTGTACAGGACCAGCAATTAGAAATTATAAAAATAATTTTTTCAGTGAATTTGTAGGAACATTTATTTTAGTTTTTGCTATATTTTTTATAGCGAAACCTAACCTTGAAATTCAAGGCGAGGTTGTGAATTTTGGTATTGGAGCTCTTGATGCTTTACCTGTTGGTATAGTCGTTTGGGTGATTGGTATGACCCTTGGAGGGACTACAGGATTTGCTATCAACCCTGCAAGAGATTTTGGTCCAAGGTTAATGTATTCTTTTCTTCCCAGAAAAAACAAAAAACCTGATTGGAGCTATAGTTGGATTCCAGTCTTGGGACCTATAGCTGGAGGTGTCTCAGCCGGTCTTTTATTTAATATTTTAATTTAATATGACAGATAACAAGAAAATACCCTGTGTTGCTGGAGCGACAGGTTTAGTAGGGTTTTGTCTTGTTGACAACCTTATAAAATTATATCCAAAAGTTATTTCTCTAACGAGAAAAAAAGTTGATTATACATCCAAGAAAATTCATAATATCGTAATTAATTATGATGATTTAAAAAATGAAAATATATTCCAAAATGTAAATCATTTATATATTGCTTTAGGGACAACTAGAAAAAAAGCTGGTAGTGCTAAAAACTTTATAAAAGTTGATTATCACTATTGTTTAGATCTAGCGAAGAACGCTTTAAAAAATGGAGTTGAAAAAATTTCTATAATATCATCAGTTGGTTCAAATCCTAATTCATCGTTGTTATATCCTAGAACAAAAGGCTTAATTGAAAGAGATCTTTCAAAACTTAACTTTAGTCATTTAAGTATTATCCGTCCAGGTTTAATACTGGGTGAGAGAAATGAGCGGCGCATTACAGAAAAAATAGCTATATACTTATTTACTGTTATCGATTATTTTTTGTTTGGAAATTTAAAAATATATAAAAGCATATTGGCTAATGATATATCAAAAGCTATGATTTATCACCTAATTAAAGGTGAAAATGGCACGCATGTCTTAGAATATGATCAGCTTATTTTAAACTCTAATAAATTCAATAATCTTAAGTAAGTTAATTCATTATCAAAGACTTTATTTTACTCTCATTTTTTTAAGATTCATAAAATGAGAATATTTTTAGTTGAAAAAGGAAAATTATAATTAAATTTAAACTTCAATTATTTTTGATATGTTTTGTAAATTTTTTATAAAACATTCTCAAATGAATATTATATTTAAATCGTGAAAAAAAATTTTATTTTTATATTTTTATTGTCTTTTTTCCTAGGCTTTTCTCAAACAAATCCAGTAGCAACAGATGTTAAAACCGCCCATTTTAAGGATGTTAATGGTTTAATACATTTAGTAGGTTCTGATGCTGAATTTGGTGTATTAACCTACACTATAGTATCACTTCCAACTCATGGGACTCTAAAAGACCCACTTAATTCTGATGCAATTATTTCAGTAGGTGAGAGCTTGACAGGAGATCTAGTGACCTTTGTGCCGCATTCTGATGAGAATCATAAGTATATTTTTTCAGGAACTACGAGTTTTACATATAAAGTTACTGATGATACTAGTAGAGAGAGTGATACAAAAACTGTTTCTGTTAAAGTCTTTGACTCTTATTTAAATCCTCCTACATTAATTGGTTCTGAAATTGATGGAAAATCTGCAGGAGACAATTTTGGAAGGTCTATTGCTTTAAGTGAAGACGGCACGATAATGGCTGTGGGCTCACCTTACAATAACGGTAACGGTGAGAAAGCAGGACTTGTACGAGTTTATAAATATAATGGAACTTCTTGGGGCCAATTAGGGATTGATACTCAGTTACAAGGTGCAGCTGCAGGTGATTATTTTGGGTCTAGTGTTTCCCTTAGTGGAGATGGAACTATTATAGCAGTTGGTTTACCATATCATACTGGAGAAAGTTCAAATTCTGGAGAAGTTAAAATTTTTAAATTTGAATCGGATTCTTGGTCTCAGTTAGGGGCCACAATTATTCCTCCATATACCGCTTCGGGTTCTAATAAGGCAGTTTCAGAGCAATTTGGTAATGATGTTAGATTGAGTAATGATGGCAAAACTTTAGCAGTTAGTGACATTTGGTTTGATAGATCAGGAGGAACTAATTCTGGAAGAGTTGTAGTTTACCGTTACGATGGATCTTCTTGGTCATCTTTAGGAAATGAATTTGCTTTATATGGTGGTAATAATGATAATTTAAGTTGGGGACTTTCGTTAAGCTCCAACGGAAATATTTTGGCAGTTGGTGGACATGAAAATGATGATGCAGCAAGTAATGCAGGACAGGTTAAAATATTTGAATATGATTCAGCTAATACTGAATGGGATTTAAAATCAACTCTTTTAGGGGACTCTTCAAACGATAAATTTGGAGCAGCTATTGACCTTAATAGTAGTGGATTAATTGTAGCCGTAGGATCTCCTTATGATAAGCCTGATAGTTTTACAGCACAAGGTTCAGTTAGTGTATATGGTTGGAATGGAACATCTTATGTAATCTTAGGCTCAGAAATTAAAGGGGAGCATAAATTCGATTATTTTGGAGCTCACCTATCTTTAGATAATGAAGGGAGTAGCTTAGCTGTAATGGCTCCAGGCCATGATAATCAAGAAAGTTCACCTTATTTAAAAAAGGGACACGTTAAAGTTTATAATTATGAAGGCTCTAGTTGGGTTCAATCGGCTGATATTGATGGTGAAGAAGATGCAAATCAAAGTACAGGGTCTAATGCAGAATCTAAAGGACAAAGAGCTTTTCTAAGTGGAGATGGATCTGTTTTAGCAATTGGTGCTGACGAAAATGATGGTTCAACTGGAACAGACTCTGGTCATGTGAGAGTTTATAAATTATTTGAAAACCAAATCATTCCAGAATCAATAAGCCAAACAGTCGCTTTTGAACTTTTTGAACAACAAACATCTTCAGAAGAAATTGTTTTAACCGGGTCAGATGGTGATAGCGGACCAAGTGATTTAATTTACATTATCACAGAACTTAATACTGCTAAATTATATGAAGGGAGTACGGAAATTACTTCAGCTGAAATTCCGCACACGTTAACTGCCAATAAGGTTAAATATAATAGTAATTCTGATGTTGTAGTAAATGATTCATTTAAATTTATTGTTCATGATGGTAAAGCTAGTAGTGTACCTGATACAGTTACATTAACAGTTATACCAGATAATGATGCTCCTATTGCTACAGATCAATCGGTCTCTACAAACGAAGATGTCGCTTTAGACGCGATTACCTTAGCTGCAACAGATGTTGATTCACCTCAAGGTGATATGATTTATATAATAGAAACCTTACCTACTAAAGGAGCTTTAAAAGAAGGAGGAACAGCAATTACAGTATCTGGAACTGTCTTAACTGCAAAAGATATTATTTACACACCTAGTTCAAATTATTCAGGTGCAGATTCTTTTACATTTAAAGTTAAAGATAAAGGAGTCGGAAGTGATGGAGTTACAGATGTTGAAACAAGTACTATTGCTGCTACAATCTCAATAACAGTTAATAATACAGATAACGATGCACCTGTTGCAGAAATACAATCTATAATACTTTCTTCAGATGCAACAGAAACAGATGTAATCACACTTGTTGCAAAAGATTTTGATGATGACGATTCAACTTTGACTTATACCATAGCGTCTCTACCTAGTAATGGAAAATTAAAAGTTGATGGAACTGAAATTTCAGCTACTGGAGATCTAAGTGGAGTGTTAACCTATAGTCCAAATGTTGATTTTAACGGAGATGATACTTTTACTTTTACAGCAAAAGATGATGAAGGAGCGGTAAGTGACCCAGCAATTGTTACTATTAGTGTTACAAACGTAAATGACTCTCCCGTTTCTAAAGATCAATCTATTACTACTAGAGAAGATACAGTAACTGATCCAGCAATAACATTAGTTGCTACAGATGTTGATGACGATGACTCTACTTTAGTTTATACAATTATGACTTTACCATCAAAAGGGATCTTAAAAGATGGTACTACAGAAATAAGTACTTCCGGAACTGATTTAAGTGGAGCGACCTTGACCTACACACCTAATGCAAATTATAATGGAAATGACAGTTTTACATTTTCAGCTAAAGACGACGAATCAGCTGTTAGTGAAATAGCTACTATATCAATTACAGTGACATCATGGAACGATCCACCGCAAGCTTATCCTCAAGTTTTAACTGCAAATGAAAATACTGCTTTACCTATAACTGTTACAGGAATTGATGTTGATGGAGATGAGTTAACTTATATTCTTTATTCATTGCCATCTAATGGAATTTTAAAACAAGGTGAAACAACCATTATTGCAGATGATCTTCCAAAAACTCTTTCATCTACAGATTTTTCATATGTTCCAAATGCTGATTATAATGGAGAAGATGCTTTTAAGTTTAAAGTTAGGGATATGACACCTGCTTCATTTGCTTCTACAAATGATATGATTTTTATAAATAATGGAGGAACTAATGTAACATTTGAAACTGAATTTGGAAAAACCTATTATTTAATTCAAAATACAGCTACTAAAATGGACTGGCCAGTCGCAAAGGACTTGACAGATTCTTTCTATGGAGCTCGAATGTATATTCCAAGAGATGCAAATATTGAAAAAGCAGTTTTTGATGCTATAAAATCAATGAACAGATTAGATGGGCCATTTTGGATGGGTCTCTATCAAGATAGAAAAGCAAGTGATTATTCAGAGCCAAGTGGGGGATGGACTTGGGTAGATGGAGTAAAATTAGGTTCTTCTACACGTCCATATATAAATTGGCGTTCAGGGGAGCCGAATGATGCTGGTACTGAAGATTATGGTCAATTTAATTTTTGGGCTGGTTTTAAAGAATGGAATGATATGAGTGTAGGAAATGGACAATCCTACGCATTATTCGAGTTTACTGCTGAAGACAGTACAGCGGAAATTAAAATTAATGTCAAAGAAGTTAATGATCCTCCAACTGCTAATAATCAAAACTTAACAACTGACGAAGACACTCCTTTAAAGATTAAATTAACAGGGAGTGATCCGGAAGATGATCCTTTAACTTATTTAATTAAAACTCTTCCGTCCAATGGAATTTTAAAAGAAGGTAATAATACAATATTAGCATCTGAACTTCCTAAACTTTTACCAGCAGATTCTCTTACTTATGTTCCTAATTTAGATTTTAACGGAAATGATTCTTTTGATTTTATAATCAATGCTAATTTCTTAAACTCTTTTACTAAAGCCAACGGTTTAAAGTATATAGCTCAAGATGGAGTTCCAGTAACTTATCAAAAACCAGAAGGAAAAACTTATTTCTTAATTCAGGAAGGTACAGGTGTTTCAGGAAATCCTATAGATTGGACTACAGCTCGTGATTTAACTAATACTATTGAAGGAGCAAAGATGTACGTTGTTTTGAATGCTGAAATGGAACTTTTAGTATGGAACGGACTAAAATCAATGGGTCTTACAGGTAAGGGTGGACTATACTATTGGCTTGGTCTCTATCAAGATAAAACATCTCCAGATTATGCAGAGCCTGGATTAGAGAGTCAAAATTGGGGTGGATGGACTTGGGTGGATGGAGTTACTCTAAAAGACAGAGGGTATCACAATTGGTATAATTATCCATCAGAACCAAATCAAGCTGGAGCTGAAGATTATGCTCAATTTGAATTTAGTAGTACTGGTCCAAATGGAATTCAATGGAATGACATGTCTATTGGTAATGCGCAATCATGGCCTTTATTTGAATTTTCTATTAATGAAAACACAAATAGTAATGACGCGACGATAAATATTAATGTTGCATCTGTTAATGATCCCCCAGTTGCAAGTGATCAAACCTTAAAAGGGGTTGAAGATACTCCATTAGACATTACCTTAGTTGCAATAGATCCAGAAGGAACTCTAGAGATGGCCTATGTTATTAAATCATTGCCAACAAATGGGAATTTATTACAAGATTCCACTGTAATTACTGCAGATGATCTTCCAAAAGTTTTATCAAGTAATACTATTACTTATAATCCTATTGAGGATAGCAACGGAGATGATTCCTTTACTTTTTATGCAATAGATAAAAATTGCCCAAATACTAATAAATCAACTCTTACAGTAACAGGAGATTTTACTGCGTCAGCATCTGGAACTAATCCTATGGTTATTCCGCCTCAGCTAATAAAAGGTACTGAATCTGTTAATCAAAAAACTGTAGATATAAAGTTTGCAGTTGGAGAAGGGGATATTTTTCAAAGTTGTGAAGTGAAATTAGACATAAGAAGTTTTGATGATGGTCTTCAATTCAATATTGAAGGGGTTAATCTTTTGAATTTTCAACAAAAGCACTGGGATAGTGGAGAAGGTGGAAATGCAACTGAATTTAATGGAAGTGGAAGATTTGTTACGTCTGGAAGTATGTGGCAGCCATGGAATGGAGATGGGAACCCGAAATTAGAAATTGCTACTGGAAAAATTAAGTTAATGGTAGACACCAAAGACGGAGGTCGAGAAGATGCGTTGCCTTTTATGGATCAGACTGTTGCTGATTGGGCATTAGTTGAAAGTTTTACTTATGATTGTGAAGCTGGATTTAATTTAAAAATTGGCAATCAAAATGGTGGAGGTGGTCCTGGTGGAATAGATGCTGATTTAACTGTTGAAGCGTATATAGTTCCTTGTGAAGAAAGCAATGTTGCTACAATCTCTATTGAAATTGATCAAGTTAACGACCCTCCGGAAGGTGATCCGGGAGATTATTCAACTAAAGAAGATGTTCCTATTGATATTATCCATGTTGGAAGAGACAAAGATTTAATAGATGTGTTCACTGTTCATACTCAAATGGGGAAAGATCTTCAATTGCCTGGTAATTGGGGTGAATTTATAGAAATCTCTGCTGATGGCAAGGCGATGGTAATTGGTGGTTGGACAAATAACAAGGTAAAGGTTTATGGTTGGAATGGTACTGCGTGGAATCAATTAGGAAGTGATATAGACGGTTCTAACTCTGGAGATAATTTTGGAGAATTTGTATCTATTTCTAGTGATGGTAAAAGAATCGCAGTAGGAGCACATAAATTCGATAGTAATAAAGGCCAAGTTCGTGCTTTTGAGTGGGATGGAACTAGTTGGACTCAATTAGGAGATGAAATGTTAGGCTCCTCATCTGGAGATGAGAGTAGTTACAGGGGAATTCATATGTCAGGAGATGGTAATGTAATAGCTGCAGCTTCTTTTAAACAAGGTTATGTTGATACATATAAATGGGACGGAACTTCTTGGAATAAGACGGGGGTTTTATTAAATACTAAAGTTAGCACAGATGCACCAGGACAAGTTTCTTTATCTAATAATGGAGATAGACTAGCAATTGGTTCATCTGTTGGAGCAGGAGTAAGGGTCAAGTAAAAATATTTGATTGGGATGGAACTAATACTTGGAATCAGTATGCAGCAATTGATGGTAAAAATTCTGGAGATAAGTTTGGAAATACTTTGAGCATTACAAGAGATGGAAAAAAGATTGCTATCGGTGTCAATGGAGTAGGTTCAGCAAGAGTATACGATCTTTCTGGATCCAATCCCACTCAAGTTGGTAATGACATAAATTATGGATCCAATGCTGCTTGGAGAGCTATTTCTTTGGCAGATGATGGAAATAGAATAGCAATTCCTGTTTTAAATCAAAAAACAGGTGTATTTGATTGGGATGGAACGTCATGGAATAAACTGGGGGAAGATTTAATAAAGCCACCTGCAAGCCCTAGTCTTGGGGAGAAAGTTTAGATATGTCATCTGATGGGAAAACATTAGTTATTGGTGGACATAATGGTTTTGTTCAGGTATTTAATATTTTAAACCTTACTTATATAATTACTACTCTACCATTAAATGGAACTTTAAAAGAAGGTGCTAAAACATTAGTATCAGGTGATCTTCCTTATACTTTAACGACTTCAGATCAAAAGCTTAGCTATATTCCAAACAATAATTATTTTGGAACTGATAGTTATCTTTTTAAACTTAATGATGGTAAAGCTGACAGTACAAATAGTTTAAATGGTAACAGAGAGGATTCGAAAGTTACCATTACAATAGAAGAATTTATACTAACACTTCCTTCGAATTATAAGACAACCACTATTGATTCCTGTGAGGGTTCTGATGTTGGAGTTTTAGATATTGAAGTAGCCGCAACAACCTTTAGAAAAACGGGAACTACTGTTGATATTCCTATTACCTATAATGTTGCTATTGAAGGATTGGGTAATGTTGGAACTATTGTCTCTCCTAATAAAACCCTGCAAGTTAAAGATTTAGCTAAAGGCACTTATAAACTAAAATTTACTGTTGTTGGAGAGCCTAAATATATTCAAGAATTAAGCTTTACAATAGGTGAAGTAGATGTGCCAGCGGTCTATGATGTTGGTAAAATAGAAGTCTGTGATGACGCGGTTGATGGAGATGATCTTAATGGATTAGTTAACTTTGATACCTCTACCATTATTAATGGAATGTTAAAAGATCCAAATACTGGAGTTGTACAAGATGCTACTTTGTTAAATATTGAATTTACTTACTTTGATCAAGCTACTAATGCGTCTATTTCAGCAGCTACACTTCCAAACCCCTTTTACTCAGCTTCACAAACAGTGACGGTAAAGCTTACAAGTAAAGTGAATACTTCTTGTGATGGTACAGGATCTATTGACTTTGTAGTAAATGCTTTGCCTGTATTTGAAAGAATAGAAACTAATATTAGTGTTTGTACTAATTTAGAACCAATTACAATTGGTGTTGCTTCAAAAGATAGTAGGACTTACTCTTATGTATGGACAAGAAATGGAACGGCTTTCACACCTAATATTGGTGGAATTGACTCTAGTATAATAATTGGTTTAGGTGGAGAGTATATAGTAACAGCTACAACTAAAGACGGGACTAGTTGTTCAAGTTCAATGACTATCAAAATAAAAGAGTCGAGTATTGCTAAAATTGAGAAAAAGGATATTGTTATTAAAGATTTAAACCCTGGCCCAAATAATACTATTACAGTATTAACAGAAACCCTTGGGATTGGAGACTATGAATTTGCAATTGATGATAAATCAGGTCCTTATCAAGATGAGCCGGTTTTTGAAAACATTAGACCTGGCTTACACACAATTTATGTGAGAGACAAGAATGAATGTGGAATTGCTCAGATTGATTTTCATGTTATTGGATATAAGAAATTTTTCACGCCAAATGGAGATGGCATTCATGATACATGGAATATTATTGGTTTAACAAAAACAAACCTTCCGAAAACTAAGATTTATATATTTGATAGGTTTGGAAAGTTATTAAAAGAGTTAGACCCACTAAGTCCAGGTTGGGATGGAACTTTTATTGGAAAGCCAATGCCGTCTACTGACTACTGGTTTAGAGTACAACTTGAAGATGGTAGAGAGTTTAAATCACACTTTAGTTTAGTAAGAGCTTGGAACTAGAGTTCTCTGCAAATTTTATTAAGTTTTAGATTAACTAAATCCTATTGTAAAATAAATTTTTTTCAATTCCTTTTTAATTTATCTTCGCAGCAATTTTAAAAACTTAGTTGTTTAATGCTTAACATTCATAATCTTTCAGTTTCATTTGCCGGTGAGTATTTGTTTGAAGAAATTTCTTTTAAATTAATTTCTGGAGATAGAGTAGGCCTTATAGGAAAAAACGGAGCAGGTAAATCAACTTTACTTAAGCTTTTGTCAAAGGAAATGGAGCTTGATTCAGGGTCTATAGCTTCAGATAAAGATATTAGAATAGGTTTTTTAAAACAAGATATTGATTTTGAAAAGGGTAGAACAGTTCTTGATGAGGCCTATCAAGCTTTTGTAGAAATCAAACAGTTAGAATTAAAACAAAATGATATTAATTTAAAGCTGAGTGAAAGAACAGATTATGAGAGTGATTCTTACTTTGCACTTATTACGGAATTAAGTGATGTAACAGATAGATATGAACTAATTGGCGGTTATAACTACCAAGGGCAAACAGAAAAAATCCTTCAGGGTCTAGGATTTAGTAGAGCTGATTTTGATAAAAACACAGACACCTTTTCAGGAGGATGGAGAATGAGAATAGAATTAGCTAAGTTGCTTCTTCAAAGTAATGATCTTTTGCTTTTAGATGAACCTACGAATCATCTTGATATTGAATCAATAATATGGCTAGAACAATTTTTAAAAACCTTTACAGGTGCTGTAGTTATAGTGTCTCACGATAAGATGTTTTTAAATAATGTGACTAATCGAACTATCGAAATTTCTTTAGGAAGAATTTATGATTTCAACAAGCCTTACTCAAAATACTTAGTCTTAAGAAATGAGATAAAGGAACAGCAAATTAGTGCTCAAAAGAATCAAGAAAAACAAATTCAACAGACTGAAAGACTTATCGAAAAATTTAGAGCAAAGGCTTCAAAGGCTTCAATGGCACAATCTCTAATTAAAAAAATTGAAAAGATAGATAGAATAGAAGTTGACAAGGATGATAACAGTGTAATGAAGCTAAGGTTTAATGTTTCTGTAAACCCTGGAAAAGTTATTGCTGAGATTGAAGAATTATCAAAGAGTTATGATGATAATCATGTTCTTGATGATATAAGTTTAATTATAGAAAGAGGAAGTAAAACAGCCTTTGTAGGTCAAAATGGACAAGGTAAATCTACTCTAGCTAAAATTATGGTTGGAGAACTTAAGGCTAGTGGAATGATGAAGCTTGGACATAATGTTCAAATTGGCTATTTCGCTCAAAATCAAGCAGAGTATTTAGATGGCAAAAAAACTGTTTTAGACACTATGATTGACTCAGCTAATGAAACTAATAGGAGTAAGGTGAGAGATATTTTAGGTTCTTTCTTGTTTCAGGGTGATGAGGTGGATAAGTTTGTTAGGGTTCTTTCTGGGGGAGAGAGAAACCGTTTGGCATTAGCTAAAATGCTTTTACAGCCATTTAATGTTTTAGTGATGGATGAGCCTACAAATCATTTAGATATAAAATCAAAAAATGTATTAAAGCAAGCTTTACAGAATTTTGATGGAACTTTAATTTTGGTGTCTCATGATAGAGATTTCCTTCAAGGGTTAACAAATAAAGTTTATGAGTTTAAAGATCAGAATATCAAAGAATATTTGGGGGATATAGATTATTATTTAGAGCAAAGAAGAGTGGATGACTTTAGAGCTATAGAAAAAAAAGAAAAAATTATAGTTTTAAAGCAAAAGCCGAAAAACAATAAAAATCAAGATCAGTCCTTGAAAAAGAAATTAAATAACGTAGAGAGTAAGATTTCTAAACTTGAAAAGGAGATATCAAACATTGATAAAGCTTTGCTGAATAATTATGAGACCACAATAACTCAGCCTAACTTTTTTCCAAATTATGAGAAAAAGAAAAGTGAATTAGAATCACTTATGAGTAAGTGGGAGAAGCTTACTTTGGCCTTAAACTAATAAGTCTCAAATAATAATTTGCGAATTTTTAAAAGTATTCCATTTTAAAAATATATATTTACTGCTCCTTTATAGATTATGGATATTTTTTTAACTGATTGCGGTTTAGATAGTAAAGAGTTTTGGATTGTAGTGCGCCTTTATTTATTCGCTTCAATTCCCTTAATTTTATCAATTTATTATCTTTTAATTGTTAAAAAATTTTCAAAAAGTGTTTTTATAATATTACTTTCATCTTTTTTAATTGCTGTTTTTGGTTGGGAATTATGGTTAACATATGGTTTGGCTGGTGGATTACCTGTAGACTTAAGAAGAAGTGCTGCGCTATCATGTGCTATTCCAATTAATTTAAATTGGGTTTTAAACTCATTAGGTGACGTATTGGTCGTTTGGATAGGTTTGTTTTTGGTTAAGCTTGCTTATAAAAATAATGACTCACCTTTTGTTAAATGGAAATGGGGCGCTTTTTTTATTTTTCTTTCATGGTTTATTGTTCAGAACATTTATATTGAAGCTTTCTTTTATGATCTTCAGATAGGCTCAAATGGAGATCTGTCTTGGGCACCACTGCAGCCTTTAGGATCTTGGTTCAATCCAGTGTTATTTAAAATCGCAGGGAACCCTATAACTCTTCAAGCGCAAACAAGTTGGATCATCATGACACCTGTGGTATATTTTATTGCTATTTTTTTTAAATCTAAGTATAACGATATATAGAAAGAGATATTGATTTTTCGTATATTTCGGATCCATAATTAGTATTTCTATTGAAGCATATTCAATTCATATTATTTTTTTTAACTATTTCATATAGTTTTTCTCAAGACCCTGTATTTACTCAATTCTACAATGTTCCTGAATCCATGAATCCTGCCTTTGCTGGCGGTAGCGGTGGATCCGAGATTGGTGTTTTAAATAGAACTCAATGGCCAGGATTAGATTACTCTTTAAACAGTCAATTCTTTTATTTTGACAGCTATATTGATCGATATAATAGTGGAATTGAAATAACAATTTTAAATCAATTAGAAACTGTTACCAGATATAATTTCACACAAATAAACCTTAATTATTCATATCGTGTTCAAATATCTAGAGATTGGTGGTTTTACCCGGCTATTTCTGTAGGAATGGGTAATAAAGATTATGCTTTTAATAACCTTGTACTAGAAGATCAAATTATTATTAATGAGGGTATAATTAATTTTGACAGTGCTGATCCTTTTTTACTAAATAAAAACGCTAGATTTTTAGATATAGGAGCTGGCTTTCTTGTGTTTAATGAGTTTCTGTGGTTAGGAGGAAGTTACAAACATTTAAACAGGCCCAATGTTTCCTTTCAGGATGAAGGAAAAAATTTATTAGATGGTTTCTTGTCTATTCATGGGGGGTATAAAATCCCATTTAGTAGTATGTATTCTAATACAGAGTATAATTTATATTTTAATTTAAATTATATGCGACAGAGTAATTATGACCGTATAGATATTGGTTCTAAAATGCAAATTGATGACTTTACTTTTGGAGCTTTTGCAACTTTAGCTCCTACTTCAATTGATGACAAGTCTCATAAGCTAACTTCTGTAAATTTCATTACTAATTTTGATTACAGACAATTTAGTTTCGGCTACTCCTATGATTTAAATGTGAGTAGTTTACAAAATACAAAAGGAGTTTTTGAGATTTCAGTATCATATAAATTTGATTCAATATTTGGAAATGATAACCCTATACCATGTGGTTGTAAATAATTAAAAGATTTGAAAAAATTAATTAACATTCTTGTATTTATATTATTAATCGGAAGTTTTTCTGATTTATCTAGTCAAACTTATACTAGGATTGGGGAAAATAATACTCAATACACAGCTGATCAATCAACGAATCATATCTTCACTATGGTCAAAGATGGAACTTATGATCCCATTACCATTAATGTTAGTTTAAATAAGGTGACATTTAAAAACACCTCTACCAACACTAATTATGGTTGGGGAACAGGAAATGATATTCCTGCAGCTTGGGATTTCGAAATTCTTACTGTTAGTAAAACACCTTCATCAATTTCAGGTGACAAGCATAGTTTTACCTATTCTGGGGTTCCAATAGTAGATGTTGCAATAACTGTTAGAGTTTTTGACGTTGATGGAACTGTCACTGGCTTAGCTGAAGTGCCTATCACTTATAGATTAGAAGGAATATTTGCACTTAGCAGCGCGGAATTCATTGCTTGTTCTGAAAGTTTGCAAATTGTGATGAATGAGGTAGATCTTGGCAATAATGTAAAACCATGCGCAGGTACTTCGGGTGACCCAAAATATAATATAAAAATTTATGATGCTGGAACAACTGATTTAGTTGTCGAAGTTACACAACTTAGTAACGAATTTTTGATTCCTCTTGATGTAGGAGATTACGATTATGTTATTACTGATGGATGTGGAAGGACGTTTACATCAAGTTATGACATTACTGATGCACCTGAGATTGGTGCCGAAGTAATTTTTGCAGGAAAAGAATGTTTTGGAGATACAGACACTAAAATCGTTCTAAGGGTTCAAGGTGCTAAAAGACCTTTGACTTGGGTTTTAGAAAAAAAAAATGGGGATAACTGGGATCCTGTTTATACTAGTGGTAATGTTGGAGGGAATGCTTCAAGTAGCGCCGATATTACAGCTATTGGAACAGGTATATTCACTCTTACAGTCACAGGATTAATTGCTGATGGAGTCTATAAATACACGTTTACAGATGCTAATGAATGCACAAAATCTACTGAATTTAATATTGTAACACCTTCAGCCTTATCACATCTTTTGATTGAATCAGATAGTGCGACAAAACGTGTGTTAAACTGTAGTGGTGATGTAGATGGTAAGTTAACATTTAGAGGAAGTGGAGGCTGGACACAACCTTTTGACGGGAATTTTATAAACCCTACTAATTGGGGTTCTGGTTATACTTTTACTTTAGTTAATGCAGATACGGGCGGAGATGTAGCCGTGGTGAATGCCAGTACTTGGTTTGATTATGCAAGAAATGATAGTAATCAACAAATCGGATGGGAGGCAGTATTTGATAACCTTCCACCTGGAAATTACAAATTAAAATTAAAAGAAAGTGTTGCTACTGATAATCAAGTAGACCCAAATGTTGCTTATGGATGTGAGGTGTTATTTGATGATATTTATACTATCTCAGCTCCAGCATTATTAGTAGTCACAACAGACGTAAAAAATGATATTAGCTGTTTTGGAGACAATAATGGAAGTATTGATTTAATTGTTAGTGGGGGAACTCCAACATATACTTACGCATGGACAAAAGTTGGTGATGCTAGTTACAGCGCCACAACTAAAGATGTTAATGGTTTAAGTTCAGGAACTTATAATGTTGAAGTTAAAGATTCTAAAGATTGCATAATCACTAAAACCTATACTATTGTCGAACCTGTTTTATTAGAAGTTAGTATTGATAATCCTTCGGCAATCTCATGTTATGGTAATAATGTAGGAACTATAAAAGCTAATATTACTCAAGGATCTACAAGTCCTTATGTATACGTATTAACAGGAACAGATTATAATGGTGGTAACGTCACAGTAACTTCAGCATCGACTGCGGCAACTAGCTATGAATTTACTGGCTTACTAGCGGGAACAGAATATAAAGTAACTATTACTGACAGTAATGGGTGTTCTAAAGTAACTGATGCAAAAATAATTACTCAACCCGATAGTGGTTTGACGGTAACTGGAACAGTAAAAGCTGATGTTGAAAAGACTATTAACGGAGATGGAATCCATATGTTATGTAATGGCGGAACTAATGGAGAAATTGATTTAACTGTAAGTGGTGGAAATTCGCCTTATAATTTTGCTTGGACAGCTGTTTCTGGAACTGGATTAAATGCCACTGCAGAAGATCAAACTGGTTTAACTGCTGGTGTATATAATGTTACAGTAACAGATAGTTCAGGAGATTGTTCAGTAAGTAGAACCTATATTGTTTCAGATCCTGCTCCTTTAACTATTCCTGTAGGTGATATTCCTGATGGAACTCCTGACTTTACATTAATCGGGGAATTTGAAACAAGTAAGTACTACCTTTCTAATGCGTCTTTAACTTATATGGAAGCTAGGGATATAGCTGCAAATCTTGGAGGTTATTTAGTTTCAATAAAAACTCAATTAGAAAACCAATGGCTTATTGATAATTCACCTGATCAAAACTTTTGGTTAGGATTAGATGATATTAGAGATGAATCTAAAGTTGATGGCGTTGTAGATAAGACAAAATATAGATGGAATGACGGTACAAGTTTAGATTGGCAAGGATTTCCTGGAAGTGAACCTAATGATGCTGGAAAGAATACCACAACTAACTTTGCTGGAGAAGATTATATTGAGTTTAGTGATGGATCATGGAATGACATATATCACTATGTGAAAAGAAAATTTGTTATTGAATTCAATCCATCGCAAATTCCAGATTTTAATGGATCAAGTATTTCATGTTTTGGTGGTAACAACGCATCTATAGATTTTGTTGTAACAGGTGGAACAACAGATTATACTTATAATTGGACGGTAGTTAGTGGAGGTACTGGAACTAATTTAGTAGCCAACCAAAAGAGTCAAACTCTTTTGACTGCTGGTGTGTATAAGGTTGTTGTCACAGACGCTAGTGGTTGTACAATTTCAACAACTTATACAATCACAGAGCCTTCTGAATTACTTATTGCAGATGCCACGGTTTCCACAGCTATTGCTTGTTTTGGTGACAACGAAACAATAAAAGTTAATGTTACCCAGGGTTCCACTGCTCCATATATTTATTCAATCAGTGGAAGTGCTACTGAAACTTCTGATGCTACAACAGCTACAACTTATTCATTTTCTGTTCCAGTAGGCACCTATACTGTTAAAGTAACTGATGCTAACGGGTGTGAAAAATCATTGGATCCTATAACTTTAACTCAGTCCGCTGCAGCTTTAGCTGTTAGTGGTGTTGTTAAACCATACATTGGAGGTTTTCAAGTTAGTTGTAATGGAGCAAGTGATGGAGAAATAGATACCACTGTTACAGGTGGAACGATAGGATCAGGTTACACTTATGCTTGGTCTGTTACAGTTGGTGGTACTGATATTAGTGCATCAACATCAGCTGATCAATTAGATTTAAAAGCTGGAACTTATACGGTTGTTGTTACAGATGCTAATGGATGTACGCAAACGGATAGTTATACACTTACTGAGCCTGATGTTTTAGCTGTTAGTGGTGTTGTTAAACAATACATTGGTGGTATTCAAGTTAGTTGTAATGGGGCAAATGATGGAGAAATAGATACCACTGTTGCAGGTGGAGCTACTGATTACACTTATGCTTGGTCTGTTACAGGTGGTGGTACTGATATTAGTGCATCAACATCAGCTGATCAATTAGATTTAAAAGCTGGAACTTATACGGTTGTTGTTACAGATGCTAATGGATGTACGGAAACGGATAGTTATACAATCACAGAGCCTTCTGAATTACTTATTGCAGATGCCACGGTTTCCACAGCTATTGCTTGTTTTGGTGACAACGAAACAATAAAAGTTAATGTTACCCAGGGTTCCACTGCTCCATATATTTATTCAATCAGTGGAAGTGCTACTGAAACTTCTGATGCTACAACAGCTACAACTTATTCATTTTCTGTTCCAGTAGGCACCTATACTGTTAAAGTAACTGATGCTAACGGGTGTGAAAAATCATTGGATCCTATAACTTTAACTCAGTCCGCTGCAGCTTTAGCTGTTAGTGGTGTTGTTAAACCATACATTGGAGGTTTTCAAGTTAGTTGTAATGGAGCAAGTGATGGAGAAATAGATACCACTGTTACAGGTGGAACGATAGGATCAGGTTACACTTATGCTTGGTCTGTTACAGTTGGTGGTACTGATATTAGTGCATCAACATCAGCTGATCAATTAGATTTAAAAGCTGGAACTTATACGGTTGTTGTTACAGATGCTAATGGATGTACGCAAACGGATAGTTATACACTTACTGAGCCTGATGTTTTAGCTGTTAGTGGTGTTGTTAAACAATACATTGGTGGTATTCAAGTTAGTTGTAATGGGGCAAATGATGGAGAAATAGATACCACTGTTGCAGGTGGAGCTACTGATTACACTTATGCTTGGTCTGTTACAGGTGGTGGTACTGATATTAGTGCATCAACATCAGCTGATCAATTAGATTTAAAAGCTGGAACTTATACGGTTGTTGTTACAGATGCTAATGGATGTACGGAAACGGATAGTTACACACTTACTCAGCCTGATGCTTTAAGTTTAGATTCGTCACAAGTTGATTTTAATGGATTCAACGTTAGTTGTTTTGGAGCTCTTAATGGAGAAATTGATTTAACAGTTACAGGTGGAACTCCTGTTTACACTTATGAATGGTCATCTTCAGATGGTACAGGCTATGATCCAACTTCTCAAGATCAAACCGACTTATCAAGTGGAACATATATTGTTAAAGTGACCGATTCAAATAATTGTGAGATAAGTGGAACATTTGTAGTTGCAGAGCCTCCGCCATTAGTTTTAACAGCAACTTTATCCGATTTTAATGGATTTAATATTAGTTGTAATGCAGGAAATGATGGAATAATTGATATTACCTCAACTGGTGGGCTTTTAGTTACTGGCGATAATTACACTTACGCTTGGACTCAGTCTAATGGAGGAAGTGGAGTTGATGCTTCATCTGAAGATCAAACAGGTCTAACAGTAGGAACTTATACGGTACTAATTACTGATTCAAATGATTGTACTATTACAAAATCATATCAAATTGTCGAACCTGATTTAATAGGTTTTACAGGAGTTAAGTCTGATTATAATGGTTATGGAATTAGTACTGCAGGAAATAATAATGGGACAATAACAATTACTTCAAGTGGTGGAAGTGGAGGAAATACGTACGATTGGTCAACAGATGATGGTAGTGGTATAGTTGTTGGTGATCAAAACCAAAACACATTAACTGCAGGAACTTACATTTTAAAAATAACTGATTCTAACGGCTGTAATATTACAAAGTCCTTTACATTAACGGAACCCGCTGAATTACTTATTTCATTAGGTACGGACCCAACAAACATTTTATGTTATGGAGATTCTACAGGATTAATAAAAGCTATTATTACTCAAGCAGCTGTTCCACCCTATACTTTTACTTTAAATGGTGAAAATTACTTGGGTGAAATAGTTTTTGAATCTTTTTCAAATATTACTGATTTGAATTACACTTTTAATGTTAAAGCTGGAGAATATAGCATTACTGTAACAGATTTAAATGGTTCTACTAAAACAACCAATACTAGAGTTTATACTCAACCTGATGCTCCTCTATCTATTTCTGAAACTATTTCAGTTTTTAATGATTATAATATTAGTTGTACAGGAGCTTTAGATGGCGCAATTGACATTACGGTTAGTGGCGGAACTTTAACAGGTACTAATTATACTTATTCTTGGACTTCTTCTGTTGGCAGCTCTGATCTTACTGGAACACGAACAGCAGAAGATCAAACAGGTTTAGGTACTGGAGAATATACTGTTATAGTTACAGATGAGGGTGACTGTACTATAACTAAATCTTTCGTGCTTACTGAGCCTGAAAAAATAGTTTATTCTTTAAATAATAAAACAGATATAACCTGTTTTGGAGATAATGATGGTTCCATTGAAATATCTGTTTCAAAAGGTACGGGAGCTTATGTGTATGAATGGACTTTAGAGGGTGTTGTTGTTAATAAAAACGACACTACAAGATTAAAAAACTTAGGACCAGGAGTTTATAATCTTAAATTGACAGATGGTTGTGAGATTCTTTCATTTAATTATAAAATTGTAGAGCCAGAATTACTGACAGTTAATTTAGATCAGAAAATAGATATTTTGTGTTTTGGAGATTCAACAGGTGAAATATCAGTTACTGTTGCTGGAGGAATATCTCCTTATAATTATGAGTGGATAGATAATTTTGGCAATAAATATAATAGAGATATTGGAAATGTGTTTAACAAAGGAGATTTAAGTAATATTCCAATTGGCATATATGATTTAACTGTGACAGATAAAAATGGATGTATTGCAACTCTTAAAACTGAGTTAACTCAACCTGATGATTTAGTTATTAACTTTGATAAGATAGATTTGAACTGTTATGAACAGAATGATGGTACTATAAAAATAACTCCAACTGGAGGTGTTGCTCCTTATACCTATAAGTGGAGTGATTTTGGAAATGGACCAGAAAGAACTAACCTTTCAGCTGGCATTTATACAGTGAATGTAACTGATAAAAATCTTTGTGAAAAAACTATAGATATAGAAATTATACAAGCACCGTTATTTAATATTGTTCCAGTTATAACACCCGTGACTTGTTTTGGAGCAGATGATGGAACTATTACTTTAAATATCGATGGCGGTGAAGACCCTATCTCAGTTACTTGGGCTGATGATGCCACTGCAGGGGATAGTAGAACTAATTTAAAACCTGGAAATTATAATGTAATATTAAATGATGGTTCTGGTTGTGTAATTGAAAGAACATTCCAAATATTAGAACCAGAAGAATTGAGACTATCTTCTGTACTTAGTGATGCAATTGATTGTGACAATCCACTAAGTGGGAGTATAGATCTTCAGGTTATAGGTGGAAATCCTCCTTATTCTTTTTTATGGTCTAATGGAGAAACTACAGAAGACTTAACGGATATAGGTGCTAATAATTATAAAGTAACAGTTACAGACTCTAAAGGTTGTAAGGTTGTAGAGACATTTGTTATTAAAAGACAACTCGACTTAGAGGTTAAATTAGATACTAGTTTAAGAATTGTCTGCGAGAGTAGAGAAGTATATCAAGTAAATAAATTGACTATTTCAGGTGGAGTATTTCCTTATAAAGTAAAGTGGTCGGATGGTATAGTGTTAAATGTCCCGGGTGATAAAGCAGAGATAATGGAAACTAAAACTGAAGGGGCTTATCAAGTTGAAGTAACTGACTTTTTAGGATGTACAAAAACAATTTTATTTGATGTGGCTGTACCAAAACTTGGATACCCAGATTTTGATTATACTTCTTTCTATTTACAGGAGTTTAATGCATTGACATTTAATGATCCAATTACTTTTTCTAATTTATCAACTGAAAATTTCTTAAGTGTTGAATGGGATTTTGGTGATGGAACAACATCCTCCCTTAACAATCCAACCCATACCTATACCGAAACAGGATCTTACGATGTTACAATTTACGTTACTTATGTAGGAGGATGCGTATATGAATTGACTAAAACTATATATATTGGAGAATCATATGAACTTGAGCTTCCTAATGCTTTTACACCAAATGGGGATGGTTTAAATGATACTTTTAGACCAGTTTACTATGGATTTACTGAAATTGTTTTAAAAGTATTTGATACTTGGGGAACTTTAATTTATTTCGAAAAAGCAGAGAAGGGTAAGATGAACGGATGGAATGGGACAATTAATACTAGACCGGCTGAAAATGGAAATTATATTTACCAAGTTTCAGGAAAAACTTTTAATGGTGAATTAGTTTATAAAAATGGTCCTTTTACTTTGCTTAGGTAATTGTTATGAGTAAAAAAAATATCATTTTCTTATTTTGTTTTTTCTTTTTTATAAGTACATATCCAACTACTGTTCCTTTAAAAAATGATTTTAAACTAAACAATGCTCCTGTTGCAAACGAACAGAATGTAACTGTAACTGAGCAACAGCCAGGAACTATCACTTTGTCTGGAACGGATGCAGATGATGATGTTTTATCTTATTCGTTAGTAGCCTTACCAACAAATGGTGTTGTAACTATTGACGGAAACACAGTTATTTATACTAGTTCATCAGATACGGCAACATCTGATTTTTTTACTTTTAAAGTAAATGATGGAACAGTTGATAGCTCACCTGCTAAAATAAATATAACTATTACTGCTGTAAATGATTCCCCTGTTTCTAATTCTCAAGACAATATTAATGCAATTGAAAATCAATTAAAGGATATTACTTTAACAGCAAGTGATCCAGAGGGTGATACCTTATCTTATATTTTAAGTGAAGAACCAGAGAACGGACGTGTTATTGATCCAGGAAATGAAAATAAAACCATTTATGTTGGTACAGTAATTTCTTCAAATTCAGTTCAATACATTAGTGATTCAGACACTGCGCTGTCTGATTCTTTTAATTTTAAAACTTATGACGGTTTCTCTGAAAGTAATAATGCTTCTATTGCCATTACTATAGCTCCAGTAAATGATTCTCCAATTGCCACTGAAAAAACAGTAACGGTTACCGAAAATGTATCAACAATTATCATATTAGAAGGGACTGATCCTGATGGAACAATTCCTGAAATTTTCAAAATTATTACTATTGCTAATGGTGTTTTTACTGATCCTTCTAATAATGATCAAACCATTTTACCAGGTACTGTTATTAGTGGAAATAAAGTAACCTTTACAAGTAAAGGCTCTGCTTCCTCAGATTCATTCACTTTTACTGCAAGTGATGGGTTGTTAGAAAGTGAAGATGGAACGATTTCAATTAAAATTATTACAGATGCACCAACAGCAAACTCCCAAACTGTAAATGTAGTAGAGCAAGTTGAAAATAAGCTTGTTTTAACTGGATCAGATAAGGAAGGAGATCCTCTTACATATATTATAACAGTCTTGCCAGAAAATGGAATTTTAAAGAATGATGGAGAAATAATTAACTCTAATAAATTACCTAAAACAATAGATAATTCTAAATTATTTTATACTAGTTTGTCAGATAATGCTTTGTCAGATACTCTTAGTTTTAAAGTTAACGATGGGATTTCTGATAGTTCCCCTGCCGTTGTTACAATTATTATATCCCCAATTAATGATAAGCCTACAGCTTTACCTAAAACTAAAAATGTAAGCGAACAAGTTTCAGATAACATTATTTTAGAAGGTACTGATCCTGATGGCGATGATTTAACTTACATCATTACAAAGGAACCATTAAACGGTACCTATACATTAAATGCTAATACAGTAGTTTATGTAAGTAATTCTGATACGGCTACTGTAGATTCATTTAAATATAAAGTTAACGACGGAAAGCTAGATAGCGATATTGTGGATGTTCAAATTTCTATTGAACCAGTGAATGATGTGCCTACCGTAAAATCTCAAAACTTATCTACTATTGAGGATATAGAACTTAAATTTGTTCTTGAAGGTGAGGATGTGGACGGAGATAAATTAACTTATTCAATAGAAGCTTCTCCAATAAAAGGTGAAGCAACACTTAAAGACAGTTTAGTTACTTATATTCCAAACGCAGGTTACTATGGAACAGATTCCATTATTTTTAAAGCAAATGATGGAACTGCACTTAGTTCCTCAGGTTTTATTAAGATCACAATAACGAGTAATGACTTTGATGAGGATGGTATTTTAAATGATTTTGATACTTGTCCTGACACTCCCATAGGCTCTAAGGTAAATACTGATGGTTGTGTTGTTTTTGAACTTCCTTTTAACAACAATAAGGTTGAAGTTATTAGCGCTACTTGTGTCGGAGGAAATGATGGCTCATTAAGTCTTAGTGTTGAAGATAAGAGTCATGATTATAGTATTTCTGTAAACGGAAATAATTTCGGTCAGAGCATTGTGATTTCAGGCGATAATAAGACCGCTTCTGTAACTGGACTTGCTAAGGGAACCTACAGTATTTGTTTTAAAGTAGACGGTCAAGCAGATTACGAGCAGTGCTTTGAGGTGGCTATAGGCGAGCCTAAAGCCCTAAGTGCATTTATTGATGTAGATAATGACAAAAGAACCACCAGCATTCAGTTAGGAGGTTCTAAGAGTTATAACATAGAGGTTAATGGCGAGAGGTTTGATGTGAAGGGTGATAACTTTAACACGACTCTTCCAACAGGTCTTAGTATTATTAAGATATCAACTGACTTAGATTGTCAAGGGTTAATAGAAAGAGAGATCTTTATTTCAGAGGATATTTTCTATTATCCTAATCCAACTAGAGGTGAAGTAGATGTCTTTGTAAATGGAGAAGACAAGGGCGTTAAGATGAGCGTATTTACCACAAAAGGAGATCTAGTCTTCACTAGAGACCAAGAAATCTTAGATAGTAGAAAAACAGAATTAGATTTAAGTGGTGTTCCATCAGGAACTTACATAGTCACTTTAGAAGGAACAACAGTTAGGAAAACATTTAAAATTGTAAAAAAATAAATATTATATTTTTTCTTTATCCTTTTTAAATGGTGAAGCATTCATGTGTTCTATTATTGAGTTTTTTGCTACAAAAAAAGCTATTAAAAGCGTAACTAATCCGCCTATCCAAATTCCAGGAACAAAGTCTAAAAACAGAAAATAATCATAAAATGCATGAAAGAGAATTGGGACAATTAATGATAATAGAATATTAAAAAATTTAAATTTTTCATTTGTTTTAGCTTTTCCTAAATAATAACCCATGATTACTGCAAACACAAAATGTGCAGGTACTGCTGAAAACATTCTAAGTACAGCTAAAGAAGCATTTCCTTGAAGAACAAAAGTTAAATTTTCTGCAGTAGCGAATCCCATTCCAACAAATACAGAATAAACAATGCCGTCATATGGTTCGTCAAAGTTTTTGTTTGGATATAATATAAGAATTACAACAAGAAATTTCAATACTTCTTCTGTAATTGAGACTGTAAGTGCTTCTCCACCAATGTTTAGAAAATCATTTTCTATATTAATAAATTGTAGAAAATATTCGAGTAAATCAACGTCTAAATGCAGGTTTATTGCTCCAAAAATAAATGCAATAGCAAGTAGCCATAAGGGTTCTTTGTCATATTCATCTAGGTTATAAATTACTGCCATGATGAAAATCCCAGGGCATATAGATAAAGCAACTAACATTAAATCTTTTAATTCAAATATGTTGATTAAAACTAAAGGATAGAATAAAACGACATATAATGCTGTCACAATTATTCCAGTCATTAAGCTAGTTTTAAAAATTCTATTCATAGTTTATTAAAATTTTAATGAAACCATCCATTCGTCGTACTTTTTATAATCTTTTCCTTCTGAAAATGCTCTTGCCCATCCAAATGAAAGAGTAGAGGAGAGGTGAGAAAACATAACAAGTTTTGTGTCGATTTGGAAACCTAAATTTCTAAATGTTTCACTGTATTCTTTACCTATTTTTCCTGCCTCCATTGATTTATCCTCAAATTCTTCATAATTTTTGGTAAACAAGCTTCCTGCAAAAATGGTTGGATGTGTATAGGTTGCAAATAAATTAAAGAAACCAAATTTTCTGTATCTAATAGCTGGCAATATTAGTTCTAGGGTAGCCTTGTAATAGTTTTTTGCAATTATGCTTTTTTCAGAGTCGTAGCTTAGACCTGCAAAAGCAAAAGATCCTCTGTACATTTTAGATGAAGCATTATCGATATAATTATTTCCAAAAGAGGCAAATCCAAATCTTGTAAAAGGATTAACTTTTTTAGAAAAAGAATTTCCAAAAGCATTTCTTAACCAAAGAGATGTGTGCTTTATAGGAAGTTGGACTCCAAAGTCTAAATTCCCATTGATTTTTGGAAAGAAATTTCCCGAACTCATAGCTGTGGATAGTGAGAGGTTTGATTTAATTCCTTTCTCAGCTCCAACAGCTCCAACAGATCCTTTTATATTTCTATAAGCTAAAGAGGTATGAAAATTATAGAAAACATCAGTGTTAAAGTCTTTATTAGCAAAATTAATTTGTTGAAATTCTGGAGACTGATTTAAACCATAATAAGCACTAGCTCCCACATTTAAATCTAAATGAACTGGACTATCTGAAATAATAGTTTTATTGAAGTCAGTTCCAAGATTTAATCCCTTTCTAGATCTTTGAGTTGGACCAAATAAGTCATAAAAATCAGCTTTGTTATAAGAAGCATAAATATTTGTTTTTCCAGCCAATAAACCCCCACCTATATTAGTGGTTGAATAATTTAACGAGGCATGAAACTCTTCTTCTTTGTCAATATTAGAATTTGTATTAATTAGATCGTTTTTCCATTGATTGGGAGTATAGGAAAAAGAAAAGTCCAAAGTTTTTGATGATAAAGGATCTCTAAAACTAAATTTATAACCAATTCCAAAATTATCTTTATAACCTACAACAATAGGGTAGGCATAACTTAATTTCACTTCTTTTGAAGGAACGTAAATTCCTTCTTTAGCATCCAATGCATCGTAATCAGCATTAAAAGTTTCTGCATTAGGACCGTAGATTTGCCAATCAGCTAACATTGGGTGTTTTTTTATTGTTTCATTTCCTAAAAATTTAATACTGGAAACACTTTCAGCAGGTTTATTAGGAATATATACTGGTTTAAATCCATCGCTAGAGTATTTAAAAGCAAATATTTTATCATCATTAATTGGAATTGGTCTAAAGTAGCCAGTTTCAGCATTACTGAAAATTTCAATTTCTAGACTAGCAGAATCTACTTTATATATATTACTTACACCAGAATAGTAGGAAGATCCAAGTAAATAACTTCCATCTTCTGAGTATCTAAAGCTTTGTGGAGAAGAAACATCAAAGTCAAAAACTTCATGAACTTCAATATTTTCTTTTTTAAAGTTGTCTAAAGTACTAATCTTGTAAATATTTAAAACCTGATTTCCATTAATATCCGTTACGGCCGCACTTAAACTTTTTCCATCGGGTGAAACATCTATATCAAATATATCTGAACCAAAAGGAAGAGTATATTTCTGTTTCCAAACAAAATAATTTTTATCTGGATTTTCACTATTGTATTTAGGAATTTCAACTATAGTACTTTTTCCATTAAGATGTCGAATTCCCCAAAGTGATTCGTCAACTTTATTGAAAGCTAAGTCCCCAACTCGCGCATCTTTTTGTAATAGTTTAGATTTTCCAGTTTTAAGATCATATTGATTTAAATCTCTTCTAGAATTATTATCGGTTGTATAAAATAGTAAATCATTTTTTTTGTCGTAAGCCAAAGAGGCTACATCAAAAAGAGCAAAACCTTTTATGTCTTTTAATCTTTTAATTTTTCCAGTATTTAGATCCATTTCAGCCAAATGTGGAACTTTTCCTGGATAACTAACTGCAACATAAATAGTATTCCTTTCTTTATTATGGTAAGCAAAAGAAACACCACCTAGTGCTTTATCATTAATTTCCTCATCTTTAGTAATGGGGTTTAAATTTAAATTTTCAATATTTTTATTTTGGAAATCTTTTTCAAAATCTATCCAATTGTCCCATGCATCAGAAATCGGAATTCCAAAAACATGTTTAAAATTATTAGCAAAACCTCTTTTACTTCCATCTTTTCTTTTTATCCATTCAATTAAATCTGTAGGATTATACTGATAAGCCAAGTAGCTCATAAATCTTGTTCCATAATAATAGGAATTTGCTTTAGCCATAAAATCAGCTGAAGTACCTTCAGATTCTAAGCCTTGCGCAGAATAGATTCTAGAATTTTCAAGAACTCTAGTTCTAAAAAACATTTCATCATAATTACCTAATGCATTTCCTTTTCCACCATCCATCCATGTTTCTAAAAAAACAGCGATTCCTTCATGTAACCATCTTGGCGAATAGTATCTGGGACTAGTTAAATAACTATAAAACATTGAAATTGGATGGTCATTTGTATTTAAAACTTTTCCAGCAAATAATTTTTGATAAAAAAGATCACTTGAAGATGCGTTATCTAAGGCGGTAATATGTACCATCTCGTGATTCATAATTGAAAAAACTCTTTCACCAGCAGTACTAGATTCAAAAGAATAATTCATTGGAGAAATACATGCTGTGGTAAAGTTATGTGGAATCGAAGTGGCTCCACCGTTTCCAAAATCTCCAAAATCTTGAAACATTACAAATATTTTCTCTTGTGGTTCGTAATCGAATAATTTTTTGTGAAAATTTAATGCAGAGTTGGAACAAAGTATAGCATGCTTTAAGACATAATCTAATTGTGGTCCGGTACTTATAACGTCAAGCGCTTTGGATTCTATTTTTTTAAGTTGAGAGAACGATTCTGTCAAAAAAAAGAGAACAAAAACAATAGTTAATATTTTTTTCATTTATTAAATTTAGTGATTGTTTTTTAAAAAAAAAGAGGAGAAAATTTATTTTCTCCTCTTAATAATATATTTATTAATCAATTACAGACTAAAATTCCACACCACTCATCATTTTTTGAAATTCTGGTAATGCAAGCATTTGAAGTGCATTTGGTTGTGCTAACATTTCAAAACCTCCAGGCATAGCAGCAAATTCTACTAATGCAGGAGAAGATAAAAATTCTAATCCTCCAGGCATTGCAGCAAATTCAAATAATGCAGGAGAAGACAAAAATTCAAAAGCTCCAGGCATTGCAGCAAATTCAAATAATGCAGGAGTAGACAAAAATTCAAAAGCTCCAGGCATTGCAGCAAATTCTACTAATGTAGGAGAAGATAAAAATTCTAAAGCTCCAGGCATTGTAGCAAATTCAAATAATGCAGGAGAAGCTAAAAATTCAAAAGCTCCAGGCATAGCAGCAAATTCTACTAATGCAGGAGAAGATAAAAATTCTAATCCTCCAGGCATTGCAGCAAATTCAAATAATGCAGGAGAAGACAAAAATTCAAAAGCTCCAGGCATTGCAGCAAATTCAAATAATGCAGGAGAAGCTAAAAATTCAAAAGCTCCAGGCATTGCAGCAAATTCAAATAATGCAGGAGAAGATAAAAATTCTAATCCTCCAGGCATAGCAGCAAATTGTGCTAATTCAGGTGAAGCTAACATTTGAAGTGTTGCAGGATCACCAGCAGCTAATTTTTCCATAGCTCCAGGCATTGCAGCAAATTCTACTAATGCAGGAGAAGCTAACATTTCCATAGCTCCAGATATTTTAGCAAATTTTGAAAATTCAGTAGAAGCTAAAAATTCAAAAGCTCCAGGCTTTGCAGCAAATTGTGCTAACTGAGGAGAGCTTAATTTAGCAAGTCCTCCAGACATTTTAGCAAATTTAGCTAATGAAGGAGTGGCTAACATATCCATAGCTCGGGGCATTTTAGCAAATTTTGCTAATTCAGGAGATGCTAACATTTCTAAGCCTTTTGTCATTTTAGCAAATTTTGAAAGTGAAGAAGTACCTAGCTTTTCAAAAGCTCCAGGCATAGCAGCAAATTGTGCTAATTCAGGAGAAGCTAACATTTCCATAGCTCCAGATATTTCAGCAAATTTTGAAAATTCAGTAGAAGCTAAAAATTCAAAAGCCCCAGGCATAGCAGCAAATTGTGCTAATTCAGGTGAAGCTAACATTTGAAGTGTTGCAGGATCACTTGCAATTTTTGCAAATACTGGATCTGCGATCATCTTTGTAAAATCTTGATTATTAAGGAAATCTTGGATTTCCTCTCCTTCAAGAGTAACTACGACATCTTTTCTGTTGTCGTACTTTTCGGCTTTTTTAACGCCTTTAATTGCTTTATTCCCTGAGCTTGTTAAATCTGAAGGATTAAAGTCGATAGTTCCTGATTGTACTAGCACGAATACTACTCCTACTATTACAACCGCCGCGATTAAGAAATTTAATTTACCGTGGACTTTGTTCGTGTGTTTACTCATAATTATTAGTTTTAATTATTTCCCAAACAACTTAAACAAGTTGTATAATTCTAACCACTATAGTTAGTGCATCTAATATAGGGAATTTTACCATAGCAGTAATTACCTAGTTAGAAACAAGAGGTTTGTGATTGATAAGATTGTGATTGTGATTTTTAGTTGGAACTTCCTCTAAGTTACAGACTCTTTTGAGTTATCTATTGAAAGAAATTCTTTGTTGTTTACTATCTCTTTAATCCTTTCAATACTTTCAAACAAGTCCATATAACTTACATATAATGGCGCTAAACCAAGTCTAATGGTGTTGTTAGGTCTAAAATCTGGTATTATAATTTTTCTGTTTACTTTCCCTTTTATTAATAGTTTACATATTCTCCACGCTTCCTTATGCTTAATGGAAACATGTGAACCTCTATTTCTTGAATTTAAAGGAGAAGTAATTTCAAAACCTAAAACCTCTAATTCGGTTTTAATTAAATTGATTAAAAAATCTCCAAGATTTTTACTCTTTGAACTAATATTTTTTATACCAGCTTCTAGGGTCATATCAATTCCTTTTTCAATAGCCGAAAGTGAAATTACTGAGGGGGTTCCAGCTTCAAATTTTTTAATCCCATTATAAGGCTTATAATTCTCTGAAAAATCAAAAGGTTTTTCATGTCCAAACCAACCTTGAATTGGATTAGAAATATCTCCAATTAATTTATTATTTACATATATAAAGGAAGGAGATCCCGGCCCTCCATTTAAAAACTTGTAAGTACACCCTAAAGCAATTTTTGTTTTAGTTTTTTTTACATCTATATCAATAACTCCTATTGCATGACTGCAGTCCCATACAATTATGCTACTATTCTTTTCAGCAAATTCATTTAACTCTAACATAGGGTAAAGCCAAGAACTTTTATAACTAACCAGGCTCAAGCATATAATACCTGGACTGTGTTTGATAGATTCTTTCAATAGATTTAGGTCTGATTCTAAATCAGAGATATATTTTACTATTTGAATCTTTTTTGATGTAGTAAATTCTTTTAAACCTTCCATTATGTACAGGTCAGAAGGGAAGTTTAAAGAGTCAGTTATCAGATTTTTGTTGTATTTGTTGGAGTTAATTAAGCCATACAGTAGTTTATATAAATTAACAGAAGTAGATTCTCCTACCAAAACCTCATTTGGATCAGCGTTAATTAGTTTGGACATTTTTAAATTTACTCGATCATTTAGATCTAGCCAATGCTCGTTCCAACTTCTTATTAGTTTTTTCCCCCATTGATTTTTAATAGTATTATTTAAATCATCTAACGTTTCTAATGGTAACTTTCCAAGAGAATTACCATCTAAATAGATTTCATTTTTATTATTAAAAAATCGTTCTTTAAAAATTGACAGAGAATCATTTTTGTCATTTTCTAGGGCAATTGAGTATAGATTCATTTAAAATTTTTAAAAAAATGAATTATTGTTTTAACTCACTCTTTATACTTTCTGACAATTCAACAAACACAGCTTGTTGCTCTTTTGTTAAGCCGTCGGCAGTAAATATAGAAATTCCTTTTGCTCCGTTCTTTCTAGAAATTAAAATAGCTTTTTTTAAATCTTCAGGATTTCTCAATGCTCCTGAGTAAAGTCCTGAAATCACAGGAAAATCTACATCATTAACTCCTTGTTTTGTAGCAAAACCAATCCAGTTTATGTTTTCTCTATAAAAATTTTGATATAACATAGGGTAGGCTTGATCTAAATCCCAATCGTCCCATGCCTGTCTTACCATTTGTCTTGACATTTCAGGAAAAGGGAATACAGCTGCTGTAACTTTTTTGTTTTTAGAATGGGCAATTGCAATAATTTCATTTACAAGAGTGGTAACAGCATTTAATCTAAACTGTCGCCATTCAGTTGATAGCTCTGGATTTTCAAAATCTTGTGGATCTTTATTAAAAATTCTTTTAAACTCTTTTCTAGCTAAAGGATGGTAGCCATAGTCATACTCAGGCATTTCAGTTTTTTGAACAATATTGTATTTTGGTTGTAAGTCAGCCCCTAAAATAACATCAGGAAATCTAACATAATCTAAATGTACAGAAGCTAATCCTTTGACTTCCATTAGTTTTTTTGCATTATTTATAATGTGATTTCTAGCTTCTGGATGAAAAGGGCTTAGCCACTGGTAATAATCTACATAAGCTCTATAATCCAAAGAGTTGTCTCCATTTCTATTAACAGCATACCAGTCTGCGTTTTTGTTAGCAATTGTATCTCCAGGACGATTTAAAGTCCACATCCAACCATGAACTTTTATATTTTTTTTATCAGCTATTGGGATGATTTTTTTTAAAACTTCAGGAGATCCACTAACCAGAATTTCACTGATTCCTAAAGAGTCGTAGTAGCTTATTTTTTTTTGCCAATTTTTTTCATTAAAATTGTTTCCTGCACCAGTCCATGTGCTAAAAGTGAAATCAGAATCAGCAGTATTGTTAATTAAATCAATATTGTTTTCTTTTTTAAAATCACAGTTAATAAATAAAAAACTAAAAATAATTACAAATAAATATCTTTTCATACTCAATAAATATATTAAATTTAAACCATGAATAATATATTATATATATTTCTATTTTTATTATATAACACCCAAGATCTTAAAGTCATTTCTTATAATATTCGTTACAACAATCCCAATGATGGGGTAAATATTTGGGACAATAGAAAATCAACTGTTACGGAATTCATTTCTAATGAAGAGGCAGATTTTGTTGGAATGCAAGAGGTCTTAAATTCTCAATTAACAGACTTGATGGGTTCTTTAATAGAGTATGATTATGTAGGAGTGGGTAGAGATGATGGAAAAAATAAAGGAGAGTATAGCCCAATTTTATTTGATAAAAATAAATATAAAGTTTTAAGATCAAACACCTTTTGGTTATCCGAAACACCAAATAAAATTTCCGTAGGGTGGGATGCTTCAATGGAAAGAATTTGTACTTATGGACTTTTTGAAAATAGAAATTCAAGTAAAAAAATATGGGTATTTAACACACATTTTGATCATGTTGGTGTTTTAGCTAGAGAAAAATCTATTGAATTAATTATTGACAAAATAAATGAGCTTAATAAAATGAATTTTCCAGTACTTTTAACAGGAGACTTTAATTTGGGAGATGAAAATAAGTCAATAACAAAACTTCAAAATGAATTTATAGATTCTAAAAAAGATATATTAAAAAGTAATGAATTTTATGGAACCTATAATGGCTTTAATAACGTTAAGTCTGATAAAAGAATTGATTATGTATTTTTTAGAAATTTAACTTTAATCAATTCTAAGCATGTTTATTTAAAAACCAAAGCTAACAACTGGGGGTCAGACCACCATCCAGTAGTTGCTTCTTTAAAACATATAAATTAAAATGAACAAAAAATTATTTTTAATTCTGCTGATATTCCTTGTTTCTTGTTCAAAAGAGACCATTGAAGTTGAAGTTATCCAGAACAAATCAAGTGCTAAAATCGTAGGTTATTTACCGACTTGGAGGTTTGAATTGAGTAGTAAAGTTGAATATTGTAAACTCACTCACTTAAACCTTGCCTTTGCAAATCCAGATTCTAGCGGAAGTTTAATTATGCCAGATATATCGGGTGTAGTGTCAGATGCAAAATCTAAAAATCCTAATATAAAAATATCCATTTCAATTGGTGGTGGCTCTTTAAGTACTCAGCAGGCTAGCAATTGGTCTAACTTAATTGATAATTCCCAAAACAGGTCTAAGGTTGTTTCAAAAATCGTTGATTATGTTTTGTTAAATAATTTAGATGGAGTTGATGTGGATTTAGAATGGAATTATGTTACCAGTGGTTACAGTGCTTTTGTAGTTGACTTAAACAACGCTTTAGATCAACACTCAAAAATGATTACTGCAGCATTCCCAGCCACTACTCGTTATTCTAACTTGTCGGATAACGCTTTAAGTGCCTTTGATTTTATTAACATTATGAGTTATGATTTTACAGGGCCTTGGGACCCTAATAATGTAGGTCAGCATAGTTCATATAATCATGCAAATCAATCAATTAATTTTTGGAAAAATTCAGTTGGCGTATCATCTGAAAAGCTTGTTTTAGGCGTTCCTTTTTACGGATATGATTTTAGCGATGTAACAAATGTAACTTCATTCACTTTTTCTAGTATGGTAGGTCTTAAAAGCTCTAACGCAGATATAGACAATGTGGGTTTTAAGTATTATAACGGAAGACCAACAATTCGATCAAAAGTACAATTAGCAAGCACTGAAGTTGGTGGAATTATGATATGGGAAATTGGACAGGACTCTTTTAACGATTATTCCCTACTTAAAACTGTTCACAAAGAATTTGATAAATTAGGGTTTAAAACTACTGAACTTTGTAAAGAATAATTTATTTTTATAATCATGAAAAAACTACTTACATTATTTATATTGATTTTTTTAATTTCCTCTTGTGAAAAAGACTCCGTTGTTTATATGTTGACTACTTCAGTTAGTCCAGCTGACACAGGGGTGGTAATTCCTTCAACAAGACAGTATAATATTGATGATACCGCTAAACTAATAGCTGTTCCAGCCGAGAACTATGTTTTTGACAAATGGACTGGGGCTGAGGGTGGAGCTGAAACTACTATAATAATGGATTCTGATAAAACAGTAGTGGCAAACTTTGCTAAGATTCAATATGAGTTAACAGTTACAGTTGAAGGTCAAGGTACTGTTACAGAAAAAGTGATTAAGGAAGGTGTAATTACAAAATACAATAGCGGATCAGTTATAGAACTTGAGGCAAAGCCATCATCTGGATGGATTTTTGTACAATGGAAAGGAGACTTATTAGGAGTTGATAATCCTAAAAATATTACTATTGATAAAGCTAAAAGTGTTGTAGCTGTATTTCAAAAAAACCAATATGCTTTAACTATTGTTAAAGATGGTCAAGGTACGGTTACACCTGCTGCAGGTGATTATAATAAAGGAAGCGTATTGAGCTTAACAGCTACTGCTGCTTCTGGTTGGGAATTTGAAAAGTGGTCCGGTGTTTTGTCAGGAACAGACAGTCCTACAAATCTTACTTTAAACTCGGATGCAACTGTAATTGCTATTTTTAAATCATTAGCGCCAATAGTATTAGATGCTAATGGTGTCACTTTAAAAGCAAGACCAGGAGTTGTTGCTGGAACAACTCATGAATTTTTTGGAGTAACCTTTACTGTTGTAGATAATACGATGCTAAATGAATGGATTAGCGCAGATAAAGATCTTTCTAAAGCAGTCACTTCACTTGTAACAGACATGAAAGAATTGTTTAAAGGCAATACTACTTTTAATACTACTATTTCAAGTTGGGATGTAGGTAGTGTAACAACAATGGAAGGAATGTTTGAAGGAGCATCATCTTTTAATAAAGACATTAGTAATTGGGAAACTAATAATGTAAAAAACATGAATAAAATGTTTGACGGTGCCGCTACTTATAATCAAGATATGTCAAATTGGTGCGTTACCAACCTAAGTACTGAGCCTACAAATTTTGCTAGAAATTCTGGAGCTGATAATGATGATAAGCCGATTTGGGGAACCTGGCCAGGAAGTCCAATGATTGGAGTTTGGGAGATGATTAGTCACAAATGGGAAGAGCCTGAAAAAGAAGATAGTAGACCTTGTATAAATGAAGGGTATCCTAATGTTCTTACTATTAAATCTGGGGAGAACTATGGAACTTATAACATGGTAGATTACGAGTGTTATGATAATGGCAATGCTATGGAAGGTCCTAATTCACAAGATGGGACTTGGCTTTACAATGCAGATGCATCCAATTATCAATATAAAGTAGACGGAGTAGAGTATGACGTAGAGCTAAGTAATAATAACAATAATTTTAGTGTAAAGATGCCACCTATAGAGCAAGATGAATCAGGATCGATAGAAGTATGGAAAAGGAAAGAATAGCTTATGAAAAAACAGGTTTTTATAGGTTTTATAATAGTACTTGTTTTTATTCAGTTTATTAAAGTTGATAAAAATGAGTCGACAGATCTGACTTATGATATTTCTAATAGTTATCCTGTTTCACATGATTTAAGCCAATTACTTAAAGTTTCTTGTTACGATTGTCACTCAAACAACACCACTTACCCTTGGTACTCAAAGTTACAACCAGTTGCTTGGTGGCTGGATCACCATGTTCAAGATGGTAAAAAACATTTAAATTTTTCAGAATTTACTAAAAATAGAATAGCAGTTCAAAACCATAAATTTGAAGAAATTATAGAAATGGTAGAGGATAAAGAAATGCCATTACCATCCTATACATATTTAGGTTTACATCCTCAAGCTAACTTAACTGACAATCAAAGAGATTTGATTGTTAATTGGGGTGCTGATCAAATGAGTTATTTAAAAGCAAATTTCTCTGAAGATAGTTTAGTATTTAAAAGAAGATGATTTCATCCTAAAGTCGTTATTTAAAACTCATGAACGAACCACTTGCAGAAAGGTTAAGACCAAAAAAACTTGAAGATTATTTAAGTCAGTCCCATTTGGTAGGTGATAAAGGGGTTTTGACTCAGCATATTAAACAAGGTCTTATTCCTTCAATTATTTTTTGGGGACCACCAGGAACTGGGAAAACAACCTTAGCAAACATTATAGCAAATGAGTCTGGTAGACCATTTTATTCTCTAAGTGCAATTAATTCAGGTGTCAAAGATATTCGTGATGTAATTAATAAAGCCAAGCAGAGTGGGGGACTCTTTACTGCTAAAAACCCTATCCTGTTTATTGATGAAATTCATAGATTTAGTAAATCTCAACAAGACTCTTTACTTCAGGCTGTTGAAAAAGGCTGGGTTACACTTATTGGAGCGACAACTGAAAATCCAAGTTTTGAAGTTATATCGGCTTTATTATCAAGATGTCAAGTTTATGTTTTAAACTCCTTTTCAAAGCAGGATTTAGAAACTTTATTAAAACGAGCAATTTCTCAAGATGAATTTCTTAGTTCAAAATCAATTAAATTAAAAGAGACGAAAGCTCTTTTAAGACTTTCTGGTGGTGATGCTAGAAAGCTTCTCAATATTTTTGAGCTTATTATAAATGCACACGATTCAAATAAGATTATTATTGATGATGAAATAGTGCTAAATATGGTTCAAAATGACACCATACATTATGACAAATCTGGTGATCAGCATTATGATATTATTTCTGCTTTTATAAAGTCTATTAGAGGAAGTGACCCTAATGCAGCAGTATACTGGCTTGCTCGAATGGTTGAAGCAGGGGAAGATGTAAAGTTTATTGCTAGACGTTTGATTATTTTAGCTAGTGAAGATATTGGAAATGCAAATCCTACAGCTTTAGTTATTGCAAACAATACCTTTCAAGCCGTTTCAACTATCGGCTTCCCAGAATCAAGAATCATTCTAAGTCAATGTACCACTTACTTGGCTTGTTCGACTAAAAGTAACGCCTCTTATATGGCTATAAATAAGGCTCAGAATCTTGTTAAAGAAACTGGCAGCTTATCAATACCATTAGAAATTAGAAATGCCCCAACTAAACTTATGAAGGAATTAGGTTATGGTGATAATTATAAATATGCACATAGTTTTGATAATAATTTTGCAAATCAAGAATTTATGCCAGAAGATCTTAAAGGTTCCAAACTTTATGATCCAGGGAATAATACGCGTGAAAATTCACAACGTGAGTTTTTAAAAGAACGATGGAAAGATAAATATGAGTATTAAATAATCTTACACGTCCTTTAAAAGCATACTCTCGATTTTTTCTAGCCGTTTGTTTTAAAAATTTTATTGTCTATTACTCATAATTGTACTAAGTTACTCTTAGAAAAAATTTACCTGATACATCTACACATGTTTTAATAAGGAACTTAAACTATAAATTATAATTTTAAACATTTGTTTTGAATTCCTGAAAATCCACCATTACTCATAAATACAATTTGATCATTTGCTTTTGAATTGTATATTTGTTAAATACACTAGAGGCATTTGAACTTGTATCCACTTCCATAATTTCATATTGTCTTTCTTGGTATACTCCTAAACTTGTTGGAACCGTAGCCCATGATGACCCGTCCCACTCCAAATAAATAGCTTTCCAATCAGATGAATTGTATTGAGTCGCTCCACTAGCATTTTGATGTTTAAAAGTGTTTAATGAGTTAGAGTGAAATTCTTTTTCAGTCAAGCTATATTGATAAGTATTGCTAACCTTTATTATTTCAAGATAATCATTTGAGTTCCATCTGAATTTTAAATTCCCTACAGTTCTAACTGAGTTTGTTACTTCGGTTGCATCAGCAAGATTGCTCTGCCTCCAACCAACCACTTGTGGCCCACTTCCGCCACCTCCACTAACAGTTGCCCAACCAAGAGCTCCACTTCCATCTGTTTTTAATACTTGATCAGCTGATCCATCTGCTGTTGGAAGCGTCATGGCTGTACTAGCAAAGCCTAATTTATTTGCATAAACTACATCAAATTGGCTAGCAGCAGTTCCAAGATCTACAGTATCAGCATTTCCCGGTAGCCAAGCTGTAACACTTGAATTTCCTAAAAGAACCGTATTGTTCGTTGTTCCAGTCGCTCCTTTTCCAATCACTATTTGGTTCGATGAATTAGTGGCACTTACATCAGCATCATCACCTATAACAACATTGCTAGAACCGTCATCTATTGTATACCCAGCATTTTTTCCAATAAAGACGTTGTCTGATCCTGTTGTAATCCCTTGCCCAGCTCGAAAACCAACGGCAGTATTACTTGCATTATTTCCAGTTCCATCTAGTGCTTCCTGTCCAACCGAAGTATTATATCTCCCTGTTTGATTTCCTCTCCCTGCGTGTACCCCAACGGCAGTATTATTACCACCCGAGGTAAGAGAATACAATGCTCCTTGTCCAAACCCAGTATTTTCAGATCCATCAACCAAAAACTGCATTGTCTTATGCCCCATTGCTGTGTTGCCGTTTCCTGTTGTTACATTTGAAAGGGCTTCCGATCCAAAAACATTGTTATATAATCCTGATGTTAAATCCTCCAAGCCATGATTTGAAAACGCAGAATTACTTGTTCCTGAGGTAATATTCCCTGGAATGTGTCCAACTACTAAATTGGCTGCAGAACTATTAAAAAAAGCGTCTGTTAAATCATTAATTGCACCGCCACCACCTGCTGCAGTCCATCCAAGGTTTCCACTTCCATCTGTTTTTAAAACTTGATTCGCTGATCCATCTGCTGTTGGAAGCGTCATGGCTACAGTTCCAAAACCAATGGCATCTGTATAAGCTACTCCATCCACATAAATATCCTTCATTTCTTTTGTACTGCTCCCTAAATCTACTTCATTAGTATCAGTTGGAAGCCAGTTAGTAATAGAGCCGTTTCCTAAAGTAACAGTATTGTCGTCTAGCCCATCTGTTCCAGATCCAATAACTATTCTATTTGCTGCTGCTGCATCATCTACTCCTGCTTGATATCCAACTATTACATTATTGGCACCTGTTGTAATTGCCGTGTTAACTCCATCACCCGCACCTGCATAATATCCAACTGCGGTATTGCTATTCCCAGTTACTGCAGTTAAACTGTATGCCCCAAAAGCAGCATTATAACTTCCACTTTTGCCACTCACATAACCAAAAGCAGCATTTCTCACTCCAGTTTCATTAAGAAACATAGCTTTATCTCCTACTGCGGTATTTCTTTCTCCTGATGTATTTCCTGATAAAGATTCATTTCCAATCGCTACATTTTTATTTCCCGATGTAGTTGCCGTTAAAGAATTGTTTCCTATTGCCGTATTTCTGTCTCCAGATGTTATTGCATCTAATGAGCCTATCCCAACCGCTGTATTTGATTCAGCAGCATCTAAAGTTCCAGTTGTTTGGTGACCAAGAATCATTGAGCCTGTAAAGTCCGTTCCTTCTAATTTAGCATCTGAAAGACCGTCTATTGCGCCACCACCACCTGCTGCAGTCCATCCAAGGTTTCCACTTCCATCTGTTTTTAAAACTTGATCAGCTGATCCATCTGCTGTTGGAAGCGTCATGGCTACAGTTCCAAAACCAATGGCATCTGTATAAGCTACTCCATCCACATAAATATCCTTCATTTCTTTTGTACTGCTCCCTAAATCCACTTCATTAGTATCAGTTGGAAGCCAGTTAGTAATAGAGCCGTTTCCTAAAAGAACCGTATTGTCCGTTGTTCCAGTAGCTCCTTGTCCAATCACTATTTGATTATCAGCTGTAACAGCGCTCGCAGCTGCGTCAGCTCCTATAATTATATTATTATCACCACTTGTAACCGCATCACCTGCTTGATAGCCGATAAAGACATGTATTATCTCCATGCTATTGATAACATATCCCGCCTTATAGCCAAGGGCTGTAGAATTATTTGAGTTGTCATTTGCGTACCCTTCATGGCCAATGATCCAACAGCAGTATTATAACTTTGCATATTCCTTTCAAGTGCTTCGTCTCCAATTGCAGTGTTGTGAGAACCAGCTGAGTTTTCTCTCAAGGCGTTTTCTCCAAGAGCATTGTTGTCATTTCCGCTAGTATTTTTCCAAAGCGCTAAATAACCTAATGCAGTATTTCTACTTCCATTATTCATACTTAATGCCCCTTTTCCGATCGCGGTATTGGCCGATCCAGATGACAATACTGATAAAGCTTCATATCCCATTGCCGTATTTTCATCTCCTGATGTTATAGCATCCAAAGCAGTAACTCCCACTGAAACATTCCACTGTGCGGTGCTTGTATTACTTACTGGGTCGTGTCCGATGTATAATGAATTATCCTCTATCAAGACCTCTGAAAGAGCACTCTATGTTCGAAGCACCAGAAACATTTGCTGTCCAAGCAAGCGTTCCACTTCCATCTGTTTTTAAAACTTGATCAGCAGATCCATCTGCTGCAGGAAGAACCCATATTTTATCTGCTGCTAAAGCTGGTGCTTCAAATCCTACATAATTTGATCCTTCGTAAAATCTCAACTCTTGGTTACTTCCTCCAACGGATAAATCTCCAATAATTGTTGTAGCTCCTGTTACAGAAGAAGCCCCCGTTACATTTAAAGCCCCCGTTAAAGTAGTAGCCCCTGTTACATTTAAAGCTCCTGATAAAGTACTAGCTCCTGTTACGCCTAAAGTTCCAGACGTTCCTATATTTCCAGTTACACTTAAAGCCCCTGCTAAAGTAGAATTCCCAGCTACCTCTAAGGTCCCAGCCGCTCCAATATTTCCAGATGCTGCTAATACTGTAAACTTATTGGTGTTGATTGCTAAGTCCGACGATACAGCTACTTTTCCTGTTCCATTTGGACTTAATCTAATGTCTCCATTTGAGCCATTAACAATTGTAATGTCACCTGAGGTTGCATTTCCTGTTCTTATAGTCAAGTCATGATCTCCTTTGGATTCAACCTTTCCAACTCCACTACCATCACCAACTTCAATTCCATCTCCACCTGGATTTATAGCTACCGTATTGTCAATCCATCCTAAAGTTCCGCTTCCATCTGTTTTTAGTATTTGATTCGCAGCTCCATCAGCTGGCGGAAAAGTTAAATTGTCTAATACTACTTTCCCTGTTCCATTTGGACTAATATTGATATTTCCATCCGCTCCATCAATAATGGTAATGGTTCCTGTGGTCCCGTTTCCTGTTTTAATAACAATGTCTGTATCTCCAACAGATTGGATAACCCCTGAACTTACAGATGTAAATACTCCAGTCGAGGCAGTGCTTGCTCCAATTGAAGTTCCATCAATAGCGCCGCCATCAATATTAACCGCATCATTATCTTGAGTCACTATAGTTCCTGCGCCCAGAGCTGTTCTTGCTGCTGCAGCATCTGCTGCGGTAACTAATCCTATCATTGGAGCAGTAGCTGAACCTGTTCCACCAAGGGAAATAGGAACCGTGCCTGCTGTAATCGCTTGTCCACTTATTGCTAAGTAATTATCGGTAACGGTTGCTAAGGTGACTGCTGTAGAACCGTCTGTTCCAGAAGCATCCACGCCTAGAGCCGTTCTTGCTGCTGCGGCATCTGCTGCGGTAACTAATCCTATCATTGGAGCAGTAGTTGAACCTGTTCCACCAAGGGAAATAGGAACCGTGCCTGCTGTAATCGCTTGTCCACTTATTGCTAAGTAATTATCGGTAACGGTTGCTAAGGTGACTGCTGTAGAACCGTCTGTTCCAGAAGCATCCACGCCTAGAGCCGTTCTTGCTGCTGCGGCATCTGCTGCGGTAACTAATCCTATCATTGGAGCAGTAGTTGAACCTGTTCCACCAAGGGAAATAGGAACCGTGCCTGCTGTAATCGCTTGTCCACTTATTGCTAAGTAATTATCGGTAACGGTTGCTAAGGTGACTGCTGTAGAACCGTCTGTTCCAGAAGCATCCACGCCCAGAGCATTTCTTGCTGCTGCTGCGTTTTCTGCGGTAACTAATCCTATCATTGGAGCAGTAGTTGAACCTGTTCCACCAAGAGAAATAGGAACCGTGCCTGCTGTAATTGTCTGCTCACTTATTGCTAAGTAATTATCGGTAACAGTTGCTAAGGTGACTGCTGTAGAACCGTCTGCTTCATCAGCCCACGAAAGTGTTCCACTGCCATTTGTTTTTAGCACCTGATTAGAGTTTCCAAAGGAGTTAGGGAATTTTAAATTATCTATCACTACTTGTCCTGTGCCATCTGGTGAAATGTTTATATTTCCATTAGCACCATTAGCTATGGTGATGTTTCCTGTGACTGCACTCCCTGTTTTTAAGGTAAGGTCTGTATTGTCGTTAGATTGATAAATAGCTGAAGATACTATGGTAAAAGCTCCTGTGCTTTTTAAAGTCCCTCCAACAGGTGTTCCATCAATAGATCCCCCGTCAATATTTACAGCCGTATTATTTTGAGTGGCTATGGTTCCTGCGCCAAGGGCAGTTCTTGCGGCGGCGGCGTTGGATGCAGTGATTACACCAATCATTGGAGTTGAATTAACTCCAGTTCCACCTAGTGAAATAGGAACTATGCCTGCTGTAATTTTTTGGCCATCTATAGTTAAGTAATTTCCTGTAACGGTTGTTAATGTGACGGGAGTTGAGTTGTCTTCATCTGATGAAGACTCAACCCCTAATATTTCCCGAGCTCCAGCAGCATCTGCTGCTTTAATAAGGCTAATCATAGGTGCTGTATTCACGCCCGTTCCCCCTGAATTAACCGGAAGAACCCCATTAGTGTTCGTTGATAAATTTATTTTTTTAAGCCTAAGCTCATTGTTTGAATAAGTCAGGTAATTTTCTCCACTTAAAAGCAAATTAGTATTTGAACTCCCTGCATACAAAGCGTATGGAACACTTAGTAACTGTGAAGTGCTTTGAATTAAATAATTACTTCCACCAAGAGGATCTACTTCAATTCTTAAAAAATATTCGCCTGTAGACCAGTCAATAGCTGAAAAATTATCCGAAGTTGTCCCATCACCAATTGATAAAGAAATCATTCCATTAGAATTAGTTTCTGTAGAATGTCGCTCTCTATAAACAGTTTTACCAATGTTTGAGTTTTGTAAAATACTAAATCGAATGCCAATGTTGGCGGACTTTAAAACATTTCCGTCTGAGCTTCTAACAACAGACTGATAAGTGAACTTTTGTGGGGTTTGTGAAGACAAACTCACACAAAAAAATATGAATAATAAATGAAGGAAATGTTTTTTCATAATAAAAAAATAAAGCAAATAATTATTTGCTAGTTACCTGGTAAATATAAGTAGTTATTTCAACAAAGTATTAATGACTTTTTTTGTGCTCAATTTTATAATCAAATCTATTGCCTAAACATTATTTAAGGAATTGTTTTGTTAATTAATATTAGTTGCTTTTAACTGTAGAAATATATTACTCTTTTTGATAAATTATAATATTTTATTTACTATATGTAATTGATATACAGAGAGTTGAGTTTAGTGGTATAACTCTAGTTATTATCAAATTGTTTTTTTTAAATAATTAACCGATTAAAGTCATTATTTTATTGCTAAAGCTAATTTTTCTGGGCCAAAACGAATAATATCAGTAACAGGAAGATTGGTTTCTGCTTGCCAAAAATCAATGGCTTTTTGAGCAGCTTGAGAATCTAAATCTACTGTATTCAATGATATTCCAACAACTTTAGTCTTTGTTGAATTTCCACAGGCATTTGCTAAAGACTCGTTTAGTTTTATTACTGTGTTCAGATTAGGGATTTTTATATGTTCAGCTGGGGGACCCAAATTAGTCATGTCAGCTTTATGACATAAAATTAAATGAGTAGCACAACTTCCCCTCATTAGAGGTAGGGTAGCAGTACTTCCAGGATGTAATAATGAACCTTGACCCTCAATAAAGACCCAATCACTTTCAGACTCTTCTAAAACCATTTTCTCTACAGCTCCACAGGCATGATCTACCTTATAGGCATCTAGAGGAATTCCTTTTCCTGTCACAGTAATTCCTATTTGACCAGTTGCTATAAAACTACTTTTAATTTTATTTTCTTTAGCCCATTTAAATAGTTCAAGACTTGTGGTCATTTTACCACATGCCATATCGGTTCCTACACACAAAATTCTTTTATTATTTGTTTTTATAGCTCTAGCTGCTGCTATTTGGGGTATAAATTGTGGAATCCTAACATCCCATATCCATTGATTTTTAGATAATGAGTTTTTATATTTTATTGCTAATTCATCATGAAGACCATTAATAATTGATAAGCCTTTGAGTATCGCCCTATCTATAACTGAAAACCATGATTCAGGAATTTTGCCGCCTGAACTTGCTATTCCTAAAATAAGAACTTCTGCTCCATTAGAAATGGCAATATCAATATGATCAACAACAGGAACATCGCTATCAATAGCAAGACAATCTTTTATATTCTTTCCAGAATTTTCAGAATCAATTACTGCAACAATTGGGTTAGGCAGGTATCTTAGTACTCCATGTCCCATCTTTCCATAATCTGTAAATAGATGACCTTCCATGAATATGGCAACTTTTGATGAACTATGCAGCATTAGATTTGATTTTCATTCGTTAAAAATGCTCCATGACCTGGTGATATTCTTGGCATTGTTACCCCATTAACCATTTTTGCACCTGATGCTGGATCAGGCTTGAGATTATAATGGGAATCAAGATCAATATGGTCGATGTGACCAGAAATAGAAGCAGCAGCAGAAATAGAAATAGAAGATTCACTCATACATCCGATCATTGTTTCTAAACCAAAAGCTTTAGCGGTGGCTAAAACTCTCAACCCTTCTGTTATTCCTCCACTCTTCATTAATTTTAAGTTAACTCCATCTACCCATTGTGAATACTCAATAATATCTTGTGAATATCGGCATGATTCGTCAACAAATATTGGTAGTAGTCTGTTTTCATATAATGTTTTAAGATCTTTTTCCTTGCCTTGGGCTAAAGGTTGTTCAACATAATCACAATGTCTTTTTGACAACCATTCAATCATATGCTTTGCATTTTCAGTATTCCATCCTCCATTTGCATCTACACGAAGACCAAGATTATATGGTTTTGAACTTTCCAAAACTTGCTCATACATGATTTTATCAGCATCAATTCCCTCTGGAGATCCTAATTTAATTTTAAGGTATTTTGCTGTACTGTTATCAAATAAAAGAGGAACTCTATCTATAACAGATTCAGGACTCATGATTCCAATAGTTAAAGATGTTTTTGTTTTAGGAATTGGTAACCCGAGTAGGGCATGTAGCGGCATATTTGCTTTTTTAGCTTTCCAATCCCAAAGAGCTATATCTAAACCTGCATATGAACCTGCAGAGATTTTTAATTCCCTTGATAAAGATTCTATTTCAGAAATTGATTTATCATTAATATTAGTTTCAACAAGCTTTTCAAGTTCAGATATTATCTGTTCTGCATTTTGAGCTCCCGTTTCACCAGGAACAGATTCTCCCCAACCAACAATACCATCTTTTTCAACCCTTACAAATACATTATAACACGATGCAGAAACGAATCTGCTTATTTTAAGAGGAAATCTTTTTTGTAATAAAATTTTATGATAACTAACTTTCATTATTAATTTTTGATTTATAAAATTATAAATTATAAATTTAATAAGATGAAACACATTTTAATACTTTTTATTGTTCTGACGTCCTGTAAATCTTCTTTAAAAAATGAATCTGAAAACAATTCATTTAAGGAAATTCATAATGAGTCGATTTTAATTGACACCCATAATGATATTCTTATGAAAGCTCTAGACAAAGGAGTGATGTTTGATCAGGATTTAACTGGAAAAACACATAGTGATTTGGATCGTTGGAAGAAAGGAGGTCTCGATGTTCAAATATTTTCGGTGTTTAGCGATGGCGGTGTTAAAAACCCTTATTCAATTGCCAACAGCCAAATGGATATTTTAGATGAGTTAGTATTACGGAACTCAAATAAGATTATTAAAGTAGCCAATGTCAAAGAGATTTTAAAAGCTGTAAAAGAAAAAAAAATTGCAGCTATGTTTGGGGTTGAAGGTGGTCACATGATTGAAGATGATCTTCTTAAATTAGAAGCTCTTTATAAGCGTGGTGCTAGATATTTGTCTTTAACACACAATACAGCTCCTTCTTGGGCAACAAGTGCTGAAGATGAAACAACAAATCCAAACTTACTACAAAAAGGTCTGACAGATTTTGGAATACAAGTGGTAAAGAAAATGAATGAATTAGGCATGATGATTGATATAAGTCACTCTGGCGATCAAACATTTTGGGATGTGATTAAGATTACTAATAAACCGATAATAGCTTCACACAGTTCGGTCTACACACTTGTGGCAAACCGTCGGAATTTAAAAGATGATCAAATTAAAGCAATTGCCAAAAATGGTGGTGTAATTATGGTGAATTTTCATCCTGGTTTTATTGACGATAGTTTTGATGGAAAAGAGCGAGATTTTCTTGAAAAGTACGCTATTGAAGGTGATTCTTTAATAAAAAGCGGAATGGACCAATGGAATACGATTGATTATTTATATAAAAAATATGCTACTGAATCAGAAATAATGAGACCACCATTATCTAAGTTGATCGATCATATAGAATATATTGTTAAACTGGTTGGCGTTGATTACGTTGGTATTGGATCTGACTTTGATGGAATTAATCTTACTCCTTTGCAATTGGATGATGTAACCAATTATCCTATAATAACTAAAGTATTAGTTGAAAAGGGATACAGTATAGAAGATCTTGCTAAAATTCTTGGAAGTAACTTTTTGAGAGTTTTAGAAGCAAATGAATTAAAGAAATAAACAAATGCTTCTGATTCGAATGTGTTATATGAAAAACTAAAAATTATGAATAAGATATTTTTAAAATTAATTTGTATTTCAATTTTGACATCAGGCTTGTATGTCAATAAGTTATTCTCCCAAGTTACATCTCAAGAAATAGATGCCATCGTTCAAAATGCAATTGATAACTTTACTGTTGCTGGTGTGGCTGTTGCAGTAGTTAAGGATGGTGAAATTGTGCATCAAAAAGGATATGGCTTAAAATCTATTGAGAGTAAAGCTAAAGTAAATGAACATACAAATTTTGGCATTGCATCTAACTCAAAAGCTTTCACTACAGCCGCTTTAGCAATGCTAGTAGAAGAGGGGAAACTTTCTTGGACAGATAAAGTAGTAGATCATATTCCAGAGTTTAAAATGTATAATGATTATGTAACACAAAACTTCAATATTCAAGATTTATTGACGCATAGATCTGGTTTAGGTCTAGGGATAGGCGACTTAATGTTTTTCCCTGATGGTTCAGATTTCACAATTAATGATATTATTACGAGTTTCCAACATTTTAAACCTCAATCTGCATTTCGAACAAAGTTTGACTATGATAATTTACTTTATATGGTAGCTGGAGAAGTAGTAAATAGAGTAGCAGGTAAATCGTGGGAGCAGTTTATAAAGGAACGTATTTTTGAACCCCTAGAAATGGATAATTCATTTACATCCATTACTTATATTGATGACAAAAGTAACGTTGCATCTCCACATCTTAATAATGATAAAACCCTCTCAATTGTAGAACCTGAGCAGTGGGATCCGAAAAAAATAAATGGAGCTGCCGGATCCATTTATTCTAACGTTAATGATATTGCCAACTGGATGCTGCTACATCTAAACAAAGGAAAATATGGGAATAATCTGGAAAAAAAACTTTTTAGTGAAACTAGCCAAAATGAGATGTGGAAAATACATACTACTCTAGAACCAGACAGAAACCCTCGTTATAATTCTCATTTTAGTGGCTATGGTTTGGGTTGGAGATTGAATGATATGAAAGGAAATATGGTAGTTTCCCATACAGGAGGTTTAATAGGGATGTTATCTAAAACTATTTTGATTCCGGATTTAAACCTTGGTATTGTAGTATTGACAAATACGTATTTAGATGGTGCAGGAGTATTTTCTGCTGTTACTCAATCTATTGTTGACCGGTATTTAGAGTTAGAAAATTTTGATTGGGCTTCAATTTTTGCAAAATCTTTTCAAAAGCGTGATGGAGATGCCAAAGAAGTGGTTGAAAAAATATGGAAAATTACAAAGACAGCGAATATTCGTGAGCTTGAATTAAATAATTTCTTGGGAACTTTTGAAGATCCCTGGTTTGGAAAGATAGTAATCTATGAAGAGGGTAATAAACTCTGGTTTAGGTCACATCGATCTCCAAAATTAAAAGGTCAGATGTTTTATTATAAAGCAAATACATTTATAGCTAAATGGGACGATCCAAGTCTAGTTGATGCAGATGCTTTTGTAATGTTTGGCTTAGACGAAGAAGGCAAGGCGCTAAATATTAAAATGAAAGGCATATCACCACTTATTGATTTTAGTTATGACTTTCAAGATCTTAACTTTTTAAGAGTTAATGAAAATTAACCTTATATCAGCTTATCTTAATTTAACTTTTCAAGCACTCTTAAATAGATTAATAAGTTTTAAACTCTAAACTTAATTCTATCTAATGCTTTAGTTCTTCTTATATTTAAATGTACCGTTTGGTTGTATAAATGAAATGTGGGTAACCTTTTCGGAAAATAGGGTGTGGCTTAGTGAATTGTTGTTATTAAATCAAACTACTTTTTTAAAGAATTATTAATTTTATTTTCAGCATATATTAATAATGCTAATGCTTTATTAATATTACCTTTTTCTAATTCTTTTTTAGCAAAATTATGATTTGAATTCAAATCTAATTTTGAAATATTTTTTTCATCATTTAGAATTTTTTTAATTTCAGAATTATTAGGCAATTGTTCCACATTGCCCAAACGTCCTAAATTATTCCCGGTTAATACGGTACTTTCCTTAACACTCTCTGGAAGATTGTCGACACCTATTCCTTTACTTTTAATAGGTTTAGTGATTTCAAATAAGGATTCTTTTGTAGCTCTAATGTACCAGTTTTCACCCATGCGACCTACAAGATCTAATAGGGTAGTGTCTAAAGAACCTTTATTGTTTAAATATTTTGTATTAACATGAATTAGTTCAACTTTTGCAAGTATAAGATTTCCTGCTCCTGGGCCATCACCTAATTCTATTATTTTTGAAACAGTACATTCAAATGAAACAGGCGTTTCTTTAACCCTTGGAGGTCTTATTTTATTACTTGGAATCGGAGTTAATCCGGATTTTACAAACTCATTAACGCCTTTTTCATAGTTAGCACTAGTTAATGACATTTGTTCTACCATATCATAGTTGACTATATTAATAACTACTTCAGGGATTTCTTTTATGTTTTCATGTGTGTGTTTTAATGAATTATTTTTTCCACTTCTAGCTGGAGAAAAAATCATCATTGGAGGGTTTGAACTGAAAACATTAAAATAACTAAAAGGACTTAAATTCACATTACCTTTCTTATCTACAGTGCTAGCGAAACATATTGGTCTTGGCGCAATTGCAGAAAGTAGATAAGCGTGTAATTCTTGTTGAGTTATATCACTTGGATCAATTGTTTTTATATTGTTCATTTAGTTTATTTAGCTGGTAATATTTTTGTTGCAAGTTCACCAAACCCAACACGTTGTCCCTTTTTTTGACTAAATCCACGAAAAGTGATAGTATCACCATCATTTAAAAACTTTCTTTCAGATCCGTTTTTCATTTTAATGGGTTTTGTTCCCATCCAAGATAGTTCTAGCATTGAGCCATATGAATCAGGTGTTTTTCCAGAAATAGTTCCTGAACCATACAAATCTCCTACGTTAATATTACAACCACTTACACTTTGATGAGTTAATTGTTGTACCATATTCCAATATAAATATTTGAAATTAGATTTGGCAACAACTTGATCCATAGAGTTTTCAGGTTTTATGGATACTTCTAATTCTATATTATAATTCTTTTTTCCGTTGTACTTTAAGTAAGGTAATACCTCAGGATTTTGATCAGGACCAGGTAACCTAAATTGGTCTAACGCTTCTAATGTTACAATCCATGGAGATATAGAAGAAGCAAAACTTTTTGATAAAAAAGGTCCTAAAGGAACGTATTCCCATTTTTGAATATCCCTTGCCGACCAATCATTTAGAAGAACTAACCCAAATATATGATCTTCAGCATCCTCAATCGAAATAGATTCTCCAAGATCAGATTTTTTACCAGTAATAAAAGCCATTTCTAATTCAAAATCTAAACGTTCGGTAGCTTTAAATACTGGCTGAGTTGAATTAAGGGGGAGTATTTGACCTTTTGGTCTGTTAACGGACTGTTTACTAACAACAATTGAACTAGACCTTCCGTGGTAGCCTACAGGAATATGTTTCCAGTTTGGAAGAAGCGGATTCTCTTTATCACGAAACATTGTACCAATATTAGTTGCATGTTCAATACTTGAATAAAAATCAGTATAATCCCCAATATTTATTGGCATGTGCATTTGTGATTCAGATTGAAGCACAAATAGGTTGGTTTTGTTTGAAATTGGAGAGTTATGATCTGAAATCCAATCTTGAATAGAGGTTCTTACCTTATTAGTGATTGGTTTGCCTAGGGAAATAAAATCATTTAAGGTGTTTTTATTAAATACAGATGTATCAAAATCAAAAACTCCTAATTCGGATAAGGCAACTAAATCTAAAATATGATTACCAATAGCTACCCCAGCTCTTGGAGTTCGTTGTTTTGTTGAGAAAATTCCAAAAGGAATGTTGTAAATAGAAAAATCTGAATTTTCTGGTATATCAATTATCATATATTATTATTTTAACCAAGATTTAAAATATTTTCCATCATCGATTCTTAATGCATTTTCAGTCACTTGTAGTGGGCTAAATGTGTCAATCATGACTGCTAACTCATGAGTCTCTTTTTTTCCAATACTTCCTTCATACGTTCCGGGATGCGGTCCATGAGGGATTCCAGAAGGGTGTACTGAAATATGACCCGGTTTGATATCGGATCTACTCATAAAATCACCATCTACATAGTAAATGATTTCATCAGAATCTATATTGGAATGATTATATGGTGATGGAATAGCTTTAGGGTGGTAATCATACAGTCTTGGACAGAAAGAGCATATCACAAACGATTTAGTCTCAAAAGTCTGATGAACTGGTGGAGGTTGATGAATTCTTCCTGTAATAGGCTCAAAATCATGAATAGAGAAGCCGTAAGGAAAGTTGTAACCGTCCCATCCTACAACATCAAAAGGATGAGTGCCATATATAATTTCATGTAACATTCCTTGTTTTTTTATTTTCACAAGAAAATCACCTTTTTCATTAAAAGAAACTAAGTTTTTAGGTAGTTTATAATCGCGTTCACAAAACGGAGAATGTTCTGTTAATTGACCAAACCAGTTACGGTATTTTTTTGGAGTGTAAATAGGATCAAATGATTCTGCATATAAAATTCTATTATCTTCACTTTCAAATTCAATTTGATAAATCATCCCTCTAGGAATTATCAAATAATCTCCATATTCAAAAGAAATATTTCCTAATAAAGTTTTAAGATTTCCTTTGCCTTTATGAATAAATAACATTTCATCAGCATCTGAATTTTTATAAAAATAAGTTTCCATGGATTTTTTTGGAGCAGCCAATCCAATATGCACACTTTTATTTACCAGTAAAGTTTGTCTAGAATCTAAAAAATCATTTTCAGGTAAAATATCAAACCCAATCAATTTTCTAGATGTGATGTTTTTTTCAATGGCAACTTTTGGAGTTACATCAATACTTTTATTAATTTTTTTTACCTGAGTAGGGGCATGCTCATGATATAACAGTGAAGACATGCCTTCAAATCCAATAGTTCCAAATAATTCTTCATGATAAAGAGTTCCGTCAGATTTATTAAATTGAGTATGTCGTTTATTAGGAATTTTTCCAAGAGAGTGATATATAGGCATAGTTTTACGATTTATTAATATTAATTAAAGCAATTCCATTTTTTATAAGATCAGAATATTTAGGAAATTTTTTCATTATTTTACTTAAATATACTAAAGCTTTTTCGCTATAATCAAAATATGAATTATTTAAACATGCTTCATAAAAATTCAATACAACTAGCCAATCATCTGGACTTGTATTGATTATTTTTTTAAAAAGAATTTCTTTTTCTTTTGAAGAAAATTTAGAGGAGCTGAATTTTTCTACATCTTTATAAAGTTTATTTGATTTAGGAACTTTCGAAATCGGAGTACTTTTATAATTGCTTTTTTCTATTATAAATGAGGAGTTATCAGCACATCCAGAGTAAGCAGAAGTGATTCTGTTCCCAATAGTCATGTCATAGACTCCCCAATCTGGTTTAAATAAAATTTGATTTTCAAAAGTCACTAAACAATCTTTGAAAGAGATTAGTAAAATTTTTCCAAAAACATTTCTTATCCCAGTTATAATAGTTCCTTTAACTATTACCCCACTTTCGAATTCCAAAGAGGTTTTTTTTCCTTCAATTATTCCAAACAATTCTAAATCAGAAGGAGACATATCTTCAATAGCTAAGTTGCTTTTTTTAAGTTTTCCTATTGGAGATCCAAAACCTGAAGAGTGATAGTTTATACTGTGCCCTATCAATTCCTTATTTCGATAAGATAAAGCAGTTTTTGAATTGGTAGATAAATAAGCAGCTTTTTTATTGTCATTAGGGTTTGAAATGCAGTTATTAAAAACACCTGATATTTGTAATCCTGTACTTAGCTCAATAGTTCCTAATTGTTTGGAATCAATTAACTTTTTTAAACCCTCTATACCGCCTTTTCTTAAAGACATTTGATTGGCTAATTCCTCTAGAACTTTACTTAAATGAGAAAAATCTGGAATAACAAATAGCTGAGGTTGTGGTTTTGTGATATCAAATCTTTGATACGCTGCTTCTAAAGTGTAAGGTTTTTTAACTACTTTTTTATCCAAACACCATTTGCTTTCGCCAATAGATGACAACAAGCCAGCACCATAAATTTTAAAATTTTCTAAGTTTCCTATTAGCCCATATTCAACAGTCCACCAATGAATATTTCTAATTAATTCCATTTCAGAAAATTCTTTTTTAGTATTTTGAAGCTTTATTACTTTTTCTTGCGATACATCAATTTCATGTTTTGTCGAACCTACTGTTTCTTTTAGCATTGATAAATCCCTAATTGCTATGAACATTTCCCAGTCATAAGATGATGAAATTGCTTTGGAACCTATTTGCCCAAACCTCCTTAAGTATTCAGAATATTCTGGATTTGCTAAGAATGGGGCATGCCCTGCAGACTCGTGTATTATGTCTGGTGCAGGAGTATACTCAATATTTTGTAGTTGTCTAATTTCACTAGCAATAATAAGAACATTATAGGACTGAAATTCCATAAATGCAGATGGGGGAATAAACCCGTCAACAGCTACAGCTGCCCAGCCGATGTCTTTTAATATCCGATTCATTCCGTACATACTAGGAATTTTATCAACTGAAATACATGCTTTTTCTAATCCAGTAATATAAAAATCATGCGCATGTTTTTTTAAAAAAGAAATGTTACTTCGCATAACATACTTCCAAACAGATTGATTTATAGCGGTATAAGACTCATAATTTTGAGGCTTAATATATTGCTTTAAATGATCTGGCAATTGATCTATTATTGGATTACTTTCCATTTATTATAATGTTCCTCTGAGTTCTTGTTCTTTTTCAATAGCCTCAAATAGTGCTTTAAAATTCCCTTTCCCAAATGACAACGCACCTTTTCTTTGAATAATTTCAAAAAACATTGTTGGTCTTGGTTCTATAGGTCGAGTAAAAATCTGTAATAAATATCCTTCATCATCTCTGTCTACTAAAATATTTAATTTTTTAAGCTGCGATATTTCTTCATCAATTTTACCAACTCTATTTAATACGGAATCATAATAATATGAAGGAACTTTTAAAAACTCAACTCCTCGACTTTTTAAATCGGTAACAGTTTTAACAATATTATCAGTAGAAAGAGCAATATGCTGAATTCCTTCTCCTTCATAAAAATCTAAAAACTCTTCAACTTGAGATTTTTTCTTTCCTTCTGCAGGCTCATTAATTGGAAACTTGATTTTACCGTTCCCACTACTCATGACCTTACTCATCAGAGCAGTATAGTCAGTAGAAATGTCTTCATCGTCAAACGAAAGAATTTGAGAGAATCCTAATACTTTTTGATAGAAATTTACCCATATATCCATTTTATTCCAACCAACATTTCCTACCATGTGATCAACAAATTTTAAACCTGTGTTTGGTGGGTTATATTCTGGTGTTTTCCATTTTCTATATCCGGGCATGAAAATTCCACTATAGTTTTTTCTTTCAATAAAAACATGAACAGTTTCACCATAAGTGTAAATACCAGATTTGATAATCTCACCTTGATCATCTTTTTCTGTTTTAGGAGTAAAATAAGATTTGGCACCATTTTTAATAGCAGTTTCATAAGCATAGGTAGCGTCATCAACAATAAAAGCAACTACTTTAACACCATCGCCATGTTGATCTATATGACGTCCAATTTCTGTTCCACTTTTTAAAGGAGAGGTAAGCACTAAACGAATTTTATCTTGAGCAACAACATAGCTTTCTCTATCCTTTAACCCAGTTTCTAAGCCAGAGTATGCTAAAGATTGAAATCCAAATGCAGTTTTATAAAAATGAGCAGCTTGTTTAGAATTACCCACATATAATTCTATGTAATCTGTTCCATTAATAGGCATAAAATCGATTGAATTTTTATTTATTTTTTCTTTAATCATATTTTTTTTTAAGTGTCTATATAAAAATATAAAAAGATTGTTGTTAATGCAACAACAAACAGGTTTTAATAATATTTTTAAAAAATTAGTGTATAAAACATGTTATTATTATATTCACTTTATATGGATAGAATAGAAGGTTTTGGGCTATACTTAGATTTAACTTTAAAAAAAATATCTGAGACATACTTAAGAGTTTTTAAAAAATATAATATAAACCTTACTATAGAACAATTTGTTATTTTACAGCGTATAGATATGCTAGGAAGTCATGCTTCACAAAAGGATATAGTAGAAACTAATTATAGAAATAGAGCAACCACTTCTAGAGTTATTAGTGGATTATGTAAAAAAAATCTTGTAATAAAGAAAAGATTTAAAAGTGACTTAAAGCGTTACAAGCTAATTATCACTAAAGATGGATATCTTGAATTAGATAAAGCTAAACCTCATGTCCAAAAATTAAGAGATTTATCTCAAAAAAATATTAATCAAAAAGATTTTAAAGAGTTGTTGGTTGTTTTGGATAAAATTAAAGATAACTATGAGTTTTATGATGAAAGTGTAGATTAATAAGTTTTATAAAATTATTTCTAACTATTTGATTTTTATTAAATAGTATTTTTTTACTAATTTGTACTTAATTACAGCCAACACTAGGATTAGAATATTAAATAAAAAGAATCATGATAACTAAAGCAGCAGTTCTACATGAAATGCACTTACAAAGACCTTACAATAAATCTAATCCTCTTAAAATTGAAGAAGTTGAATTAGACTCACCAGGTTTTAACGAAGTAGTTGTTAAAGTAAAAGCAGCCGGAATATGCCACTCGGATCTTTCAGTAATAAATGGAAATAGACCAAGACCATTACCTATGGTTTTAGGTCATGAAGCTGCAGGGATAGTAATCGAGCTAGGCAAAGGAGTTAAGGAATTAAAAGTCGGAGATCATGTTGTTTTTGCTTTTTTACCATCATGTGGCGATTGTGACTATTGTCAAACTGGTCGAGCAGCACTATGTAAACCAGGAGCAGAAGCTAATAGAAAAGGAACTCTACTAGGTGGTTATCAAAGAATATCCAAGGATGCCAAACCTTACTACCATCATCTTGGAGTTTCAGGTTTTGCTGAACACTCAGTTGCATCTGTTGATTCATTAGTGAAAATAGAGAATGATATTCCATTTGAAATTGCTGCTTTATTTGGATGTGCCGTTATGACTGGAGTTGGAGCAGTAGTGAATACAGGTCAATTAAAGTTTGGAGACAGCATATTAGTTGTTGGACTTGGAGGTGTTGGTTTATCTGCAATCATTGGAGCTAAAGCTGCTGGAGCGACAAAAATTATTGGCGCCGATTTAAATCCCGAAAAAAGAAAAGCTGCAAAGTTATTAGGAGCTCACCATGTTATTGACTCCTCAAAAAAAGGTTCTCATGAAGAGTTAATGAATATTACTAAAGGAGGAGTAGATGTTTCTGTAGAATTTGCTGGGGCTATCTCAGCATTAGATTTTGCTTTTAAAGCAACAAAGAGAGGTGGAACAACAGTAACGGCAGCGTTACCTAGTCCAGATGCAAGAATGCTATTATCTCCAGTAGAACTAGTAGGTCAAGAAAAAAGTTTAAAAGGATCCTATCTTGGAAGTTGTATTCCTTCTAGAGACATTCCAGCTTACATTGAATTATACAAATCTGGACGTTTACCGGTTGAAAAATTAATAACGCATAGATTGAGTTTAAACGAAATAAATCAAGGATTTGAACGCCTTGCTAGTGGAGATGCTATAAGACAAGTTATACTTTTTGACTAATTTTAATTTATAAACATAGAATAAATGATTCAGGATTTATTATTTGATCGATCATATGTAAATGGCAAATGGACTAATGAAGGAAACTCCACATTTGATGTATTAAATCCAGTAAATAAAGAAAAAATAGCAACTATTTTAGATGGGGGAACTGTTATTACAAAAAAAGCCATCCAAGCTGCCAATAAAGCATTCAAACCCTGGGCTAAATCAACGGCCAAGTATCGCTCTACAATTCTAGAAAAACTAAACGAACTGTTAATTCAAAATACAGACGTTTTGGCAGAAATAATGACCCTAGAAAGCGGAAAACCTATTAACGAAAGTAAAGGAGAAGTGACTTATGCAGCATCTTTCATTAAATGGTTTGCAGAAGAAGGTAAACGAGTTTATGGAGATGTCATTCCATCACACACAGAAGATAGAAGAATTGTAGTCATTAAACAACCTATTGGAGTAATTGCTGCAATAACTCCCTGGAATTTTCCTCTTGCTATGATTACAAGAAAAGTAGGACCTGCTTTAGCGGCAGGCTGTAGTGTTATTGTAAGGCCAACTTATGAAACTCCTCTTTCAGCACTTGCATTAGCGCATTTAGCAGAAAAAGCAGGTTTTCCTCCAGGAGTTTTTAACGTGATTGTAGGGAAAGATTCAGCAACAATGGGTAAGATATTATGCGAAAGCGATTTAGTAAAAAAAATATCATTTACAGGCTCTACAGAAATAGGACGAATATTAATGAAGCAAAGTGCTTCAACATTAAAAAAACTCAGTCTTGAACTCGGTGGAAATGCTCCTTTTATTGTTTTTGATGATGCCGATATTGATAAAGCAGTGGAGGGTGCTGTTGTTTCAAAATTTAGAAATGCAGGTCAAACCTGTGTATGTGTAAACAGAATGCTTGTACATGAAAAAGTCTATGATGAGTTTACCTTAAAATTAATCAAGGCTGTATCAAAATTTAAAGTTGGTAATGGAATGGATCAGGATGTCAATATAGGCCCAATGATAAATACTAAAGCCGTAGAAAAAACTCTGTCTTTTGTTGAAGATGCTAAAACAAAAGGAGGAAAAATATTAATTGGAGGCAATGCTATTGATGATTGTTTTTTTGAGCCAACTATTATAGGAAACGCATCTGATGATATGATTTTTTCTAAAGAAGAAATCTTTGGACCAGTAGCTGCTATCTACAAATTTTCAACTGACCAGCAAGCAATACAAATGGCTAATGACACAATCTATGGATTAGCTTCTTATTTTTATTCTCAAAACATCAGCCGCTGTTGGAAAGTTGCCGAGCAATTAGAATATGGAATGGTTGGAATTAACGAAGGATTAATCTCTACTGAAGTCGCTCCTTTTGGAGGAGTAAAAGCTTCCGGACAAGGAAGAGAAGGATCTAAATATGGAATTGAAGATTATCTTGAGATTAAGTATATGTGTTTTGGAAATATAAATTAGATACTATGAATCAAAATCAGCCTACAGAACGCAAAGATTATAAATGTTTTTACCCAATATCAACAAGATGGATGGATAATGACGTCTATGGACATATAAACAATGTAACCTACTACTCTTATTTTGATTCAACAGTAAACAAGTATTTAATTGAAAATACAGATTTAGACATCACTAATTCTAAAATTGTTGGCTATGTAGTTAACTCTAGTTGTAACTACTTATCTAGCCTCAGCTTCCCTGACGAAATTGAAGCTGGATTAAGAGTTAATAAGATTGGGAATAGCTCAGTAACTTATGGGATTGGGGTTTTTAAAAAAGGAGAAAGTAAGGTAAGTGCTTATGGTGAATTCACTCATGTGTTTGTAAATAGATCAGCGAATAAATCAACACCAATCCCTGCAAAAATTAGAGGAGCTTTAGAAAAGCTATTGATTATTTAGTTCAGTTAGTGTTAATTAATATTAAATGAAGACTTTAGAAAAAGAAATTACTGTTTCTGAAAATGATTTAGATGATCTAAATCATGTAAATAATGTTATCTACATTCATTGGGTACAAGAAATTGCAAAAAATCATTGGAAAAGTCTTGTCTCAAATGAAATAATAAAAAATTATTACTGGGTCTTATTAGAACATCAAATAAAATACCTACATCCCGCATTATTAGATGACAAAATTAGAATTAAGACATATATTGAGAAAACTGAAGGAGTTAAGTCAAACAGAATAGTAGAGATGTATAATATGGATACTAATAAACTGCTTGTAACATCTAAAACTATATGGTGTTTAATTAATGCTAAAACAAATAAACCCAATAGAATAACAGATGAAATAAAACAAGCCTTTAACTAATGAAAAAACTAATTCTACTGTTATTACTTATTCCACTTGTGTCTTTTGGGCAGAAAAACACAGAAAGTGAATTGATAATGAAAATCAATGCTGTTCAACAACAGGTGATGGCACAAGGAAATATTACTGAAGATGAGCAACAGGCAATGTTAAGTTTATGCAGCATTATGTCACGTGATGACGGATTAGCAAATTATAATCCTGATAATAGAATGATATTAAAAGATGTAGAAATCGCGCCTGTCTATAATGGTTGTGAGGAACTTTCTGAAGAAGAAATAAAGGAATGTTTTAATAATAAAGTATCAACATTTATAAAGCGGGAGTTTAACCTGAGTCTATCTAAAGATTTAAATCTTTCAGAACCAAACCTAGTAGAAGCTTTTTTTATAATCAACGAAAACGGAAATCTGACTGGTATGAAAGTCAGAAATTCAGAGCTAACTATTCAAGCAGAGATCTTGAGAGTGCTTAGAAAAATACCTGTGATGAAACCTGCTATTCACAATGGGAAAAGTGTTGCTGTATTATGTTCAATTATAGTAAAATATGGAAATGAAATAGAAATTGATGCTGTTTACGTTCCTGAAATACCGAATAATTAAAGGATTCCTTTAGAAAGGAGATTCTTTAGAAGAACTAAAATTCAACTTTTAAAGGTTTTCAATCAGACACCCAGAACCTCACTATTATACATACTTATACAAACACCTCCCGTCAAAAGAAAACCGATATTATTTGAGTAGGGTAGAGCCAATTAAAAATTACTATTGAGATTTTTTGGGTTTTTAGTAGTGCTGGCCGTACAATAATCGTACAAGTTTTAAAAAGAAAAACCCTAATCACTTGTTTATAAAGTAGTTAGGGTTTTACTAAGCGGAGAGACAGGGACTCGAACCCTGGCGACAGTTACCCGTCGACAGTTTAGCAAACTGCTCCATTACCACTCTGGCACCTCTCCAATACACATTTAAATTAAATGAGCGAGCAAATTTAACTTTTCCAACTCAATTCAACAAGGTTTAAAATAAAAATTATAGATTCTTTGTTAATTCCTTTATTATTCTGTTTTCTGAAAGAAATTCTTTGCCAATAACTTTAAGAGCTGTATAGGTTGGAACTGCAGCAATCATTCCAATAGGTCCAAACAATAATCCTGCGATAATTATTACTAAGAATATCTCTAATGGATGTGATTTAACACTATTTGAAAAGATAAAAGGTTGACTTAAGAAATTATCTATTAGCTGACCAAAAGTAAAACCGATGGCTACATAAGTTGCTTTAGGGAGTATTACACTACTAAAGTCTTCGCTTATATGACTTGACATAGTAAGTAATACCATTAATATTCCTCCAATAAAAGGTCCAATAAATGGGATTAGATTTAATAATGAGCATAAGAAAGCTATAACCACTGCATTTGGAGTTCCAATTATTAATAAAATGACAGTGTAAATAACAAATAATATAAATATTTGTAAGATTAATCCTGCGAAATATCTTGACAGTAATAATTTTATTTTATCATAAGAATTTTTAATTCTTTCACTTGATTTTTTTGGAAGTAAAATAAATAGAATCTTTTGCAGCATTTGTGAATCCTTAAGAAAAAAGAAAGAAATAAACATAACAGAAAGGATACCAATTGTTAAATTTCCCAGTGTTTTTCCAATAGAATTTAAAATTTCTGTTATAAAAGTAAAGTCAATGTTGTTAAGCCAATCTAAATTGAAAATAGTTTTATCTAAATTAATATTGAATTGATTTAAGTAGTTTGACATTTCAATATATAAATATTTTATATTTTCTTGAAAAGAATCCACGTCTAAGAGAGAAAGATTTTTTCCTTGTTCTATAATTAGGGGGATAAATAGTGATATAACACCTATAATCAGCCCTACTAGAAGGGCCATTGTTAATATGGACGCTGAAGAATTTTTGAATTTTAATTTATTCATTAAAAACTTAACAATAGGTCTTCCAATTAAAGATACTATTGCAGCAATAATGATATATGAAATAAGAATTTTAATTTCATTAAGAAGGAATAACCCAATTAAAATACTAGTAATTATTAGTATAGATTTTAATATTCCATTAGCTATTATATTTTTTGTCATACACAAATATATCACATATTAGCAATTGAAGCTGTATGACATGCTATAATGCCTGCAGTTTCAGATCTAAATCTAGCATCTCCTAGACTAATGTTTTTAAATCCTTTACTAGTTGCTAGTTTAATTTCATTCTCACTAAAATCTCCTTCAGGTCCAATTAAAATTAAATTTGATGATTTTGGTTTTATTGAACTTAATAGGGTTACTTTTTTTATTTCTTCACAATGAGCAATAAACAAATCTTCAGTAAACTCAATATTTAAGAATTTTTTTAAAGAAATAATAGGATTAATTTGAGGGAGGTGAGATTTTAAAGATTGTTTCATTGCTGAAACAAGGACTTTTCTTAATCTTTTTTCGTTTATAAATTTTTTTTCAGTTCTATCGCAAATTATAGGAGTTATTTTTGAAATCCCAATTTCGCTAGATTTTTCTAAAAACCATTCGAATCTTTCCATCGATTTAAGCGGAGATATTGCAATATGTAAGCCATATGAAAGAGCAGAGTTTTTAGTTGCTTTATTTATGTCAATTTTACAATGATTTTTTGAAATTGAATTTATAGAAGCTTCAAAAAAGTAATTTAATCCATTAGTAATATTTAATTTATCTCCAACGTCTTTTCTTAAGACTTTAAATATATGTTTACTTTCTTCTTTATCGAACTCAGCGACTTTGTCATTTTTAGATAAGTTTGGTAAAAAAAATAATTGCATATTAGTATAAATATCTAGCTTTAGCTCCTTTTTCAATTGATGAAAAATCCTTATTATTATATTTGAGATAACCAACCATAGCAATCATCGCTGCATTATCAGTTGTGTATTCAAATTTCGGAAAATAAGATACATAGTCTTCTAATGACTCATTTTCTTTAAATTTTGTAATAATTCCACTATTACATGAAACACCACCACCAAAAACTACACTTGAAATGTCAGTTTGTTTTAGAGATAAAATAACTTTTTCATATAATATCTCTACAATTGTATATTGAAGAGAAGCGCACAGGTTGTTGATTTCTTTTTGAACGAAATCTTTATTTATTTTACTTTCTTTTTCAATAAACCTTAAGAAAGCAGTTTTTAAGCCACTAAAACTATAGTTTAAACCACCAACTTTAGGTTTTGTAAATTTATATTTAAGAGAATCTCCAAGATTAGAGTACTCATTAATGATTGCACCTGCTGGGTAGGTTAATCCCATCATTTTCCCACACTTATCGAAAGTTTCCCCTATAGCATCGTCTAAAGTTTCCCCAATTAGTTCTATCTCAAAATAATCTTTAACAACAACTATTTGAGTATGTCCACCAGAAATAGTTACACCTATAAAAGGAAATGAAGGTTTAGGACCACAATCATCTATAAAGTGTGCTAATAAATGAGCCTGCATGTGGTTAACTTCAATTAATGGAATATCTAATCCAATTGAAAGTGATTTAGAAAATGATGATCCAACCAGAAGCGAACCTAATAATCCAGGCCCTCTAGTGTATGCTATGGCATTTAACTGATTTTTGTTGATATTTGCTTTAGAAATTGCCTGTTTAACAACTGGAATAATATTTTGTTGATGAGCTCTTGATGCGAGTTCAGGAACCACTCCTCCATAGGATTTGTGAACTTCTTGGTTAGCAACAAGGTTTGATAGTACTTTTCCATCACATAAAACTGATGCTGAAGTATCATCACAAGAAGATTCTATTCCTAAAATATAAGTAGGCACAATTTTTGTTTATTAACAAAGATAATACATATAAATATCAAATATATTTTAAAAAAATACAGAATATTAATTTTTTCAATAATTGCAATTGTAGTTATAGTTATTTTTTTTAGTTCCACATCAATTGTTCAAACATTTTTTGCTCAAAAAATTGCAAATAGTATTAACAAACAATATGGAACAGAATTAGAAATTAGTAGAGCTGAACTAGACTATTCAGGTAAAATAGATTTAAATGACTTTCTTATTAGGGATCATAAAAATGATACTTTAATATATTTTAATAGTTTTTATTTAAGTCCAACTAGTTTAGGTAAGGTGCTCTCTGCAGATTTTAATTTTAGCTCTCTTTCTTTAGAAGGAGTTAATTTAAATATATATAAATATTTAAACGATTATCAGACAAACCTAGAAATCTTTATTAATAAAATAAGTATAGAAAATAAAAAAAGTCTAAAGAAATCTGATTTAAATTATTTGATAAACACAATAGAATCAAGTAATGCAATTATAAAATTCAAAGACTTTAATAAAAGTAATAAGCTGATTGTCTTTTCTGATTTAAATTTTTTATTTAAAGATTTTCAGTTTATAGATAATGATTTAAAATTTGAAATAAAAAATTTAAATTTGAAAAACAATTATGAATTAGATTTAAATAATTTATCATCTTTTTTTAGCTATTCAAACAGAAAGATTTTATTTAAGGATTCCAAAATAGAATTAGGCGGTTCAAATCTAAATGCTGATATAGAATTTGATTTTTCCAAAATAATGAATATGAATTCTCAAGAAATCTCAGATTCTTTATTGTTTGAGTTTAATTTGAAAAATTCAAAAATTATAACTTCAGACTTTAACTCGTTTTACAATAAAATAAGTAATGCATATGTTTCCAGATGGACATTAAGTGGAGATTTTAAAGGTACTTTAAATGACTTGTCTTTAACCAACATTCTTCTCTATAACGAAGGGAATAAAATAAGTTTTAACTCTTCTTTTATAAACTTATTTAGTACTAATAATGATTACAATCTAACTGTAGATTTCAAGAAAATAGATACTTCATCTGAAATAGTTAATTTGATTTTTCCTCAAATATTTGGAACTGTAATTCCTTCATCTTTAAAAAATCTAGGAAGGTTTAGTTTAGATGGAGTAGCTAAAATTAATTCTAATCAAGTTGAATCTGATTTTGATTTAAAGGTTAATCAAGGCTCTATTAAGTCATTATTAAAAATATCAGAGTTATCAAAAATTGATAATGCGGTCTATGAAGGTTCTATCAAAGGTTTTAATTTTGATTTATCGAAGTTTATAAATATTGATGGATTAGGTAGGTCTGATTTTGAATTAGGAATTACAGGAAGAGGTTTTACCACTAAATACTTAAACTCTTCTGTTATTGGAAAAATAAACAACTTTTCATATGAATCTAATATTTTTGAAAATATTGAAATATTTGGACAAGTTAAAGATCAAGTTTTTGATGGTAATTTAGTTTCAAATGACAATAACCTTAATTTAGTTTTTAATGGTTTAGTTGATTTTAGTGAAGATTTAATTGACTTTGATTTTAATACAATAATTAATAATGCTGATCTATATAATTTAGGTTTTGATCAAAGTGCTATTCTAAGTGGTGAGGTTATTGTAAAACTTAGAGGAAGCAATATAAAGGATTTAATAGGCGATTTAACTATCAAAAATGGAAAATATTTAAATGAAGAAAGGAATATTAAGTTCGACAACTTTTATGCTCAGTTAAGGAATAATGAGGGTAAAAAAATTATTAACATCTCTTCAGAGGATGTTATAAATGGAATTTTAATTGGAGAATATGATTTTTATAATTTAAAATCTTCGTTGTTAAATAGTTTTGGAAACCATTATACAAACTTTAAGCCAAATAAGGTAACTAAAACTCAAAACATATCTTTTAGTTTAAACTTAAAACCAAAATTATTCAATCTTATTAATGGTAGTCTTTTAGTTGATGAAAACACTTTTATAAAAGGAGTATTTGAAGAGGATGGATCCTATCAGTTAAGTTTGGATTCTTCTAAAATTGAATACAATGATATTTCTCTAGAAAACATAGAGTTAAGTGCTAACAATATCGATGGATATATTAATATAAGTGATTTAAAATCTAAACTTATAAATGGAAAGTCCTTTAATTTAAATTCAAAGTTTCTTAATGACACTCTATTTATTGGATCAACATATAGCTCATTAGGAGAGGACGTAAATAATTTAAAATTTTATCATACTATAAACAAAGAAAATAAATCAACTATCGGGTTCACTGAATTAGATTTAACTGTAAATAATCAAGAGTGGTCTTTGGATAAAAATAATAATTTCATTACTCCTACACTTGTTTTTGATAGGACAGTAAAAGATTTAAAATTAACGAATGCAAACTTCATAAATGCTAATCAAATTATAAGGTTTAATATAATTGAGGGTTTAAACAGGTCTGATTACTTTTTTTCTTTTAATGAAGTTAGTTTAGAAAACTTTACGTCTAAAGAAGATCATCTTTTTTTTAATGGAAATATTAACGGAGAATTAAATTTAAATAAAGAAAAGGATGTTTATAACGGCAAGTCAGAGCTAACAATAAATGATTTAAAAGTAAACAATCAGGATTTGGGTATCGCTAATTTAGATATTAAAGCTTCAGAAGATTTAAAAAGTTTTAATCTCTCTTTTGAAATTCTTAAAAATTCTTTTCAAAACTTAAGTTTAAATGGAAAATTCAACATTGAAGAAGGATTTATTCCTCTGGAAATGATATTAAAATCAGAAAATTTTGATATTAGTCCATTTTCTAAGTTAGGTAAAAATGTTATTTCAGATTTTCAAGGTTTGTTTAATTCAAGTATTTTGATTTCAGGCACATCTAATTCGCCTATTTTTTCAGGGTTAATAAAAACTGAAAACGTAAGTTTTAAAATACCGTATTTAAACATTCAATATGATCTAAAGAACAATCCATCATTTGTTTTAGAAGGTCAATCTTTTTTTATAAATAATTTTACTTTATTTAATCAAATATCAAATTCAGAAGGAGTTTTAAATGGAAAAATTTCTCATAAAAAGTTCAAAGACTGGGATTTAGACTTAAAAATAAACTCTGATAATTTAATGATTTTAAATACTTTACCGAGTCCTAGTCTTGCATATTATGGAACGGGAATGCTTAATGGAGAATCTATTATTAAAGGCCCTGGAAATGCTCTTTCAATTAATATTAAAGGTTCTACTAATAAAAATACAAGTTTGACAATTCCTATCAAAAAATCACAAAACACAGGAGATTTGAATTATCTTAATTTTATTGAATCTCAAAATGTAAACGACTCTAAAGTTTTACTAAGTGATGAAAACGGATTAAAAGTAGATCTCGATATAGATTTCAATTCTAACGCTAATTTAGAAGTACTCTTAGATTCTGATTCAAACTCTAAGATTGAATTAGTTGGAAGTGGAAAACTTAATTTTCAAATTAATACATTGGGAGATTTTAATATTTTTGGAGGGTTTTCAGTAGAAAATGGATCATATTTTTATAAATCTTTAGGGATTGTAAATAGAGAATTCGATATTATTAAAGGATCAAATTTAGTTTGGAATGGAGATCCTTATTTAGCTGAAATTAATATAAATGCTAATTACCAAGTTCCAGGTGGAGCAAATCCTGCAATATTAATTCAGAACACTAATTTTAATAGAAAAATTCCAACTAATGTTAATGTTTTTCTTTCAGGAAATTTTATTGAAATGAATACGCCGAGTTTTGAAATTAATTTTCCAAATACAAGTGGGCCAATTAAATCAGAAATTGAGTATTATTTAGTTGATAATGAAAAAAAACAAAAACAGGCTATTTCTTTACTTTATCAAGGGACTTTTATAGATGAAGTTTCCTTGTCTTCAGTTTCTTCACAAGCGATTACAAATAATTTATTTCAAAAAGCTTCTGGTATAATTGATGATATTTTTACAAATAGAGATGATAAAATGAATATTGGAATTAATTATTTAAAAGGAGATAAAAATGCTGCATCTTCTTTACTTAATAGAGATAGGTTAGGTCTGACTTTAAAAACAGAAATTAGTGATAAGATTTTGATAAATGGTAAAGTTGGTGTTCCAGTGGGTGGTGTTGAGGAAAATGTAATAATTGGAGATGTTCAAATTGAATTTCTTTTAAATGATAAAGGAAATTTAAAAGCTAGGTTTTTTAATAAAGAGAATGAATATCAATACTTTGCTAATGATATTGGTTATACCCAAGGATTAGGGATATCCTACGAACTAGACTTTGATAGTTTTAGAAGAATTTTTAAAAAGGACTCTGATTTAAAATCATCAAACTCTAAATAAGTAACATCAAACTTTTGTTTTAAAAATTAGTTCGTAATTTTACACATAATATTTAGAAAATGGAATTAAAAAAAATAGCTGTATTAACGTCCGGTGGAGATTCTCCAGGAATGAATACTGCTTTAAGAGCAGTTGTTCGTACTTGTGCATTTTATGAAATTGAATGTTATGGGGTTTCAAGAGGTTTTCAAGGATTAATAAATGATGATATAAAGGTCTTGAAGACTAGAAGTGTAAGAGGAATCATTAATCGCGGCGGAACGATGTTATACTCAGCAAGATCAAATGAGTTTAGAGAAAAAAAAGGGAGAGCTAAGGCTTTTGAAAATATTAAAAAACACAATATTGATGCTTTAGTTGTTATTGGTGGAGATGGTTCTTTTACTGGAGGATTGATCTTTCAAAATGAATTTAACATTCCAGTTGTTGGAATTCCCGGCACAATAGATAATGATTTATCTGGGACTACTCATACGCTTGGTTATGATACTGCTTTAAATACAGTAATGGAAGCAATAGATAAAATTAGAGATACTGCTATTTCACATGACCGATTGTTTTTTGTTGAAGTGATGGGTAGGGATGCTGGACATATAGCATTAAACTCTGGAATTGCAATTGGGGCACAGGAAATTTTAATTCCCGAAGAAAACATTGGACTAGATGTTTTAATTTCTTCACTTAAAAAAAGTAAAAGTGCAGGAAAAACTTCAAGTATTATTGTAGTGGCTGAAGGAGATAAAACAGGTGAAAATGTTTTTGAATTAGCTAAAAGTGTTGAAAAGGAGTTCCCTAATTATGAAATTAGAGTTTCAGTTCTGGGTCATATGCAAAGAGGAGGAAGTCCTACATGCTTTGATAGAGTTCTAGCTTCAAGAATGGGTGTAAAGGCAGTAGAGTGTTTAATGGACGGTGAAAAAGGGGTGATGATTGGTCTAAATAATGGTAAAATCAATTTGACTCCTTTAAAAGCAGCAATTAAGGGGAAAACTAAAATTAATTCTGAGCTTCTTAAAGTTTCTCAGATTATGAATACCTAAGTGTTGTTATAATCTCATTTATAATCTCATATATTGTGAAATTCTCAAAACAAATAAAAAACACAAATTAAATAATTAATATTGCGAGATTTTTTTTTAGGTTTGATCTGGTAAATTTAAATATGTAAAAATATGTCAAAAATTAAATTAGGAATCAATGGTTTTGGAAGAATAGGTAGAATGGTTTTTCGTTCATCCTTAAATAGAGATGATGTTCAGGTTGTTGGTATAAATGATTTACTCGATGTGGAACACCTCGCTTACCTACTTAAGTATGATTCTGTCCATGGTACTTGTGACGCTTCAATTAAGGTGGAAAATGGTAATTTAATAGTAAATGGAAATGTTATTAAAATCACAGCAGAAAGAGATCCTAAGCAAATTGGTTGGGGTTCTATCGATACCGACGTTGTTGCTGAATGTACAGGAATTTTTACAACACTTGAAAAAGCACAATTACATATTGATGGTGGAGCGAAGAAAGTTGTTATTTCTGCACCATCTTCAGATGCACCGATGTTTGTTGTTGGTGTTAATCATAAGGACGCAAAGTCTAGTGATTTAATTGTCTCAAATGCTTCTTGTACGACTAATTGCTTGGCTCCTGTAGCCAAAGTCCTTAATGATAAATTTGTTATTTCTGAAGCTCTTATGACTACTGTACATGCTACTACAGCAACTCAGTTTACTGTAGATGGCCCATCTAAAAAAGATTTTAGAGGTGGAAGAAGTTCTCTTTTAAATATAATGCCAGCTTCAACTGGAGCAGCTAAAGCAGTAACTAAAGTAATCCCAAGTTTAGCGGGTAAAATTACAGGAATGGCATTTAGAGTGCCAACTGCTAATGTTTCTGTAGTTGATTTAACAGTTAAGTTAGAATCAAAAACTTCTTACGATGACGTTATGCAAGCTTTAAAAGAAGCTTCACAGAATGAATTAAAAGGTGTTTTAGGTTATACAGAAGATTTAGTTGTTTCCCAAGACTTTATTGGAGATACTAGAACGTCTATAGTAGATTATAATGCAGGAATTGAACTAAATAGCACTTTTTTTAAAATTGTTACTTGGTATGATAATGAAGCGGGATATTCTAGTAAGCTTATTGATCTTGCTTGTCACGTAAATTCTTTATAATTTTTTATGAAACTTATTGTTGATAGTGGTTCTACCAAAACTGATTGGATTGCATTAGACGATAATGGTAATAAATTATTTGAAACTCAAACTTTGGGTTTGAATCCTCAAGTATTAACAGAGTATATTCTAGAAGAAAGAATAATAAACAACTATGACCTCTATCAAGCTAGAAAAGAGGTCTCCAAGATTTATTTTTATGGGGCGGGTTGTGGTACTGAACCCCCTAAACAATTATTGTTAAAAGTATTTAATCCAATATTTATCAATGCTGATATTGACATTAAAGAAGACACCTATGCAGCAGTCTATTCTTGCTGTAAACCTGGAGAAAAAGCAATCGTGTCAATTGTAGGTACGGGATCAAACTGTAGTTTTTTTGATGGAGAAATAGTTCATCAAAAAGTAACTTCTTTGGGATATGTATTAATGGATGATGCAAGTGGAAATTATTTTGGCAGACAATTATTAAGAGATTACTATTTTAATAAAATGCCTAAAGATTTAAGAATTAAATTTAGAGATGAATTTAATCTCGAACCTGAGTTTATTAAAGATTTCCTTTATAAAAAACCTAACCCTAATACTTATTTAGCAAAATTTGCAAAATTTTTGGTTGAAAACAAAGACCTTAAATATTCTAAAAAACTAATCAAAAAAGGTTTTAATCTATTTGTAGAAAATCAAATTTATCAATTTGAAAATCCAAATGAATTTCCATTACATTTTGTAGGGTCAATTAGTTTTTATCTTAAAAAAAATCTTGAAAAAGTTTTAAAATCAAAAGGATTGAAATTAGGTAAAGTTGTTAAAAAACCTATTGACGGTTTAGTTTCTTATCACCTATCAATTGCTTAGTTTTTTATTTTTGCTATTACTGATATTTCAATTTTAGCATTTTTAGGTAAAGCAGATACTTCAACGACTTCTCTAGCTGGTGCTGTTTTTAAATTAAAGTATTTTGCATAGACAGAATTCATTTTACTATAATCATCCATGTCTGCAATGAAAATTGTTGCTTTAATAACATTTTCAAAAGTAAAACCCGCTTCTATAAGAATTGCTTTAATATTTTTCATTACTTTTTCAGTCTCTTCTTCAACTGTTTCTCCAATCATTTTCATGCTTTTTGAATCTAGAGCAATTTGACCAGAAACATAAAGTGTGTTATCAACTAAGATTGCTTGACTGTAAGGTCCTAGAGCTTGAGGAGCATTTGTAGTATTTATGATTTTTTTCATAATAGTTGGAATCTTTTTGATTGGTCTCAATTTTGTTTGTGAATATAAATTTATATTAAATAATAATAATAGCGTTAATAATGTAAATCTCATGTTAAAGGTTTTTATCTGGCAACCTTCTTTTATCATATTTTAAATCACTAAGTAGACTTGATTTTATTCCAATAAAGAAATACCAAGAAGCTCTATTGCTAAAAGGCACCCAGTTTAAGTTCATTTTCCAACTATCTAAATCTCTTTCAAACCTTAGTTGGGTATAGGTTACTCCACTATTTTTAAAATCATAACCTGAAGACCCTCCTATTTTCCATTTTTTTGACAATGAAATATTACCAGAAAACATCAAAGAATTATTGGTTATTTCTTTTTGCGCCTTATTATTTGAGTAGGTTAATGAATGAGCAAGTCTAATATCCCAAGGCATTTTATTGTTGTAAAACTTTGAATCTTCTTTTTTTGTAGTCTGATCATCTTCCTCTTCTTCATTATCAAATGAACTGTCTGCAAAGTCATCTACTCTTCCAAACAAGTCATCATCTCTTCCTCCGCTTCTAGTATTGTTAAAGCCAGATTTCGAAGATTTGTCTTCCTTAGAGTTTTTACTTGAGAAAGAAAACCCCATGTTTACATTAGCGCTTGTCATTCTAAAAAGCGTTCCATTTCCGTTAAATTTATTGACTCTTGATCCATTTTCATTTATGGTATATGGATCAAAAGTAGCTCCTACATTTATGTTTAATTTATCGTCAAATAAAGTTGTTCCAGTTGTCATTCTAACAGGACTCCAGTTTAAAGAATCAGCAGCTATGTTGTAACTGGTAGTAAAGTTTAAATTATTTAATAATTTAATTTTTTTAGGTTCAACTACTGAACTATCACGATCCCTAACTTTAGCTTCTAAAACATTGCTTAAGCCTAGTCCAACAGAGCTAGAAAAATTATTTCCTGGACTTCCAAAAAAACCTCCTTCAAAACGTGTGTAATCATTAGTATTTCCGTCGGCATCTATAATATACTTATCATAATATTTTTCAAAGCTTGGGTTAATTCCGTAATTAACAGAAGGCCTCATTACATGCCTGATAGATTGTATTCTTTTTCCTTCTTTGAAATTAAAAACTCCATATATAGTTGTTCCAATACTAGCATTAAAATTATACTTACTAAATCTGTCAAAACCTTTTATCGTGTCTTTTTTACCCATTGATTGAGCTAATACGTCATAATTATTTTTTTTAATAGTCTGACCTGCCCATATCTCTTCAAAATTCCCACTCACACTCACACTCAAATGTTTAAGAACCTTGAAGTTTGTGCTAATCGGTATAGAGTGTCTCATCCCATAGTTAGCGTCATTAAACATTTCTTTTTTTAAAAAAAGAGAATCAGAAGTTTGAATTCTATTTTCTCCTCTTACAGAGTATTGAAAATTTATATTTTTAAAAAAACCTTTCTTTTGACCATTTCTTTTAACAAATGGATATATTCTTTCCATATTGGCTTGAAGAGTTGGAAGACTCATATTCACGGTTTGAGTTCTAGTGTTTTGAGAATGTGAGGCAGTTAACGATAGATTAACAGAAGGATATGATTTAAAAGTTTTTGAATAAGAAACCGAAGAATTTAATGTGTTGTTTAAGAAATTTGGAGTATTTAGTTGATTTACTGATTCTCTGAAGTAGTTGCTACTTCCTAAATTTACAGAAGCTGAAAACCTACTGTTAGGATTTGACTTAGAATCTTGACTATGAGACCACCTAATGTTATATATATTATTTTTAGAATAACCAGGTAAACCTCTCTCGCCATTTATCAGGTTTTCAAATCTTAGACTTAACGATCCACTAAAGGCATATCTTTTCCTATATTTTGATTCAGTTCTAAATCCGTAACTACCATTAGTGTAGTAGTCACCAAGTAAAGTTACGTCAAACAAGTCACTGGGAGCGAAGTAATACCCTCCATTTTGAACAAAATAACCCCTATCATTATTTTGACCAATACTTGGAAAAATAAAACCAGTTCTTCTGTTTTCGGTTAAAGGAAAATAAGCAAACGGTAAAAAAATTGGAGTTGGCACATTGGCTATATACAAATTACTTAGTCCTGCTATTATTTTACTTTTGGGAATAAATTTCCCTTTCCTTATCCTAATATAGTAGTCTGGATCAACAGTATTTTTCGAGGTAGTTACTTTAGCTTCTTTAATAAAATATACAGAATCATTTTCTTTTTTAGTAGTTAAAGCTGATACATTCATTCCGTCTTGTTCACTTCTGGAATTCCAAATAATAGCTTTTTTTGTGTCAAAATTGAACCTTATAGAGTCAGGATTAACTTCATTACCTGCCTGCTTAAAGTAGGGCGGTTGTATTAATTTTCCAGATGAATCTTTTATTCTTCCAGCAGAAACCTCATTTTTATTATAATCTAAAACTATTATTCCTGCCTTTAATTCAGTATCTAAATAATATAGCTCAGCATTATCATATAGGTAAAGCTTGCCTTTAGCTTTGTCAATTTTAATATACCCTTTAGCATTTCTAGTTATTTTACCAAGCAAAAGCGCAGGTTTGGTTATGGAATCATTAGAAACAATGGAATCATTTACTTTAATATCTTGTGAATAATTAATTTTTATATTAAACAATAGTGTGCAAATAAAAATTAATTTAACAAATCTAGATATGTGTGATTTTTTTGTTTGCAAGAACAATTTAATTTAACAGTAAAATTACATATATTTTTGGAGTCATAATTTTATATGAATAATATAGTTAAATATATTTTTAAAGTTCTGTTAACTGTTTTATGTTTTTTCTACAGTCCTAATGGTTTCTCTCAAGAAAACAGAGAAAAGTTTACGGTTGTTTTGGATGCTGGTCATGGAGGAAGAGATCCAGGTAATAGGGGGAATGGGTATTATGAAAAGAATATTGCACTAAACATTGCTCTTCAAATAGGAAAAATACTTAGCGAAAACCCCTCCTTTAAGGTGGTATATACTCGAAAAAAAGATGTTTATGTTGATTTAATCGTAAGAGCAGATATAGCTAATAAAGCTAAGGCTGATTTGTTTATATCTATTCATTGTGACTCTCATAATTCAAAGGCTTATGGCGCAGGAACATTTGTTTTAGGTTTGCATGCAAATCAAAGGAATTTTGAAATTGCCAAAAAAGAAAATTCGGTAATTTTTTTAGAAGAAAATTATGAGCAAAAATACGAGGGATTTGACCCGAATTCACCTGAATCAGTTATAGGTTTAGTCCTTATGCAAGAAGACTACCTTGATCAAAGTATTGTCATTGCAGATTTAATTCAAAAGATTTTTGTTTCTGATTTGAAAAGAAAAAATAGGACTGTAAAACAAGCTGGTTTTGTGGTTTTAAAATACACTTATATGCCTAGTGTTCTTGTTGAAACAGGGTTTTTAACTAACAAAAAAGAAGGAGCTTATTTAAATTCAAAAAAAGGACAAAAAGAAATGTCTCAATCAATAGCAAAAGGAATAATTAATTACAAGGAACTCTTTAATAATGAAATTGGAACTAATGTGAATGATTCATTTGAGAGTGATTTAATTTCTGATTCTAAAGATTATTTTGAATTAAAAATTCAAATTGCTTCTAGTAAAAAAAACCTTCCATTAAAGTCATATAACTTTAAAGGGCTTTCAGATTTAAGCATTGATAAAATTGATAATACATATAAGTATTTTTTTGGAAAAACAAATGATTATGGTTCTGCAAAAAAACTATTGTCAAAGGCAAAAAAAACTGGTTATAAAGATTCTAAAATTGTCGCATTTAAAAATGGAGTTAGGATTTCTTTAAATGAATTTTTAACCTCTATTTAATTAATTTTTTGAAGAATTTATTCATAACTTTATGTCCATAAATATTTTTTACATTGAAAAATAAAAATGAAATAAAGACAGGTGTTTTAGTAGTACTTGGAATTGGTTTATTTATTTTCGGATTTAGTTACTTGAAATCTAATGACATTTTTGTTAGTGATAGAACTTTTTATGCAGTTTATGACGATGTAGAGGGAGTTGTAAATGGCACACCAGTTACCGTTAATGGTTTTCCAGTAGGTAGTATACAAAATATTTCTTTTTTTAAAAACAATAGTCTTTTGGTTAAGTTTAGAGTAGAAAATGACATAAATTTTTCAATTAATAGTATTGCTCAAATTTATGAAACAGGTTTAATTGGTGGTAAAGCGTTGGCTATAATTCCTGCTAATGATAACAGTAGGGTAGCGGTTTATAATGACACTTTAGCTTCATCTGTAGCTCCTGGATTAACTGAGCTTGTAAACGAAAAACTAACTCCATTACAAGAAAATATTGAGTCCATGATAGTGAGTGCAAATAACGTGCTTGACAAAGTAAATGCAATTTTCGATGATCCTACAAGAGCTAACTTAAGAACCAGTGTCTCTGATTTCAGTGAGACTATCAAAGATTTAAAAGAAACTTCAAAGATGATCAAATCTGTTATGAAGTCTAATAAGTTAAGTATTGATCAAACCATTACTAATGTTTTAGATATCTCAACAGATCTTTCAGAAATTTCAAAAACTATAAATCAATCAGAATTAAGTACAACTATGAAGAACTTTAAAAACTCTTCTGAAGGCTTGAGTCGTGTTTTAAACAATATTAATGAAGGAAATGGCACCATTTCTAAACTTATAGATAATGATTCTTTATTTCAAAATTTGAATGATGCTTCGAAGTCTATTGATTTACTAATTGAAGATATTAGGCTTAATCCTAAAAGATATATCCATTTTTCAGTTTTTGGAAAAAAAAACAAACCCGTTCAAGCAAAAACTAAATAACTTTTGATTTCAATTTTACCGAACATATTATTTACTATTATTTTTGTTTTTGCAATTTTTAATTTTTCTAAAAATGTAAAAAAAATCTATAGAAATATAAATTTAGGTATTAAAGAGGATCGCTCAGATAATAAAAAACAAAGATGGACTCAAATGTTAAGAATCGCATTTGGACAATCAAAAATGATTGATAAGCCTATTGTAGGAATCTTACATGTTGTAGTGTATGTAGGTTTTTTAGTTATCAATATTGAGCTTCTAGAAATAGTAGTTGATGGAGTTATAGGAACTCATAGAGTCTTTGCGCCTTTCCTAGGTTCTTTTTATGATTTCCTAATATCTTTCTTTGAGTACTTTGCACTTCTAGTAATTGTTGCTATAATTTTTTTCTGGTCTAGAAGAAATGTTTTAAAAATTAATAGGTTTTGGAAAAATGAAATGAAAGGATGGCCTAAAAGTGATGCCAATTATATCCTTTACATAGAGGTTATATTAATGATGCTTTTTTTAACAATGAATGGTGCTGACTTATGGCTTCAAAACAATGCAAATGATTTAAATTATTTAAAAGCAGGAGCATTTCCTGTTAGTCAATTTTTGATTCCTTTGTTTGACAACCTTTCTGTTAATTCTGTATTCATAATTGAAAGAACAGCTTGGTGGCTACATATTTTGGGTATACTTAGTTTCTTGAACTATTTATATTATTCTAAGCATTTACATATTTTGTTAGCTTTCCCTAACACCTATTTTGCTAATCTAAATTCAAAAGGAAGGCTTTCAAATTTAAAATCCGTCACCAATGAGGTTAAAATGATGATGGATCCATCAATAGATCCTTTTTCAGCACCTGCCAGTGATGAAGTTTCAAAGTTTGGTGCATCTGATGTTTTTGACTTGTCTTGGATTCAACTTTTGAACGCCTATACCTGTACTGAATGTGGAAGATGCACAAGTGAATGCCCAGCTAATCAAACAGGGAAAAAGCTATCACCAAGGAAAATAATGATGGATACTAGAGATAGACTTGAAGAAGTAAGTAGAAATCTTGATAAAAATAATGGAGAATTTAAACCTGATGGAAAGCAGCTGTTAGATGATTATATTTCTAATGAAGAATTATGGGCTTGTACCTCATGTAACGCTTGTGTAGAAGCTTGCCCAATAGGCATAGATCCACTTTCGATTATAATCGACATGAGAAGGTATTTAGTTATGGAAAAGTCTGATGCACCATCTGAGTTAAATAACATGATGACAAACATTGAAAATAATGGTGCCCCATGGCCTTTTAATCAAATGGATAAGTTGAATTGGAAAAATGAACTTTAAATAAGATATATTTTATGAAAAAAGAAGAAGTAGATAAGCTTTTAAGTGATAAAATGGAGGATGGCGAGCATATCAGTCCAATTTTACCTGAGGGGATAAAGAATTATCTAATTGATATTGACGGAACTATTTGTGATGACATTCCTAATGAAGAGCCTGAAAGAATGGCTACTGCGAACGTTTATCCTGATGCTTTAATAACATTAAACAAATGGTACGAACAAGGACATATAATTTGTTTTTTTACATCTAGAATTGAAGAACATAGAGATGTTACTGAAGAGTGGCTAAATAAACATGGATTTAAATTTCATGGAATGGTTATGGGTAAACCAAGAGGAGGCAACTATCACTGGGTAGACAATCATCTTGTTAAAGCAACTCGTTATAATGGGAAATTCACTGATTTAGTAGATAAAGAAGTGACAATTCAAGTCTTTGATGACGGACAATATGATTAATTATGAAAAAAATTGAAATTCATACTTTTTCGGAACTAATAGCGCTAGGTAAAACACCAGAAATTTTATTTTGGGTTGGTTGTGCAGGTAGTTTTGATGAAAGAGCTAAAAAGATAACTAAAGCTTTTGCCAATATTTTAAATCAAGCAAATGTTTCATTTGCAGTACTGGGAAGTGAAGAAGGTTGTACTGGAGATCCTGCAAAAAGAGCAGGAAATGAATTTTTATTTCAAATGCAAGCTTTATCAAATATTGAAGTTTTAAACGGTTATAACGTAAAGAAAATTGTTACTACCTGTCCACATTGTTTTAATACATTAAAGAATGAATACCCGGAATTAGGAGGTAATTATGAAGTTATGCACCACACACAGTTCTTGAAATCTCTTTTAAATGAAGGGAGATTAACAGTAAGTGGAGGGGCCTTTAAGGGTAAAAGAATTACTTTCCACGACCCTTGTTATTTAGGTAGAGCAAATAATGTTTATGAAGCTCCAAGGCAAGTTCTTGAAAAGTTAGATGCAGAGTTGTCAGAAATGAAAAGCTGTAAACAAAAAGGATTATGTTGCGGGGCTGGGGGTGCTCAAATGTTCAAGGATGCAGAACCTGGAGATAAAGAAATAAACATAAAACGTATAGAAGAAGCTCTTGATACAAAACCTGAGATAATCGCATCAGGTTGTCCTTTTTGTAATACCATGCTTACCGATGGTGTTAAAAACAAAAAAGAAGAAGATAACGTACAGGTTCTAGATATTGCAGAATTAATAAACCAAGCATCAGATTTATGATAATGTCTTTTTCAGAAATGTCGAAAGATTCACGAATTTGGATTTACCAATCTAACAGGAAGTTTATTGCTTCAGAATTAGAAGAATTAAATAGTAAAATAGTAGCTTTTTTAAATTCATGGGCTTCACACGGATCAGAAATGTTGTGTAGTTATCAAATCAAATATGACCGGTTCATTATTATTGCTTTAGATGAAACTAAAACTTCAGCAAGTGGTTGTTCTATTGATTCATGTGTTCATTTCATTCAAGGACTTGAAAAGACATTCGAAGTACTTCTTTTAGATAAGATGAATGTTGCTTTTAAACAAGGGGAATATATAACGTATAAGTCTATCCAAGATTTTAAAAAGTTAGTATCAAACAAGTCTGTTTCGAAAAAGACGATAGTTTATAATAATTTAGTTGTCGATATTGATGATTTTAATTTAAACTGGGAAGTTCCGGCCAGCGATAGTTGGCATTCTAGGTTCTTTTAATAGTTTCAAAAAAGCGTTTAATCTAAAATCTCAAGAATTTGGCAAACTATTTCATAAATTAACTGATTAATTATTTGACTATGAGATACTATTTTACCCTATTTTTTGTAATGATTTTCTCATCGATTTTATTTTCTCAAAATCCACTTTTAACTAACGATGTTGAGAATCAAAAAAAATGGGTTGATAGTACATATAATAGTTTGTCAATAGATCAGAAAATAGGCCAATTATTTACTATTTGGGTAGCTACAAAACAAGGCCCTGAAAAGATGAAAGAAGTTTCATCAATTATTGAAAAAAATCATTTGGGTGGATTAATTTTTTCATTAGGAAATATTGTTGACCAAGCGAAAGCAACAAATAAATTTCAAACTATTTCAAAAGTTCCTTTATTAATTGGAATGGATGCTGAATATGGCATAGGAATGAGACTTGACGATGCTTTTTCATTTCCATTTAATATGACTCTTGGAGCAATTGAAGATAATTCATTGATTTATAAAGTTGGTAAAAGAATAGGAGCACACGCTAAACGATTAGGCGTTCATATCAATTTCGCTCCTGTGACCGATATTAATACAAACCCAAATAACCCAATTATAGGAAGCAGGTCTTTTGGAGAGGATAAAATAAACGTAACTTTAAAATCTTTAGCCTATTTAAAGGGAATGCAATCTGAGGGTATTATGGGTTCTGCCAAGCATTTTCCAGGACATGGAGATACTTCAACAGACTCACATAAAACTCTTCCTAGTATTGATTTTTCTGCAAAAAGAATTAATAATGTAGAACTGTATCCCTATAAAGAATTAATAAAAAATCAATTGTCAGGGGTTATGGTTGCTCATATGGAAGTGCCTTCTCTTGAAAAAACCCCTAAACTTCCTTCAACATTATCGAAAAACATTATTACCAAATTATTAAAAAAGAAATTAAAATTTGAAGGTCTTATAATAACAGACGCCATGGATATGAAAGGCGTTGTAGATTTTAATAAAGATGAATCAGCTGATGTGAATGCGCTTTTAGCAGGAAATGACGTCTTGTTGATGCCTGACGATTTAGATCAGAGTACTAGAAGCATTAAAAAAGCATTAGAAGAGGGGGTTATTAGCGAGAAGAGACTCAGCTATTCGGTAAAGAAAATATTATTAGCAAAATATAAAGCTGGATTACATAAAGTAAGTGAAATTTCTCTTGAGAATATTTCTAAAGATTTAAACACAGAAGAAGATAAGTCATTGTTTGATGAGCTCACTGAAAAATCTATAACTCTTATAAAAAATGACAATGAAAATTTACCTATAAAAAAACTATCATCTAAAGTCGCTTATTTAAAGATGGGTGATTCAGATTCTGATGAATTTTTTAAAATGTTAAACCATTATACTCAAGTAGATAAAATAGATTACGTATATAAATCAAGTGGTTATAATAAAGTGTTATTAAAATTATTAAAACCTTATGATTATGTAGTTGTAGGTTTTCATAAATCAAATAAGAGTCCTTTTGACACTTATAAGTTTTCAGCTAATGAGATAGAAATATTGGAGATGATTTCAAAATCTAACAATGTAATTTTAAATGTTTTTGCAAAACCATACGCTTTAATGGATGTTGATATGAAAGATGTTTCTTCTGTAATGGTTTCTTATCAAAATAACATTACTGCACAACAGAAATCAGCACAAGTAATTTTTGGAGCGATAGCTTCTCAAGGTGTGTTACCAGTGAGTATTAATGAAGATTATCCTTTACACACTTCTTTGAAAACTAAAGTTTTAAAGAGGCTTAGCTATGGTATTCCACTAAATCAGGGAGTTGATATAAACAAATTAGAAGAAATTGATTCAATTGTTAAATTTGCAATTGACATGAAAATGACACCTGGTGCTCAGGTTCTAGTTGCAAAAAATGGTCAGGTTATTTACAATAAATCTTTTGGAAAAAAAACTTATGATTCCTCTGAAAATTTGAAATGGAATGACTTATATGATTTAGCTTCTTTGACAAAAATCCTGTCTACTTTGCCATTACTAATGAATGAGTATGAGTTAAATAAAATCAATAATAAAACTACGTTATCAGATTTATTTCCTAAAACTTTATTAAAAGATAAAGGGAATTTGACAATATTGGATATGTTAACTCATAATTCAGGTTTATTTCCGTGGATACCATTTTATAAACAAACCATAGACAGTGTGACTAGCTTACCTTTAGATAGTTGGTATAGTAAAAAAAAAAATCAAATTTTACTATTCGCGTAGCTGAGAATCTTTATTTAAAAAACTCTTTTTTAGATACTATTAATTCCAAAATAATAGAAAGTGATCTCTCTAAGAAAAAGTCTTATATGTACAGTGACCTTCCTTATTATTTTATTAAAGATTATTTAGAAAAACAGTACAATAAGTCTTTAGATTTTCAAATTAAAAACAAACTATTAATTGATTTAGGAGCAAATTACACTACTTATAATCCACTTGATTACTATTCTAAAAAAAAAATAGTGCCCTCAGAAATAGATCATTATTTCAGAAACGATACTCTAAGGGGGGTTGTTCATGATATGGGCGCTGCTATGCAAGGAGGTGTTGGTGGACATGCTGGACTTTTTTCTAATTCAAATGATGTTGCGAAAATAATGCAAATGTACTTGCAAGGAGGTTATTATGGTGGCAAAAGATTTTTTTCTAGCTCAACTATCGATAACTTTAACACTTGTTATTATTGTGATAACGGTAATAGAAGAGGGCTTGGTTTTGACAAACCTCAATTAGATGATAGTTCACCCACTTGTGGATGTGTTCCCATGTCTAGTTTTGGTCATTCTGGATTTACTGGAACCTACGTTTGGGCTGACCCTGAAAATAAAATAGTTTATGTGTTTTTGTCAAACCGAACATTTCCAACAATGGAAAACAAGATGTTGTCAACATATAATATTAGAACAGAAATTCAAAGAGTGATTTATGAATCATTTAAATAAAAAGATAGAATGAAAATTGCGATAGTTTGTTATCCTACTTTTGGTGGGAGTGGAGTTCTTGCTACTGAACTAGGAATGTCATTGGCAGAACATGGGCACGAGGTTCATTTTATAGCTTATAAAAAACCTGTTAGGTTAAACAATTTAAATAATGGATTGTTTTTTCATAAGGTGGAAGTTCCTGATTATCCTCTTTTTAATTTTGCACCATATGAACTAGCCCTTTCTACTAAATTAGTTGAAGTGGTGAAGAATAATTCTATTGACTTAATGCATGTTCATTATGCTATTCCTCATGCCTATGCTGCTTATATGGCAAAGAAGATGCTAAAAGATCAATCTATTAACGTGCCTATTGTAACTACACTGCATGGAACGGACATTACTTTAGTTGGAAACCACCCCTCTTATAAGACGGCAGTAACCTTTAGTATTAATAAATCAGACATGGTGACTTGTGTTTCAGAAAGTCTTAAAAATGACACTTTAGATCAATTTGAAATCACTAGAGATATCCATGTGATTCCAAATTTTATTGATATAAATAAATACAACCTTCAACAGATAAAATGTCTAGATGAAAACCCTAAGGTTTCAGATGAGTTTATAATAACTCACGTTAGTAATTTTAGACCAGTTAAAAACATTAAACATGTTATAAATGTGTTTAATAACATTCAAAAAGAAATCAATTCTAAGCTAGTGATGATAGGAGAGGGGCCAGAAAAAGAAATGGCGGAACAGCTTTGTGTGGAATTAGGAATTTCTGAAAAAGTAGAGTTTTTAGGAAACACAAATCAGGTAGAAAAAAAGTTATGTCATTCAGATCTTTTTTTATTACCCTCTAGTGCTGAAAGTTTTGGCTTAGCTGCTCTTGAAGCAATGGCGTCAAAGGTTCCGGTAATTTCCTCTAATGCTGGAGGATTGTCTGAAATTAATATTCACGGTGAAACAGGTTATTTAATAAATTCAGATGATGTTGAGTCTATGTCTAATCATGCGATTTCAATATTAAAAGATTCAAAAGTATTGGATGAGTTTAAAACTAGAGCCTATAAGAAGGCCCAGGAGTTTGATATTAAAAAGATTGTTCCACTTTATGAAGAGATATATTTAAAGGCCATAAAGTCTCTTAAATAGGCTGAGTTGCTGAATCATAAACCTGAACTTTTTTCCAAAGGTGCTTAGCCTTATCAATAAAAATTAAATGACTAGGATGATCTTGATATATTCTTTGATTTTTCAAAGATGGGAACGTGAAAATCATACAATAATTGTAAGAATTATCAACGACTCCTCTTTTGGTTGTACTTGCGGGTTTACCTAAATGCATTTTTACTGCTAAATCATTTGTATTCATTAGCTTTTTTATTTCTTTTTCAAATAAGGCCACTTCCTCTAAGTTATCCGGGTTATTTAGCCAAAAATATACTGTATGAACTATCTCACCTTTAATTATTTTAGAATTTTCTTTTTTAACAGAATTACAACTTGTTATAAAGAACATAGTAATAGCAACTAAAAGTATCTTGGATTTCATAATTTATTTAGGGTTATATATTTTTTTAGAATTTTTATAAATTTCCTCTTTGCTAAAAGTCATTTTTTTTGTTTCAAATTTAGAATACATTTCCATTTGATCATTGTAATGTGGGGAATCTTCGTGATCACTACTTCCGTAAGAAATAACAGATTCAATTTCTACCTTTCCATCTACAAACTTCACTAGTTCAATATAGGATTCACCATGAGTAATTTTTATTTTACCATCCTTATAATCAACTCCTCTCATAGCTGTTATTACGTCTGGCATTCCAAAGATAGAAATTTCTTTATTTCCTCTTACTAATTTTTGATAGTCTCCTAATCTAACATTAATAGTTCCAAAAGATTCGATCATTTTCAACTTAACTTCTTTAAGGCATTCTTCTAACATCTCTTTACTTACAATCTTATCTTCTTTAAGTTTAGGGTAGTATTTTCCTAAATTATAATAGACCATAGCATAGGCTCCGGCTCCAAATGACTCCACGTTAGCCTCTCTGTCCCAGTTTTGAATTACTTTAATTAAGTCTGAGATTTCAGGATAATCATTAGGATTCATTTCAAACAACTCATTAACATTTACGTAGTTGTAGTTTAATGGAGTGGGTAGAGTTCTATCGTATTTTATCTTTTTAAAATCCTTATAATCAATTTTATCATAGGAGTTAATTAAGTCGTAAAGTCTAGTACTTCTGTTATTGTCATACAATTCATAACCCATGTTTTTAGGGAAATTTTCAGCAAGTGGATTTTCTTCTTTTGAAGTAGATTTAAAAGGACTGTGATTGGCGTTATATATATAACCAGATTTTGGATTTAATACCTGTGGAAGCTCTTCAGTTTTATAGTAACTATCCCATAGTGTTTTTTTAGTATTTCCTGGGACTACTTTTCTCCAATCATATTGGTCATTTCTTTTTGGAATAATTCCATTTGAAATATAAAAAATAGTATCATTTTTATCTGCATAGCCAATATTATATCCAGGGAGATCATTCTTTTTAAGAATATTATAAAATTCAGTAAATGAGTTGGCTTTATTCAATCTCCACCACTGTTCTAAGGACTTTATAGTAAATAAACTAGGAGTTCTTATAGAATAGAAACCACTTTTGTTTTTTAGAGTTGGACCATAAATACTTGTAAAGTATTTTCTGTTTATTTTTAACTTAATACCAAGGAATTTTACAAATAATTTAGCTTGTTTTTTTTCTAGTTTAAATGTTTTTCCATCCACAAGGTAATGCCACTTTTTAGTTGGATGCATTTCTAATTCAAAAACATCTGCTTTATCTGGGTAGTTAACAGTATGAGCCCATGCTAAATTTTGATTAGCTCCTATTAAAAGGGTAGGAGCTCCCGCAAAAGTAGCCCCAATAATATTAGTTCCTTCTTCGCTAATTAAATGTGCTTCATACCAAGATGTAGGTCCGTCAAGAGGCTGGTGAGTATTTATGGCTAGATAAGTTTCGTTTTTACCAGTTTTAATAGAATTAAAAGCAAAGGTGTTAGACCCGTTCATTTCCGCCTTAATAGGGTTTGGTCTAGGAACCTTGTTTGAAACTATAGAGCTAACTAGACCACCAGCTTCATTTGAAATAAATAACTGTAAAAATGAATAGCGTAGCATCTTTTTTACAGTGACAGGAAATAAAGACTTCTCTAAAATCTCTTTAGGATGTAATTCAGCATATTTATTGATTCCCTGAGCATATCCTTCTGCAACCATTACAAAGTCTAGACTAAGAGTATTAAACAGCTTGTCAACAGTTTCTTTAGATTCAATTAACTGAGTTAAAAAATCTGCTCCTGCTCCTTTAATTCCTATATGTTTGCTTAGTAGGCCATTACCCGCTAGGTATGCTTGTTGAATTGTTTTAAAATCATCTTCACAGTGCGACCAGGCAAGGCCGTAGGCAACCTCTGCATCAGTTTTACCATAAATGTGAGGGACTCCGTAATTGTCACGAACAATTTCAATATTATTTGGATTAATTTGAGAAAAATTAGAGTTTAAAAACAATAAAAAAGTAATCAAGAAAAGTGTCTGTTTTTTCATGCTTTTATATATTCAATAATCGTACCAATAAGTTTGTCTACTAGCTATTTTATTATGCTTCTGAGGTATTAAAATTAATTATATATTAGTAATAGATAACTAGATATGATAAAATTTATTTCAGGAAGATTAAAAGGTATATTTTATTCTGTAAAAGGAGCTCTTTATTTAATTAAAACTGAGCACTCTATTCAGGTTCAGTTATTTATAGCCTTATTATTTGTTATAGCAGGTAGTTACTTTGGTTTATCTAATACGGAATGGTTATTTGTTTTATTAGCAATTAGTTTAGTTCTAACTGCTGAATCTTTGAATTCTGCTATTGAAAAAGTAGCTGATTTTATTCACCCAGATTTTAATAAAAAAATAGGCTTAATAAAAGATGTTTCTGCAGGTGCTGTATTCTTTGCCTTTCTATTTGCTTTAGCTGTGGTGTGTTTCGTTTATATTCCTAAACTTTCTTAAGCTCAAGCATTTTTTGATCTATTTCCTTTGCTAGAAGAAAATCTAAAGAGGTTAGCGCTTGTTTGTCGTGTGTCCACAAGATTATTTCTAACTTATTATAGTTGTTTGTCCATTGCGGATGGTGATTCAATTCTTCACTTATTTTAGCAATTTCTTTCATAAAATTAAAAGCAGAGATAAAATCAGAAAACTCAATGTTGATACGTAGTTTGTTTTCAAAAAGTTCCCAGCTTTTATTAATTAACTTTAAGTTATTGTTTATTTCTTTTTGATTCATTTATAGAGGTTTTATGTTATTAAAAAAAAACCCGCAATTAAGCGGGTTTTTTCAGTATATATCTTGGTTAGTTTAAGATATTAGTATCCGTAGTTCTCAACCATATTTGGATTAGCATTCATTTCGCCTGTTCCAATTGGATAAGCAGTTCTATAACTACCAAAGGCAGGAGGAGTTCCTGTAAGGTCATCATTTAACTGTTTTTTACTGTCAATAAGCGGCATACCTTGACCAGTTCTTAATAAGTCATCATAACGTAATCCTTCAAAATAAAATTCTTTTCTTCTTTCTAAAAGAATGTTATCAAGCGTAGCAGAAGCATAAGGTGCAGCTCCTCTAATAGCAGGGATGTTGTTAAGGTAAGTTAAAGCAGTTGCAGTGTCTCCAGCTCTTAGCATTGCTTCCGCGTATATTAAGTGCATTTCTTCAACTCTTAATATTGTAATGTTGTCAGATCCATTCATAGTAGGGTATTTCCCTAATACTGTTGGGTATCCTTGAGCAGTACCAATCATATTAGCACCAAACCTTACATCTGCAGCATCAAAGATATCATACAAGTCAGGATTAGCTCCGTCACCTGTTAATATTCTAACATCTCCATAAGAAGTTCCTCTTAAGATATAAGCACACCCATTGATTCCTCTTGAATCAGTTCCTGAAAAAGCAAGTTCAACTATAGAATTACTTGCATTGTCAGTTGTATAAGTTGCAGCAAAACCTGAGGCACTTGCCGGACTTCTTCCAGAATTATCAATTACCCATTTAGCCATTGTACCTGCTGTAGCATATAAACTACTGTCTACAGAGCCAGCATACAATAATGCTCTAGCACCAATAGCATATGCACCAGCTACAGTCATGTAACTAGATGAACCATCCAAAGATTGACTCATCATTGCTATTGCAGTAGTTAAATCTGATACAATATCTCCAACATTGGAACCTACAGTTCCTCTTGCTGGGGTTAGGAATGCCGGGTCTTTATATGTTTTCACATAAGGAATTCCCAAACCTGCACCACCACCTTGACCAGTAACAAAATGCTGACCATAAGATTTAAGTAAATCAAAGTGAGCTAAAGCTCTTATAGCATAAGCTTGACCTTGAGTGTGAGCTATTTGAGCTGCACTTCCTGTTAAAGAAGTCGGATCAGCGCCTATTACAATATTAGTAATAGCAATTACGCCATAAATAGAACCCCACGGTCCCGCTCCCTGAGATGTATAGTTCATTCCAGAACTAGCAAACCTTCCAGAATTCATGTTTGAATAAGCGTTGTCAGTTCTGACATCACCATCTAAGATGAAATTCCTTCCATAATATCCTGTTGAGGACATTCTATCATAGGCACTGTTTAAAACAGAGGCTAAATCGCCAGCTGAAGTAATACCAGATGATAAATCTTTATCTAAAGACAATGTTGGCTCTAGATCTTCTTCGCTACATGAAACAATTACTGTGACTGCAACAAATAACATTAAGTATTTATATATATTTTTCATATTCTTAAAATTTTAAGTTTACACCTACAGAAATAGACTTCAATGGTGGTGTGAATATTTCAAACGCACCAGTGTTTCTAGTCTCAGGATCAACAGTTAAATCAGGATCTTTCACCCAAGTAAATAAGTTAAGTCCTCTAACGCTAAACCCTACGTTGTCTAAACCTAATCTGTTAGCAATTTTTTGAGGAAGACTGTATCCCATAACAACATCTCTTAATCTTATAAAATCACCATCGTGTAAAAATCTAGTTGTTGTTCCGGATCCAGTTCCAGAAGTGCTTGTGCTCCATCTCATTCTAGGAACTTCAGTAATATCACCAGGTTTTTGCCATCTTTCCAATAATTTAGCAGCACCTTGGTAATATCTAGTGGATAGTAAGTTAGTTGATTCAGAATACCAGCTCCATCTTTCAAAAATCTTATGTCCACCTTGGAAGTAAAAGTTACCATCTAGGTAAAAATTCTTGAAATTTAATCTAGTACCTATACCACCAGAGTAAGTAGGGATTCTATTTCCTTGTACAGCCTGTGAAGCAGCTCCATAGCTGTTTACAATCTCCATACTTGGGTCTGTTGCCCCACCTTTATAGTATCGAGGATCTCCTGTTGCAGAATCTACACCGGCCCAACCTCTTATATACCAAACACCAATTCCTTCTCCAGCTCTTGTTCTGTTATAGCTTCCATCTAAGTTAAGATCATTTCCTTGAGCATCTTTTGCTAAAGCTAAAACCTCGTTATCATTAGTTGCATAATTTCCATAGACATTCCAAGAGAAGTCTCCTAGTCTAAGGATATCAGCAGATAATTCGATCTCTATTCCTTTGTTTTCAACTTCACCTACATTTTGTGTTTGTGAACTGTGACCTGAAGTTGTTGATAAAGGAACACTTTGAAGTAAGTCATTTGTGTTTTTATTATAGTAACCAACAGAACCTGTGATTCTATTATCAAATAAACCAAAATCAAGACCTACATCATAAAGTGTTTGTTTCTCCCATGATAAAAGTAAATTTCCAAAAGAAGATGGATACACAGCACCTTGATCATTATAACTATTACCGTATCCAAATAGGGATTGGTACGCGTTTAATCCAACACTGTTACTTCCAGTTTCTCCAATTGAAGCTCTAAACTTTAAGTTGTTAATCACTTTATTATCAGAGAAAAAGTTTTCATTAGTAACATTCCAAGCAACTCCTGCAGACCAGAAGTTTCCGAATCTGTATCCTAAAGCAAATCTTGAAGAACCTTCATTTTTAAAAGAAAAGTCTGCGATATACTTATCCATGTAAGAGTAATTTAATAACCCTAAATAAGAAAGTTGTTTCCAATCGCTCAATCCACCATAAGCACTCTGGTTTGATCCAAAACTACCTACGTAATAAAGTCCTTCAGCAGCAACACCTTGACCTGATGATGAGTTAGTTGTACTTTTATTTTTTTGCCATTCCATTTGAGCTAAAGCAGAAATAAAGTGTACATCATTAATAGTCTTATCATATGATAAGGTATTAGTTAAAGCTAAAGTTTGTGTTCTATTTGTGCTCTGGTAAGAATAACCACCACTACCTGCTCCGTCTCCGTGAAATTGATTTCTGTATTCGTGAGAAGCACCTAAAACATAGTCAAGAGCGACTCTAGTACTAAATTTAAGATCATCAGTAAATTTATAATTTACTGTAGTATTAGAAATCATTCTAGTACCATCATTTTGCTGAATATTTTTTTCAGCTAAATAAAGCGTGTTAAACACACTAGTTGTAAGGTTGATGTTCCATGTTCCATCAGGGTTTTTTGGTTGTTGAAATGGACTCATAAATATTCTATTTGCTTGAGGAGCTCCAAAATAAGAACCTCCTTCGTGAATACCATTTTGAACTGAGTTTGTTACCCTGTTACTTGAAATGATATCAACTTTTCCAGCTTTTCTTCTATAAGTAAAAGATCCACTTATACTTTCAAAATCAGTACCAACAGATGTTCCAACCGTATTTTTATATCCTACAGACATTCTGAAATTTTCTTGAGCAGAACCTCCAGAAGCTGACAGGTCATAAGATTGGTAAGGAGCATCTTTTACTTTAATAAGATCTTCCCAGTTACCATCAACTCTTCCTCCAGCATCCCAAGCAGCAGCACCAGCAAAATTTGCTAGAGCGTAGTTAGTTGCTCTTTCTTTATCCCATCCAAAATCATTTATGATTGTCTCAGCACCAAGTTCAAGTCTCTCGTTTCCATTTAACATTCTACGCTCATCTAAAGCATAGTTTTGAAAACCATACGAAGTGGTTAAATTATATTTAACCTCACCAGCTGTACCAGATTTTGTAGTAATAACAATAACACCATTTGACCCTCTTGCACCATAAGGAGCAGTTGCAGAAGCATCCTTAAGAACTGTAATACTTTCAATGTCAGAAGCATTAATCATAGATAAAATACCCATGTCAGTTAGTAAAGGACTAATAGTACTGTTGTTTACTGGAACACCATCAATTACAAATAAAGGGGAGTTTGATCCAGATATTGAACCTTCTCCTCTAATTCTAATTTCTTGTGGCGCACCAGGTGTACCTGATGTAGTAGCTACTCTTAAACCTGCAACACGACCTTGAAGCGCTTGATCCGGCGAGCTAAGTGCTATACCTTCAATAAGCTCAGAACTAACAACAACAGAGCTACTAGTTAATCTTTTACGATCTCTACTAGTAATACCCGTTACCACTACCTCTTCAAGTTCATTGCTTGAATTAAGTTGTACATTAATTTTTGAAGAATTACCAACAGTAGTTGACTTACTATCAAATCCAACATAGCTAAAGACCAAAACGTCTCCAACACTTGCTGAAATAGAATAATTACCGTCAAAATCAGTAGTTACACCATTTGAAGTGCCTTCTACTAATACTGTCGCTCCCGGAAGAGCAAGACTATTATCATCAGAGACATTTCCTGTGATAGTAACATCTTGTGCAAATCCCCAAACAGACACCATCACTAAAGACAATGTCACAAAAAAGTTTAGTTTTTTCATATATTAATTTTTGATTATACACAAATATGTTAAATTTAAGTTAATAAAACAAAAATTATAAGGATTGTTTTATGTTAATTTCTTAGTATAATGTTGTTAAAATTAACATACTGATTATATTAGCCTATAAATATTGATAATAGTACAGTTATCTCTTATTATATTAATATTATCAATATGTTAAAGAATTATTATAATTTGAATAAAAATTAAAACTATTAAAACAGCTAGTTTCAGCATATTAAAGAAAGAAGAAATGGAAGGGGCGGTGTCTATTGCTTTATTCGCATCAAACTTTAGTGATCTTAAATTTGAATACAAAGCTTTAGCTCCAAACTGGAAAATCCTTGATAAATTTAAAAGGAAAGTTATTTCTGAAGAAAAATTTATTTTGGCTTATAAAGATCAATTAAATGAATTAAATGCTACAAGTGTGGTAGAACATTTGAGTTTTCTTACTGGAGGGGAAGAACCTGTGCTAATGTGTCATTGTCCCAAGACTAAATTCTGTCACAGACATTTATTAGCAGATTGGTTAGAAAATAAACTAGGGATTCATATACAAGAATTTGGTTCTTCAGACCATATAAGAAAGGATGGTTATTTAATTAAAAAAGAGGAACCTTCCTTGTTTAAAAAAGAAGATTAAAAAGGGGAAAAGTAGTAAACAATAGCTCCTCCAATAATTAATCCTTTTATAAACGAAATCCATATCGCTGAGTATTTACATCCCAAAACTTTTTAATACCCTCTCTGTAAACTTTTTATGCCAATTCATAAGTTATTTTGTCCAACCTAATTGATTGTTTTTAAAACTACATTAAATAAATAATTTTCAAAATTAGACTTGTTTTCGATATTAGGAAGGTGTCCAGAATTAGGAACAAAATATTCAAACCTATTTGGAAAAACTTTGTTTAAATTTTCTTTAAAATCATTATATACTACTGCCAAGTCACTATCTCCCCATATTGTGTATATCGGTAGATTAATCTCACTAATTAATAAATTTTCTTTATTTAAATTAACATGATTTTTTCTTGTAGAAATTAAAGCCCTTGCAAAACCTTTATAGTTTAAGAGCTCTTCGTACTTACCCTCCCAACTTGGATAGTTTTCAGGATATTTAAAATCAAGTAATTGACCCTTTGATATGGTTGGATAATTTGTGGTTATGAAATCTTGAACTTCTTTATCAGTAACAATATTGCTAGAAATACTAGGATTATCATAAAAACTTGATGCTGAAACATAAATTAATTTTTCAACTAAGTTTGGTTTTATAGAGGCTAGTTTAGAAATAACTCTTCCTCCATTAGATAGACCTAAGAATGTGGCTTTTTTGATTTTTAAATGATTTAGTAGTTCTATAACCTGATTAGCGAACAAATCATCTGTATAATCAATATTTGGATTATTTGAATATCCTCTTCCAAATAAATCTAACCTAATTACTCTATACCCTTTGTTTTTAGCAGCATTAAAAGTTTCGTCCCATATGTAAGAAGGAACAGAGAATCCATGTATAAATACTAACGTCTTTTCTTTGTTGTCATTCGCTAACTCATAATAGGTGTAGCCGTTACTTAGCTCTACAAAATTTCCAGAACTTATAGTAGATCTAAAATCATCATCTTTTACAACCGTCTCATAGTCAGTTTTTTGACATGATATAAACAGTAGTAACAGGGGAGTGGCTAATAAAAATATTTTTTTCATGAATTAAGAAGATTGTGTGTTAATTAGATTATTTTTGCTTGCATTTTATAATACAAAATTAACAAAATTTGAATAAAAGAAATTTAGGTTTTTTAGCTGCATTTGGAGCAACACTTATATATGGTTTTAACCATACTATTGCCAAAAATGTTATGCCTACTTATATAGAGCCTTTTGGTTTTATCTTTTTAAGAGTATTAGGCGCTTCATTATTGTTTTGGACTTTAAGTTTGTTTTTTAAAGGAAAATCGATTGAAAAAAAAGATTGGCCTAGGCTAGTTTTATGTTCTTTTCTTGGAATGGTTATAAACATGCTCGCTTTTTTTAAAGGATTAGAATTATCAACACCTGTGAATAGTTCGGTTTTAATTACTCTTGCTCCAATTTTAGTTTTTATTTTTTCAGCTTTAATTTTAAAAGAAAAGATTAGAGTAATGAAAGCTGTTGGAATTATAGCTGGTTTTATTGGAGCTTTAGTTTTGATTCTTTACACAGCAAAATCTGGAATGAATGCTCCAAACATTCCATTAGGAAATTCTTTATTTATTTTAAATTCTGCTTCTTATGGGTTGTACTTAGTTTTAATTAAGCCAATGATTGCGAAATATGATATTATTACTCTTTTAAAATGGCTATTTACAATAGGCTTTCTATTAAATCTGCCAATAACTTATAACGATTTCTCTAATATTAATTTTACTACACTTCCTTTGTATGAGGCTATTCTTCCAATAGTATATGTAGTTGTTGGAACAACTTTTTTTACTTACTTGTTAAATGCCTATGCATTAAAAAACTTAACAGCTTCCTCGGTAAGTTCATTTATTTACTTACAACCTATAGTAGGAATTGTTTATGCAATTGGAACAAAAAGTGATACGCTATCTCTAGTAAACGTTTTTGGAATGCTATTGATTTTTCTTGGGATCTACCTAGTAACCAAGAAGGTAGAAATAGATTAAAATTTAGTATAAAAAAAAACGACTATTTCTGTTAACAGAAATAGTCGTGTGCTTTTTATTATTTAAATCTTTTGAGTTAAATAACTAAACCGGTGCCTTCTTAAAAAAATTAGTCTATTTTCTTAACGTTGATAGCACTTAATCCTTTTGGACCTTCTTCTAGTTCAAATTCAACTTTATCGTTTTCGTCGATTCTGTCAATTAGCCCTGATACGTGAACAAAATGATCTTTTTCAATACCGTCTTCTTTGATAAAACCATAACCTTTTGATCCGTTGAAGAATTTTACAATTCCATTTTTCATATTATATTATTTATTAAATTTCCAGCGAATTTAGGTTAAATTATGCGATTTATCTGTTTTTTTATTCATAATTTTAATAATTATGGAAAATAAAATGAAACTTCATTGGGAAAATGTGTATAATGAAAAAAACGAAAATGAGGTAAGTTGGTATCAAAAAGTTCCAAATATTTCATTAGATATTATAAAATCATTGGATTTAAATTTAAATTCTAAAATTATTGATATTGGTGCTGGTGAGAGTAGGTTAGTAGATAATTTACTGGATTTAGGTTTTAATAATATTGATGTTTTAGATATTTCTAAAAAATCTATAGAAAAAGCACAAAAAAGATTAGGGTTAAAATCAGATAAAATTAATTGGATTGTTTCAGATATTAATGATTTTAAACCTGATGAAAAATATGATTTATGGCATGATAGAGCGGCATTTCATTTTTTGAAAGACCCTGTTCAAATAAATAACTATGTAGTTTTAGCTAATTCATCTTTGAATAATAATGGTAAAATAGTTTTAGGTACATTTTCTAGTAATGGTCCTTTAAAATGTAGTGGACTTGAAGTTTCTAGATATAACCAGAAATCTGTAAGTAATGTTTTTAGTAAGTGCTTTACTTTATTAAATTATCAGCATTCAAATCATCCAACCCCCTTTGATACTACCCAAGAATTTTTATTTTCTGTTTTATCTAAAAAATAAAATCATTGAGAAACTGGAACTAGACGAGAACTTAAATCAGGCTCTTCAATAAAATCATCAAGAGGAAACATAGGTCTTTTTATTCTTTTATAACCTAATCTACTAAGGTCTTGGTCAACTCCCCCAGGAGTTAATGCCATAATCCATCCTTTATTAATGTCATATAACTCAGGGACTAAGTATCCTATTTTTACAATTAGTATATCACATTCACGTGGATTTAAATCTAAATCAGTAAAATCTTTTTGATAATGATATGGCTTTCTTTTTTTTGTAACAATTACTGAAATACTACCTGTTTTAACAACTATTTCTGTTTCTGCATATTTGTCGCCATGCTTTATCGACTGTATAATTCCTTTTAGATTTATAGGCTTAGCGTAACGATCGTCAACTTCAGCTCCTACTAAGCCTTCAATGTAAGATCCTACCTTTAAATTTACTGCTTTTTCAATTAATTTTGGACCTGGTATTGAAGCGTAAATTAAAGAAGGTCCATTGGGATTTTTAAATTCACTTCTTTTTAATAATTCATTTAAAGTCCATGTTACATCTCCTGCACCTCCTGCAGTTGGATTATCACCCATGTCACTTATTATAAATGGCTTTGAATTACTGTTTATAGCTAAGTCTAAACTTTCATTTAAACTTCCAACAGGTGCGACAAACTCAAATTGATCTCTTACATCCCAGAAGCTTTTGGCTAAGTATTCTGCAGATTTATTAACTGATTCTTTATCATCACCTGTAACAATTACAACTCCATGATTCCTAGGTTCATCTGCCCAAGCATACCCAATCCATATTGCTGCGTCAATAACCCCCTTGTTTTTTGAAGTAGGCTCAACTTTTGCATAAAGACTTTTACCAGGTTCAATTCTGGTACTAGTTTTTTCGCCAGGCAATAGTATTGGGACTTCAATTCTAGCTTTATAAAGTGGTTTCCCCTTTCCGTTTTCTAGTCTTTCAAGCAAGTTTTCAACTGCTCTTTTTTTAGATTCTATAGCGTCTTCATGAGGAGCCATTCGATAACAGGTGATTAAATCTGTTTCTTTTGTTAAGTCATAGGACACATTACCGTGTAGGTCCATTGAAGTTGAAATTAAGGTGCTATAGCCAACAACGCCTCTAATTCTTTTAATAAAGTCACCTTCTGGATCATCAAGTCCTACCACACTCATAGCTCCATGAATATCAAAAAATAAACCGTCGTAAGGTAAATTCTGTTCTAACATTTTTAATGTTTTTTGAACTAAAGCTTCATAAGCTTCTCTAGTCACTATTCCCCCAGGCAGAGCATGACCTCTTAAAGTAGGAATCCACTGAGCACGAGCTCTATTTATAGAGTCTTTTTGTAAAAATGGATAATATGAAAAAACATCTTCTCCAACTTTAGATTTAAAATCTTCTTCATCTGTAAAAGCAGGTGAGAATGTGCTTGATTCAATAGCTAGACCAGCTATGGCAATTCTAGGTTTCACTGGGTAATTAGAACAAGAATAAAATAATATTATAGAAATAAATGTGAGAATTGTTTTTTTCATGTTAATTAGTATTATTTTTTTACAAATTCTGTTTTAAGTACAATGCTCATTTTGTTTACTCTACAATCAATTTCACTTTCGCTATCTGTAAGTCTAATGTTTTTAACTGTTGTCCCTCTTTTTAGAGTAGTGGAGGTGCCTTTTAGTTTCAAGTCTTTAATGAGCTTTACAGTATCTCCATCTTTCAACTCGTTATTGTTTGCATCTTTTACGATCATTATTATGTTTTAAATTAAATATAACTTTAATTGTTATAAATTTAATTATACAATTTTAATATTTATGTGTTATAAACCACTTCTTTTTAAACTCTTTTTTTTAACCAGTTTAATTATTTTATTAATTAGTTGTAACGATTCTAATTTAAATAAAACTAAGCCTTTTGTTAGTTTAGAAATTAATCATATTCTACTAGACTCAACAATAAATATTAGAGCAATTGAAATCAAAAATAACAAGGTCTATAATGCTAGTTCAACAGGATTAATATATTCATTTGACATTAATTCTCCTAAATTAATAAAGCAACAACAATACAGCTCTAGTGAGGATTCAATCGATTATCCTAATTTTAGATCTCTAGCAATTACTAAAGATCATATTTTTGCAATTTCTATTGCAAACCCAGCGCTTCTTTTTAAAGATGGAAAAGTTGTTTTTAGAGAAGTTCATGAAAAAGTTTTTTATGATTCAATGCATTTTTGGAATGATAATGAAGGAATTGTTGTGGGGGATTTTACAGATAATTGTATTAATATTTTAATAACAAGAGATGGTGGAAATATTTGGAAGAAAGTTGATTGTAATAAACTAAATAGTATAAAGGATGGTGAAGGGTTTTTTGCAGCTAGTGACACGAATATTTCAGTTGTAGGTGAGAATATTTGGTTAGCAAGTGGAGGTATTAATAGTAGAGTTTATTATTCAAATAACAAAGGAAAAGATTGGAAAGTGATTGAAACACCAATTATTCAAGGACAATCAACCACTGGTATTTTTAGTATTGATTTTTATGATAAAAAAAATGGATTTGCTATTGGAGGAGATTATACAAAACCTCTTATTAATTCTAGTAATAAAATTAGAACCAGTGATGGAGGATTGACATGGAATGCAGTTGCAGAAAATGAAAATCCAGGTTATCGAAGTTGCGTTCAATATGTGCCTAACTCAAAGGGTTTAGGCCTTGTTTCATTAGGTTTTAATGGTATTGATTACTCTAGCGACGCAGGTGATTCATGGACAAACCTAAGTAGTGAAGGTTACTATTCATTTAGGTTTTATAATGACTCAATTGCTTATGCAGCTGGAAATGGGAAAATATCAAAACTTCATTTCAAATAAATTTAAATATAAAAAAAGCCCTAATTAATTAGAGCTTTTAATATAAAATTTCAAACAATTATTTTATTCTTCGATTTGCATCATTTTTACTTGCGCTGGAATTAATGCTATTTCTTGACTCATTAATGCAGGATCAAATAAATGTACTTCTTCGACTATTTCACCATTTTCCCATCTGAAACTTATGTTAGCGGGAAGTTCAATTAATTTTCCACTTTCTTTACCAACTGCTGACCATCTAAACCACGTATTAGTCCATGTTTCTCCTGTAGGGTATGTTTTAGTTTCAACAAAGATAGGGGCATCTCCCCCCTTAGGATTCAGCATTTGAATGTTGTCAAAAGCAGCGTGTTGAGCTCCAATTAAACCAATTAGTTCTGATAAGGGTGAGCTTTCAACACTTCCAAGCCACAAAGTAATTTTATCATCATCGGCCCAAAGTTTTTTTAAACCATCGATATCATTATTTAAATAATGTTGAAAATGGCCTCTAATGTCATTTGATTTTTCATCATCAAATGTCACTATTGTTGCGTTGTTATTACAACTCACCATTGATATTGTAATTATTAGTAATATTATTTTTTTCATTTTATATATAATTATTTAATTAATTCTCTTTTTGACGATGTCCAGTCTACTAACTTACCATCAACAAATTGGTACCATTCATCATAAACGGCATTCAATCCTGTGAATCTAGCGCAAACCCATTCACCTTGTGTGTTAGTTATTTCAGGGTCATCAGATGCACTAGGTTTAACTGAGAACGCAAAATTAGTTATCCATACTTCTTCCTCATCACTTGCTAGTGATTCTTGGTAATTATTTTCTGAATGAGCAATGAATTCTTCTGCATTATTTGTAATGCTTCCGTCTGCATGTCTGTATATTCCATTATCAGAAATGTGAACTTTCATTGTTTCATAATCTCTATTTAACCAAGCTTTATTAAATTTATTAAATAAATCAATAGTTGATTCACTTCCCATCATAACTGTTTGTTCAGTCCCTGTGATAAAACCATTTGTAGGTACATCGCATGGTTTAGTGTCAGCACATGAAACTAGTAGTCCAAATAGACTAAATAATATAATTTTTTTCATAATTAATCTTTAACTGGTTTAGTAAATTGGTTCATTGCAATAATCTTTCCATTTTCGATTCTAATAGATTCCATATAATCATGAGTTTCCTCGCCATTAACACCATCCATTGAAGCTGTGTCCCATAGTAAAACCCATTCATGGCCTTCTTCAGAAACAACTGAAATATTAACTCCAACAGAATAGTCTCTTATGTTAGCAGATTTAAACACAGGGTCATATAGTTTTTTAAAATCAGCTAATCCCTCTGTGGTCGTTCCATCTCCATGCCAAACAGTAACATCTTCAGAAAAATGACTATAGGCTTTTTTAAAATTTCCATCCATAATATCTTTATGTAAATTTTGGACAATAAGAATGTTTTCTTGACTTCCCGTTTTCCATTCTTTTTGATAAGTAGGTTCATAAGGGAATTTTAAGTCAGCCTCATTTTTATTTTCAAAAGTTTGATTACAGGCTGTTAAAGAAATGAGTAATATTAGCAATAGATTTTTCATATTAATAAGATTTATATTGTTTGTTATCAGTATAAACAGTAAATCCATCTATTCCACCCTCTAAAAGGTCAAGTAAACTAGCTAAAGCTTTAGAATCATCTTCTTCTTCTCTCCATTTAAGATAAGTCCCATATTTTTCATATGTTTCCCATTCTTCAATGATTACAAGTGTATTAGAGCTTGGGTTATAGGTTGTTTCAAGTGTAATGCAACCATCATATGCCTTAGTTGTAGGCAAACCCATTTCACTGTCTAAAAGATCAAAAACAGTTTGTTGATTACCTTCTGAAATCTTAAGTGTAACTACTATAAAACTTTTGTCTTTAGCTTCGTTTTTAGATTCCGGAGCTTGTACACACCCAATTAGGGTGATTGTAAATATAAATAATAATAGTTTTTTCATTTTGTATTTACTATTCAGTAGTCTCTTCTACTTTTGTTAATTCTCTTTTTGCAGAACTCCAGTTAACTAATTTACCTTCAACAAATTGGTACCATTCTTCATATACAGCTCCATCTGCTCCAGTAAATCTAGCATTTACCCATTCACCTTGTGTGTTAGTCATTTCAGGATCATCAGAAGCACTTGGTTTTACCGAATATGCAAAATTAGTTGTCCATCCCCAATCTTCTCCTGTTTCTAAAGATGATTGGTAGCTACTGTCAATTTTTGCTACAAATTCCTCACCATTGGTTGTGATTATTCCATCGTCATGAATAAAAGAACCAGACCCGATGTGAGCTTTTAATGTTTCATAATCTCTTTCTGCCCAAGCAGCATCAAATTTTTTAAACACTTCAACTGTAGCTTGGCTTCCCATCATAATAGTTTGATTGGAGCCTGTAATAAAACCGTTAGTTTGATCCTCACATGTGTGATCATTATCAGCACAGGAAACAAATAGTCCAATTAGACTAAATAATAAAATAAAATTTTTCATAAATATGTTTTTTTGATTAATTCTTGAATATAATCATTTTTTCCAACCTACTGTGTAGAATGTTTGTTATTGATGATTATAAAAAAGTTTTAATTTTCAATTAATTCAAATTTAATTTCATTATTCATGTATTTTTGAGATAGTTTGTTTATTGCACTTTCGTTAAGCTGTAATACTCTAGGGTATCCTCCGCATGTTTGATTGTCTCTCATTAATATTATTAATTTTCCAGAGGGTGTTAGTTGAACTGTGCCTTGCATTACCAATGAAGTGATTATAGGTTTTAATTGATTTACAAAAGGTTCATTTAACTGGAATGCCATTCTGTTATTATTATTTGAAATAGTAAAGTTATTTTTGAAAATATTATTTTTTTGTGTCTCTGATAATTCATCAAATTCAGGTCCTTTAAATACCTTTATTTTATTGGTTTTAAAATGTTCTAAATAATTAATTTGAGTTATTTCAGGATCAATATTTATTTTATTTAATGTTTTTATTTTTAAAAAATCTCCGTTGGCTATTCTAAAAGATTTTGTAATGTTAGGATACATGCTTTTACTGCCCATAACCTCTTTTGTTAAAAACCCACCTAAAACACTTAAGTAAGAACGTATTCCGTATTTAAGTTTTCCAAATGAAAGTAAATCTCCTTTATTAATATTATGAACTATATTTAGTTTAACAGGATTATTATTTATAGAGGGACTAATGTCAGCTCCTGTGATACTTATTTTTGTTTTTTCTAAGAATTTTAAGACTGGTCCAGTCATTGTAATTTCCATTACAGCGTCCTGGTCTTTATTTCCTAATAATTTATTAGAAATAATTGAAGAAAATTGATCCATTGATCCAGAAATAGGTACGCCATAATTTTCAAAACCAAACCTACCAAGATCTTGTATTGTTGAGTATAAACCAGACTTAATAACTTCAATCATCTATTAGAGTTTTGTTTAGTTCATAAATATTTGATTCTACTTGAACAGAAATTAGTTGGTATTGCTCTAAAGAAATAGAAACAAATTTTACTTTGTCTCCAGAATTAATTAAACATGGAGATGCCTTTTCAATATCAAATAAATTTATTGGTGTTCTTCCTATAATATGCCATCCTCCAGGACTTTTATTTGGATATATTCCAGTTTGAGAACCTCCGATTCCAACTGCTCCTTTTTCAATATTTAAGCTTGGTTTTTCTTTACGTGGATGGTGTATTTCACTATCCATTCCACCCAAATATAAAAACCCAGGAAGAAAACCTATGTTATAAACCCTGTAATCTTTAGAGGCATGTAAAGAAATAATTTCTTCCTTTTTAATTGAAAGGCTTTTTTCTAAAAAAACTAAATCTTTTCCAAAACTAATATCATAACATACTGGTATCGTCCATTTATTAAAAACTTGTATTTTAATAGATCCAATGCTTTTATATATATTTTTTAGTTCATTTACTTTACTTGAATCAACTGGTTTTTTTAAATAAGTAACTAATAAAGAGTTGTAAGATGTTTTGACATATATGTTAAGATCTAGATTTGCTTTAATAATTTCTGATTTAAATAATAATATATTTTTTAAAATATTTTCATCAATTATTGATGGCCATTTTACTAAAATAGAATTCTCTCCAAATTTTTTATATTTTAAATCATATAACCCCAAAGTTTATAGAATTTTTATTCCAATATTATTTAATTTAACATGTAAATCTTTTATCAAATTAATTACGTTTTTACTATCTCCATGAATACATAAAGTATCAAACTCAACAGCTATTTTTTTATGATCTATTGTAGTAATTGTTTTATCATTAATAATTCCGTTAACATGCTGAAAAATACTTTCTGAGTCCTCTATCATAGCATTTGGATGATCTCTAGAAACCAAGGTAAAATCAGAGTTGTAGTTTCTGTCTATAAATAGTTCATTGCAAATATCAATCCCTTGTTTTTTTGCCATTTCAGAAATTAGTGAAGAGTAGGGGGCGTATAGTTTTGTGTCAAGATCTTTTGTTAAATCAATTATAATTTTTGCGGTTTCTTTGTCATTAGCAGCAAGATTATAAAGTGCGCCATGAGGTTTTATGTGATTTAAATTAAGGTTTTTTTCATTTAATATTTTCTGTAAAGATCTTACCTGATTTTTTAGAGATTTTAATAAACTCTCTTTATCAATTTTTAATATTTTTCTTCCAAAATTAATTTTATCAGGAAAAGAAGGATGTGCGCCAATTTTTATATTATTTTTTTTAGCTAACCTTACAATAGACAGCATGCTTTGATGATTTCCAGCATGTCCTCCACAAGCTATATTGCATGAAGAAATCATTGAAAACAGTTCACTTTCGTTTCCCAAACCCTCACCAACATCAGCGTTAATATCTATTATATATTCTTTCATTATAATATTTCAAAAACTTTTAGAATGCTTTTTAAACCTAGGAAAATAGTAATAACTAGAATGATCCCACCAATTGAATTTTGAATTTTAGAATTTTTATATTTCCCTAAAATAGACTCCTTGTTAACTATCCATATTAAGAATCCAGCAATGACAGGAAGTAAAATCCCATTTGTAACTTGAGCAAATTTTATAACCTCTATTGGTTTAAATCCTGATGATGAAGATAATACCCCAACTAATAAAATAAACATCCAAACCCCTCTAAACTTAAAACTTTTCATTTTTAAAGGCCAACCCAAGCACCCTGCCGCTACATAAGATGCTGCTAGTGGAGCTGTTATTGCACTAGTTATTCCAGCTGAAAATAATCCAACAGCTAATATGTATTTAGAATTGACTCCATAAAGAGGCTCAATTCCTCTTGCTAAATCAGCCGCATTATTAATGCTCTCAATGTTTAATGATGCGCTTGAGATTACTATACACATAGAAACTATCCCGCCAAGTACTATAGCTATGACTGTATCATTTCTAGCCAAATTTAAGTCACTAACGTTTTTCCATTTTTCTTTAACCAAAGAAGCATGTAGAAAAAGATTATAAGGGACAACTGTTGTCCCAATCAATCCTATGATAATTAATAAACTTCCTTTTGGAAATTTAGGAATAAATAAACCTTGCATTAATTTACCTAAATCAGGTTTTGTAATTATAGCCGTTATTATAAATGAAACACTCATAATAATTACTAGAAATATTAAAGATTTTTCTAAAATTTTATAGTTTCCTAAAAACAGTAAAACAAAAGCTATAATTCCTAAAAGAACACTGTATAAGTTAATATTAATATCTAATATGTGTAAATATTTCTCTCCAAAAACAGCTTCTAATCCTAAAACTCCTCCACTTATATTACCTGCTTCATAGGCTGCATTTCCAATAACAATAGCTAATAAAATTAATGTTATTACAATGTTTTTAAGAATAGGATTTTCTATCTCATCTCTTATTACCTGAGAAAGACCTTTTTTAGAAATAATTCCTAGTCTAGCAGACATTTCTTGAAGAACTATTGTTGCTATTATCGAAAGAACAAGAGTCCAAAGAAGAGAAAAACCAAAATCAAGTCCAGCTATACTGCATAAAGTAACTGTTCCAGGTCCAATAAAAGCAGCGGCTATTAACGGACCAGGCCCTATATTATTTATCCATTTTTTCATTCACAACCAATTTAATAACTTTACCAAACTATTCATAGTTTTTTAAATGACAAAAAAATACATTTTAATATTATCAATTTTATTTTCCTTTTTATTTCTGCTTAGTTGTGAGGACGAAAATGAGGGGCCTTTTTCTGGGGATAAATATGATGTGTTAATTGATAAAGGTATTTATAAGGTTTCTTATAATGAACCTTATGAACAGCCAAATTGGGTAGAGTATACGGTTTCTAATAGACCTAAAAATGTAGATAGAGGAAGCAAAGATTTTTATCTGGAACCTGGTGTAACAACTTCTAATGATGCTGATTATTATAAAAATGAATGGGACAAAGGTCATCTTGCTCCAGCCGCTACTTTTAGTGATTCTGAAGAGAATTTAAACAAGACATTTTCTTTTATTAATTGTGCTATGCAAATTGATAATTTAAACAGAGGAGAGTGGGCACAATTAGAACAACAAGTTAGAGACTGGTCAGTAAGTGGAAATATAAAAGTTAAAATTGAACTCGTATTTGCTGCGAATCACGAAATCAGAACTACTGGTGTACATATTCCGACTGGATTTTGGAAAAATCTTACATTTTTAAATGGCAATCAAACTTGTTACTATTTTCCAAACACGTCAACAAATAAAAATTGGGATAAATACCAATCCAATTGTAACTAGTCTGTCTATGAAAAATATATATTTATTACTGTTTCTTTTAATTGTTTCGTGTAATGATGGCGAAGAAGTTTTAGGTGAGTGTTATGTTTCACCTAAACCTGATGTGATTTGTTCAGCAGTTTATGAACCAGTATGTGCTTGTAATAACTTAGTTTATTCTAATTCATGTTTAGCTAATAAAGCGGGAAATTTAAAATGGAAATCAACAAAATTAAGTACAGGAGAATCTTGTAATTATTAGTTTTAAAACCTCTTTCCAACTGAAATACCAGCCCTAACTATTCCAGCAGTTCTGCTAATTGAATCATCATCTTTTGACTTATATAATAAGTTCCTTCCAACGCCAAATAGTAATTCAAAAGTAAACCCTTTTCTATTGATCCATTTTCTACCCACAGCTAGTCCTGGTGCAATATCAGAATAACTTAAAGTTTCATTATTTTGATTTTGACCCCAAAAATCATTGAATTTTTCATATTTACCAAAAGAAAATTTTGTAAAAATTTCTGCAAATAACCCGTAACCACCATAATCTTCAGATTTTAAAAAATAGAATCTGTAATATGGTGTTAAAGCAAACTTATCATTGTACACTTCTCCTATTGTATCTTCACCACCTAGATTTAAAAAAAGAGTAGCTCCATATCCAGAAGATGAATCATTTATTTTTTCAAATCCAACAGATAGTGCTGGAAAAACTAAAAGATCTAAAAAATCTAATCTTAGCTCATTTTGTCCTAATGAACTTGTAAATTCTTCAATTTGTTTATCTGATTTAATAACAATAACCTCATTGTCTTTATTTTGTGCAAATAGCAAAGATGGAATTGATAAAAATATTATTATACATTTTTTCATGTATTCTTTTTAAAACAAGATAGTAAAGCTAGTAAAACATACTTTAAGAGATGTGATTTTTTTTTCAGTTATTTGATTAATTCAAAATAACTTACAAAAAATATTTCATCAATTAATTTCCCTTGAATCTTAGCATCACTGATTGAATTACAAAATCCTGTATCAGAATGAGCATCACCAAAATCATCAATTCCAGCTCCATCAACATAATAAGATTCATCTTTGTACTTAAACGCTAATAAACATTCCTTTCCTTTCATGTTTAGCATACATATTCCACATGATGCCCCAACTTTAAGAGTTTTTTTATTAGGATCAAACTTCAATTTATTTGTTTCTGTTTTTTGACTGAAACATAGAAATGGAATAAATAATAAAATAATAAGTATTTTTTTCATAGGATTTGAAATTATTTTATCATGATAGATTATCCAATAATATAAATATACATAAGATTTAGAATTATAAACAATCAAAATAAATATGATGATTGTATTATAACTATATACTAATGCTTCTAAACATTATTTTAGTAATAAGTAACATTACAATGCCTATACATTTTTAATTAACAAATGTTTTATGTTTTTTATTTACTCTTAATATTTATTTTAATTGGGTTTGTACAGTTTATTTATTGATTATTAACTTGTGATTTTTTGTAATATGTAATTGATTAATTAATAAAATTAAAATGAAAAAAATATTTCTATTGACTGCTTTAATATTAATGAATTCTTGTTCTAAAGATCCAGTTACACACACATTGTTTACATCTTCGAATCCAATAAATGGAGGATCTGTAAGTCCTTCTAAGACAGAATTTAGCAATGGAGAATCAGCTGAAATTACAGCATCAGCTTCAACAGAATATGTTTTTAAAAATTGGACAGGAGCTTCGGGGATTGACTCTAAAACTAGTGTTTTAATGGATATGGATAAGTTAGTTACAGCTAATTTTATTAAAAAAAAATACACATTAAATACTGAAACTGAAGGTGAAGGTTCAATAAAAGAAACGTTAATTAAATCAGGGGCGATAACAAATTATAATAGCGGTACTATTATTGAACTTGAAGCTATTCCATCTGATGGATGGAAGTTTATTGAATGGAAGGGTGATATTTCAGGGGATAAAAACCCTTATATAATTACTTTAAGTTCAAATAAACTTGTAAAATCAATTTTCAAAAAGAAAGATGCTGGAGGTGGAGCAGTTTCTAATAGTCCAATTGATTTTGAAACTGGAGGACACGGATCTGATTGGACTTGGACAGTCTTTGAAAATGATTCCAATCCTCCCTTAAAAATTGTTTCTAATCCAAATTCTTCAGGATTAAACACTTCTTTAAAAGTTGCTAAAATTACAGCTTTAAAGGCAGGTGCCCCTTATGTAGGTTGTGAGTCAAAACATGGATCTGACCTAGGGACTTTTAAGTTTGATTCAAGTAATAGTATTGTCAAAATAATGGTATACAAATCTGTTATTAGCGACGTTGGTTTGAAGTTTGCTGAATTTAATGGAGAAGCACAGCCTGAAATAAAAGTATCTAATACAAAAATTAATGAATGGGAGGAATTGACCTTTGATTTATCTGGCAGTATAGGAAAAGGTATTACTGGAATTATTGATCAGATAATTATTTTTCCTGATTTTAACGCAAGAACAACTGATAATGTAATTTACTTTGACAACATTACATTTGGAAGTAATTAAAATCGGAGTATTAATAAATTTACTTTAGAGAGATAAATGTTAGAATAAATAATGCAATTTTTTTATTAAACCAAATAAAATCAAAATTTTAAATTTGTAATTAAATCACGATGTAGCTTTTTCACAAAATGAATTTAAATTATTGATTAATTAAGTTTAATTATTGCCCTATAGGAATTACAGAAAACGATTGTAATGTGTTGTCTTGAACCATTAATTCAAATTCAAGTGGATTACAGCAAACTTCACAGTCTTCAATAAAATTTTGAGTATTAATAGATGAATCAATCATTTTTAATTGATTTTCCCAACAATGAGGACATTCAAAATAGTGTTCAAGCATTTAGTTTTAGTATTTTAATTTCAGTAATACCAAATATAAAAGTTATGCTTGAATTAAAAGAATAAAACGTACTATGATTTAGTATTGATATAATAGTAAAGTATTATAGTTTAATTGTTTTATTAAGAATTTAGATGATATTTTAATAGTCTTTATACTAAATAAGATTTTACTTTTTTATAAAGAGTCATTTATTTTTTGTAAATTTGTATGGAATGGGAATTAAAAACTTTAGGGGGCCAGTAATAAAAGAGTCCAAAAAAATCACACAAAATATTCTTGTAAAAGACTATATGAGTAAAAATGTAATTACTTTTTTTAAATCTGATTGCATCTATGATGTTATGCGTGAGTTTATAGAAAGAAAAATTTCAGGTGCTCCAGTATTAAATAAATCCGGAAAATTGGTTGGAATAATTTCCGAAAGTGATATAATGAAAAAAATAGTTGAAAGTCAGTACTATAATATGCCCATTTCAAAAACCAATATTTCTAAGTATATGACAAAATCTGTTGATTATATCTCGCCAGATATAACGATTTTTGAAGCAGCTTCAGAATTTTTAAAACTAAAAAGAAAAAGATTTCCAGTTATATATTCCGGAAAGATTATAGGGATTATAAGTCGTATAGATATAATATCAGCTTCATTAAGTACAAGAAGTCAAATATGGAAAAAGTAATTCTTAATAGCAATTTCTAATTAGATTGTTTGAATATTTTTTATATTGAAAAAAACTCACCTTCCATCCAAAATATGTCCAATATGTACTAGACCTTTTAATTGGAGGAAAAAATGGGAAAGAAATTGGGAAAGTGTGATTTATTGCAGCAATAAATGTAGATTAAACAAAACCAAAATTCATTAATTTTAACCTTATTATTTAGTCCGCTCTTTTTCAATAGCATTATATATTAATAATATTATTAGACCAAAGACTATACCTGAAATTATTAAAAGTATACTTGTTAATCCTGTTGCAGCAAAAGAGAGTCGCAATAAAATTGTTGAAATTATAAAGCCTGTATTTCTAATTAGCTGACTATATCTTTCAGTATATTGAAATGATAATAATAAAATAAAAACATCTGCTAAAATTAGAACAGTAAAGAACTCATTAAAAAAAAGATAGTTTATGTTTTGATCAAATAAATCATTTATAAATACCCCATTAATCCAATTAGCAAAGCTTATTATAGAGACAGTTAAAAGAACAGGAAGTAGAACAATGCTTACAAGTTTTTTAGATGCTATAAAGCGATCTAGTTTTTCGGAAACAGATTTAATTGGAAGATTTTCTTTGGTTTTTTTGAATAAATAAATCAAGAAAAATATTATTAACACGCCAACAAGGTCAAAAACTAACTGTTGATTATTAATGTTTTCAATCCAATCCGCATTTAAATCAACTAATGGAATATCCTTAAATATTTTTCTTATAACTATTAAAGATATTATTTCATATTGCTTACCTACAGCTGTTGTAAAAGACCTTGGAATATAATAGATCAATAAAAAAGCTTCATATATTAAAATAAATGAAAATGGAGTATATAAAGCTGAAATAGGGTTTGAAAATAAATTTGTTTCAATAAAAGATAATTCTATAAAATTATAATTACTTAAAAGTATTATTGATAAGTGAATTACAAACCCTAACGAAGCTAGGTAAAGTATATATTTTTCAAAATTTTTAATATTATTTTGAGAATAAACTATTGAAAATAATTTTTCGATCTTTTTTTGAATTTTCATAAGAAAAACAAATATTAATTCTTTAATATAAGTATTTTAATAATAAGTATGCATTGTAATGTTTGATAATTAATTATAATCAATGTTGTGTAAAAGACATCGATATTTACATAGAATATATTGAAATAAACTTTAATTATTTTCTAATAGTTCAATCCCGGGATGTCTTTTGAAATCGTTACAAACAGTTACATTATTTTTTTTTGTCGTTAGTATGTCAAAAACACAATTTATATTCATTTTTTTATTTTCAATTTCAAGATGATATTCTTTTACAATACGCATAACCACATTCATTTGAGGATAATCGAATTTAACCTGAATTGGAATGATAATTTCTTTTGTAATAATTTTGTTTGCTTCTATAGTCAATTTTGCACATTCTTTATAAGCGGAAACCAATCCCCCAACACCTAATTTAGTTCCTCCAAAATAACGAACGACAACAATTAGAACGTTAGTGAGATCAAAAGATTGTATCTGCCCATATATTGGAATGCCAGCACTGTTTCTAGGTTCACCATCATCATTTGAGCGGTATATTATTTCTGTTATTCCAATTTGGTAGGCATAACAAAAATGTCTAGCTGAATGATGTATTTTTTTTAAATCATCTATATGTTTTTTTATAATCTCAATATCTAAAACTGGGAATACATATCCGAAAAACTTACTTTGTTTTTCTTTTAATAAATACTCTGAATTTACATTAATAGTTCGATATGTATTTGCCATTGATATATGTTAGATTACTAAGGAAGCTTATTTAGTTTTATAATAGATATAGAGTGATAGTTTTTAAATATAGAATATATCTAAACTTCATGATAACTATGTGTTTTTATAAAAATTAAATAGGACTATTTTTATAATAAATATTAAAATTATATTCTTTTTAATTCAAACACAACATTGTACTTGTTTAATAATAGAAATTTGTAAATTGAATATTTAATTAAAAACCCATGGTATGGAAGTGTTTGGAATTATAGCGTTTAGCATTGCCACTAGTGCTACAGGCTTAGCAGGATATTGCCTTTATCAATTAACTGAACTAAACAAAACTGTTGAAGTTTTAAAAAAAGATATAGATGAATTAAAAAAAGATTAACCATATAAGAGCGAGATCTAATTTCCATTTAAACCCTCTTTTTTTACCTCTCTTTTAATTTAATTGTGAGCTTTTAGTGAACTTTTAAATATTTTGAGAGGATTTTGAGGGTGTTTACAGTCCTAGTGCTTTTTATTAAAATAAATTTCATTTACACTAAAGATTTGAAATTACAGAATAATTTTTTTTATTTTGATTTAAATTCAACTAACTCTCCATTTAAACTTCCTTTGAAAAATCGCTTGTTTTTAATAAAAAAGAATTGTTTGTTTTCAATAAATAAAACCTCTCCATATTTGCCATTTTTAATACTGGAATCTACACCAAAAATTTTATTATTGAATAATTGAACAACTTTATCATCTGAGCAATGTCCTACCACAATATGTTTTGAATCTAACAACTTCAATATTTTTGAAATATCAGTATCTGTTAAATTATCTCCATATTTTTTAAAATACCCTCTATACCATATTAAACTTTTCGGGCCATAATATATATCATAAAAATCAGTTGATTTCATTTCTTCTTTAGTTCGGTTGATAGATTTTCTCATTATATTATTTATCTCTTCAAAATCACTCCCCCCATAACCTATGAAATATTCTGAAACACCTCCGTGAGTAAAAACATTTTCATTTATTTTAATTATAGTTGGTTTTGAACGTAACCATCTGCCAAGAATTGTTTTATCACTATATAATTCATCATATTCCAGATTAAGTAATCTAGAGGATAAATTATATTTTTCATTAATGTACCTTAAATCTTTATGAAAAATCATATACTCATGATTGCCTAGAAGAAAATGTACCCGACCACCTTTACTTTTTGCTTGAATTTCAAGTTTGTAAATTAACCAAAGTACTTCATTAACTTTATTTCCTCTGTCAAAAACATCTCCAACAATTACCAAATGGCCTTTGCCAAAAATCCAATTTAGATCATTGTCAATTATTTTATTATTTTTTAATAATTGAATTGCTAAGTCATATTGCCCGTGAATATCACTAAATGCAGCTATTTTTTTTATTTTATTAAAAGTAGATTTTTCAGGATAATATATTGTATCATATGTGTTTATTCCTAAAACCTTTGATGAAACTTCACCATTTAATATTGTTTTTTCAATCAGCTTATCATTATTAATAAAAATATATGGCCCATCAGATAAATTAGAAAATTCATTATTAAGAATATTTTTTATACTCTCAACAACTTGCCCAAAAGAAACAAGTGGAATAAGCAGTAATAGTAGTATTAGTTTTTTCATAATCTAAATATAATAACTATATGAACCTTATTAATATAATCACAGTCATTTATATAAACTCTGTTAAACAAAAATTAAAAGAATAGCTCTTAGTGTTTAATAATAATATACTTTTGAATCGATTAAAATATGAATATTAAAACTTCAATTACTCAAAATGCCTTTAGAATTATACTGGCAATTTTCATTACTTACGCAGGGTTTAGTCATTTAACTTCTAATCGTATAGACTTTCAGGCACAAGTACCCGATTGGCTTCCTTTAAGCAAGGACTTAGTAGTCGTATTATCTGGCTTCGTAGAGATAGTTTTAGGTCTTGGTTTAGCTTTTTGGAAAAAAGAACGTGTTCGTTTTGGCTGGGCGCTTGCAATATTTTTTATATTGGTTTTTCCAGGTAATATTGCTCAATACCTTGATTCCAAGGATGCTTTTGCTGGAGTATTAGACTCTGATAGGGCAAGACTAAGACGTTTATTTTACCAACCTATTTTAATTGCTTGGTCTTTATGGTCTACAGGCGCTTGGAAAGCATGGAAAGACTCAAAAAATAGCAAAGTAAGCTGATATTAAAAGAGCAGGGCATGAGTTTACTATTAAAATAATAATTTAATTCCCATAACCAAATCTGTCATCCAAAAACAATAAAAAACCTATCGATAAAAGCGTCAATGGAGTTACAATGTTTCGTATTATATAAGCAGGTGTAGATAATGTTTTTTTATTTGAGATTATTCTACCTTTATTATTAAACATAACTTTTCTTTTACTTTGTAAAAAACTTGAATTGTCATATATCCAGGTTTCATTATTATCCTTAGTTTGTATTATAGTTGATTCCCCATATTTACTAAGAATTAATTCTTTGTGATTATCTTTATATTTAAACTTAGATTGATTTACAGTACCACAGCTAGTAAATAAAATTAATATTGCAAGTGAAAATGATAAATACTTTTTCATAAATTATTTTATTTAAACCTTATCAATCTTCTCCCTTTATAGATGACTTGCGTTTCGATTACATTGATTATCAGTATAATGGGAGGTTTTAGAGTGTTGTTCACACCGTTTATTATTTTCCAATACAGAAAGTCATTTCGTTATCTTTTACTCAGTTAAATTTACTTAAAAAGTCTTTTTGTACACGTATTGTACATGTAAATTGTCAAAATTACTGAAATTTAATATCTAACAACTAAACTTGCTGAATTAAAAGAAGAAAATATTCTACTCATTAATTTTCATTAACTTGATTAATATGAATATTTTAAATTAAAAAAAATTTATGAAAAAATATATACTTTTTCTGACACTCTTTGTCATTGCTTGCAATTCTGATATTGAACAAAATCATATTCAAAAATTTCAAAAGAATCTTATTGATTCAGAACAAACTGGGTCTAATGTTGCTATGGTCTATAAAGATGATAAATTAGTCTACAATAAAATTTTTAATTCAAAAAAAGAGGGAGATAAAGATATTACAGATAATACAATATTTCCAATTTGGTCAATGTCTAAACCTATTACAATTACAGCTGTTATGATACTGTATGAAAAAGGATTAATTGATTTAGACGATGATGTTTCAAAATATATCCCTGCATTTAATGATTTGAATTGTAAGAATTCGGATGGTGAAATATATAAATGTGAAAACAAATTAAAACTGATTCATTTAATGACACACAGATCTGGATATTCTTATTATGATAATCCTAAATGGTTTACATCTACTGTTAAATATCAAAACCTTGTTGATTTTGTTAATGATGTTGCAAAACACCCTGTTGAATTTGAACCTGGATCAGATTATTTATATGGGTTGAATATGGCTATTTTAGGAAGAATTATTGAAGTTGTTACAGAAAAAACTTTTTACGAATATTTAAAAGAAACCATTTTTGATCCTCTAGAAATGAACGAAACTAAGTTCTATATAACTAAAGAGGAAAGAGAAAGGTTTCAACCTCTATTTATAAATAGTAATTCACTTAAAGGATTTACAAATTATTTAGATGAAATGAGTTACGATATTGACAATAGAGCCTATTTTGGAGGAGAGGGACTAGTATCTACAATGAAAGACTATTCAAACTTTTGTAAAATGTTATTAAATAGAGGAACATTTAATGGTAATAAAATAATTTCAAGTTCAAGTATTGATATGATGACTTCAAAATATTCTGTTGGCAAACCAGATGAGTTTGCATCAATTGGTGATCCATTTTATTATGGTTTTTCACTATTTGTATTAGATGATACAAAATTAGATGGAACGAATTCTTCGAAAGGAATTTACGGTTGGTCAGGATATCACAATACTCATTTTTGGATTGATGATGAAAAACAACTTTTCGGATTATTTATGTCACGTGCAAGGGAATTTAATTTTGATATACAGAAAGAGTTCAGAAGAGCTGTCTATTCAACATTTTGATTTATAAAATTAATTGCTGAATTAAAAGAAGAAGATATCCCAAGGTTTAGAATTTGTTTTTAAAATACATATCTAGGTTTAGCGTATCACCCATTTCTTTTTGAAGAACAATTAATTCTTTGTATAAATCTTTTGCCAAAGATTTATATTTAATATTAACTGCTAAATTATTAATTTCATAAGGGTCATTATTTAAATTGTACAATTCAATTCTTTTGTTTTTTGGAAACAACATTAGTTTATAACCATCTTTTCTAATCATTCGTTGAAAATCAAAATAATCTCCTTGACAACATCCAAATGTTCCATATATAGCATCATGAGTTTTATTATTATCCTTATTAGAGATTAGATTATAAAAACTTTTAAAATCAACATGATCTGGAATAGAAATATTAGCTAAATCTAAAGTCGTTGGAACAATATCTTGAAGATAAATATCTTGATTATAAACGGATCCCTTTTTAATATTTGGGCCAGTAATTATCATAGGAACTCTTATGCTATGATCATATAAACTTTGTTTTCCTATTAATCCGTGTTGACCAACAGCCAAGCCATGATCTGATGTGAAAATAACATATGTGTTATCTAACATATTTTGACTTTCCAAATGAGAAACTATTTTGCCGACTTGTTCATCTAAATGACTAATTACAGCATAATATTCTTGGATGTGTTTCTTAACCGCATATTCTGATCTAGGATACGGAGCTAGAGCTTCATCTCTAACACCAGGCACATTACCAATTTCCTTCCAAAATGGATGCTGAGGAGAATAATTAGGTGGCAATGCAATTTGATCAATTGGATACATCTCAAGGAATCGACTAGGTGCTTGTCTAGGGTCGTGAGGAGCATTGAATGCTAAATACATAAAGAAAGGCTCATCAATTTTTTTTGAGTCTTCTATTAAGTTTATGGCGTCATCCGCAAGAACTTCACTCCAATGTTTACCACCTTCCCAAAACCCACCTAATGAAGTGTCGCTAGACTCCCATGAATCATCTTTTTCATTGATTGGTCTACCATACCCAATCGGCATATATTTATCTAATTCAGAAATGTCTCCAGATTCTTCTTTCCAAACTCGTAATTGTTTTCCGAATAATCCTCTGTTATCATCCGGCATTCCAGGTCGTTTATTGACAACTACATCAAAAACTTTTTCTACAGGTAGTTGAACATGCCATTTTCCTGTCATATAAGTTTTATAGCCATTTTTTTTTAAAATTTTAGGCCAGGTTTCGTCAATTAAAACAGATTGGTTCTTTGAAGACAATTCTGAATTAACTTGAATATTAGTTGGCGAATTAAAAGCTTCTTTTGCTCTCCAAACAGATTTTCCAGAAATAATCATTGATCTAGAAGCTACACATATAGCTCCGTGCCATGCACCCATGTTATAGGTATTTGAAAAAACAGCTCCATTTTTAACAAGCTTATCTAAGTTTGGTGTTATAACCTGATTATCTCCAATTAAGCCTACAGTATCAAATCTTTGATCATCTGTGTAAATAAAAATAAAATTAGGTTTTTCAACTTCAGTTTTACACGAAAAGAATAAACTTGCTATTAAACCTAGAATAAATAATTTTTTCATAATTATAAAGTTAGCTGATTCTTTTTTAATTTTTATTTAACAGAGTAGGCGGTGTAGTGTTTTTAAGCGATTACAGAGATAAAATATATAAAATGGTACAATCACCCTAATGGAGTAAAAAGGAACAACCTACAGCACTTAAAACCCCTCTAGAGGCCTTGAGGAGAGTCTTCTTACGGTATTTGAATCGCGAATTGTGTGATATTCTAGTTTAAAAGCTTAAAATTTCAATAAAATTGGTTCAAAACCAAAGTTTAAGTCAAGAAAAATTAGAGATAAAATTAAGAAAGGCCAGAAAAAAGCTTTATGACAAAGTAATGGAATGTTCTTGATTGATAGATAAGGATTTAATGATTACCTTGTTTACTACAAATCTTTAAAGTTTAAAAGAGAGTAAAAATTAATTACATGACGGTTATGTCGAATGTAAAAATAAATAGGGTTCACTTATTTATATATAAAACTACTTACTTCTTTCTTTTCTTTATTTATTATTATCTATTATTAATTAACATAATAAGCATTAATAATATATATAAATATAAAATACTAAGAACTAGATACTTAAGTTATGTCAATTTTATGACAAACTTATTTTACAATGTCAATTAAGATACATAATACATGAATTTATTATACTCGTACTTAGAATGAGTATAATAGCTTAACGAGAACTTTGTCCCCTTAATATTTTAGGTTTAGATTTCATTCAATTTTTCACTAAATTAGGATTGCAATATGTATTATGAGATACTCATCAATTGATTTTTTAAGAGCTATTACTATGCTTTTTATGATTTGGGTCAATGATTTTTGGACTTTAATAAATATTCCAAAATGGTTGAAGCATGCTAATAGTAGTGAAGATTATTTAGGGTTTTCTGATATTATTTTTCCTTTATTTTTATTTATAGTTGGATTGAGTATCCCATTAGCTATTAAAAAGAGAATTGATCAAGGACAAAGTAATAATTCCAATTTAAAACATATAATGAATCGTTCTTTTTCATTAATAATTATAGGAGTTTTTATGGTAAATACTGAAAACGCACATAACGAAAGTATAATTATTGGTACTATCTATTGGAAATTATTAATGGCTTTTGGGATTGCTTTAATATGGATTGATTGGAAAAAAACCCCAATTAAAAATTATTTACATCGTTTTCTTAAAATAACAGGTTTATTAATTCTCGTTTTTATAGCTCTAATATATAAAGGCGGTGTGAACGGCAGTCTATGGATGACTACACAATGGTGGGGTATTTTAGGACTTATTGGCTGGGCATATCTTCTAAATGCTGTCGTTTACTTATATTCAAAAAACTCCTTGCTTATTATGTTTTTATTATGGTTGTTGTTGATTTCTTTAAATATTATAAATCATTCAGAAATGGGGATAGAATTTAATGGCTTTTCAAAATATTTCTCAACCATTTTGACTGGAAATGTTCCTGCTTTTACAACTGCTGGCATAGTAGGAATTATGTTTTTAGAGAAATTTAAAAATAAATCTATTAAATGGAGCTATTTAAGTTTGATTATTTTGGGTGTTATTAATTTAATTTCTGGGCTAGTAACTAGACCAATTTGGGGGATTTCTAAAATTCAAGGAACACCATCATGGTTGTTAATTTGTACTGGAATAGGTTTTTTACTATTCACTTTATTTTATTTTATTTCAAATCAAAAAACCCATACTAACTGGTTTAAAATAATTGCACCTGCTGGAACTGCTACTTTAACATGTTATTTGATACCTTATTTTATTTATCCTATTGTTGAGATTATTGGAATAAAAGCTCCAGAATTTTTAATAACAAATGTTATTGGTTTAATAACATCTTTTCTTTTTGCATTACTAGTTGTTATCCTCGCTGGTTGGTTTGAAAAAAAGGGATTTAAATTAAAGCTGTAAAAATTAAGATCAGGACAGCAAGGCAAAATCATGAAACAAACTCATGGGTCGTACAGAAAATATAATTAATAGACACGGAGTTAACAGGTAACCCCCCAACCATCATTCAGACCCCTAAACAAAACAGGGTCAAACACTATGGTTTAAATTGTTTATATACAGTTATTTAACAGAGTTAAAAGATGTAACTACTGCTAACTATTTTGATTGCACTAAGAATTGAGTTAAATTGTTGAATGATGAAAAAACTAATTCTACTATTAATGTTTATTCCGCTTGTGTCTTTTGGGCAATCGAATATGTCTTTATTAAGCGGAACAAAATATGTGGTTTATAAAACGAATATTGATGAGGGATTTGTTGATGGTTTATTAGTGTCAACTGTTGAAAAATTAGGATTAAAAGTAATTGACTACAATAATAGAAATAATTGGCCAACAGAAGCTATAAGCAATCCTTGCTTGGTTAGTGAATGGGTTGTGTTCATTGAAGGAGGATTTTCTCAAAATGCTAAAACAGAATTAACTATAAAAAATTGTTTAAATAAAATAATTTATCAGGTCCAAAAAAAAGCTGCAGGTTATGGAGCAAGGTTTAGTAAAAATGTAAGAACAAGCAGTACTAGAGTTTTTGGAGAATTTGAAGATTTTAAGTATTTCTATAATGAGAAATTAACTCCCTTTATAGATTATCCTGAAGTTGAAAATATTAGTATTGAAGAAAATAGTTTTAAAGATTACTTAGAGAACAATTTGATAAATACTATTGAGGGAGTTTTTAAAACCTACAAAGCAAAAACTTCATACAAGTTAGGTATTGTTAAAAATGGAGATACTTTCAAGGCATTAATATTGGAAAGTGAATTAAAGCAGTGGAAAAGGGGTGATGTGAAAGCAATATTTGAAAGCACTGCTGTAGATGGAGTATACTCTGTTCAGTATTTTCTTAGTGACAAAACTTCTATTGAAACATTTGCAAATGTTGAAGGTGGATTAATAACTATAGAATTTGATGATGTTAATGAAGTTGATGCTAACATAAGGTTGCTTAGATTGTTTCCAAAATAAAGATATTTATGAAAAGATTTCTCCTACTATTACTATTTGCTCCTCTTATTTCTTTTGGACAGAACATAACATATTCAAAAGGTTATTCCGGGAAAACAGTAGCAAAAGATCAATATGGTAATGTAATAGCGAATGGTCAAAAAGACTTTTTAGGTGCATTTGTATGGAAAGATCAATACGGAAATATAATAAAGAAAGAAACTATCGATTATTTAGGCAGAAATGTTTCTAAAGATAATAAGGGGAATATTATATCAACTGGAAAAAATAATTATTTAGGAGAATATGAAGAAAAAGATCAAAATGGAAATGTTATAGCTAAATACAAAAGAAATTATTTGGGTGAAGTTGAAAAAAAAGATAAAAATGGAAATATTATTGGAAAATACAAATATACTTATGATGGAAATTTAGAATATCAGTTACAAGGAAAGTCTACGTATTCAAATCCATTGCACATAAACTACATTATTTACATGATTTAAAGTATCTATATCTTTAGCAGTTACTGTTATTTCTAATTCAAAAATAGACAAAGCAACTGCAGAAGAAATTCATACTTTATTTTGTGAAGGAATACAAAGTATTGGGGAATCTATTGGTTCAGCCATTCAAGCCAATGCAAAAATTCAAGCTGCACAAAACGCAAGAAATGAAAGAATTAGAATATTTATAATTAAAAATGTGGGAAAGAACCTGTAGATAAAGAAAATAAAATTATTAAGAATTTATAATACTATAAATACCTTTATAGACTTCTAATCCGAATAGTATTATAAATAAATTTAAAAGGAAAAAATTAATTAATGAAAAAACTATATTACTCTTACTGTTTATTCCACTTGTGAGTTTTTGGGCAGGACTATGGTAATGATTCAGATGCTTTAAAACTTTGTACAGCAATTCAGACTAATAGTTTTATTTCAGATAGTAAAGCTGACAATGCACTTGATAGAATATTGTCAGTAATAGGAGCTTCTAGAGGGTTTGTTCTTCAGCCTTGTGATAATATTAATAATGCAGTAGCCACATCTTACAAAGGGATTAGATACATACTTTATGATAGAGATTTTATGGACAGTCTTGATTCTGGAGATAACTGGAGTAATCTATTTATCCTTGCTCACGAAGTTGGACATCATATAAATGGACATAGTTTAGATATATTGCTTTATGCAGCAGAAGCTGTAGAGCCAGAAACTTTAGCTAACAAAAGACAACAAGAATTAGAAGCAGATGAATTTGCTGGGTTTATCTTAGGGAAATTAGGAGCTACATTAGAGCAAACATCTTCAAGTATTAATCTGATTTCTTCTGAAAAAGATGACACCTATGACACACATCCTTCAAAGTCAAAAAGATTAGCTTCTATTAGCTTAGGATATAATAAAGCT
>CAJIYJ010000004.1 GCA_905181625.1 uncultured Flavobacteriaceae bacterium
CTCATTACCTGAAAATGGATTTTTATCTGAAAATGGTACTATAGTTACAGCAGATCAGTTACCTAAAGATTTAGGAGAAACAAATAAAATTATTTATAAAAGTAATTCGGACTATCTAACTTCAGATAGCTTTAATTTTAATGTAAATGATGTAAAATCTGATGGTGATATTCCAGCAAAAGTATCAATAACTATAACAGGAGTGAATGATGCGCCACTTTCATTAAATATATCTGCCGCTACAATTACAAACACCAACACGATCATTCCTTTAATTGGAAAAGATGTTGATTTTGATAAGTTAACCTACATTGTTATAGCCTTGCCAGAAAACGGACAATTAAAAGTTGGTGAGACTGTTATAGAAGAAGCTGATTTGCCAAAAACTTTAACTCAGAATGAACTTACATACGTTCCAAACTCTGATTATAAAGGATCGGATACATTCCCTTATAAAGTGAATGATAGTATTCTTGACTCTGAGGATTCTAAAGTGACTATTACAATTTCTGAAGGATACTTAGATACTCAAACTAAACTAGGATTAGATTTAGATGGTCAGGCTAATGATTACCAAGGTCAGAGTATTGCCTTTAATGAAGATGCTACTATTATGGCTGTAGGTGCGCTAGTGAGCACGACAACAAGAAAGGAACCGTTAGGGTTTATGAGATGGATTTACGTGCTCAATGAATGGACTCAATTAGGTAGTAGATGTGGATGGTAAAGAGGTTAATGACAGCCAAGGCTTCTCTGTCTCTCTGTCTGCTGATGGGCTATACTTTAGCAGTAGGAGCAACGGGTCACGACAGTTTTAATACAGGTGCGGTTCGTAGCTTATAACTACTCTGGTACTTCTTCATGGTCTCAAATAGGGTCCGACCTAGAGGGTACGGATAGTTTAGATGATTCTCAAGGAAGTTCTGTGTCCTTGTCTAAGGACGGGGACCACTCTTGCTGTTGGAGCCTATGGTCACAACAACAACAAAGGAAAGGTAAGAATTTATAATATAGAGGCTGAAAAATCAGGATCAGCCAATAGAGGAACTGTTACTTTAAACAGTCAAAGTAGTAATTGGACTCAGATAGGAAATGATATTGATGGTTCTGGCAGCAGTTCTGATTCTTCTGGCGAGAGGTGGTCTTCCACTTTAGATGGAGAAGCTGGTGATAAACAAGGCTACTCTGTATCGATATCTAGTGATGGAATTACCTTAGCGGTTGGTGCTTTAGGACATGATAATAATAAAGGGACTATTAGAGCTTATAGTCTGGTTAATGATGCGCCAGAAGCTATAGCCCAATCTGTGACTGTTGATGAACAAACTGCTATAGATGTCACTTTATCTGCTACCGATTCTGATCCAAACACTAGTTTTGTATATAAAATAATTACTTTACCTATTGATGGTGAATTAAGTGAAAATGGTATAATAATTAATAGTGAAAACCTTCCAAAAACAACAACAAGTGCTGATGTTGTTTATGTCAGTACATCGGATATAGCGACAAGTGACAGCTTTACTTTTAAAGTGAATGATGGAACAGATGATAGTACGGCTGCTACAGTAAGTCTTGCTATTACTGGGGTGAATGACGTGCCAGTTGCTACGGCTCAGACAGATGTAGCGGCTACAGAACAAACTGCGGTTACAATCACATTAGCTGGGACAGACGCAGATGGTACTGCCCCATCAGTTTATAAAATAATAAGTCTTCCTACTAGTGGAATACTTAGTGACAACGGAACAGTAATTGCCTCTGGAGACCTGCCTAAAACTACTACCGCAGCCAATGTGGTCTACACTAGTAATTCGGATACTGCAACTAGTGACAGCTTTACTTTTAAAGTGAATGATGGAACAGATGATAGTACGGCTGCTACAGTAAGTCTTGCTATTACTGGGGTGAATGACGTGCCAGTTGCTACGGCTCAGACAGATGTGGCGGCTACAGAACAAACTGCGGTTACAATCACATTAGCTGGGACAGACGCAGATGGTACTGCCCCATCAGTTTATAAAATAATAAGTCTTCCTACTAGTGGAATACTTAGTGACAACGGAACAGTAATTGCCTCTGGAGACCTGCCTAAAACTACTACCGCAGCCAATGTGGTCTACACTAGTAATTCGGATACTGCAACTAGTGACAGCTTTACTTTTAAAGTGAATGATGGAACTAGTTGATAGTACGGCTGCTACAGTAAGTCATTGCTATTACTGGGGTGAATGACGTGCCAGTTGCTACGGCTCAGACAGATGTGGCGGCTACAGAACAAACTGCGGTTACAATCACATTAGCTGGGACAGACGCAGATGGTACTGCCCCATCAGTTTATAAAATAATAAAAACAACAACAAGTGCTGATGTTGTTTATGTCAGTACATCGGATACTGCGACAAGTGATAGTTTTACATTTAAAGTCAATGATGGCACTGTTGATTCTGAAGCGTCCACAATCAGTATTGCCATTACAGCAGTGAACGATATTCCAGTTGCTACAGCTCAGACAGATGTACACTATCAGAACAATAGCTGTTATACTTAGCTGGAACTGATGTTGATGCAGACTGCTTTAACTTTTGCTATTGTCACTTCTCCAACTAATGGAACAATTACTTTAGACAGTGATAAAGTAACTTATATCCAACTACTGGTTATTTTGGATCGGATAGTTTTACTTTTAAAGCTAATGATGGGAATTTAGACAGTGAAAATGGAACCATCTCTATTGCTGTAACAAGCAATGATTTTGATGAGGATGGTATTTTAAATGATGATGATAAATGTCCAGATACTCCGCCTGATTCGAAAGTTAATAAAGGTTGTGGTTTTAATTTACCATTAACAACAACAAAGTTTCAGTTACTAGTGCGAGTTGTATTGGCACTACTGATGGTTCTATAGGACTTAGTATAGAGGATGCTTCTTTTGATTACAGTATTACTGTTACTGGCAAAGATCGATCCTATTAGTTATAACAGGGGAGAACAAGACTGCTTCAGTTTCGGGTCTTGCTAAAGGCACTTATAGTGTTTGCTTTAAGGTAACTGGTCAAGACGCTTACGAGCAATGTTTTGAAGTGGTTATAGGAGAACCTAAAGCCTTATCTGCCTTTATAGATGTAGATAATGATAACAGAACCACCAGTATTCAACTAGCAGGCTCTAGTACTTATAATGTAGAAATTAATGGAGAGAGATTTGAGGTGAAGGGTGATAACTTCTCGGCTAATCTTTCAACAGGACTTAATATTATTAAAGTCTCAACGAATCTAGACTGTCAAGGTGTGATAGAGAAAGAAGTGTTTATCTCGGAAGACATTATGTATTACCCTAACCCAACCCAAAAGGATGTAAACGTTCATGTCTCGGGTGAGGATACTAGAGTAATGGTTAGCGTGTTTAGTGAGAAGGGTGACCTTATCTATTCAAAAGAACAGCAAATACAGGACTTCTCTAGAAAAACACACATTGATCTTTCACTGCAGATTACAGGAACTTACATTGTAGTTATGGAAGGAAAGACTGTTAGAAAAACCTTTAAAATCGTAAAAAGATGAGATACCCTATATTAAAATACTTTAGTTTTCTTTTTACTTTGACTCTTATAAGCTGCGGTGGTGGCGGAGGAGATGATGGCGGCGGCTCTGGCGGCGGAGGCGGTGGTAATGTAATCAACCCACCAGGAAAATCAACACTAACAGCACCTGCTAACAACAAGACTTGTGAGACTGGAACCAGTGTTTCTGACACTCAGAGTGAAGTCACTTTTACTTGGGGAGCTTCAGCAGATACTAACACTTATGACCTTAGAATAACTAATCTAAACACTAGTGTAGCTATAAATAAAACAGGGGTCTCAACAACCACCACTAAATCAACTTTAGATAAAGGCGTTCCATACTCATGGTACATTACTTCAAAAAGCACAGCTAGCACAACAACCACTAAAAGTGATACGTGGAAGTTTTATTTAGCAGGCACAGGGGTTGTTAATTACGCTCCTTTCCCTGCAGATCTTAAAACACCAGCTTCGGGATCCACAGTCACTAGAGATGGTGATGGTAAGGTAGCCTTCACTTGGGATGGTAGTGATCCAGATACAGGTGATACTCTTAAGTACACACTTTATGTAGACACTACAGATGGGAAACAAACACCACCTGCAGCACAGACAGACTTAACAGAAAAGACGGCTAGTGTCGCTTTAGAAGCAGCCACCACCTATTACTGGAGAGTGAAGACATCTGATGGAATAAACTCGAGTTATTCTATTGTTTATTCTTTTAAGACACAGTAAGGTTTAGTATTATACATACTTATACAAACACCTCCCGTCAAAAGAAAACCGATATTATTTGAGTAGGGTAGTACCAATTAAAAATTACTATTGAGATTTTTTGGGTTTTTAGTAGTAGCTGGCCGTACAATAATCGTACAAGTTTTAAAAAGAAAAACCCTAATCACTTGTTTATAAAGTAGTTAGGGTTTTACTAAGCGGAGAAGAAGGGATTCGAACCCCTGGTACCTTGCAGTACGCTAGTTTTCAAGACTAGTGCATTCGACCACTCTGCCACTTCTCCAATCGGCTGCAAATATAACTTCCTTTTTATTTTGTACCAATTTTATTTAACAAATTATATAAATACATTTTTACTACATTTGAAATATGTTTGATTTTGACCTGTCATCACTGACTTATCCACTACTTATTTTTGTTGGTTTTATCGCAGGTTTTATGAATACTATGGCTGGTGGCGGTTCCTTATTAACACTTCCATTACTTATTTTTATGGGATTACCTGCAGCGGTTGCTAATGGAACCAATAGAGTAGCAATTTTAATGTCTACATCTTCTGCAACTCTAGGGTTTAAGAGTAAAAATGTATCCACCTTTCCTTTTAATATTTATTTAGGTATCTCAGGTTTATTAGGAGCTTTTATTGGAGCTAAAATTGCTATAGAGATTGATGGAGGTTTGTTTAATAAGATATTAGCAGTTATAATGATTGTAGTAGTTGGCTTAATAGTTCTTAAGCCTAACATCAAACAAAACGACCTTATTGAACGACTTACTGGAAAACACCTTATAATTTCTATTATTGCATTTTTTTTTATTGGTATTTATGGTGGGTTTATAAATGCTGGTATTGGTTTTGTTATTATGTTATTCCTTCACTACTACAATAGATTGAATTTAGTGAAAGTTAATTCAGCTAAAGTCGTTATAGTGATGATATATACATCAGCTGCTTTGCTTACTTTTGCATTAGCGGGAAAAGTTAATTGGACCTATGGTTTATTTTTAGCTTTAGGGAACATTTTAGGAGGATGGACATCAAGTAGATGGTCCGTTAAAAAGGGAGAGAGTTCAATTAAGTTTTTTTTAATTGTGATGGTTATATTAATGTCAATTAAACTTTTATTTCCCGAATCAATAAATGAAATTTATGAATTTATAATTCGTAAGTTTTTTAGTAATTAATATATTCTACTATTTCTAAGCCATAACCAATCATTCCAACTCTTTTTATTTGATTACTATTTGTAATAAGTTGAATTTTACTGATTTTTAAATCATGTAATATTTGAGCACCTATTCCAAAATCTTTTTCATCCATCTGTAGGGGAGGTGATTTTATTTTATTTTTAGACTGCATTGACTTTAACTTTTTTAATCTGAATAAAATATTTTCAGGGTTAGGTGTCTGATTTATAAAAACAATCACTCCATTTTTATTTGAATTAATTTTTTTGAAAATATTTTCAAGTGTTTTGTCTGAATCTGAAGTTAATGAAGTTAATAAGTCATTATTTGTTATCGATGAGTTTATTCTTACATGAACAGGTTCGTCTTCCTCCCAATCTCCTTTAATCAATGCTAAATGAACTTGGTTGTTATTTGTTTGTTGAAAAGCATGCAACCTAAACTCTCCAAATCTAGTATTAAAATCAAAACACTCTTTTTTAGAAATTAAACTGTCATGTTTCATCCTAAATGCAACTAAATCTTCTATAGAAACAACTTTTAAATCAAGTTTTTCAGCAACTATTATAAGATCTGGTAATCTAGCCATAGAGCCATCTTCGGTCATGATTTCACATATTACTCCAGCAGGCGAATAACCGGCTAATCTTGCAAAATCAATAGCAGCTTCTGTATGACCTGTTCTTCTAAGTACTCCTCCATCTTTAGCAATTAACGGAAATATATGACCTGGCCTTGCTAAATCATCTCCTTTTGTATTATTATCTACTATAGCTTTAATCGTTTTTGATCTATCCAAAGCGGATATTCCAGATGTTACTCCATTCCCTTTTAGATCAACAGAAACAGTAAATGCAGTGTCCATTGGATCAGTGTTGTTTGAGACCATAGGGCTCAAATTAAGTATCTTAGACCTACTTTCCGTCAGGGGAACACATATCAACCCTCTTCCATGTTTGGCCATGAAATTTATTATTTCTGGAGTAACTAAATCTGCAGCACAAATAAAGTCCCCTTCATTTTCTCTATTTTCATCATCAACTACTATAATTACTTTTCCAGCTTTTATATCATCAATTGCTTCTTGAATAGTGTTTAGTTTTATTATACTTTTTTTCATTGATTTTTTTTAAATATAAGATGTTTTAAGCTTTTCTAAAAGATAAAATTTTGTTTATAAAAACATTAATTGGATAAGTTATTTTATCAAAATTAAATATTGATTTATCTAAAGATGCTCTCCAAATCAAATACAATCCTAATGGTAACATTATTAAATTTGGAAGCCAGCTAGCAATTAATGGGTCTAAGCTTCCATCTTCAGCTGAATTTCTACTAAAAGTACCTATAAAATGATAACTTAAAAAAAGTATTAGGGATACAACCATAGGAAGACCGAAACCACCTTTTCTTATTATTGCACCAATCGGTGCACCTACAAAAAAAAGTATAATTGAAGTTAATGCTAACGCATATTTATCAAATAGGTTTGATTTGTGTAGGTTAATTATTTTTTCTTTAATAAAAAAAGTATTTTTCTGGTTAATTAGAACTTGTTTTTGACCTTTTATAACATTTAAAGCCGCATTTATAATTGAAACCTGTATGTCTTTAGGATAATCATTTAAATGATTTCTGTAGCTTGTAAACAGAACCTTTCCTTTGTTTTTATTATCCATTCTAATATTGTTTTGAAAATTAGAAATTCCTGTACGCGTATAGAAGTTTTTCCCAAAATTCTCATATCTAAAATCTAATTTGTTAGACAAAGAGTCTATGCTAAATTTTAGCTGAGAAACACTTTGCATCCTATAAGTATTACTATATTTTTCTTCGTCAAAATCAACATTATTAAAATCTCTCAAATCAATATTCATTATATATTTTTCAAAAGAAACATAAGTATGAGGAACGAATTGCTTGCTGTTTGGCTTTGTACTTTCAATTTCTTGATATCTTTTTCCGTTTTTTAATATTAACTGTAATATTTCATCAGTTTCTCTACTAATTAGCTCACCGCTTTCTGCCTTAATAACTAAAGTGTTTTTTGAATTAAAATTATTTTTATGAATTATCACATCTTCTAAAAGTGTATTGTTTGGGCCGTACTTTCTGCCTACTTTAATATTCATTAGGTTTATATCATTAAAAACACCTTCAGTAATTGCGAGTGCCGGCTTTAGCTTAGCTAAGTTCTTTCTTAAATTATAGGATTTAAATTCAGCAAATGGTATTAAAGTATTTGCTATAAAAAACATTCCAACAGAAAGTATTAAGTTAAATACTACAATACCTCTCATAGAACGAAAGAGTGACATTCCAGATGATTTAATTGCCGCTAACTCATATTGTTCTGAGAGATTTCCAAAAGTCATTATAGAGGCTAAAAGAACGGTTAAAGGGATTACTAATGGAAGTAATTTAGGTGAATAGAATAATAGAAATTTAAATATAATTTCAAAATCAATTTCTTTTCCTGCTAAATCATCAATAAAAACCCAAATAATTTGAATTAGAAAAATAAACATCAATATAAAAAAGAAACTAAAAAATATTTTTAAATAAGATGTAAGTATATACTTGTCAAGAATCTTCATTTATTAAAGATTTTCAATGTAATAATTTTTATAATCATCTTTTTCAAAGACAAAGGAGTTGCTGTTTAGTTCTGGGTTGTAAATTATTTTCTTGACATTTAATATTGTTTTTGTTTTGTTTTTTCCAATTTCAATTAGTTTTGAAATATTATTTTCATCAATATCAACACCTAATAAAAGATGACTTATTTCAGAATTTAAATCAATTGGGATAAGTTTGATAAATTGAATTCTATCGTTATAATTAATTTCTAGCTTATCCCATATTAATAAATAACCTTTTCTATAAAACTTAAGTAATTGTGAAGGTTTAATTGTTTGTCCCCCTTCGTCTTCTACACTTGAAATTATTATTTCTTCATTTTCATCAATAATTGTATATATGTTTTTTGAATCACAAATTTGTTTAATACCCATGAAATTTAACAGATAATTATCTTCATTTATGATTACGGATCCTTCTGAATCTTGATTTATTCCTTCTAACTTGTTTTCTAAAGTGTAGGTGAATTCAATTTGATAACTTTTTGCATTATCAATTTTTTCTGAAATTTTATTTAATAATTTCTCAGCCTTAATATCATTCTGTCCTCTTATTGTTAAAAACATAAATAACGATATAATAAATAAAATTTTTTTCATTAATTATTTGTTTCGTTTTCTAAAAAGGTGTTTAAAGAGGCTAAATCAGGAATTATTACTAATCTAGGTTTGCTTCCTTCAAATCCACCAACTATGCCAGCAGCTTCTAATTGATCTATTATTCTTCCTGCTCTATTGTATCCTAACTTCATTTTTCTTTGAAGAAGTGAGGCTGATCCCTGTTGTGCGATTACTATTACTTCCGCGGCTTCTTTGAACAATGCATCTCTATCATCAATATTATTATCCATTGAGTTAGAACTTTCTTCTCCTATATATTCTGGTAACTCATAAGCTGTTGCATAAGCTTTTTGTGAACCAATAAAATCAGTTATTTTTTGAATTTCAGGTGTGTCTACAAAAGCACATTGAATTCTTATTAGTTCATTACCTTGTGTATATAACATATCTCCACGACCAATTAATTGATCTGCTCCGCCACTATCTAAAATTGTTCTTGAGTCGATTTTTGAAGTTACTCTAAAAGCTATTCTAGCAGGAAAATTAGCTTTAATAATTCCAGTTATAACATTTACAGAAGGTCTTTGAGTAGCTATAATTAAATGTATTCCAACAGCACGAGCTAATTGAGCTAATCTAGCTATTGGTGTTTCGACCTCTTTTCCAGCAGTCATTATTAGGTCTGCAAACTCATCTATAATTAAGACTATATAAGGTAAAAAGACATTTCCAGAATCTGGGTTTAATTTTCTTTGTTTAAATTTAGTATTGTATTCTTTTATGTTTCTACACAATGCATTTTTAAGCATTTCGTAACGATTATCCATTTCTATACAAAGTGAATTCAAAGTATTTATTACAGCTTTGTTATCAGTTATAATAGCTTCTTCAGTATCTGGTAATTTAGCTAGATAATGTCTTTCTATTTTATTAAAAAGTGTCAATTCGACTTTCTTTGGATCTACTAAAACAAATTTAACTTCAGATGGGTGCTTCTTATATAATAAAGAGGTTAACACTGCATTTAAACCTACAGATTTTCCTTGACCAGTCGCGCCAGCCATTAATAAATGAGGCATTTTTGCCAAATCAACCACATATGATTCATTACTAATTGTTTTCCCTAACACTAAGGGAAGTTCCATTTCAGATTCTTGAAAGTTTTTCGAAGAAACTACCGAACGCATTGAAACAATTGTAGAATTTTTATTAGGAACTTCTATTCCAATAGTTCCTTTTCCCGGAATAGGGGCTATGATTCTAATTCCTAATGCAGATAAGGACAAAGCTATATCATCTTCTAAGTTTTTTATTTTTGAAATTCTAACTCCAGCTTCTGGGACTATTTCATATAGTGTAACTGTAGGACCTATTGTGGCTTTTATTTGATCTATTTCTATTTTGTAATTTTTTAAAGTTTCAATTATCTTTTCTTTATTTTCTTCTAATTCCTCTTCGTTTATTGTTATTACTCCTCCGTTGTCGTAATCTTTTAGCAGCTCAATGGATGGTGATTGAAAGTTTTTAAGTTCTAGTGTATGATCATATTCACCGAATTTTTTCACTAAATTCTTTGCAATAGAATCTTCATCTAAAGTTTCTTCTGTTTCATTAGTCTCAATTTCGATTTCAATTTTATCATCACTTTTTGATTCTACTTTTGATTTAGTTTTATTAATTGAGGAAAAGTTTTCTATTGTTGGTTTTAATTCTTCTTTTTTAATTTCAAATTTTGATTTAGATTCTGAATCTAGAGTTGTTTCATTCTTAACAATTTCTTTTTCAAATTGGTTATTATCATCATTAATATCAAATGATATTTTGTTTTTTAACCAAAGTTTTTTAAGCCAATTATAAGTTTTTTCAGGTGTCAACTTAATTCTAACTACTAAGTATGTAAACAGACCAAATACTAATATTGAAATGATGCCAATTTCACCAATGTATATAGAAATGAATTCAGTCATTTCATATCCAATTGACCCAGCTAGAAGTTTGTTTTCAAAAAAGTGTCCAAAGAAAAATGAAAACCAAATTATCATTAAAACTCCCCAGATCCATTTATTAATAAGTTTTTTAGAATTTGCTCCAACAAAATATGAAAGTCCAGTAATTAATAATAATATTGAAAATATAAAAGAAGCTATTCCAAACATTCTATATATTAAAAAGTGGCTTAGTATGGCTCCAAATTTTTTTGCAATATTTACAGAATCAATATCTTTATCAAAGAAATTTTCAAGATCAGATTGGTCAATCCTCCAAGTATTAAAATAAGACAATAAAGAAGCGAAAGTTAGTATTGAAAACAAAATCAAAAAAACACCTAACATTATCTGTTGACTACGACTCAATATGAGTGATTCTTTAAGTTTCAATTTGTTACTGTTTTTAGTCATAAGTAGAGTATAACAAAAGTAAAGATTTATATTTAAAGATATTACGCTATTTTACTATCTAGTTTTTTTATTTTAATATTTAAAGCAGCAAAAAATAGAGTCATAAAAAAACTAAGCCAGTTAAAAATAGCATAAATAAAATAATCAAACACACTTACTCCTAACACACTTGATTGATAAGCCCCACAAGTATTCCAGGGAATTAATACAGATGTGACTGTTCCAGTATCTTCAAGTGTTCTACTCAAATTTTCTGGAGCTAGATTTTTATCCCTATAGGCTTTTGAAAACATTTTACCAGGTATTACTATTGACAAATATTGATCAGATGCAGTTAGGTTAAGCACTAAACAACTTCCTGCTGTGCTAGCGAACAATGAAAACGTAGACTTACCTAACTCCAAAAGAGAGTTGCTTATTTTGTTTAAAGATCCAATTGCTTCCATAATACCTCCAAATACCATTGCACAAATTACAAGCCATATTGTATTAAGCATGCCTTTCATTCCCCCGCTAGTAAATAAATCATTTAAATCAGGATTCCCAGATTCTATAGATGTATCAACTGTGATAGCATTCAAAATTGAAACATATGCACCTTTTATTGTTAATGTACTAGATCCAGAAATTTGCTTTAGAATTTCAGGTTGAAAAATCACAGCAAATACTGCTCCTAATATTGTACCGATAAATAGAGCTATTAAAGGAGGAGTTTTTTTAAATATCATAAAAATCACAATAATTGGTACAATAAAAACTAAAGGATTTATATTAAAGGTATTACTGATGGTATTAATTAAAACTTCATTATTTGTAGGTCCTGTTGATACAACAAAGAAGTTTATTATTATAAACACAACTAAGGTTATAATAATTGTTGGAACCGTTGTAAGAGTTAAGTATTTAATGTGAGTAAACAGATCAGATCCTGAAATTGCAGGAGCTAGATTTGTCGTATCACTTAAAGGAGATAGCTTATCTCCAAAATATGCTCCTGAAATAATCGCTCCTGCTGCCATTCCTGTAGGTATGCCAATAGCTTTAGATATACCAATTAGTGCTATTCCAACAGTTGCAGATGTAGTCCAACTACTCCCTGTGGCCAGAGAAATTATTGCACATATAACTAAGCAAGATGGTAAAAAAATTGAGGGGTGAAGAATTTTTAAACCATAGTATATCATTGATGGTATAATTCCACTAATTAACCATGTTCCTGAAAGTGCTCCAACAAATAACAATATCAATATAGCTCCTGTTATTGACTTTAAATTCAAAGACACAACATTAATCATAGATTTAAACTCAATACCTTTCTTAAGGCCTATAACTGTGGCTATAGCTGCTCCAATTAATAAAGTAAATTGATTTGATCCGCTCATAGCTTCATCACCATAAACGTTAACATTATATGCTAATAAAATAACTAAAAGAATTACCGGAGTAAGTGCTTCAAATAAAGTAATATTATAATTTATATCACTTGTATTACTGGGTTTTTTCATCATAATGCTAATATATGATTTACTTATAAAAAATAATTCAATTTTTAATCTAATGATTATAATAAAAAAAATAAAAACATTTGTACTTTTGAAAAAAAACAATGGGTCAATTTGATGTTGTAATTATAGGATCTGGACCAGGTGGCTACGTGTGCGCCATTAGATGTGCTCAGTTAGGTATGAAAACTGCTTTGATTGAAAAGTACAATACTTTAGGAGGAACTTGTTTAAATGTAGGTTGTATTCCCTCAAAATCTCTTTTAGATTCATCTCATCACTATTATGATGCATTAAAACACTTTGATTCTCATGGAATAACTATTGACGGTGAATTAAAAGTTGATCTAAAAAAAATGATTTCAAGAAAAGATTCTGTAGTGGATCAAACTACAAAGGGAATAGACTTTTTGATGTCTAAAAACAACATAACTGTTTACAAAGGATTAGGGTCATTTGTTGATTCTAAAAAAATAAATATTTGTAATGATGGAAATAATTTACAAATATCTTATAAATCTGCAGTAATTGCTACTGGCTCTAAGCCATCTTCCCTGCCTTTTGCTAAAATTGATAAAGATAGAGTTATCACTTCTACTGAAGCTTTAAAACTTAAAGAGATTCCAAAAAAGCTTATCGTAATTGGAGGAGGAGTAATAGGGCTAGAGTTAGGTCAGGTTTACAATAGGTTAGGTTCTGAAGTTTCAGTAATTGAATATTCAGATACTATAACTCCTTTTATGGATTCTTCAGTATCGAAAGAATTAATAAGAATTTTCAAGAAACAAAAAATAAAATTTTATTTATCTCACAAGGTATTTGATGTTAGTTCTTCTGGAGATTCTGTAACTGTTCAAGCTAAAGATAGTGACGGAAATGAATTAAATTTTAATGGTGATTATTGTTTAGTTTCAGTTGGAAGAAAACCTTATACTGATGGATTAAACCTTGATTCTATAGGAGTAAATATAAACAACAAGGGACAGATAGAAGTAAATGACAAACTACAAACTAGTCAAAATAATATTTATGCAATAGGTGATGTAATTAAAGGTCCAATGCTTGCTCATAAAGCTGAAGAAGAAGGAGTCCTAGTTGCAGAAATACTTGCAAATCAAAAACCTCATATAAACTATAATTTAATCCCTAATGTTATTTATACTTGGCCTGAAGTTGCTTCTGTTGGAAAGACTGAAGAACAGTTGACTCAAATGGGTGTTTCTTTTAAAAAAGGTCAATTTCCTATGCGAGCTCTAGGTCGAGCAAGAGCTAGTATGGATTTGGATGGTTTTGTAAAAATTTTAGCAGATAGTAAAACAGATGAAGTCTTAGGTGTTCATATAATAGGAGCTAGAGCAGCAGATTTAATTGCTGAAGCAGTTACGGCTATGGAATTTAGAGCCTCAGCCGAAGATATAGCTAGAATGAGCCATTCTCACCCTACTTATGCAGAAGCTATAAAAGAGGCAGCTTTAGCTGCTACTGAAAACAGAGCAATTCATATGTAATTGACAAGAATAGTATTAATGAGCTTTTAAATAACCCTTAATTGACTAGAGTATCAAAATCCTTTAATTTAGAAGATCCTAACTCTTTTAAAAGAAAACTATTTAAATGGTCAGGCAATTCAGAAATTTCAGTTTTTTTAAACTCAAATAATTATGAATCTGAGATGAATGAATACGAAGTAATATTAGCTGTAGACCTTCACTCAGAAACTCCATATACTAAACAAAATTCATTGACCAAATTAGATGATTACATCAATAGAACTAAAGATTGGATTTTTGGATATTTGTCTTACGACTTAAAGAATGAATTAGAAAAACTTGAAAGTAAAAATATTGATAGTTTTGTTTTACCAAATTTATTTTTTTTTCAACCAAAAAAAATCTGGCTAGTTTCTAAGAATTCTGTTGAAGCACTTTATTTGGATGGATCTCAAATTCAGGAAGATTGGATTCAAATTAATAAAATCGTTCCCTTAAATGAATTTTCAAATTCAAAAAAAATAAAATTAACAAAAAGGTTAAGTGAAAATCAATACCAAAATAAAATTCAACGACTATTAGATCATATTAATAAAGGAGATGTTTATGAAGCTAATTATTGTATGGAATGGTTTTCTGAAAATTCTGAAATCATTCCTGCTGAAGTTTATCTTAAATTAAATGAAATTTCTACAACTCCTATGAGTGCTTATTTCAAAAATAAAAATCTACACCTATTGTCTTCTTCTCCAGAAAGATATATTAAAAGAATCAATGACAGGATTATAAGTCAACCTATAAAAGGTACTTCTAGAAGAGATGAAAACGACTTGATTGATTCAAAGCTAATGGCAGAATTAAGACTTAATGTTAAAGAAAGGTCAGAAAACATAATGATTGTTGATTTAATACGTAATGACCTATCAAGGTTTTCTGTTCCTGGAACAGTTAAAGTTAAAGAGTTGTGTAAAGTATACCCTTTTAAACAAGTTCATCAAATGATATCAACTGTAGAATCTGTTGTCGAAACAGACTTAAGTTGTACGGAAATCATAAAGGCTACTTTTCCTATGGGAAGTATGACAGGAGCGCCTAAAGTTAAAGCAATGACTATTATCGAAGATTTAGAAGTCTCTACTCGAGGTTTATATAGTGGAGCTTTAGGTTATATAAAACCTTCAGGAAATTTTGATTTTAATGTAGTTATTAGGTCTTTGATTTACGATACTAACTCAAAATATCTTTCTTTTCATGTTGGAAGCGCTATCACTTCTAAATCAAAAATTTCATGCGAGTATGATGAATGTCTGCTAAAAGCAGAAGCAATGATTTCAGTATTACAATAGTTTTTTTAAATATATTAAAAGCGTAATATTGCTTTAAATGATAGACCATTTTAAAAAACATATTGATAAGGAATTTCCTTTTTTAAAAAATTCAAAACTACTTGTTTGTGTTAGTGGTGGAGTTGACAGCATGGTTCTCTCAAATCTATTATTACAATTAAATTATAAAATTGGAATTGCTCATTGTAATTTTAATTTACGTGGAAATGAAAGTGATTTAGATGAAAAATTCGTTAGAGAATATTCTAAAAAAAATTCTACAGTCTTTCATTTTAAATCTTTTACAACTAAATTACCTAAGCATTCTACACAAATGGCTGCTAGAACTTTAAGATATGAGTGGTTTAATGAACTATTAAATTCAGAAAAATATGATTTTATTTTAACGGCCCATCATTTAGACGATTCTCTAGAGACATTTATTTTAAATTTAAGTAGAGCATCCGGAATCGAGGGTTTGTTAGGGATTAAGGCTAATGACAATAATTTAATCCGTCCGCTATTAATTTTTTCAAAAGAACAATTATTAAGTTTTGCATTAAAAAATGATTTAAAATGGAGAGAGGATTCTTCAAATGTTAAAGACGACTATTTAAGAAATAAAATTAGAAACAATATAATTCCTCAATTGAAAGAATTACATCCAAGTTTTTTATTTCAATCTAAAAAATCAATGGATTTTCTAAGAGCTACCAATCAAATTTTAAAAAAATATACGAAAGAATTTAAAAAGAAATATTTTTTAAATATTAATAATGAATTACTGATTTCTAAAGCTTCACTTGTCAAAACAGCGTCAGATAATTTAATTTTTGAATTATTTAAAGATTACGGTTTTAAAACGCCAAAAGAAATTTTGAGTTTATGTAACTCAATTTCAGGAAAAATGATTAATTCAAATTCTCATACTTTATTGAGCAACAGAAACATGTTAATACTTAAGCCAAATAGTCCAGTTGATAATGATATTTATAATATAGGGCTTGATGGTCTCAAAAACCCTATTGAATTAACTATTTCAAAAGGAGTTTTTAATGAAGATTATAATTCCAAAAAATTATTAATGGACATTGATGAAATTGAACTTCCTTTGACTTTGAGAAAATGGAAAAAAGGAGACTTTTTTTACCCTTACGGAATGAATGGAAAAAAAATGATTTCTAAGTATTTTAAAGACCAAAAAATGTCTTACTTTGAAAAACAAAATCAATGGTTGTTGTGTAGTGGTTCAGATATTCTTTGGATTATTGGCATGAGATTTGATAAAAGAAGATACAAGACTAAAGATGCTAATATTAAAATTGAATTAAATGAAGTTTAGATTTTTATTTTTTATTGTTTTTATTTTTTCACAATATAATTTAGCCCAGGAACCAGTAACTTTCACTACATCAGTAAAAAAAATATCTTCTGATACATATGAACTAATTACTAATTCTAAAATTGAATATAACTGGCGTTTATATTCTCAAAACTTAATTGATGGTGGTGCAATTCCAACTGAATTCATTTTTAGTGATTCTAACAGTTATGATTTAATAGGTATTGTTAAAGAATCTGAATCAGTCACCAAGTTTGATCCTATATTTGGAATTGATCAATCTTATTTTATTGATCAATCTTTTTTTACCCAAACAATTAAAATTAATGATATATCAATTAACGCAGTTAAAGCAATTATTGCATATCAAGCATGTGATGATATGGTTTGCATTTTTAGAGAATCTGAGTTAGTTTTTAATTTAGATGGTTCTGTTAATACGATAGTTAATGAAGATTTATCTACTCTTGTTATTGATGAATCTAACCCATTAGTTTTAGATTTAAAAAACACAGAGCTTTTAGAAACTTATTCTTCTTCAGAAGGTATTTCTTCAAACCTCTATTTAAACTTACTCATTTTAGGATTTTTAGGAGGTTTATTAGCCTTACTAACGCCTTGTGTTTTTCCAATGATCCCACTAACTGTTTCTTTTTTTACTAATAAAGGTTCAAATTCTTCTTTAAATGCATTCATTTATGGAAGTTTTATAATCTTAATTTATATTTCTCTAAGTATTCCATTTCATTTTATCGATTCATTAGATCCAGAAATATTAAACAGTATATCTACCAATGCAGTACTTAATGTCCTGTTTTTTGTAGTGTTTGTTATTTTTGCTTTTTCTTTTTTTGGTTTTTATGAAATTACAATTCCTTCAAGCTGGATAAATTCAATTGATTCTAAATCTAACAGTATTGGAGGTTTTATAGGTATATTTTTTATGGCCTTGACATTAGTTCTGGTTTCTTTTTCATGTACTGGTCCAATACTAGGCTCATTACTAGTTGGTTCTATTTCTTCTCAAGGAGGTGCAATGCAATTAACAGTTGGAATGCTTGGATTTGGAATTGCTTTAGCTCTTCCATTTACTCTTTTCGCTTTATTTCCAAACTTATTAAATTCCCTACCTAAATCAGGAAGATGGATGAATACTTTTAAAGTTATTTTAGGTTTCCTTGAGTTAGGGTTTGCATTTAAATTCTTATCCAATGCTGATTTAGTAGAACATTGGGGACTTATTAAAAGAGAGGTCTTTATTGGTATTTGGGTTGTAATTTCATTATTACTATTCCTTTATTTAATAGGAATGTTTAAATTTCCTCATGAAAGTCAATCTGTAAAAAGATCTAAATTTAATGTGATATTAAGCTTATTCTTCTTGTCATTTGCTATTTATCTTTCTCCGGCATTATTGCCTGACGGATCTAGCAAAGCAAGACTTTTAAGTGGATTTACACCACCTTCATTTTATAGTGTGTATACAAAGGCTTCTGATTGTCCCTTAGGTTTTCAATGTTTTAAAGATTTTGAATCTGGATTAGAGTTTGCTAAAGCTAATAATAAGCCAATTTTATTAGACTTCACAGGTTGGGCTTGTGTAAACTGTAGAAGAATCGAAGAAAATGTATGGACTGACCCTGCAATATTCAATTTAATTAATGATAATTTTGTTTTAATTTCTTTATATGTTGATGACAGAAAAGAATTAGATGAAAAAGATAAAATTTCTTTGAAATATAAATCTGGAAAAATTAAAGAAATAAACACAATAGGAGAAAAGTCCGCTACGTTTCAAGCATTGAATTTTAAAAGTGCATCACAGCCTTTTTATGTTCTATTAGATACTGAACTAAAAATACTAAATAGTCCAATTCAATACACTTCAAAGGATGTATATAAAGCTTGGCTTGAAGAAGGGTTGGGAAATTTAAAGTAAATTTTTAATTAATCCATTTTGATAAATTAAAGGTTTTAATAAGTTTTTATTTACTTCACCTTCAATTACCTTCCCAATATATATGTAATGATCACCTGCTTCTATTTTTTCAGTCACTTGACATTCTAAAAATGCAATTGAATCTGATATTTTTTTTATTTGATTATTAGAGTTTTTTGTTTCAACACCCCTAAATCTTTCTTCAGGTTTAAGCTTGTTGTCAGCAAATTGATTACAAATATTTATTTGTTTTTCATTAAGAATATTAACTATAAAAAAACTTTTATTTTTTAAAGCAATATTAGATTTTGCTTCTTTATTTAAGCAAAATAAAATTAACAAAGGATCAATTGAAACTGAAGTGAATGAACTGGCAGTAAACCCATAGTCTATCATTTTATCATTTGATGTAATCACTGTAACACCTGTTGTGAAACTTCCACAAATTTTTTTAAAGAGGTCCTTTTCCATGTATATACTTTTTTTTATCAAATATACTTATAAACCATTTCAAAAGGAACTCTAAATTGAGGTCCGTAAACACCTTTTTCTTCTCTTTCTCCACAACCGATAACCATGTTAATTTCAGACCCTCTAGGTAGTTTTAATGTTTTTTTAACAATTAAACTATCAAAACCTTCCATTGGACAAGTATCATATCCAATCTCTGACATACTGATCATAAAATTTTGTGCAGCTAAACCAGCACTTTTATGTGCTACAATTCTCAAATCGCTATTTAAGGTTTGTCTAACAACTGGCATGAACAGTCCTATAATTTGAAACATTAAATATTTAAAAACACCTAGAATTCCTAAAAAATCAAAATAAAGAATAGGTATAAGTTTTGAATAGTATTTTAAAGCAAGTTTATACCTTTTTGTTGTTATTGAGTTTTCTTTATACTGTTTAGTTAGAAATTCTATATTCTTTTTCGCTCTCTTTCGCCAGAGGTTTTTCCTTGTTACTACAACTACAATTTGAGAAGCTGTTTTTGCTGCACTTTGGTTCATGCAGGCTTTAGAGAGTTTATTTAAGTATACAGGATCATTTACATGAATAAACTCCCATAATTGAAGGTTACTACTGTTAGGTGCTAAAGTTGCGTTGTGTATACATTCTTTAACTTTATTACTTTTAATTTTACTGTCTTTAAAAACTCTTACTGATCTTCTATCTTTAATTGCCTGAGATACTGTTTTTTTCATTTATTTTTGAAATTAAGTTTCAAAAATACCATTAATCACTGAATTAGCTTAAGTAGTTTTTTTAAAAAATTAATTTTGTTTTTAAAGGGGGGGTATCTTAATGGTGGGTCTATCCACAAGGGTTTTGATAAATATGGTTTAAAATGTGAAAATGTTTTGAATGTTGATTCTCCATGATACTTTCCCATTCCACTTTGTCCGATTCCTCCAAAAGGCAATCTGTCATTAGCTATATGAATAACCGTGTCATTAATAGCTCCACCTCCAAATGGATAAGATTCTAAAAATTTTCTACCAAAGGCGATGTTTTTAGTAAATATATAGAGAGCTAATGGATGAGAATATTTTTTTATGAATTCATCAACTTCATTAAAATCATCATATCCTATAATTGGAAGTATAGGACCAAATATTTCGTTCTGCATTAGTTTAGAATCTAGATTATCTAATTCAACAAGTGTGGGTTGAAAATATTTTTTATCGATATCAATATTGCCACCATAAAGTATTTTTTGATTTTCAATTAATGATGATAAATACTTTATATGCTTTTCACTTATTATTCTTCCGTATTCAACTGATTCAATAGGTTTCTCTCCATAAGTTTTAATTATCTGGTTTTTTAACTCTATAATTAACTTAGATTTAATCTTATTGTCAACTATTAAAAAATCTGGAGCAATACATGTTTGACCACAATTAGTGAATTTCCCCCAAACAATTCTTTTTGCAGTAACCTTTAATGAAGCTGTTTTGTCAATTACACAAGGGTTTTTACCTCCTAATTCAAGTGTGACTGGAGTTAAATTTTTTGCTGCTTCTTTTGCTACTATTTTACCAACGTTAACACTTCCAGTAAAGAAAATATAATCCCATTTAAACTTTAATATTTCAGATGCAATTTCTGGACCTCCTTGAACAACCTTAACAAAACCATCATCAAAAACCTTGGATAGAATTTTATTTAAAATTGCAGATGTGTTTACAGAATATTCAGATGGTTTTAATAATACTGTATTTCCAGCTGCAACTGCGCCAATTAATGGAGCAATTGCTAATTGAAATGGATAGTTCCATGGAGATATGTGTAATGTATTTCCATAAGGCTCGGCTATAATATAATCTGATGAAGGGAAATTAAGTAATGATGATCTGACCGGTTTTCTTTTAACCCATTTTTTAATGTTTTTTAAAGCTATTTTAATTTCAAAATAAACAAATGCAATTTCAGTCAAGTAGCTTTCTCCACTAGATTTTCCTAAATCAACATTTAAAGCATTTTCAATATCTTTTTCATTGAGTTCTATCTCTTTTTTTAAATTCTTTAATAATGCTATTCTAAAATTTATATCAATAGTTTTTTTTGAATTAAAATAATCTTTTTGATTATCAATTATTGATTTCAATGTGTTATCCATAATAAAGGGTAAAATAATTATGTCATTATTGACGATTTAATAAAAATATACATTATAAACTTGTTAAGAGTAAAAAACAAATACTTTTGATTAATTTTATATAAATATATAGAATACAAATATTTTACAAATATATCCTTCTCCTAGATTATGAGAAGGTTTTTTTTTAAATGTTTTTATAAATGAAATTAAATAAATATAGTCATGTTGTAACTCAGGATTCAACCCAACCGGCTGCTAAAGCTATGTTGCATGCCATTGGTTTGTCTGAAGATGATTTAAACAAGCCTTTTGTTGGCATTGCTAGTACTGGTTATGAAGGCAATCCTTGCAATATGCATTTGAACGATTTGTCGAAATCAATAAAGGATGGAGTAAATAATTCTGAAATTAATGGTTTAATTTTTAATACCATTGGAGTTAGTGATGGTATTTCAATGGGAACACAGGGGATGCGTTACTCTTTACCTTCAAGAGATATTATAGCCGACTCCATAGAAACAGTTGTTCAAGCTATGGCTTACGATGGGTTAATTACAGTAGTTGGTTGTGATAAAAATATGCCAGGCGCGTTAATAGCTATGCTAAGGCTTAATAGGCCCTCTATTTTAGTTTATGGTGGGACAATTGCTCCAGGTTGTCATAATGACAAGAAACTTGATGTTGTATCTGCTTTTGAAGCATGGGGTGAGAACGTAGCTGGAAAAATTGATGAAACTGAATTTAAAGCAATTATAAAAAATGCATGTCCTGGAGCTGGAGCATGTGGAGGAATGTATACTGCAAATACAATGTCTTCAGCTATTGAAGCTATGGGTATGTCTCTTCCTTACAGTTCATCTAACCCAGCGATCAGTTCTGAAAAAAGTAATGAATGTAATGAGTTGGGTAAAGCGGTAAAGAATCTTTTAATTAAAGATTTAAAACCTTTGGATATAGTTACTAAAAAATCTTTAGAAAACGCTGTAAGATTAATAACTGTTTTAGGTGGATCAACAAATGCTGTATTGCATTTGTTAGCAATTGCTAAAGCCGCAAAAATTAAATTTTCAATTGATGATTTTCAAACTATTTCCGAAACAACACCTTTTTTAGCAGATCTAAAACCTAGCGGAAAATTTTTAATGGAAGACCTTCACAATGTAGGTGGAATTCCTGCTGTAATGAAATATATGTTAGATAACAATTATCTTAATGGAGATTGTATGACTGTTACTGGGAAAACTATTTCAGAAAATTTATCTTCAATAAAGTCACTTTCTTCAAATCAAAAAATAATTAAACCTATTAATGAACCAATAAAAGAAACAGGTCATATTAGAATATTATATGGAAATTTAGCAACAAATGGTTCTGTAGCTAAAATAACTGGAAAAGAAGGATTAAATTTTACTGGTTTAGCAAAAGTTTTTGATAGCGAAAATGAAGCAAATGATGGAATTAAAAAAGGTCTAGTTAATAAAGGAGATGTTGTTGTAATTAGATATGTTGGTCCTAAAGGAGGCCCTGGAATGCCAGAAATGCTAAAACCAACTTCAGCTATAATGGGATGTGGTTTAGGTAAAGATGTTGCCTTAATTACTGATGGAAGATTTTCAGGAGGAACACATGGTTTTGTAGTAGGTCATATTACACCAGAGGCTCAAGATGGCGGAAATATTGCTTTCATTAAAAATGGAGATAAAATAGTTATTGATGCCATAAGTAATACCATAAATGTTGATGTTTCTGAAAAAGAATTATTAAAAAGAAAATCCAAATGGCTAAAGCCTAAGTTTAAATTTGATAGTGGAGTATTGTATAATTATATTAGAAATGTTTCTGATGCCTCTAGTGGGTGTGTAACTGATTAGAATATGAGTGAAATAACTAAAATATCTGGTGCGGAAGCCGTTATTAAGTCTCTTTTAAAAGAAGGAGTTGATTTGATTTATGGTTATCCCGGCGGAGCTATTATGCCTATTTATGATGAGCTTCATAAGTATGAAGATAAATTAAATCATGTTTTAACAAGGCACGAGCAAGGAGCCACTCATGCTGCTCAAGGATTTGCTAGAGTCACCGGAAAAGTAGGAGTGGTGATGGCAACTTCTGGACCTGGTGCTACAAATTTAGTTACAGGAATTGCAGATGCTCAAATAGATTCAACTCCAATGGTTTGTATAACTGGACAAGTCGCATCACACTTATTAGGCTCCGATGCATTTCAAGAAACAGATATAATTGGTATTTCCTCTCCAGTAACTAAATGGAACTGTCAGGTAACTAAAGCTTCTGAAATCCCTGAAGTTTTAGCAAAAGCTTTTTACATTGCTAAATCTGGTAGGCCGGGTCCAGTTTTGATAGATATCACTAAAGATGCACAATTTGAATTAATGGAGTTTTCTTATTCAAAATGTAAAACAATAAGAAGCTACACTCCTGTTCCTAATTATTCAATTAAACAATTGAAAAAAGCTGCTGAATTAATTAACAATGCCAAAAAACCTTTAATTGTTTTTGGTCAGGGAGTTATTTTAGGAAATGCAGAAACTGAATTTAAAAATTTTATAGAAAAAACTGGAATTCCTTCAGCATGGACTATACTTGGTTTATCTGCTCTTCCTTCTGACCATCCATTAAATGTTGGAATGGTTGGAATGCACGGAAACTATGGCCCAAATGTTTTAACTAACCAATGTGATTTACTAATTGCTGTTGGAATGCGATTTGATGATAGAGTAACGGGGAATTTAGATACTTATGCTAAACAGGCAAAAATAATACATTTTGATATTGATCCTGCTGAAATAAACAAAACAGTTGAAGTTGATGTTCCAGTACTAGGAACTGTAAAAGAAACTCTTCCAGAGATATTGAAATTGGTAAATAAAAATAATCATCAAAATTGGTTGGGGAAATTTCATTCTTTATATGAAAAAGAATATAGTAAAGTCATAAAAGAAGAACTGCATCCAACTAAAGAAGGTTTAAGTATGGCTGAAGTAGTGAAAGAAATAAATATAGCATCAAAAGGAAATGCTATAATAATAACAGATGTAGGTCAACATCAAATGGTTGCTTGTAGGTATGCTAAGTTTAACGAATCTAAATCTAACGTAACGTCAGGTGGATTAGGAACTATGGGCTTTGCCCTCCCTGCTGCTTTAGGAGCAAAGATGGGTGCTCCAGAAAGGGAAGTTGTAGCTATAATTGGTGATGGCGGATTTCAAATGACTATTCAAGAATTAGGTACAATTTTTCAAACTGGTAGTGCAGTAAAAATTGTTGTTCTTAATAATAATTACTTAGGAATGGTTAGACAATGGCAGGAAATGTTTTTTGAAAAAAGATATGCTTCTACCGAGCTCGTTAACCCCGATTTTGTAACTATCGCTAAGGGTTATTATATTGAGGCAAAAAAAGTGAGTAAAAGAGAAGAATTAAAGTCTTCTATAGAGTTGATGATGAACTCTAAGAAACCATTTTTTCTTGAAGTTTCAGTTGAAAAAGAACATAATGTTTTTCCAATGATTCCAACAGGAGCTTCAGTGTCTGATATTAGACTAGATTAATAATTATGAGTGAATTAAATAATACATATACAATTTCAGTTTATACAGAAAACAATCTTGGTTTGTTAAATAGAATTTCTGCAATATTTCTAAAACGACATATTAGCATAGAAAGCTTAACAACTTCTCAATCTGAGATTGAAAATATTTTTAGATTTATTATAGTAGTTAGTATTACTAAATCTAGAGTAGAAAGAGTCATTAAACAAATAGAAAAGCAAATTGAAGTTATAGCTGCTTTTTATCATTCAAATGAAGAAACTATTTTTTTAGAGACAGCATTGTATAAGGTTAAATCAAAATCCTTATTTAATGAAAAAACTATACAAAAAATAATCAAAAATAGTCAAGCGAATATCGTTACAGTTTCTCCAGAGTATTTTGTAATTGAAAAAACTGGCTGGAGAAAGGATACAGAGAAGTTATATGATGAGTTGGAACCATATGGGTTATTACAATTTGTTAGATCAGGTAGAATCTCTGTTTCAAAAGAACCAATGAATATTTCAAATATTTTAGGATTAAATACAGATAAATAAATTATGAAAAATTATTTTAATCAATTACCATTAAGTCAAAAAATAGAGCAATTAGCAAAATGCAGACTTATGGACACTTCTGAATTTGAAGATGGAGTATCTATATTAAAAGGGAAAAACATTGTAATTATAGGATGTGGAGCCCAAGGATTGAATCAAGGTTTAAATATGAGAGATTCAGGTTTGAATATATCATATGCATTAAGGCAAGCAGCAATTGATCAAAAAAGAGATTCTTACAATAATGCGATGTTAAATGAATTTAAAGTTGGTACGTTTGAAGCAATGATTCCTGAAGCTGATATGGTTTTAAATTTAACACCTGATAAAAATCATACTGATGTTGTTAATAAGCTAATGCCGTTAATGAAAAAAGATTCGATACTCTCATATTCTCATGGCTTTAACATAGTAGAAGAAGGACTAGCTGTGAGAAATGATATTACCGTAATAATGGTTGCACCTAAGTCTCCTGGAAGCGAAGTAAGAGAAGAATATAAAAGAGGTTTTGGAGTTCCAACGCTTATAGCAGTTCATCCAGCTAATAATCCGTATAATAATGGATTAGATCTTGCAAAAGCTTACGCAGTTGCTACAGGTGGACATAAAGCAGGTGTGTTAGAGTCCTCATTTGTAGCTGAGGTTAAGTCAGACTTAATGGGAGAACAGACAATATTGTGTGGTGTATTGCAAACTGGATCTATATTATCATTTAATAAAATGATTGAAAATGGCATTGATCCTAGTTATGCCTCTAAATTAATCCAATTTGGATGGGAAACAATTACTGAAGCCTTAAAACATGGTGGAATCACTAATATGATGGACAGGTTAAATAATACAGCTAAAATTGAAGCTTTTAAAATATCAGAGGAGTTAAAAGTTATTATGAGACCATTATTTCAAAAACATATGGATGATATAATGTCTGGTCATTTTTCATCAACAATGATGGAAGATTGGTCTAATAATGATGTGAATTTATTAAAATGGAGAGCTCAAACTGGAGAAACAATATTTGAAAAAACTCCAATAACAACTGATGAAATTTCAGAACAGGAATTTTTTGACAATGGATTGCTTATGGTCTCATTTATTCGCTCAGGTGTTGAATTAGCATTTGAAACAATGACTAGTTCAGGAATAATAGCTGAATCAGCGTATTACGAATCATTACATGAAACTCCTTTAATTGCTAACCTTATAGCGAAAAATAAGTTGTTTGAAATGAATAGAATAATTTCTGATACAGCTGAATACGGTTGTTATTTATTTGATCATGCGTGTAAACCTTTGCTAAATGAATTCTTTAAGACTATTTCAAACAATCATATTGGAGAGAAGTTCTTAAATAAAGATAAAATTGACAATTCAGATTTAATTACAATCAATGAAATAATTAGAAATCACCCAGTTGAAATTATTGGAAAAAAGCTAAGAAATTCAATGAAATCAATGAAATCAATAAATTAATAAATTAAAAATATGAATTCTGTTCCTAAAAAATTTCAACTAAATAGTATCATTCATCACAATGAATACTTAATTAATGGAAAAATTTCTAAATGGTCGGGAAATAAAGCAAACATTTACTCTACACTTCTTTGTGATTCTGATGAAAAGGACCCGCTTTTAATTGGAACATCTCCTGAAATGTCATCTGAATTGGCAATGGAAGCTTTAAATGCTGCTTCTAAAGCTTATGATTCAGGAAAGGGAAATTGGCCTAGAATGAAAGTTTATGAAAGAATCCATTGTATGTCTACGTTTGTTCAAAAAATGATACTTAAAAGAGATGAGATAGTTAAATTGTTAATGTGGGAAATTGGAAAGAACTTAAACGATTCTGAAAAAGAATTTGATAGAACGATTGATTACATTAATGATACTATTGAAGAATATAAAAGGATAGATAGAAAAGGAGCAACTTTTCAAAATAAGTCAGGTGTTAGAGCTTTAATAAGAAGAGGACCATTAGGGGTTGTTCTATGCTTGGGACCGTATAATTATCCATTAAATGAAACTTTTGCATTACTTATTCCAGCAATTATATTGGGTAATACAACTATTTTTAAACCAGCAAAACACGGGGTTTTACTTATAGCTCCCCTTTTAAACGCTTTTAAAGAATCATTCCCTGCAGGTGTAGTAAATATAATTTTTGGAAGAGGAAGAGTATTAGCTACTCCTATTATGGAAAGTGGAAAAATAGATGTTTTATCGTTAATTGGACATAGTTCATCAGCAATTGTTCTACAGGATTTACATCCTCAAAAAAATAGATTACGTTTAGTATTAGGTCTAGAGGCTAAGAATCCAGCAATTATTTTAAAAGATGCTGATTTAGACTTGACTGTTAAAGAATGTCTTTCTGGTTCATTATCATTTAATGGTCAAAGATGTACTGCTTTAAAAATAATTTACGTTCATGAAGAAGTTAAAGATGAGTTTTTAACAAAATTTTCAAAAAAGGTTGACGAATTAGAACTTGGTATGCCATGGGAAAACACCTTGTTAACACCTCTTCCAGAGCCATCAAAACCTCAATATATTTCGGATTTAATTGATGACGCTACTTCATTAGGTGCAAAAATTATAAATAAAAAAGGAGGGCAGAGATCTAAAAATTTTACTTTTCCTGCAGTTTTATATCCAGTCTCTAAAAAAATGAGGGTATTTGAAGAAGAACAGTTCGGTCCAGTTGTTCCAGTTGTTTCCTTTAGTGATGTTTCTGATCCTTTGAACGATATGGCTGATTCAAATTATGGACAACAAGCCAGTATATTTGGAAAAGATGTAGATGCTTTGGGGCCAGTAATTGATTCTTTAGTGAACTTAGTGTGTAGAGTTAATTTAAACAGTGCTTGTCAAAGAGGTCCTGATATATTCCCATTTACTGGAAGAAAAGACTCTGCAGTAGCAACTCTAAGTGTACATGATGCTTTAAGGTCATTTTCAATTAGAACATTTGTTGCCTCAAAAGACAATGAATTAAATAAAAATATTTTGAGAGAAATGATAGATTCTAAAAAGTCAAATTTTATTAGAACTGATTATTATCTTTAGGAATTTAGCATTACTGGCATAACTAGCATTGTAATTTGTTCAGAATCAGAACCTAGCTTTGTTGGGGTTAAAATACCAGCTCTATTAGGAAGAGATAATTCAAGTTTAACTTCATCTGAACTTAAATTGGAAAGCATTTCAACTAAAAACCTAGAATTAAAACCTATTTGAATATCATCTCCATTATAATTACAGCTTAGTCTTTCTTCGGCTTTATTACTATAATCTAGATCTTCGGCTGAAATAATTAATTCATTTCCAGTAATCTTCAATCTTATTTGATGAGTAGTTTTATTTGAAAATATGCTAACTCGTTTAGCTGAGTTTAAAAACAACCCTCTGTCAATTGTTAATACATTAGGATTTTCTTTAGGAATTACAGCTTCATAGTTCGGGTATTTCCCGTCAATAAGTCTACATGTTAATGAAAGATTAGAAAAAGTGAACTTCGCATTACTTTCATTATACTCAATATCAACATCAATATCTTCACTCATTAATATGCCTTTTAAAACAGTAAGAGGTTTTTTAGGCATTATAAATTCGACTAATTTTTCAGAAGTATAATCTGTTCTAACATATCTAACTAATTTGTGTGCATCTGTTGCGACAAAGGTTGAATTTTCGTTAGAAAACTGAAAAAATACCCCGCTCATTACAGGTCTTAAATCATCATTTCCAGACGCAAAAATTGTTGTATTGATTGCTTGGTATAGAACCTGAGATGAAATAGTAGAGTTAGAAGCGTCCGAAATAGCTAATGTTTTAGGGAATTCATCTCCTTTAGCGTAAGCTAGAGAATACTTTCCATGGTTTGAGCTAATCTCGATTGTATTGTTTTCTGAAATATTAAAAGTTAAAGGCTGTTCAGGAAATGTTTTTAATGTATCAATAAGTAGTTTTGCGGGAACTGCCAAAGAACCTGTATCAGATGAATCAATTTTAATGTTAGCACTTAGAGTAGTTTCTAAATCTGACGCAGTTATATTTAAAAGATTTTCAGACACTTCAAATAAAAAGTAATCTAATATTGGTAGAGTATTATTAGTATTTAAAATACCTCCTAAAACCTGAATATTTTTAAGCAATAAAGAACTTGAAACTATAAACTTCATAATTTAATTTTATTAAAGTAAATATATTAGAAAGTATCGTCAAAATAAAACTAATTTATTAACACTTTTTACAAGTTTTTATTCGAATTTAATAGTTACTAAATCTCTGTAATTTAAACCAAACAAACTACTTGCTCCACCTGTATTGCCTGGATTGCTTTTATATATAGCTAATTCAAGAAAATTAGATTTATTAAAAAGAGCTAACTTCTTGCCTTCTTCTTTTCTAATTTCTTTTTTAATATCAAATTTAATCGCCTCACTATAAGAATTCACTATAGATTCAAATTTATAATTTCTTGCATTAATAACATAAGGCCTAGACTTGCCAAATTCGTCAAATAGAGTTTTAGAGATATTAGTTATAACATTCTCATAATTATCTATGTATATAACATTACCTGTGATTTCTTTATTTTTCTCATTAACAATAGGGTTTATGTCATAAAGCTCTTTTAATTCCTGAATTCTTTTACCAACTAGATCTATAGAACCTCCTCTATATATGTGAGCTGCAACTTTAACGAACACATCTAAGACTGTAAAACTGGTTGATTTATGATTGTGAATATTGATTTCAATAATTTTTTCTGGATTAATTTTTGAAGAAATCAAAGACATTATTCCATTATTAGCACATATAAAGTAATGACCATCTAATATCATTGCTATATGATTTTGGTCTGGTGTTTTTTCTGAATCAACTCCAATAATATGAATTGAACCTTCAGGGAAATTCTTATAGGAGTTTTGTATTATGTAAGCACCTTCAATTATATTAAATGGAGATATATTATGAGAAATATCAACAATATTTACATTTTCAATCTCACTGTATAGAGCACCTTTAACCGAACCAACAAAGTGATCTTTATTACCAAAATCAGTTGTTAATGTAATTAGACTCATTTGTTAAAAAAAATTTAATGTATAAGATTAAAAATTACATAAATTTACAACTTGCCAATTAATAACAAGCATAGCTTAAGTGAAAAAAATAGAATATTTTATAAATCAGATACACCCTTCAGATTTTTTTGATAAAAAAGACTATGACCTAGTTTCATTAATCAAGAAACAATTCATAAAAATCAAAATAATTTCTAAAGGAGATAGACTCATATTGGAAGGAGATGAATCATTAACGACTCAATTGATTATTAGGCTTGACACTTTAATGTTGTTTATGAAAAATTCAAACAATATTATTAATAAAACACTGATAAACTCTATGCTAAGTGGTAACGGAAAAGATTTAATTAAATCCAGTCAAAGTAGACTCATTCTACATGGAGTTGGAAAGAAGCCAATAAAGGCACATACTATTAATCAAATTAAAATTGTAGAAGCTTTTGAAAACAATGACATGGTTTTTGCTATTGGCCCAGCAGGAACCGGTAAAACGTATACCGGAATTGCTGTTGCGGTTAAAGCTTTAAAAGACAAGGCTGTTAAAAAAATAATTTTAACAAGACCAGCCGTTGAAGCAGGTGAGAGCTTAGGTTTTTTACCTGGGGACTTAAAAGATAAATTAGACCCGTATATGCAACCTTTATACGATTCTTTGAAAGAAATGATTGCTATTGAAAAACTAGAAGATCATATTAAAAGAGGAGTAATTGAAATTGCACCATTGGCATATATGAGGGGAAGAACTTTAGATAATGCTTTTGTTATTTTAGATGAAGGACAAAATGCTACTCATAATCAAATGAAAATGTTTTTAACTAGAATGGGTAATAATGCTAAATTCATGATTACAGGGGATCCAGGCCAAATTGATTTAGCTAAAAAAACAATATCTGGATTAAAAGAAGCAGGTATTATGCTTGAAAATATTAAAGGAATTAAAATAGTTCATTTAGATGATAGTGATGTATTAAGACATGAAGTAGTTAAAAGAATAATAGACGCATATAAGAAAATAGAAAAGGAAAATTAATTATGAGAGCAATTACAAAAACTGACTTTAAATTTAAAAATCAACTTTCTAAATATTCAGGAAAAGTAAGAGATGTATACAATGTTAATAATGAATTTTTAGTAATGGTAGCATCTGATAGATTATCTGCCTTTGATGTAGTTTTACCAAAAGGAATTCCTTATAAAGGACAGATTTTGAATCAAATTGCATGCAAAATGTTAAAAGAAACATCTCATATAGTTCAAAACTGGTTTATAGACTCTCCAGATCCTAATGTTTCAATTGGTCAAATTTGCGAACCTTTCAAGATTGAAATGGTTATCAGAGGATATTTATCTGGTCACGCAGCAAGATTATACAAATCTGGAATTAGAAAAATTTGTGGAATCAAAATGCCTGAAGGCATGATAGAAAATGATCAATTTAATTTTCCAATTATAACTCCAACAACTAAAGCGATAGATGGCCAACACGATGAGGATATTTCTAAAGAAGATCTATTAAGTCAAGAAATTGTTTCAAAAGAAGATTATAAAATTTTAGAAGATTATACTTATAAACTTTTTGAAGAAGGTTCAAAAATTGCTAATAAACAAGGTTTGATTTTGGTTGATACCAAATACGAATTTGGTAAGAATTCCAAAGGTGAGATTATTTTGATTGATGAAATTCATACTCCTGATTCATCGAGATATTTTTATTTAAACTCATACAAAAAATTACAAAATTCAAAATCTCCTCAAAAGCAATTATCTAAAGAATTTGTAAGACAATGGCTTATAGACAATGGTTTTCAAGGAAAACAAGATCAAATTATTCCTCAAATGAGTTCAGATTATATAGAAATAGTTTCAGAACGTTATATAGAACTATATGAAAAGATTACTGGATCTAAATTTGTCAAATCTGATACTAGTGACATCCAACTTAGAATTAAATCCAATATTGACAATTATTTTGAATCCAAATGAGTAGAAATTATATCATCAATTTCATGATTTCGATCTAACCAGACAAGATTCTTTTTTTTGTTTAACCAAGTAAGCTGTCTTTTAGCATACCTTCTTGTATTTTTTTTAATCTCTTCAATGTAGTGTTCTATCGGTTTTTCACTATTTAAATATTCAAATAACTCTTTATATCCAACTGTCTGAAGTGCAGTTAAATCTTTATGGTTTTTAAGAGTTTTTACTTCATTTAATAAACCATTATCAATCATTTCATCTACTCTTTCATTAATTAACTTATATAATTTTTTTCTTTCTATATTAATTGCTATTGGAAACACAGAGTAGGGACGTTTCACATTTTTTTTATTTAAAAAACTAGAAAAAGGTGTACTTGAAGATATGCAAACTTCTAAAGCTCTGACAATTCTTCTATAGTTATTAAGATCTATTGTTTTATAGTATGCAGGATCAAGTTTTTTTAATTTATTTTGAAGAAATTCTATTCCTTTGTTAATATATTGATCATTTAAATCTTTTCTTACATTTAAATCTATTTCAGGAAAAACATCTAGACCATTTATAGAAGCATCCATATATAAACCAGATCCTCCAACCATTATCACAAAATTATTTTTTTTAAATGTATCACTTAAGATCTTATTTGATTCTATTTCAAAATCATTAATAGTATAACGATCTAAAATCGATATATGCTGAATACAATGATGTTTAACGCTTGAAAGATCTTTTTTGGAAGGAACACCAGTCCCAATATTCATCTCTCTATAAAATTGTCTTGAATCACAGGAAATAATTTCACAATTTAATGATTTTGCTAGCTCTATACTAAACTTTGTTTTACCAACTGCTGTAGGACCAGAAATGGTTATTAAAGTTTTTTTCATACTAATTTATCAATATTAATTGTTTTTTCGATTTTATGTTTTTTCAAGAAATTGATAATCAAAAATTCAGGTTCTTCAATTTTTTCTGATTTTGTAATTAAAGATTCTAAAATTTCTATATTATTAATTTGATAATTTAATGTAAAATAGCCATAACCAACATATTTATTCTTTTTAATTAGTATAACACTTTTCTCATCAATACTTCTTCCTTTGTCAATTATAAGCATATTAGGATACTCAAAGCTATGATCTTTTAGTAGATCATTTATTTTACAATTACTTTCTTCGGATTTGTTGTTTTCCAGATTATACTTATTGTTTAAAATTGATAATTTTTTATTCGCATTTTTTAAATAGGAATAAGTTTCAATAAAATCTTTAGAGTCTTGATAATGAGAAATTCTTAAAAATTTAAAATTATCAATATCAATGCAAATTTCTAAACCAAATTTCTTTATTGTCCTTTTTAATAAAATGTTGAACTTAGGTTGATGGATTTTAATTTCTTTATTTTCTTTAAGTAAAGCTACCAGTTCACTTCCAGTATATTCATAACTTATGTCTGATAATTCTAATCTGATTTTTAATGATTTATTACTATTTCCAGTTAAATGTTGATTAACTCTATTTTTTATTGATTTACTTTTCCCTATGTATATTATTTGATCTTTAGAATTATGGAAATAGTAAATTCCTGTTTCATTTTTTAAGTTTTTAAGCAGGTTAACCCATTTATTTTCTTTTTTAACACTTTCATTAATAATTAATTTATTAAAAATTTCTTTTTCAATATCTTTTACTAATAGTATTTTAAATAACTCTACGGTAGCTAGAGCATCTCCAGAGGCTCTGTGTCTGTTACTCATTGGAATCCCAAGAGACTTAACTAAGTTTCCTAATTTGTAGGACTCCATGTTTGGAATAAGTTTTTTTGATAATTTAACGGTACACAACTGAGAAATTATAAAATCAAATCCTAACCTGTCAAACTCAATTTTTAACATTCTATGGTCAAATGACGAGTTATGTGCTACCAGAACAGTTTTATCAGTAATCTCTAATATTCTTTTTGCAATCTGATAAAATTTAGGTGCATTTATCAACATCTTATCTGTTATTCCAGTTAATTGTTGTACGAATGGTTGGATTGGTATTTCCGGATTAACTAGACTTATAAACTGATCAATAACATTTATTCCATCGAATTTATAGACGGCAATTTCAGTAATGCCCTCTTCATTGAATTTTCCCCCAGTTGTTTCTACATCAATAATTGAATACAATATTTTTTATTTACGTTTTCCAAAAATAGTACTGCCAAGTCTTATTAAATTACTCTGACATTCTATAGCTATATTATAATCTCCACTCATTCCCATTGATAAAAATTCCATAGATAAAGATTCTTTATACTTTACATATAACTCTTTTAAAGAGTTAAATTGACCTCTTACAAGATTTTTATCATTGGTGAAGCTGGCCATTCCCATTAATCCAATGACTTTAATGTTACTAAATGTAGATAAAAGGTTGTCATTTAAAATCAATTCAAAGTCCTTAATTGAAAATCCAAATTTTGTTTCATCTTTAGAAATATCAATCTGAATTAAAACATTAATAATCCTATTGTTTTTGATTGCTTGCTTATTGACTTCTTTAATAAGCTTGACACTGTCTATACTATGTATTAGGTGTACAAAAGGAGCTATGTATTTTACTTTATTTGTTTGAAGATGTCCAATCATGTGCCATTTAATATTTTTTGGTAGATAATCATGTTTTGAAACAAGTTCTTTAATTTTATTTTCACCAAAGTGTAATTGACCAGCTTTATAAGCTATTTCTACATCTTCAACTGGTTTAGTTTTTGAAACGGCAACCAATGTAACGTAACTAGGGATTTTTGATTTAATTTCTGATAAACTATTAGCTATATTCATTAAATATTTTTAATAATTTGACTGGCCAAACTCAGTGCTAAATAACCATCTTCTAAACTGATTATTGGCGTTGAATTGTTTGATATTGAATTAGCAAACGATTCATGTTCTTTAACAATAGAATTTGCTGGATTTATTACTGGATTCTTGTAATATATTTGCTTTTTTTTTCCACTATTATTTTTAATAATCATTGCATATTTATCTAAACTATTAATAGCTTCAGATATTTTAACGACTTCACTTTTCTTTTCTAGAAAATCGACAGAAATGTACGCGTCATTTTGAAAAAAACGAGTTTTTCTCATATTTTTTAATGAAATTCTACTTGCAGTAAAGTTTGCAACACAACCATTTTCAAATTCTACTCTTGCATTAGTGATATCAGGTGTTTCACTAATTACACAGACTCCATTTGCATTTACAGATTTAATTTTAGATTTGACTATACTAAGAACAATATCTATATCATGAATCATAAGATCTAATACCACTGAGACATCATTTCCCCTTGGATTAAATTCAGCAAGCCTATGACATTCTATAAATTTAGGATTCTTTATGGTTTCTTTTACGCTTACATAAGCTGGGTTAAAGCGTTCAACATGTCCAACTTGACCCATTAGGTTATTCTCTTTTGCTAAGTCAACCAACTCTTTCGCTTGTTCAATTGTTGAGGTAATGGGTTTTTCAATAAAAATATGTTTATTATTTTTTAAACATTTTTTCGCTATAAAGTGATGAGAAGGAGTATTTGAACAAATAAAAACAACGTCAACTGAATTTATTAACTCATTAGAATCTTTAAAATAAACAAAATCATTGCCTAGTTCTTTAGACCTTTTTAAATCACTATCATGAAACCCAATAACTTTATATAAATTTGATTTCTTAAGAAGTTTAAGATGAATAGAGCCTAAATGACCTGTTCCAATAACACCAACTTTTAACATATAATTTTTTTTCAAAAATACAATTCTTATTTATTAATTTTACGATAATTTAAAGCTATTGTTAGACACTTCAAAACATAAAGGATTAAGGAAAAGATTAGTTGATCAGCTAATAAGTAAAGGAATTAGTTCTAAACCGGTAATAAACGCAATTTTACATATTCCAAGACATTTATTTATTGAAAAGGATTTTGAGTCATATGCTTATTTAGACAAAGCTTTTCCTATTGATTCTAATCAAACTATATCTCAACCCTATACAGTTGCTTTTCAAACATCTATTCTAGAAATTGAAAATAACGATAAAGTACTTGAAGTAGGCACAGGTTCTGGTTACCAGACAGCTGTATTAGTTAAGTTAAAAGCTGAAGTTTACACAATAGAAAGGCAACATGTTTTATATAGAAAATCCATGAAGAGATTAAATGAGTTGGGTTATAACCCTAAATCTATTAAATATGGAGATGGCTATTTAGGTATGCCAGAACAAGCACCATTTGATAAGATATTGGTTACCGCAGGAGCTTCAGAAGTTCCTAAAAAACTACTTCTTCAATTAAAAGTTGGTGGAAAAATTGTTATACCTATTGGAAATATTGATCAAGAAATGACTTTGATAGTTAGAAAAAGTAAAACTAAATTTGAGAAAATTAAATTAGGAAAATTTAATTTTGTTCCGATGCTTAAAAACACAAATTAAATTCATTTCTTCTTCAACCTATCTAATTGAATTTTATTCTCTCTGTTTTTAATAACTTGTCTTTTATCATAAGTCTTTTTTCCCTTAGCTAGAGAAATTAAGATTTTTGCAAATCCATTATCATTAATATAAACTTTAAGAGGAATTATAGTTAAACCGGTATTACGAACTTCTTTAAATAATTTTTTTAATTCTTTTTTATTTAAAAGTAACTTCCTTTGACTTCTTGTTTGATGATTATAATGGTTTCCAAAAGTGTATTCATCTATAAACATGTTAATAATAAATAATTCACCTGAGTCACTAAACTCACAAAAACTTTCAGAAATAGAGGCTTTACCATCTCTAATAGATTTAATCTCAGTACCTGTCAATACAATTCCTGCCGAATATTCATCCAATAATTCATATTCGAATTTAGCTTTCTTATTTAGTATATTTACTTTTTTAATCACAGGGTAAAGTTAACAAGTATATTTCACTTTTATGTCGAAAATAAATTGGATTGAAATTAATTCTATAAATGAAGTTCCTAAATCAAAAGACATTAACGTTGTTATTTTTAAACATTCTCCTAGATGTATTATTAGTAAAATTGTTTATAAAAGGTTTGAGTTAGCTTTTAACAAAAAGTTGAATATTCATAATTATATTTACATAGATGTAGTTAAAATGAAAGGATTATCAAATGTTATTGCTAATAAATACAATGTTTTTCACGAGTCTCCGCAGTTAATATTATTAAATAATGATAAGGTTTTATACCACACCTCTCATTCTGATATTAATTTTTCTAGTTTGAATGATCATATAATTTAAATTGTTAATTGTTTTTTGATAATTTATCGTTTTAATCTAATTTATTTATTGGTTTGATCTTTTTTCATGTTTAAGTTTGTTTAAAATTTATAAAATGAGAGTTGACAAGGAAATTAGTGATTTAATTAACAAAGAAGAAATTAGACAATTAAATGGAGTTGAGTTAATTGCATCTGAAAACTTTACTAGTCCTGCAGTTATGGCTGCCACTGGCTCAGTTTTAACAAATAAATATGCAGAAGGATACCCTGGTAAAAGATATTATGGAGGATGTGAAGTTGTAGACCAAATAGAAACCTTAGCCATAAATAGAGCCAAAGAACTTTTTGGGGCTTCTTATGCTAACGTTCAACCTCATTCTGGGTCACAAGCTAACACAGCTGTATATCATGCTTTTTTAGACCCTGGTGACAAAATTCTGGGATTCGATTTATCTCATGGCGGACACTTAACACACGGTTCCCCTGTCAATTTTAGCGGAAGGTTATATGATCCTGTTTTTTATGGAGTTGAAAAAGAAACTGGAATATTAAATTATGATAAAATTTTAGAAATTGCTAAAAGAGAAAAACCAAAACTAATTATTGCAGGTGCTTCTGCTTATTCAAGAGATATTGATTTTGAAAAGTTTAGAGATATTGCTGATCAAGTAGATGCTTTTCTATTGGCAGATATTTCTCACCCTTCAGGTTTAATCGCTAAGGGTATTTTAAACGATCCTATTCCTTATTGTCATGTTGTTACAACTACAACTCATAAAACTCTAAGAGGTCCAAGAGGAGGGTTAATATTAATGGGAGAAGATTTTGACAATCCATTTGGATTAAAATTAAAAAATGGTTCATTAAAAAAAATGTCTTCATTAGTAGATTTAGCAGTATTTCCAGGAAATCAAGGTGGACCGTTAGAACATGTCATTGCTGGGAAAGCGATAGCGTTTGGAGAAGCATTAAAAGATGACTTTATGGATTATATGATACAAGTTAGACAAAATGCAAAAGCAATGGCTGAAGAATTTGTTAAAAGAGATTATAATATAATTTCTGGAGGAACAGATAATCACATGATGTTAATTGATTTAAGAAATAAAAATATTTCGGGGAAAGATGCTGAATTAGCACTAGTTAAAGCTGATATTACGGCAAATAAAAACATGGTGCCATTTGACGATAAATCTCCATTTGTTACATCGGGAATTAGGTTTGGAACTCCAGCAATAACGACTAGAGGTCTCAAAGAATTAGATATGGTTAAAATAGTAGAATTAATAGATAGAGTTATAAAACAACCTGACAATTTTTTAGAAGTTAATAGTGTTAAAAAAGAGGTTAATCTTTTAATGAAAGGAAGGGCATTATTTAATTATTGATTTTCTAATATTTTAATTTCAAATAATTTATTCCAATTTTTTCCTGTAACAAAAAAGGTTTCTCTTTTTTTATTATAAGCGATACCGTTTAACACATCAAGTTTGGAATGTTGTTTTACTCTGGCTTTCAACCCATTAAAATCAATAACTCCCTCAACTTTACCGCTTTTCGGATCAATAATTAAACCTACCTCTTTATTAAATTGGTAAGTATTAGCATATATCTTTCCATTGTGCCATTCTAATTCATTTATTTTTTTAATTATTTTATTATTTGTTACAACACTAAAACTATAAAGTTCCTTTAAGTTTATTGGGTCAAGGACCCATATTTTTTCTGTACCATCTGATTTATATAGTTTTTCACCATCATTACACAATCCCCATCCTTCTAAACTATTTTTGTAATTAAATGATTGAATCAATTTGAAATCATTTTTATTATATACAAAACCAATATTTTCCTTCCATGTTAACTGAAATATTTTATCATCTAGAATCGTTATTCCTTCTCCAAAATATGATTTATCTAGAAATATTTTATTTAAAATTTCTCCTGTTTTAAAGTCTATTTTTTTTAATGTTGAATATCCATACTTTCCTGTTCCTTCATATAAATTATAATCATTATCAAACTCAAGTCCTTGAGTATATGAATTCATGTCGTGATCAAATTCATTTATAATTTTATAAGTATAAAGCTTAGGTTTAGTATTTGAGTATATGATTATATCTTTCTGAACAATAAAATTTTCATTATTCACCTTAAAGGAAGCTCGCAATGTGTTTACTCCCAATTTATTATTTAAAACATGTTTTGTTTCAATTTTAATGTCATCTATAGAAAAAATTAAATCTGTTAAAAGATTGTTAGAGGGATTGTTTATTGCCAAATTTATAATGTTACCATTATTTAAATACTCATTTGATTTAGAAATGTCTAAAGAATAGTTGTGATTTACTTTAACTCCACAAGAGAAAAGTATAAATGAAATTAATAATATAAATAATTTAATGATTCTCATGGATGAAATTTATTAGTCAAATTTAAATATTAATAATTAACCCTTAACATATTTAATTATAAAAACTTATATCTATATATTTGCAGTGGGCAAGTCTTACACAACCAGCTCCTATTTAATCCCCCAGGGTGGGAACACAGCAAGGGTCGATGGTTGTAGCGGTGTGATGTAAGTAGCTTGCCCTTTTTTTATGTCTAAAACAGTTCTAGTTACTGGTGCTTCATCTGGAATAGGTAAATCTATTGCACTCTTTCTATCTTCTAAAGGTTTTAATGTTTACGGTACATGTAGAAATCCCAAAAAGTATGATATCATTAAATTCAAGCTACTAAAATGTGATATTACTAATATAGAACAGATTAAGAGCGCCGTTAGTCATATTGTAAAAAAAGAGGGTAGGTTAGATGTATTAATTAACAATGCTGGGATAGGTATTACTGGCCCTATGGAAGAAACTTCAGAATCAGATATAAAATCAGCCTTTGAAACGAATTTTTTTGGACCTATAAATATTATCAAGGAATGTATTCCTTCAATGAGAAAACATAAAACTGGATTGATTATTAATATTACGTCAATTATGGGATATTTTGCTCTACCATATAGAGGTGTTTATAGCGCTACTAAAAGTTCAATGGAAATAATTGGAGAAGCATTTAGTATGGAATTAAATAAGTTTAATATTAAAGTTGTTAATATTGCTCCTGGTGATTTTAAGACTGATATAATTTCTAGAAGGATAAATAGTCCAAGTTTTCCAGAATCTTTATATAAAAAAGATTATAAAAAAAGCATCAATTCTGCTAACAATCACGTAAAGAATGCTCTTTCTCCTGAAATTATTTCAAAATTAGTTTTCAAAATAATTAAATCTGAAAACCCTAAAATTCACTATAAAGTAGGTACGTTTATTCAAAAATTTTCAATAGTTTTAAAAAACATTTTACCAGATAGACTGTTTGAAAAAATATTACTTTATTATAATAAAAATTAAAAACATTATTTATGAAATTCTTTATTGATACTGCAAATCTAGAACAAATTAAAGAGGCACAAGATTTAGGTGTACTTGATGGTGTGACTACAAATCCATCTCTAATGGCTAAAGAGGGTGTCACAGGTCACCAAAATATTTTAGATCACTATGTGAAAATTTGTAATATAGTTGATGGAGATGTTTCTGCTGAAGTAATTTCTACTGATTTTAAAGGAATGGTTAAAGAAGGAGAAGCTCTAGCTAAATTACACTCTCAAATTGTAGTAAAAATTCCAATGATTTTAGAAGGCATAAAAGCGATTAAGCATTTTTCAAATAAAGGAATTAGGACTAATTGTACTCTAATTTTTTCTGTTGGTCAAGCTCTTATTGCTGCTAAAGCTGGAGCAACCTATGTTTCACCCTTTATTGGAAGGTTAGACGATATTTCAACAGATGGTTTAAATTTGATTTCTGAAATTGCAAATGTTTATGACAATTACGCTTTTAATACGCAAATACTTGCTGCTTCAATACGTCACACTATGCATGTTATAGATTGTGCTAAGATAGGTGCTGATGTAATGACAGGACCTCTTTCTTCAATTAAAGGTCTTATTAAGCATCCTTTAACAGACATTGGTTTAGAAAAATTCCTTACAGATTTCAGAAAAGGTAATTAATTTGTATTAAAAAGTTTCTCAAGTTCAGTAACGTTTAAAATTTTTTTTATTTTACCATTTTTATTAGTTATTATAACTTTATTTAAATTGTTGAGTATCATTTTTTTGCTCATATCATCAAAATCAACTGATCTAAAATGATGTAAGTTTTTTCTTTTTTTAAGTAAGTTGATTATTTTTTTCCATTTAAAATTATCATCATTTATATTAATTGTATGAATATTATAATTTGAGTTTGAATTTAATATTTTGTTTATTCTATTAAAAAGAGTAATTTGATGTGAGTTTTGATCGTAAGACCAAAAAACATAAACAATAGGTTTATCATTATAGAAATCAGCTATATCTTTTACTACACTTTTTTCGTTAACTAAATTTACTTGAGGAATATTGTTATTAACTTGAAGTGAAAAAATATTATTGTATAACTCATTAATTTCTTTGTTAGTAGATGTATTATTAGAATATTCTAAGAATTTATTTAGAAATGTGTTAATATTCATCAGTTCTGATTCTTTTAACAAATATTCAAATCCTATATATCTATAGATTTTTGTTTTAATTATTGGATGAGTTATATTTCTATTAACAAACTCTAATCTTTTTAAATTATAATTTAATGAATTATGAGAATCAGTATTAACATTTTGATTAGAATGATTGATTGTTCTTGAAATTATGTAATCTAAGTAGGGTTTAAAGTGAGAAAAAGTTTCAAGATTTAAATCAACATCTTCTCTATACTTATAAATATCGCTAGATTTTATAGAAGAACTAAAATTTGAAATAAAATACTCAACATTTGAATAAATCGGTAATTTTATTGCATATTCTAAAATTAGTTCAGTTGATTGATTGGTTTTATTAAATTTTTTAAATTTAGAAAATTCAATAATTTTTATATTAATTAAGGAGTCAATTGTTTTAATAAAATTCATATCGTTTGACTTAAATTTTGATTTTATAAAATCATTTTCCTCTTCGTGTTTAAGGAAAACATCTATTAAGTAGTTGTTCTTAGAAGATCCTTTTCCCGTAAAGACTAAAGATTCGTCAAAATCTAAAACATCTAGCCTTAGAACTATACTATCTCCCTTTTCAAATATTAAATATTGAAACTCTGGAGGGTGAATAAAATTATATAAACCATCATTTATACTATCTAATTTTGAAAAAAACTCTCCATTTTCATTAATCGCTATTTTTTTTATTAGTTTTTCATCTTTTAAAATAGAAATTTCATCGCTAGTTTTTTTTAAAATCTTCCCACCTATATATGTTATCTCTTTATCGGAACATGAGATAGTTAGTAGTAATATTATTAATAGTATTTTTTTCAAAACTTTTTGTTAAAATGAATGTATTAAAATTATTCTAAATATAGAATAATCATAACCTTGATTTTGTTAAATTTACCACCTTAATTAAAAAAATATGTTAAGTGTTTCAAATCTTTCAGTTCAATTTGGTAAAAGAGTTTTGTTTGACGATGTTAATACAGCTTTTTTAAAAGGTAATTGTTATGGAATAATAGGTGCTAATGGAGCAGGGAAATCTACTTTTTTGAAAATTTTATCTAAATTAATTGAACCAAATTCTGGAAATATTCATTTAGAGCCTGGAAAAAGATTGTCGGTTTTAGAACAAGATCATTTTGCTTTTGATTCCAAACAAGTTTTAGAAACCGTTATTATGGGTAATAAAAGTCTTTTCAATCTTAAAAAAGAAATGGATGAAATTTATTCAAAACCAGATTTTTCAGATAAGGATAGTGATAGGGTAGGAGTTTTACAGTTAAAATATGAGGAAATGGATGGATGGAATGCTGAAAGTTCAGCTGCAGCATTATTATCAAATTTAGACATAAAGGAAGAATTACATTATAAGACCATGGCAGAACTTGATGGTATTCAAAAAGTTAAGGTTTTACTTGCCCAAGCTTTATTTGGAAGTCCAGATGTACTTATTATGGATGAGCCTACAAATGATTTAGATTTCGATACAATTACATGGTTAGAAAACTTTATTGCTAATTATGATAATACAGTAATTATAGTTTCTCACGATCGACATTTTTTAGATTCAGTATGCACACATATTTCTGATATAGACTTTGGAAAAATAAATCATTTTTCTGGAAATTATACTTTTTGGTATGAATCCAGCCAGTTAGCATTAAGACAAAAAACACAACAAAATAGAAAAGCTGAAGAAAAAAAGAAAGAATTAGAAGATTTTATCTCTCGTTTTAGTGCTAATGCTTCAAAGTCTAAACAAGCTACTTCCAGAAAGAAAATGCTAGATAATTTAAACATAGAGGATATTAAGCCTTCATCTAGGAGGTATCCTGCAATTATATATAATTCTGAGCGAGAAGCTGGTGATCAGATATTAAGTCTTGAAAATTTAAGTTTTTCAGACTCATCTAGCGTACTTTTTAAAAACATAAGTTTTAATTTAAACAAAGGGGATAAAGTTGTTCTTTATTCGAAAGATACTAGAGCTACAACTGCACTTTACGAGATTTTAAATAATAATTTAAAACCAAGTAGCGGAAGATTTGATTGGGGAATTACAACATCTCAATCTTATTTACCACTAGATAATAGCTCATTTTTTAAAGAAAAAACTTCATTAGTTGATTGGTTAAGACAATGGGCCAAAAATGATGAGGAAAGAGAAGAAGTTTTCATTAGAGGATTTTTAGGTAAAATGATTTTTAGTGGAGAAGAAGCTTTAAAAACTTGTGATGTCTTATCTGGTGGTGAAAAAGTAAGGTGTATGCTATCTAGAATGATGATGCTTAGATCAAATGTATTGATGTTTGATGAGCCGACAAGTCATTTGGATTTAGAATCAATTACAGCTTTAAACAATTCAATTAAGAAATTCAAAGGGAATGTAATAATTACAACCCATGATTATGAATTTGCGCAATCTGTAGGCAATAGGGTTATTGAAATCACTCCTAATGGTATAATTGATAGGTTAGCATCCTTTGATTCTTATGTTAAAGATTCTAAAATTCAAGAATTAAGAAATAAGTTGTATTCGTAATTTAATTAGTAAGTCATTAGTTTTTCTTACTTCATCTTTAAATACATAAAGACATATTGAATTTAGGTTAGCTGAACCAAATCCTGCTAGTCTTGCTGATTCCATTTCATTCTTAATAATAGGGGATATATTGATATTTTTAAGTTCAACAACCAACCTATTAGATTCAATAAAAGAACCTTGAAAAATTTTTATATAATTATCACTAGCCATTTTCTCTAGATTTCCTAAGATCGAAGTGTCGCAATAAATTTATTTTCAATTATGTTTTGAATTTTATTCATTGTAGATTGAATTTCTTTTTCAGTTAGTGTTTTTTCATTGTCCATTAAACGAAAACTTAAAGTATATGATTTTTTTCCTTCAGGAAGTTTTTTATCAATGTAAACGTCAGACAAACTCATGCTTATAAGTTTTTTGATTTTAGAGTTTTGAAATAATAAGATTTCAATCTCGCTATACTGTATGTCGTTATTAAATAAAAAATTCAACTCCCTATTAACCGACGGAAATTTTGAAATATTTATGTATTTATGTAATTCACTTGTTAGATTGTTGAGTAATAAATCTATATCAATTGAAGCATAATATACATCTTGATTAATTCCTATTATTGACTTATACTCTTTCGTAATCTCTCCTAAAATAGCTATTCTTTTATCATTTTTAAACATTCCTAATACATTTTCAAGACCTTCAAAATTCATTGTTTTTTCACTAACATTAATCGAAAGTCTTTTGAATATATTTAAAACAATATTTTTTAAAGTGTAAAACTCAGCTTTTACAACATCACTATTCCAGGTTTTTTCGATAATATTTCCTGAAAATAAAATTCCTAATCTTCTTGATTCTTTGTTGTTTTCTAAAGTATTTTCGTAAATTTTACCAAATTCATAAAAATTTGTATTACTGTTTTTTCTATTTAAATTATATTTTAATGTTTTTAAAGAAGATTCTAATAAAGAAGTTCTTAATTGTGAAACATCTGAGCTAATAGAGTTTATTATTTTGACGCTTTTTCTTTTTTCAATATCTAATTCATTATTAGTTAAAGAATTATTCATTATTTCATTGAAGCCTAATGAGTTCAAATAGCTTGAGATTATACTTTCTGTTTTAAAATGTTTGTTTTGATCTATTGTATTTAAAGAAATAGATAATTTATTTGATAAATTAATTTCATTGAATCCATAAATTCTTAAAATTTCTTCTACAACATCACATTCCCTAGTTACATCATATCTATAAGATGGTACAGTAATTCCTACGCCAGTTTCAGTTATATTATTAATTTTAAAATCTAAAGATGTTAGAATAGACTTAATTTCTTCTGTAGGTATTTCTTGACCAATTAGCTTATTAGTTTTTTCAAAATTAAGTAGTATTGATTTACTTTCAGTTTTTTTAGGATATTCATCAATTAAATCACTACAAATTTTTCCGCCACAAAACTCACATATTAATATTGCTGCCCGTTTTAAAGCATACTCGACTAATTCGATATTTACTCCCCTCTCAAACCTAAAAGAAGCATCACTGTTTATTGAGTGAGCTTTTGCAGTTTTTCTAATACTTACCGGGTTAAAGTATGCACTTTCTAAAAATATAGATTTTGTTTCGTTAGAAACACCATGATAATCCCCCCCGTAAACTCCTGCGATGCACATTGGTTTGTTTTTATCGCAAACCATTAAATCTGTTTCGTTTAATTTTCTTTCTAATCCATCTAATGTTGTAAAAACCGTATCTTCTTTTAAGGTTTTAACTTCAATAGTATTAGATTTTATTTTTTCAAGATCATATGCATGTAATGGTTGACCTACTTCATGTAAAATATAATTTGTAATGTCTACCACATTATTAACAGGGGATAGGCCAATAGATTTTAATTTATTTTGCAGCCATTTTGGAGAACTTTCGACTTTAATATTTTCTATGCATACTCCTGAAAACCTTTGACATAAACTCTGATTTGAAATTTTAATGTTTATTTTTTTTGTTCTGGAATTGATATGAAAATTTGAAACTGATGGTGTTAGTAATTCAGTTTTTAGTCCTTTATGCATTAAAGCAGCTCTTAAATCTCTAGCTACACCATGATGACTCATTGCATCTGATCTGTTTGGAGTCAAACCAATATTAAAAATTGAATCTGAATAATTATCAAATATTTCAAAAACTTTGGTACCTGGTTTATGTTTCTTATCTAAAACTATAATTCCATCGTGCGCTTTTCCAATACCTATTTCATCTTCAGCGCAAATCATACCTTGACTTAACTCTCCTCTAATTTTACTCTTATTAATTTTAAACTCATTTCCCTTAAGTGGATATAAAGTTGTCCCTACAGTAGCTATTACAACAATTAAACCCTCTTTTACATTGGGGGCTCCACATACAATTTGAAGTAAAGATTCTTCACCAATATTTACAGTAGTTAGCTTTAATCTATCAGCGTTTGGATGTTTAATGCACGAAACTACTTCTCCTACTAACAAACCTTTAAATCCACCTTTAATCTCTTGAAAATCATCAATCCCTTCAACCTCTAAACCTATATCAGTTAATATATTAGAAACTTCTTCAATATCAATATCAATATTTAAAAACTCTTTGAGCCAATTAAAGGATATGTTCATTGTTATTATAATTTATGGTAAAGATACAATTAAGAAGTTTTATTTTAAATTTTTATTAAACAATTAGCTTATGTGTTTCCAAAAATCACTATTCTTATTTAAAAGGTTGTATTCGCACTTAATTTCTTTATTATTTTTCAACTCAGGATCTGAACTTAAAAGCTCTTTAGCATCTGCTCTAGAGAACTCTAATATATCTTTATCCTTAATAATGTCTGCGATTTTAAAGTTTAACAATCCACTTTGTTGAGTACCTAATAAATTTCCAGGACCTCTTAATTTCATGTCAACTTCAGATATTTTAAAACCATCATTAGTACTGGTCATTGTTTTAATTCTTGTTCTAGCCTCGTTGCTAAGTTTATTTTTACTCATTAAAATGCAAAAGCTACTTTCAGATCCTCTACCAACACGTCCTCTTAACTGGTGTAATTGAGATAAGCCAAAACGTTCTGAACTCTCAATTATCATCACTGATGCATTAGGAATATTTACTCCAACTTCAATTACTGTTGTTGATACCATAATTTGAGTTTCACCATTTTTAAAACGTTCCATTTCAGTTGCTTTATCATTTGGCTTCATTCTCCCATGTAAAATACTTATTTGATAATTTTCAATCGGAAAATCCCTAACTATACTTTCATAACCATCCATTAAATCTTTGTAATCCATTGTTTTAGATTCTTCAATTAATGGATAAACAATATAAACTTGCCTACCTTTTGATATTTCATTGCGAATAAATTTAAACACTTCCAACCTGTTTCTATCTGTTCGGTGAACAGTTTTAACAAGTTTTCTACCTGGTGGAAGTTCATCAATAATTGAAATATCTAAATCTCCATATACACTCATTGCTAAGGTTCTAGGAATAGGAGTAGCTGTCATTACCAATATATGAGGAGGAGTTAAGTTTTTTTTCCACAATTTAGATCTTTGTGCAACTCCAAACCTATGCTGTTCATCTATAATAGCGAATCCTAAATTTTTAAAAATCACATTATTTTCTAGTACCGCATGAGTTCCTATTAATATATCTACAACACCATTTTTTAATTCTTCAAATAGAATGACTCTTTCTTTTTTGGAAGTTGAACCTGTTAAAATCCTAACATTTAAATCTATTTTAGATAAAGACTCGTTAATGCTAATAAAATGCTGTTGGGCTAAAATTTCAGTAGGTGCAATCAAACATGTTTGAAAATCATTATCAATAGCTATTAATGATGATAATATGGCAACGATAGTTTTTCCTGACCCTACATCTCCTTGAAGAAGTCTATTCATCTGAGCATTTGATGAAAAATCTTTTCTAATATCTTTAATCACTCTCTTTTGAGCACTTGTAAGTTTAAATTCTAAATGATCATTATAAAATGAATTAAAATTATTCCCAACTTTTGAAAAATTAAAACCTTTGAATCTACTTTTATTATAAATATTTTTAAATAAAAACTGTAATTGGATATAAAAAAATTCTTCATATTTGAGTCTAAAAAGCGCTTTACTTAAAAGCGCTTGACTAATTGGGAAATGCACATTGTAAAGAGCTTCATACTTAGTTATCATTCCATACTTTTCATTTATATTTTGATTTAAACTTTCCTTAAATTTTTTTGAAGATTTTTCAAAAATATTTGAAATAAATTCTCTAATTAATTTGTTTGTAACTCCTCTAGTTGATAATGTTTCAGTTGAACTATATATTGGTAATAAACTACTTTTAATAGATTTCTTATGTTTCTCTAAAAGTTCAGTTTCAGGGTGAACTAATGAAGGCTTGTTATTAAACCAATTTACTTTTCCATAAAGAACATAATCATTATTGAGTTTAATTGATTTTTCAATCCATTTTACAGCTCTAAACCAAACTACTTCTATTTCATGATTTCCATCACTAAAAACCCCAATTAATCTTTTGGCTTTAAAATTATTAGAAAATTTTAAATTAATAAATTTCCCAATAATTTGAACTTCAGAATTATTGTTTTCAAGTTCATTTATCTTATGGTATTTACTTTTATCGATATATCTAAATGGGAAAAAATTTAATAAATCATTATATGTGAAAATTTTTAATTCAGATTTAATTAAATCTGCTCTATTTGGACCAACTCCTTTTAAATAATCAATAGGTGTAATTAAATAGTTTTCTTTCACAACACTAATATAATTTATTAACTTTATAAGGTAAAAAAAACTAGAAAAATTCTCTAGATAAACTTAATTTAAATAGAATTGAAAGACTACCTAAGTCAATTAAACGAATCTCAAAAACTCCCTACTGTTCATAAGAATGGGCCAATAATGGTAATTGCAGGTGCTGGTTCAGGAAAGACCAGAGTTTTAACTTATAGAATAGCATATTTGATGGAGATGGGCGTAGATCCTTTTTCTATTCTTGCATTAACTTTTACTAATAAGGCAGCCAGGGAAATGAAATCTAGAATTTCATTAATTGTTGGTGAAGAAAAATCAAAAAATTTATGGATGGGTACTTTTCATTCAATTTTTGCAAGAATACTAAGGTCAGAAGCTGAACTATTGGGATATTCATCAAATTTTACCATTTACGATACTCAAGATTCAGAAAGGTTGATAGCTACAATTATCAAGGAATTGAAATTAGATAAAGACCTCTATAAGTATAGAAATATTAGAAATAGAATTTCTTCTTTGAAAAATAATTTAGTTACGATTAAAGCGTATTTAAATAATCAAGAGTTAATACAGCAAGATAATGAGTCTAGAAGACCTATGTTTGGAAAAGTCTACCAAACTTATGTTAATAGATGTTTTAAGGCTTCTGCTATGGATTTTGATGATCTAATGTTAAAAACCAACGAATTGCTAAATAGGTTTCCAGAAGTATTAGCTAAATATCAAGAAAGATTTAAATATATTCATGTAGATGAATATCAAGATACTAATCACTCTCAATATTTAATAATAAAGGCTTTAGCTGATCGATATGAAAATTTATGCGTAGTAGGAGATGATGCTCAAAGCATCTATGGTTTTAGAGGAGCTAATATTGAGAATATTCTAAGTTTTCAAAAGGATTATTTAAACTCAGCCGTTTACCGTTTAGAACAAAATTATCGTTCAACACAAAATATTGTTAATGCAGCAAATTCAGTTATAAAAAACAATATCAATAAATTAGATAAGAATGTATGGACAGATAACGAACATGGAGATAAAATAGAAATCAATCAATCAATCACTGATGCTGAAGAAGGAAGGTATGTTGCTTCTTCAATATTTGAAAATAAAAATAATTTAAGATTAGACAACGATTCATTTGCTGTATTGTATAGAACAAATGCTCAATCTAGATCTATTGAAGATGCCTTAAGAAGAAAGAATATTTCATATCAAATTTATGGTGGACTCTCGTTTTATCAAAGAAAAGAAATTAAAGATATTCTTGCATACTTAAGAGTTATTATTAATTCTAACGATGAAGAGAGTTTTAAAAGAATTCTTAATTATCCAGCAAGAGGAATAGGTCAGACAACTATAGATAAACTTCTTATCTATTCAAATGAAAAAAACATTAGCCTATTTAAAACTCTTGAGTTAATAGAAACTATCGATATAAATATCAATAACGGAACAAAGACTAAGCTAATTGATTTTTTGAACCTAATAAAAACCTTACAACTTAGAAACAATAGTTTAAATGCTTTAGAAATTATTGACGAAGTTTTGAAAAGAATTGGTGTAATTAATCTTTTAAAAGCTGAAGGAACACCAGAGTCTGTAAGTAGAATAGAAAACATAGAAGAGTTATTAAATGCGGTTAAAGATTTTATTGAAGGCCAAGAGGATGTTATAAATTCAGAGGGTTCTTTAAGTGAGTTTTTAGAAGATGTTGCATTAATTTCTGAATTAGACAAAGATAAAAATGAAACACAAAAAAAAGTTTCATTAATGACCATTCACCTTGCTAAAGGATTAGAGTTTTCTCATGTTTATATAGTAGGGTTGGAAGAAGATCTTTTTCCATCAGCTTTAAGTTCGACTACAAGGTCTGATTTAGAAGAAGAAAGAAGATTATTTTATGTCGCTTTAACTAGAGCTGAAAAAAAAATAACTCTTACATACGCAAAAACTAGATATAGGTGGGGTAAATTAAATGACTGTGAACCTAGTAGATTTATTAATGAAATAGATAGTAATTATATTAATCATAATTTTTCAAAATCTAAATCATTGTTTCAATCTAGCAGTTCTTCAAATTCATTAAGGTTTAAAAAACCAGAGAAAAAAAGCAATCTTAAAGCTTTAGGTAAAAAGAAGCATGTTACAGATAATATTTCAGGAAGTATAGAAGGTTTTAAAGATTTAAAAATAGGTGACTATATTATTCATAATAGATTTGGTAAAGGTAAAGTAATTGAAACTGAAGGCGTGAAATTTGATAAAAAAGCAGAAGTTGAATTTGATACTAGTGGAGTAAAAAAAATATTATTAAAATTTGCTAAATACGAAATAATATCAAATTAGTTATTGTATCTACCTTTACTTTTACTTCTTCTATCTGATCTACCTTTAAAATCTCTTTGTGATCCACCATAGCTTCTTTTACTTTTAAAGTTAGATTTATTCTTTTTATCCCTTTGAAATTTTCTTTCAATTTTTTCTTTAGATTTTTTTATATCTAAACTTACACCGTTAAAATCTATTTTTGGTCCCTTTTTTATAAGGTCATTTTCAGCTTTAACATCAATTTCAAAAACACTATAAGACTCTCTAATGTCGATAGCTCCAATTTCAATTTCATTAGATTTTATTATTCTATTTATTAATGAAATTAATTCAATAGGCGTAACTCCATTAGTTCTTCCAATATTAATTGATAAATTAGATAAGTCGTTATTGCTTTTAGATCTCTCTCTAAAAGGTTTCCTGTCATCACTTCTTCTATCACTCTTGCTTTCACTTTTTACATCTTTAGATTTATTATAATAATCTAAAAATTTATTAAATTCTGCTGAAACGAAGTGTTTTATTAAATCTTCCCTAGATAATAATTCTAGTTTTGAATAGATATCTGGTAAAAAAGGCTCAATTTGCTTTTCATCCACTTTTACTTTTTGAATTTTTTCAATTAATTTAAGAAGTTGCTTTGAACATATTTCTTTACCTGAGGGAACCTCTTGTCTAATAAAGTTAATTTGAGATTTATTTTCAATTGATTTTAATTTTCTTCCTTCTCTAGAATTTGAAATAGCTATTGAAATACCATTTTTACCTGCTCTTCCTGTACGACCACTTCTATGAGTATAAACTTCAGGATCATCAGGAAGAGAGTAGTTGATTACATGTGTCAAACTATCAACATCAAGTCCTCTTGCTGCTACATCAGTCGCTATTAAAATTTGTAAAGACTTATCTCTAAACTTGGACATTACTTCATCTCTTTGACCTTGAGATAACTCTCCATGAATAGCATCAGCATTATAACCGTCATTCATGAACTTATTTGCGATGTCTTGAGTTTCCCTTCTAGTTCTACAAAAAACAATTCCATAGATATCTGGATTAAAATCAGCAATCCTTTTTAATGTATCATATTTATCTCTAGAGTTTACATTATAAACATGATGTTCAACATTTTTAGCTCCAGAGTTTAATTTTTCTACGGTAATTTCTTCCGCATCTTTCATGAATTTTTTAGAAATAGATCTAACTTCTCTAGACATTGTTGCTGAAAATAACATGGTTTGTCTATTTTTAGACGTAGTGTCCAGTATATAACTTAGATCTTCTTTGAAGCCCATACTTAGCATTTCATCAGCTTCATCCAAGACAACTTTATTAACTATATCTAGTTTTAAAACTCTTCTTTTGATTAAATCTTTAGTTCTTCCTGGTGTTCCTACTACGATTTGAACACCTCTTTTTATAGATTTTATTTGATTATCAATACTTGTCCCTCCATACACAGCTACAATCTTAACGTAATCTAAATGTTTTGCAAATTTCAATAAATCTTTAGATATCTGAATACATAATTCACGAGTAGGGCAGAGTATAATAGTTTGAACATCTTTTATTTTTGGGTCTACCTGTTGTATACATGGAAGTCCAAAGGCAGCAGTTTTTCCTGTTCCAGTTTGTGCTAATGCTATTAAATCTTTTTTTCCTTTTAGTAAATATGGAATTGTTTGCTCTTGAACTGCCGTTGGTTCAGTAAATCCTATTTCTTCAATGGCCATTAATAGCCCTTTATTTACTCCTAAATCTTTGAAATTACCCATTTTTTTAATTAAGTGTGCAAATATGGTCTATTTAATAGCTTAAAAGAAATATTTAGACTTAAAAGATTTATACAAAAAAGACACACCTTAATAAAGTGTATCTTTTTTAATATACTAAATTTTTTATTTTAATTAGATCCGCCCTTCATCCCTTGTTCTATCAATTCATAGAATTGGTCAAGCTTAGGAAGAACTACAATTCTTGTTCTTCTATTTTTAGATCTATTTTCAGCAGTATCATTATCAGCAATAGGAACGTAAAAACTTCTACCTGCAGCTGTCATTCTTTCTGGCTGAACTCCAAAATCATTTTGTAAAACTCTTACTACTGATGTAGCACGTTTAACACTTAAATCCCAATTATCGATCAATGCTTCATTTTGAATTGATTGATTATCAGTATGACCTTCAACAAGAAATTCAATTTCTGGTTTATCTAAAACTACTTTAGCAACTTTTCCAAGAACTTCTTTAGCTCGTTCAGAAACAACATAACTTCCGCTATTAAATAATAATTTATCAGAAATAGATATAAATACTACTCCTTTTTCAACATTTACCTCAATGTCCTTATCATTAAAATCTATGAAATTTCCTTTTAAACTAGTAACTAAAGCTAAAGTTACAGAATCTCTTCTTGTAACAGCATCTCGCATAACTGTTATTTTTAAATCTTTCTCCTTCATACTCTCTAAAGATTTTTCTAAATTTTCAGCACCTTTTTGAGATAAAGTAGTAAGGTTACCCATGTTATTTATCAGATCTTCATTATTATTTTTTAAAAAAGTAACCTGTTCTTTAAGAGACTTAAGATCCGCTTCAGCAGTAACTTTGTCATCAATACAAGTGTTAAGCTTTAAAGTAGCAGAATTTAGCAAATCTTTACTTTGCTGATTAACAGCTTCCAAGGCGGCGTATTTCTTTTGAGAAATACAAGATGGTAGCATAAAAGATACTGTAAGTATCAATAAAAAGATTTTTTTCATGTTTAGGGTTTAAATAATTAAAATTCAAATTTAGTAAAATTTTTATATTCTTTAGTTAATTTAACTCTTATTTAACTCTGAATATTTTCTTTTTTTAAGAATCAAATAGTTGTATATAATTGACTTAATAACGTAATGTTTAGTTGTATTATTGTTTTTTTGTAATAAAAAATATTCCTGTTTTGATTTAGCGAAATCTAAAGATCTCCATAATTTTAAAAATATTGGTATAAATTTAAATCTAAAATTGATGAAATAATATAATAATAACAATAAATTAAACCGTCTTATTACATCCAATTTTGATGAACCAAAGAAATAAGATGATTTAGATGTATTAGTGTTTTTAATTATCATATAATTATGATTCCTAATATTATAATAAAGTTTATTAGGATCTTTATAACTTAGTGATCCTCCTCCTAAATGATAAACAACACTTTTATAAATAAATCTTTTCTTTAAATTTGGATTAAAATTTGTTATTCTCCAACAAAGATCTATTTCTTCCATGTGACTATAAAAATTTTCATCAAATCCTTTTAATTCCTCAAAAACTTCTCTTTTAATAAAAAAACATGCTCCTGAAGCCCAAAAAACATCAATATCTTGATCGTATTGTCCATAGTCCTCTTCAATTGTATCAAAAATTCTTCCTCTACAATAGGGGTAACCATAAAAGTCTATAAATCCACCTGCAGCTCCAGCATATTCAAATTTTTCTTTATTCTTATAATCTAAGATCTTAGGTTGAACAACAACTAAATGTTTATCATATTTGAATTCTCTTTCAATTGGATTTAGCCATCCTGAAGAAACCTCAACATCATTGTTTAACAAACAATAAACTTTCTCTTTAACTTGCTTTAAACCCTTATTATACCCTTTAGCATAACCGTAATTTTCAGTATTTATAATAATATTTATATTCGGATAGGTTCTTTTGATAAAATCAACAGAACTGTCATCAGAATTATTATCAATTATATATATTGGGTTATCACCAGAATGATTCACAACACTTGGTAAAAACTCTTTTAAAAGTTTAAATCCATTCCAGTTTAGTATTACTACAGCTATCTTCATCAAAGTGGAAAATCTTTTATAAAAGTATAGCTTTTAGAATTATTATTACATTTAAAGTAAAGATGTGATAAACCATTTGTAATCATAAGGAATTCTGAATTTAATTGTTTGTTATAAATAGCTGTTTGATCAAAAACTTTTTTATCAACTTTAATAGATGGTGCTTTACATTCAATAAGTAATATTGGATTTCCTTTATTATTAAAAACAACTAAATCAAATCTTTTAGTCATTTTATTGATCATAATTTTTTTTTCAATTCCAATAAGGTTTGCAGAAACATCTTGTGTTGAAACTAAAAAATGAATAACATGTTGTCTGACCCATTCTTCTGGCGTCAATAAAAAAAAATTTTTTCTTAAAATGTCAAAGATAAAAGTTTTATTATCTCTCATTTTTAGCTTAAATTCAAAGACTGGAAAATTTAGTTTTAACATACTTATTTACTATTAATGAATTTACAAGAAATTAATAGCACAATATCTAAAATAAAGAATAAAAATTACTCTCCTATATATTTTTTAATGGGAGAAGAAACCTATTATATAGATTTAATTTCGGATTTACTTGAAAACAGCATATTAAAAGAAGAGGAAAAAAGTTTTAATCAAACAGTTCTATATGGAAAAGAAACATCTATAGATGAAATTATCTCATGTTGTAAGAGATATCCAATGATGAGTAAATACCAAGTAATAATAGTTAAAGAAGGTCAAGATTTATCAAGAAAAATCGAACAACTTTCTAACTACATGTTAAACCCTATGTTGAGTACAGTTTTGATATTTAATTTTAGAAATAAAACTCTAGATAGAAGAAAAAAATTATTTAAAAGTGTACAAAAATTTGGTGTTATTTTAGATTGCAAGAAGCTTTATGAGAATAAAGTTGCTGAATGGATTAGTAATTATTTAAAATTTGACAATTATTCAATCAGTCTAAAAGCTTGCCACATGTTAGTTGATTATTTAGGAAATGATTTAAATAAAATCACTAATCAGTTAAAAAAGCTTAAAATAATTTGTTCTAATAAAGATGTAGAGATTTCTCCTCTGCACATCCAAGACAATATTGGAATAAGTAAAGATTATAATATTTTTGAACTAAGAAATGCTATTGGTTCAGGGAACTTAACAAAAGCTTTAGTAATTAGTTCTTATTTTTCATCTAATTCTAAGCAATATCCTATACAGTTAACTTTATCGTCGTTATTCAACTATTTTATTCAAATTTTCCAACTTCATAGCTTGAGCAATAAGTCCGAAAATAATGTTTCATCTATTCTGGGAATTAATAAATTTTTCGTGAAAGACTATTTTGCTGCATCTAAAGTATATTCAATGAAAAAAATAAGTACAATAATTAGTTTGATCAAAGATTGTGATTTAAAAAGTAAAGGAGCGGGGAGGAGTAATTCTTCTGAAAAAGATATTTTGAGGCAACTTTTAATTCAAATAATGAATTAGTTTATTTTAGGATATTTATTAGGATTGTACTCATTCATTATTTCATAAGTAGTTTCAATTATATCATCAACTGATGGTTTTGAAAAATAATCTCCATCTGTTCCATATGCTGGCCTATGTGACTTTGATGTCAAAGTTATAGGTTTACTGTCAAGGTATTTAAAAGCATCTTGTTCTTGCAATACTTTTTGTAGTATGTATGAAGAAGCTCCACCAGGAACATCTTCATCAACAATTAACAACTTGTTTGTTTTTTTTACACTCTCTAAAATGTCTTTGTTCTTATCAAATGGTATTAAAGTTTGCACATCTATAACTTCACAACTAATTTCTAAAGATTCTAATTCTATAGTAGCTCTTTCTACTAACCTTAAAGTTGAACCATAAGAAACAATTGTTATATCAGTTCCCGTATTAAGCTTTTCAATAACTCCAAGAGGAATTGTAAATTCTGAAAGATTTAATGGCTCTGTTTCTTTTAATCTATATCCGTTAAGAGATTCAATTATTACAGCAGGATCTTGACATTTAAGAAGTGTGTTGTACATTCCGCTTGCTTGTACCATATTCCTTGGCACTAAAATCAATATTCCTCTTAGGGAAGACAATAAGGAACCCATTGGAGATCCTGAGTGCCATATTCCTTCAAGACGATGCCCTCTAGTCCTAATTATTAGTGGGGCTATTTGCCTTCCAAATGTTCTATAATGTAGAGTCGCTAAATCATCACTTAGAATCTGAAGACCGTATAACAAGTAATCTAAGTATTGAATTTCAGCAATTGGACGAAATCCTCTCAAAGCTAAACCGATTCCTTCACCTATAATTGAGGCTTCTCTAATTCCTCTGTCTGAAACTCTATCAACTCCATGAATATCTTGCAACCCTTCAAGACCTTGATTTACATCTCCTATCTTACCACTATCTTCCCCAAAAATCAAAAGGTTATCATATTTTTTTAATAACTTATCAAAATTATTTCTAATTATCAAACGTCCATCAATCTTTTTAGATTCATTATACAATGGTTTTACTTCCTTAACATTACTATAATTTGAAGAATATTCGTTATATAGTTTTGAATTGTATTTTTCTTTTTGTTGTTGAGAGAATTCTTTAACCCATATCTTTAATACCTCAATATTATTATTATTTGATCTTCTTAATAATCTCAGGAACTTTCTAGCTATAGATAATAAATCTTTGTTATTTGGTTCCTTTACGTTATCTAATTCTAAAATTGAATTTTGAAGATCTGAATTTGGAAAATCAAAGCATATTTTGTTCAAATAACCTATTAGTTTTATTCTATCATTAATGATAGGATCTAAATAAATTTTCCATGCTTCAGATTTTGCAATTTTCACATCTTGTTTGCATGATTTTTCAATTTCTAAAAGTGATAATTCATTAGAAATACCATTGTCAAGAATCCATTTTCTCATTTTTAAATTACAATCATTTTCTTTTTCCCATGCAAGTCGACCTTTAGATTTATACCTTTCATGTGAACCTGAAGTTGAATGACCTAATGGTTGTGTAAGCTCTTTAACATGTATTATGACCGGAACATGGTGATCTCTTGCAATATCATTAGCCTTTTGGTAAGTATTGATTAATGCTGGATAATCCCAGCCATTAACAACAAGGATTTCAAAACCTGTTTCTTTATCAGTTCTTTTAAAACCTAATAAAGCTTCAGAAATACTTTGTTTTATGGTTTGATCTTTGTTCTCTACGGAAATACCATAATCATCATCCCATATACTTATTACCATTGGAACTTGATGAACACCAGCTGCATTTAAAACTTCAAAAAACACACCTTCGCTTGTACTAGCATTGCCTATAGTTCCCCAAGCAATTTCATTTCCATTTTTAGAAAATTTATTAGAATTTTTAAAATTTAATTTTCTATATAATTTAGATGCCTGAGCTAAACCTAATAATCTTGGCATTTGAGCTCCAGTGCAAGACACATCAGAGCTTGAATTTTTTTGATTAACAAGATCTTTCCATGTTCCATCTTCATTTAAACTTACTGTGTTAAAATGAGCCCCCATTTGTCTTCCAGCTGACATAGGCTCTTCATTTATATCAGTATTAGCGTATAAACCTGCGAAAAGTTGTTTTGGTGTTAATTCGTTGATTGACATCATAAAGGTCTGATCTCTATAATATCCAGATCTAAAATCACCATTTTGAAAAACTTTAGCCATAGCAATTTGAGGCAATTCTTTTCCGTCACCAAATATTCCGAATTTTGCTTTCCCACTTAAAACCTCTCTTCTTCCTAATAGACTAGCTTCACGACTTAAAACAATCGTTTTATAATCTTCTAAAATCTGTTTTTGGAAAGATTCAAAAGATATCTCTTTTTTAAGATCTAAGTTGTCTTGCATATTTTTAAAAAGATACGCGAATTTACAAAAAACAGAAGATTTTTCCTATTAAGACATTAAAACCACCTTCTTGAAATCAAACCTGAAATTGTGCTTGGATTTAAAGATATTTTAAATCTAATTTTTTCCAAATAGTTTGGTTGACTTAATTCATTCCCTAAGCTAGAGTAAAAGGGAAAATATAATTCAAAATAATCAGTTAATAAATTTAATCTAATTCCAGAATCATATACAAATTTAGTTTTAATATTTTTGTTTTTTACTATCGCATAATCATAATAAGCTTCAACCCATTGCCACAATGTAACTCCAGTATTTATAGAAAGTAACATATCATTCGAATAATCTGGATTAACTTTAGATTTTAAAGCACCTTCGGAGCCAATATATTGCTGACTAAAAAACCCTGTTGATTCTGACCTTCCAAGTAAATTATAATTATACATATAATCTCTAGATCTGTATGTTGAAAAGCTATAATAGTCATCAACTGTTGAATTATATAAAAATTTACCTAAAAACAAGCGTATATTGTATTGTCGATTATTTTTATAGTATTTTCTGAATTTTAAAGTAAAAGTGTTTTTTAAAAAATCTTTACTGTACTGAAGGTTTGTATTAAATGTTAATCCTTTTTCTCCTGTATTATTTGTAAAAATATATCTAGCGTTAAGTATATTGTAATTTGGATTTTCTTTTTGATTATCATTTTCTTCTCTATAAACACTTACATACCTTATATCAATAAATTGTCTGCGATTTGACCTTAAATCGTTTTCTCTAAAAGTTAATGTTAAAGAAGGAAAGAAAGTAGTATATGACAAATCATCTTTGTAATGAAAATTAGAAGCACCAAGAAAATACTGACTACTAAAAAGTTTTTTGTTAGTATGGTATTTAACGAATTTAAAATTTAATTTACCTAAAACCTTATTTTGTTTTGAAGAAAAGTATGGTGAAACCCTATAAGTAAAGGGTTTAAATATTGGTGTGGCATTTGACAAACGAAGTCCAGGCATTAATCCATCATATAGATTATAGTTTACCAATGGCATATAATATATTTGATTTTTTTTAGGATTATCAAAATCATTAAATAAAACAAATTTTATTGGTTTTTTAAATTTATCAAAAGATGTAATATTATTTTTATAACTTTTTTCAGAAACAAATTTGTTTTTATTTATTTCTATAAAAGTATTAGGAATGTATTTAAATGAAACAATCGTATCATTATTTTTAAACATTAACCATTTTTCATCAATTATTTTATTGTTTTCTGTAAAAGATAATTTTGTAGGAAAGTTTATGATTTCATTAGATTTTGAAATTCTGTAAGTGCTTAATGATTTATTTGAACTAATTTTTTTAATTGAATAATCTCCTTTTGATTTACTTTTCAAATAATCATTGAAAAACCACTTTGAACTATTATTTTTTAGTTTAAATAACTGTTGAAAACTCACATAATTTATGTTATTAAGACTGTTTAACCTAACATATTCTTTAATAGACAAATCAACAGATTCATTTCCTAAATATTGGCTTAACATCTGGAATCCTAAGCCAGTTTTGTAAGGATTAATTATTTTTTGATTAACTCTTGTTAAAGAATCCAAAGATGTTAATACTGGTTGATTGATGTTCCTACTTGAAATAATGTTCTCAAACAATCGATATTGCTCATTAAAACTGTATTTAGAAAAAATTCTATTTTTTATAATTGACAACTCTGAGTATTTTCCAATTAATTTTAAATTTGGATAATAATTCTCTATATAATCTATCATTAAATAGGTTACAACCCCTTCATTCTCCCAATAATTTTTTCTATTATGAATTGATAAAGTTTCACTTAAGTAAGATGTTAAAATAAGCTTTAAGAAATTAAATTCAAACAAAAAGGACTCGTCAAAAGGGTTGATTATATTAGGAATATTATTAAGTCCATAAATAGGTTTTCTAGATTGATTATGTTTTGATAAAATAATTTTTTTAAATGGATAATCACCTAATTTACTTTCAACATAACTAAATGTTTTGTTTATAATTGAATCTAAATTAATGTTGGTTCCTTTTAATTTATTTAACATTAATTTATCTCCTAGCTTTAGATCCACGTAACCAATAACATTATTAATAAGAGAGTCTTGTTTAATGATATAATTATCTAAATCTGTAATTACTATATTATCTCCAATTTTATATTCTTTAAACAATGAGTTTTTCTGCATTAGAATGCTTGTGTTCATTCTGACTTCTTTTTTAGATTCAAAAATGTTACTAATATTAGTTTTGTATTTACTTAAAACGGGTAAATTAGAAACCAACACATAGTCTAAAGGATATGATATTATAAATTTAAATTCACTTGGATCTATACTTAAATCATTTAAATCTAAATTGCTTTCGGTTAACCATGTTCCATTTACAAATTTTGATACTGTTAAAAACCAGTCTCGAATATTAACATCATTTTCTTTACTTATACCATATTTAGTAAAATCACTTTCTGGAATAATTGTTTGATAATTAAAGTATAAATAAATTGATTCGCCAGGTTTTAATGTTTTATCTAAATTTATTTTTATTATATCAATATTTAATGGCAATCTTTGATAGCTTAATACTTTGTTTTCATCATTATAAATCTCATTGATAATAGTTCTTCCTCTTTGATTTTTTGTTGATCTTTGAAAGCTCAACGAATATTCTTCAGAAAGTCGTTTTCCTAATGGAGTATTTGCGTTTGAATAAGAATTCGCCCAATCGTTTATAAAAATCTCATTCAGGTTTATTCCAGTATTGTTATTAAACTTTAATGATTGCTGTATATTGATCGATTTTTCTAGAACATTAAACTCAGCATTTATTAGATATTCGTTTTTTTGAGAATATAAAATACTTGTAAATAATAAGAGAATTATAAAACTATACCTTGTCATAAAACAATCAATTTAATAAGAAAATTAAAAATTTGGTTTTATTCTTTTTTTAAGATAAAATTTGGAGAGAATTTTTATAACATCATCTGCTTCATCGACAACAGATATTAGTTCTAACTCTTTTTCTGAAATGTATTTATGATTTACAGACAGTTCTTTTTTGATCCATTTCAAACATCCATCCCAAAATGATTTTCCTACAAGAATAATAGGGAATTTTTCGGCTTTTTTAGTCTGAATTAATGTAATTGCTTCAAAAAGTTCATCTAAAGTCCCAAAACCACCTGGCATCACTACAAATGCTTGCGCATATTTCATAAACATTACTTTTCTAACAAAAAAATAATCAAAGTCTAAAGATTTATCATCGTCTATGTATGGATTCTCAGACTGTTCAAAAGGGAGGTCTATATTTAGACCAACTGATGAGCCTAATGCTAATTTCGCTCCTTTATTAGCTGCTTCCATAATTCCAGGTCCTCCACCAGTAATAACACCAAAGCCTATTTCAACTATTTTCTCTGCTATTTCAGTCGCTAATTTATAATACTTATCATCCTTTTGGGTTCTAGCAGATCCAAATATAGAGACACAAGGCCCTATTTTACTAAGTTTCTCAAAACCATCAACAAATTCACCCATGATCTTAAAAACCGACCAAGAATCGTTTGTTTTTATTTCATTCCAACCTTTTAAATTTTTTCTATGCATTTAACTAAGTTAATTCTTTTTTCAAATACATTGCAGTGGGACTCTTTGTGTTTTTTATTAAATCTTCTGGTTTTCCTTTAAAAATAATTTCTCCACCATATTTCCCGCCATTTGGTCCAATTTCTATAACATGATCTACAGTCTTAATTACATCCATATTATGTTCTATAATAATAACTGTATTTCCTTTATCTACAAGCTTATTAATCATTTCTAATAAAACTTTTATGTCCTCAAAATGTAAACCTGTAGTTGGCTCATCTAGGATATATAAAGTGTTTCCTGTATCTTTTTTAGAAAGCTCACTAGCCAATTTAATTCTTTGAGCTTCACCTCCAGATAAAGTTGTGGATTGTTGCCCTAATGTCACATAACCTAAACCTACATCTTTTAGAGTTTGTAGTTTTCTTAAAATTTTAGGAAAATTTTCAAAAAAATCACAACCTTCATTTATTGTCATATTTAAAATATCAGAAATTGATTTCCCTTTGTATCTAATTTCAAGCGTTTCTCTATTAAACCTTTTACCTTGACAAACGTCACAATTTATATAAACATCAGGAAGGAAATTCATTTCTATTTTTCTTAAACCTGCACCTTGACAAGTTTCGCACCTTCCACCTATAACATTGAAACTAAATCTTCCTGGCTTATATCCTCTAATTAAAGATTCTTGGGTCATTGTAAATAAATTTCTAACGTCACTATATAAGCCAGTGTAAGTTGCAGGATTACTTCTAGGAGTTCTTCCAATTGGAGATTGATTAATTTCTATGACTTTATCTACATTGTCAATTCCGATAATTTTTAGATAGGGTAGAGGTTCTTTTACTCCGTTAAAAAAATAATTATTTAAAATCGGATATAACGTTTCATTGATTAAGGTGGATTTTCCGCTTCCAGAAACTCCAGTAACTCCTATCATTATTCCTAATGGAAATTCTACATTAATATTTTTTAAATTATTGCCTGTACACCCTGTTAGTTTTATTTTTTTAGAAGACGTTCTTCTTTTTTTGGGAATAGATATGTTTTTATTTCCATTTAAATACTCAGATGTGACTGTGTTATTCTTTAACATATTTGAATAAGTGCCTTGAAAAATTATTTGACCTCCATTTTTTCCTGCATAAGGACCTATGTCGATTATATAGTCAGATTTTTCCATTATTTCTTTATCGTGTTCAACAACTATAATAGAATTACCTAAATCTCTTAATTTCTTTAGAGAGTCAATTAATTTAGAATTATCTCTTTGATGTAAACCTATACTAGGTTCATCTAGTATATACAAAACTCCGACTAGTTGAGAACCTATCTGAGTAGCTAATCTAATTCTTTGAGATTCTCCACCAGAAAGAGATTTTGAAGGTCTATTTAGAGAAAGATAATCTAGCCCTACGTTTAATAGAAAGTCTAACCTTTTATTTATTTCTTTAACAATCTCTAAAGCAATTATCTGTTTCCTTTCAGATAATTTAGAATTAATTAATGAAAACCATTTTTTTAATTCAATAATATCCATTTTACTTAAATCATTAATACTTTTAGATTCAATAAAAAAGTTCCTAGACTCCTTATTAAGTCTTGAACCTAAACAAGATTTACATTCAACATTATCCATAAAACCCTTTGCCCACCTCTTTATTCTTGCGCTATGATTGTCATTAAATTGATCTTCAATAAATGGTATAATTCCTTCAAAATCAATATGGTATTTTCTTGTCAACCCTAAGGTCTTAGATTCGACTGAAAAAGATTCGTTTCCTCCTTTTAAAATAACTTCTAAAGCTGTTTTAGGAATTTTATTAATAGGATCTTTTAAATCAAAACCATACTTGCTTGATATAGTTTCTAGTTGCTTAAAAATCCAATTACTTTTAAATGTTCCAATTGGAATAATTCCTCCAGCATAAATAGAAACACTAAAATCTGGAATAACTGCTTTTAAATTGATGGTATTAATATTTCCTAAACCATTACATTTTTTACACATTCCTCTTGGAGAATTAAATGAAAATGAATTAGGTTCAGGTTTTTCATATGAAACACCAGTAGTGGGACAAACTAAGTTTTTACTTAAATATCTTATATTTTGATCATCTTCATTAATAATTATTAATGAGTTTTGACCATGATACATAGATGTAATTATACTGTCTTTTAATCTTTTTAAAGAGTGTTCATCATTTTTAACTTGAATTCTATCAATAACAATCTCAATATCATGAATCTTATAACGATCCAACTTCATATTAGATCTTAATTCAGTGATTTCCCCATCTATTCTTACTTTTAGAAAACCTTGTTTTTGAATAGATGAAAACAACTCTCTGTAGTGCCCTTTTCTACCCTTTATTACTGGAGAGAGCATGGTTATTTTTTTATTTAAATAGTTTTCTAAAATTAAATTAATAATCTCTTCATCACTATAACTAACCATTTTTTCATTAGTATTATAACTATAGGCATCTGCGACTCTTGAATAAAACAACCTAAGATAGTCATACAACTCTGTAATAGTACCTACAGTTGATCTTGGGTTTTTTGATGTAGTTTTTTGTTCTATAGCAATAACTGGAGACAGACCATCAATTTTATCTACATCTGGTCTTTCTAATCCCCCTATAAATTGTCTTGCATAAGCTGAGAAAGTTTCAATATATCTACGTTGACCCTCAGCATATATAGTATCAAAAGCTAGTGATGATTTTCCACTGCCAGAAAGACCAGTTATTACAACAAGCTTATTTCTTGGAATATCAATATCTATATTTTTAAGATTGTGAACTCGAGCTCCATTTACAGAAATTACATCCTTCATTTGTTAAAAAATCAAGGTTGCAAATTACGATATTTAATACAAATTATCTTGTGAATTCAATTTTAAAAACCAATAGCTATATCATCTCCTCTCTTGTCAGCGCCACCTTCAAGTTTACTAGATTCATTAACCAAAATACAGTCCATTCTGCCTATAGAAGATCTTTCATTAAATTTATGACCCATATTTATTAAATCTTCTTTAATGTCATTTTTAATAGTATTTTTCTCAATAACTATAACATCTGGTGACCATTGATGATGAAACTTTTTCGAATCTACAGCTTCTTGTATATTCATATTAAAATCTATTACATTTAGAATAGTTTGAAATACTGAAGTAATTATAGTAGATCCACCAGGTGTGCCTAAAACCATAAATAATTCATTCTCTTTTTCAATAATTGTTGGAGTCATTGATGAAAGCATTCTTTTATTCCCTTCAATTGCGTTAGCTTCTCCGCCAGTTAAACCAAACATATTAGGGAAACCAGGCTTAATAGAGAAATCATCCATCTCATTATTAAGTAAAAAACCAGCCCCATCGACTACAACTTTAGATCCATAAGAGCCGTTGATAGTAGTTGTAATAGATACTGCATTTCCAAATTTATCAACTATAGAGAAATGTGTAGTTTCTTCTGTTTCATTCATTGTAATTTGACCTTCTTTTATTTCTGAAGATGGTGTCTTTATATTTAAATCAATAGTACTGAACTTGTTTTGTAGGTATTGATCACTAATTAAAATATTGGATGGAACTTCAAAAAAGTCAGGATCACCTAAATAAGTTACTCTATCAGCATAAACTCTACTTTCAATTTCACTTATCAAATGAATATAATCCTTAGAATTATGTTCATATTTATAAACATTTAATTTATCAGCTCCATCTAACATTTGAACTAATGCTATACCACCACTAGATGGAGGTCCCATTGAAATAATTTTATGATTTTTATAATTGCCTATTATTGGTTCTCTCCATATAGAATTATAATTATCTAAATCTTCTAAAGTAAATATTCCATTACCTTGATTCATTTCATTTAACAATAATTGTGCAGTTTCACCAGAATAAAAGCCAGCTCTTTTATCGTTTTTAATTCTTTCTAAAGTTTTATACAAGTTATTTTGTACTAATAAATCATTTTCTTTCCAGTCATTTTTATTAATTAATGAAATACTGCTATCATTTAATTTGAGAAACGATTCTTTTACACTATTTAAGCTTATTGCTTGGTTTTTAGTTAATTTGAATCCATTTTTAGAAAGCTTTATAGAGGGTTCTAAAAGTTTTTTCCAGTCTAGTGATCCAAACTTTTCATGTAGTTTAACCATTCCATCCACAGACCCAGGTATGCCTGAAGCAAGATGTCCGAATTTACTTTTTTCAATATAAACTTCATTATTATCATTTAAGTACATGTTTCTAGTTGCTTTACTGGGTGCTTTTTCTCTAAAATCTAAACTTCCCACACTACCATCATTTAACCTATATACTACAAAACCTCCACCTCCAATATTACCAGCGCTAGGGTAAACAACTGAAAGTGCAAATTGAACCCCAATAGCAGCATCAAATGCATTTCCTCCATTTTTTAAAATATCTATACCGATTTGAGATGCTAACGAATTAGCTGAAACTACCATGCCATTTTTGTAACCTTCTTTAGAATCCTTATTTGAACAATGAATAAAAAACAAACAACTGAATAATAAAAACAACTGAAACTTTAATTTCATAAATATAATTTTTATAAAAGTAAGTCAAAAAAGTTATTCAAATTGTATATTTGAACTCTATGACATTAATTAAATCTATTTCAGGAATTAGAGGAACAATAGGAGGTAAGGTAAGTGAGAATTTAACTCCAATTGACGCGGTAAAGTTTGGATGTGCTTATGGAATCTGGCTCAAAAAAAATTCTAATAAGGATAAGTTAAAAGTAGTTATAGGAAGAGATGCTAGAATTTCTGGAAAAATGATACAAAGTTTTGTTCAAAATTCTTTAATTTCTTTAGGAATTGATGTTTGCGATTTAGGACTTTCCACTACACCTACAGTTGAATTAATGGTTACAAAGTTAAATGCTGATGGTGGAATTATTATTACTGCAAGTCATAATCCCTCTGAGTGGAATGCCTTAAAATTATTAGATAATAATGGTGAGTTTTTAAATGCTAATGCTGGGAATGAAATTGTTTCAATCTCAGAAAATGATAATTATGATTTTTCTGACGTTTACAGTTTAGGAGTTATAAATAAAGTTCATGACACCATGCAGACTCATATAGATTCTGTTTTAAATCTTAAACTTGTTAATACTGATGGTATAAAAGAATCTAAATTAAAAGTTGTAGTTGATGGAGTTAATTCAACTGGAGGAATCATAGTACCTCTTCTTTTAAAACAATTAAACATTGAATTCGAAACAATTCACTGTGAGCCTACAGGTCATTTTGCACATAATCCAGAACCACTTAAAAAAAACCTTTTAGACCTTTCTAATAAGGTAGTTGAGCTCGAAGCTGATTTAGGAATTGCTGTTGATCCAGATGTTGATAGATTGGTTTTTATTTGTGAAGATGGAGATATTTTTGGAGAAGAAAACACACTAGTGGCTTGTTCAGACTATGTTTTAAGTAAAACACCTGGGATGACAGTTTCCAATCTTTCGTCAACAAGAGCACTAAGAGACATTACTGAAATACATGGTCAATCCTATTTTGCAAGTGCTGTTGGAGAGGTTAATGTTGTAAATAAAATGAAGGAATGCAATGCTGTAATAGGCGGGGAGGGTAATGGAGGAGTTATTTATCCTGAAAGTCACTACGGAAGAGATTCAATTGTTGGGATTGGCTTATTTCTATCTCTACTAATTGAAAAGAACATGAAAGTAAGTGAGTTATTATCTACTTACCCAAAATACTACATGGTTAAAGAAAAAATAAACCTTTCTAAGGGAATTGATGTAAATAATATTTTAAAGAGTCTTGCAAGCAAATATTCAAATGAAAACATTAACGAAATTGATGGTTTGAAAATTGATTTTAAAGATAGTTGGGTTCATTTAAGAAAATCAAATACTGAACCTATAATAAGAATATACAGTGAAGCAATGACAGAAGATGTGGCTAATAAGTTAGTTAATCAGATAAAAAATGACATTAAGGAATTAAGTTAGTTATTCTTTTGGAGCTTTATTCATGTGTTTAAACCTGTTGTGAGTCCAAAAATAGTATTCAGGATTTTCTCTAATTTGTTTTTCAACCCTATCAATATACATGTCAGTTATTTCAAAATCTTGATGCTTTCTTGGAAACTCTGAAAGCATTTCAACTACTACTTTATAATATCCTCTTTTGATTTTTACCATTTTAGCAAACAGTACAGGAATATTATGTTCTTTAGCAATCCTCTCAGATCCAGTAAAAACAGGTACTTTAACCCCTAAAAAACTCTTCCAATAAGTAAAGGATCTTATTTGAGCAGATTGATCTGCTACCATTCCATAAACAAATAACTTCTCTTCTTTTATTTGTGTAGTTATGTAATTAGTGGCTTCATATCTTGAAATTAACCTAGATCCATGTTTAAGTCTTATTTTTCTAACAAGAGTGTCTAAGTGTTTATTAGAAAGGGGGGTATATATAGCAAAAGGAAGATGAGGGACATGGTAATTAATAGACATAAACCATTCGTAGCCACCGTGATGAGAAGCCATAAGCATCACATTTTTTTTATTTTTGGCTAAGTTTTCTATTAAATGAGAGTTCTCTAAGTAAAATCGTTTTTTAATTTCTTCTTTTGAAATACCATAGAATTTAAACATTTCAAAAAACACATCAGTTATGTGCCTATAAAACTCTTGTTCTATTCTAATTAAATCTTTTTTAGAACTAGAAACCTTTGAAGTTTCTAAATTAAATCTTACAACTTTTCTTCTGTACCTAACTATATAATAAAGAAAGTAAAAAGTAATATCTGAAAAGAAATATAAAACTCTAAATGGAAGGTGTGATATTACTAATATAACAGGGTAAAGTAAAATATATGTTACAAATTTCATCTTTGTAAAGATATTTAATTATTAATAATCCGCTTTTAATTAATTAAACTTTATTATTATCAAAAAATTATAGTTTTTATTCTAAGGTTTTCATTTTAACAACTTATATTTAAAAAAAATAAAAATATCAACTATTTAATAATATTAATCACTTGCCTTGTTTCTTATAAAGGCTTTAAGGATCAATCTTTTTTTGAAAAATATAAATTTCAAATAAGTTCAATTAATCTTGGTGACAAAGTTAGAATGTGGAGTTCTGGATTTTTACATGTTGATTTTTCACACTTAGCACTTAACCTATTTACCTTGTATGTATTTTCAGATGTGGTTCTTGGAAGTGTAGGTTCGCTTTACTATGTTATAATTTATTTTAGTAGTTTATATTTCGGAAACTATTTTGCCTTAAAATTTCATAAAAACGAACCTTATTATTCAGCCGTAGGAGCAAGTGGTGCAGTGACTGGAATAGTATATTCCTCAATTTTACTATATCCACAAATGAAATTAGCACTTATCTTTTTACCTATTCCTTTACCTGCTTACGTATTTGGAATTGGGTATTTACTTTATAGTATTTATGGAATGCAAAAAAGCTTAGGAAATGTTGGACATACTGCTCACTTTGGAGGAGCAATCGCTGGATTACTTATAACTCTCTTAATTAATCCTTCAATATTAATAAACGACACCTGGATTGTAGTGCTACTAATAAGTCCAATTTTGATTTTCATAAGCTATAAAAAAAATCTTTTCAAAACTTAAAGAGACAACTGTTTTAAGATAAGATTATCTAATTCATCTCCCTTTATATTCATACCAATCACTCTTTTTTTTTCATCTAAAATAAAAGTAGTTGGCATCTGTCTGACGTTATATAATTTAGCTATTGGTTCTCCCCAAAACTTTAAATTTGATATATGAATCCAGTCATCTAAGTTGTCTGATTCTATTGCTGAATTCCATTTTTCATCTTCTCTATCAAGAGAAATACCAACAACTTGAAATTGATCTGTATTATATTTCGTATTAAGGTATACTAAAAATGGGTTTTCTACTCTACAAGGGGCGCACCAAGAAGCCCAAAAATCTATCATAATTACTTTAGATTTAATATCATCCAATGCAATTATATTTCCATCTAAGCCAGGGCCACTAAATTTAGGTGCTAATGATCCAATAGTAGGAGATTCTTTAAATGACTCTTTAATTAATTCAATATTCTTTTTAGTTTCTATAGAAGACTTAGTTTTTTTAATTATTTCTGTAAAACTATTATACAATTCTTCTGCATCCTCAATTTTAATTTCTTGTTGCATTACCATCCTTTGAAGTATAAGGGTAGATAAATAAGAATCATTATTGACTTTAATAAAATTCAAATCATAATCAGTTAATTTTCTTTTCATTGATTCAAATTGATCATTTAAATCATCAACAACCATTGAATCCATCTCTACATTAGCACTTCTAATTTCAAATTGAATTTTACTTAGTTCAGTATATAAATCAGTGGTTTCGTTCATGTACTTTGCAAAATCTAAGTTTGATTTAGTACCTGAAATTTTAGATGTTCTAACACTATCCTTGTAAATTTTAACTGTTATTTTTCCTGGTTCTAATATTACAGGAAGATTTTCCCTTTGTTTATCAAAAACGATATAGTGCATTTCAGGAATAGCTATAGAGTCTGAAAATGAAAATTTACCTTCAACCACATTTGTAGAGTCAATGGCCATAGGACTATTATCATCTCCAATTTTTATTAGAAAAACTTTTAAATCATTTTCATGATCTGTAGTGGCATCTAAAGTGAATGTAGTCGTATTAGAGCAGCCGAAAAAAAAGAATGATAATAAAGAGAATAGCAGAAGTTTTTTCATGAAATTATTAATAAATTAATTTTTGCAAATATATAATATTTTTAATTGTTTAGTTTTACAAAATGAACTTTAAGAGTAGATTGATTAATGACTTAAAAGCCATTACGGGCGATCAACATATACTTACCGCAAAATGGAGTAAACAACAGTATAGTAAAGGATGGAGATATGGAGAAGGAGAGGCGTTAGCAGTTGCTAAACCAGGAGCATTACTTGAAATCTGGCAGATTCTACAAATTTGTGTCAAAGCAGATATTATTGTTATAATGCAAGCTGCTAACACTGGTTTAACTGGTGGATCTACTCCTGATGGTAACGATTATGATCGTCCTATTGTGATTATAAGTACTATGCGAATAAATGAGATACAAATTATAAATGAAGGGAAACAAATTATAGGATTTTCAGGAAGTACATTATTTGGACTTGAAAACAAATTAGCTCCCTATGGAATGGAGCCGCATTCAGTTATTGGCTCGTCTTGTATAGGTGCTTCAATTGTTGGAGGTGTCTGTAATAATTCAGGTGGAGCACTGGTTAAAAGAGGACCAGCTTATACAGAACTTTCGATTTATGCAAAAATTAACTTAGAAGGAGAACTAGTACTAGTAAATGACTTAGGCATTGAACTTGGAGAAACTCCAGAAGAAATTTTAAACAATTTACAAAACCATAATTACACAAAAGAACAAATAAAATTTTCTAATAAACTTGCTTCTGACAACCAATACCAAGAGCGTGTAAGAGATGTTAATGCCAGTACACCAGCCCGTTATAATGCAGACGATAGGCGTTTATATGGAGCTTCAGGATGTGCAGGAAAAATTGCTGTTTTTGCTGTACGTTTAGACACTTATCCAATACCAAAACGTCAACAAGTATTTTATGTAGGCACCAATAGTTCTTATGTGCTTGGTAAAATTCGTAGAGATATATTATCTAAGTTTCAAAACCTTCCTAAATCAGGTGAATATTTACATAGGGACTGTTATGATGCCGCTAAAAAATACAGTAAGGATACCTTTGTAGCGATTGATAAAATGGGACCTAGTTTTATACCAAAATTATTTGAAATGAAACGAAAAGTAGATCGTCTTTCTGATAAATTTAAATTTCTTCCAAGTAAGTTTTCAGATAAATTAATGCAGTTTTTAAGTAATTTTTGGCCTAATCATCTTCCTAAAAGAATGGAAGAATACAGAGATAAATATGAGCACCACTGGGTAATTGAAATGTCAGATGATGGAGTCGATGAGGCAAATACTTACTTTGAAAGCTTCTTTAAAGAAAATGAAGGAAACTTTTTTAAATGCACTAAAAAAGAAGCTGAAAAAGCAATTCTGCATCGATTTGTTGCTGCAAGTGCAGTAGGTCGTTATCATGCTTTAAATGAAAAAAAATCTGGAGCTATGATGTCTATGGATATTGCCTTTCCTAGAAATGAAAAAGACTGGTTTGAAAAACTACCCTCAGAGATTGATGATTTATTAGAAATGAAGCTTTATTATGGTCACTTATTTTGTCATGTACTTCATCAAAATTATATTGTTAAAAAAGGGGTAGATGCTGATTTACTCAAGCAGAAATTATTAAAAACATATGACGCCAGAGGTGCTGAGTATCCAGCGGAACACAATGTTGGTCATGAGTATTTTGCAAAACCCTCGTTATCAAATTTTTATAAAAAATTAGACCCAACTAATGGTTTTAATCCCGGAATCGGACGTACTAGTAAACGTAAATATTGGAAATAGAACACACTTGATCCAAATAGAATTTTGAACCCTGTTAAGATTTTTTAATGATCTATAACAAGTTTTTCTATAAGAAATATTAGACCTATTTTTGTTTAAATTTTTAAAATGGCAGGAAATACTTTTGGAAACATTTTTAAGCTAACAACTTTTGGAGAATCTCATGGTCCTGCACTTGGAGGAGTAATTGATGGATGCCCATCAGGACTGACAATAGATTTCGATTCTATTGAATCAGAAATGAATAGAAGGAAACCAGGTCAATCTGCTATCGTTACTCAGAGAAAAGAACCTGATAGTGTGACTTTTTATTCAGGAATTTTTGAAGGTAAAACAACTGGTACACCAATTGGCTTTTTAATACATAATACAGATCAGAAGTCAAAAGACTACTCTCATATTAAAGATTCCTATAGGCCATCTCATGCTGACTATGTATATGATAAAAAATATGGTCATAGAGATTATAGAGGAGGAGGAAGAAGTTCCGCTAGAGAAACTGCCTGTAGAGTAGTTGCAGGAGCCATTGCAAAACAAATCTTATCAGATATTAAAATAACTGCTTTTGTTTCTTCAGTAGGCGACATTAAAATTGATAAACATTACAGTAAATTAGATTTTTCAGAAATCGAAAAAAATCCAGTTAGATGTGCTGACCCAAATACAGCAGCATCTATGGAAAAGTTAATTAAAGAGATAAGAAAAGAAGGAGATACTGTCGGAGGTGTAGTAAGTTGTGTTATAGAAAACACGCCTATTGGGCTAGGTGAGCCAGTATTTGATAAACTACATGCTGATCTTGGAAAAGCTATGCTTTCAATTAATGCTGTAAAAGGATTTGAATTTGGCAGTGGTTTTGAAGGAACGAAATTAAAAGGAAGTCAACATAATGATTCCTTTAAAGCTGATGGTAAAACAAAAACAAATAATTCTGGCGGAATTCAAGGTGGAATCAGTAACGGGATGGATATTTATTTTAATGTAGGTTTCAAACCAGTTGCAACTATTATGAAAGCTCAACAAACGATTGATTCTAAAAACAATGTGGTTGAGATGAAAGGAAAAGGTCGTCATGACCCATGTGTTGTTCCAAGAGCAGTTCCTATTGTAGAAGCAATGGCTGCTTTAGTTCTAGTAGACTTTTATTTAATAAACCGTACAATCAAACTTTAATGAAAAAATTAGCCCTGCACTGGCAAATTATTCTAGGAATGTTCTTAGGTGTAATTTTCGCTTTAATACTAACAAATATAGAAGGAGGGAAGCTCTTTATTTCTAATTGGATCAAACCTTTTGGAACCATATTCATTAATTCATTAAAACTTATAGCTGTTCCTTTAATACTTGCATCTTTAATTAAGGGAGTTTCTGACTTGAAGGACTTGTCAAAACTTTCGTCAATGGGGGGAAGAACTATATTTATATACTTGTGTACTACCTTAATGGCAGTTATAATAGGACTAGTTAGTGTTAATATTGTAAACCCTGGTAATTCTATTTCTGATCAAACAAGAGAAGAACTTCTTATAGCTTATTCTGACAATGCAGATGATAAAATATCAGCTGCCAATAATCAGAAAAATGCAGGACCACTTCAACCCTTAATTGATTTGGTTCCTTCAAATATAGTTAGTGCAACTGGTGACAACAGAAACATGCTACAGGTTATATTTTTTGCTATTCTTTTTGGAATAGCGATGATTTTAATTCCCAGAAAAAAATCCAAACCAGTAAAGAAATTCTTTGATTCTTTTAACGAAGTAATTCTTAAAATTATTGATTTAATTATGCTTGCTGCGCCCTATGGTGTCTTCGCCCTTCTGGCTGCTTTAGTAGTAGAAGCACCAAGTTTAGATCTATTTAAAGCATTAGGGCTATATGGACTGACTGTATTATTTGGGCTTTTAATGATGATCTGTATTTACATATTGCTGGTCAAAGTTTTAACTGGAAAAAGTCCTTCTTATTTTCTTAAAGGAATCTCACCCGCTCAACTTTTAGCTTTTTCAACTAGCTCAAGTGCCGCAACTCTTCCAGTAACAATGGAAAGAGTTCAAGATCATTTAGATGTGGATGAAGAGGTGAGTAGTTTTGTTCTTCCAATTGGAGCAACAATAAACATGGATGGAACTAGCTTATATCAAGCGGTAGCAGCTGTGTTTATAGCTCAAGCTTTTGGAATGGACCTAAGTTTATACGCACAACTAGGAATCGTTACTACTGCTACTTTAGCATCCATAGGTTCAGCAGCCGTTCCTGGTGCTGGAATGGTAATGCTTGTTATTGTTCTTGCACAAGCTGGAATACCTGAAGCGGGCCTTGCTTTAATTTTTGCTATTGACAGACCATTGGATATGTGTAGGACCGTTGTGAATGTTACTGGGGATGCAACAGTATCGATGCTTGTAAATAAATTTAGAAAGAAGTAGTTAAAATTATTATGGAGTGAACAGTAGTTACTCTATTGTCTATTATTTTAAAGCTGATTAGAGTTTAGTCAATAAACTGTCCCGGTTTATTGAATTTAGAAATATCACATTGTTCAAGTTTTCCAAAAAGTTTGTATCTGTTTTTGGCTATTTTTTTATAAATAAAGTCACTAAAATAAGTAGGTAATAAATCAAAAACAAGAAACACCCTCCAAAACCCACCAATTGATTTAATTATTTTAAAGACTGCGGTTGATTTAGTATAAACTTGATCGTTTATTCTAAATATTACTGTATCTAATTCTTCTGTATTAAACTTTAAATCATTTAATAATTTTTGACCTGAAGGACCTTGTAAAGAAGAGAATTTAAGAATTCCTTTAGAATCAATTTTCACTATAAGATTCACAAAAAAATCACACAAACCACAAATGCCATCATAATAAACAACAAATTCATTTTTTTCTATCATTTGACGTATTCTAAACGGTTTAAATCTACTTTAGTGATGAAAGTTCCATAATTGACTGTGGCATTGTTTTTTTCAATTTTATCTATTGTACCAACTGATGTACTATCTTCTAACCTAACTTTGTCTCCTAATTTAAGTTCAACCAAAACTTTCTTTTTATTTAAAGCTTTTGATTTATTTGTTTTCTTTTCCTTTCTAATAACTAATAACTCATTGTTTAATACTTCTTGAGTATTTTTGTTTTTATCTAATTTAGTATTAGAAAAATTAGTTTTTTTTCTTTTAGAGTTTAAAGTGTCCACTAGTTTTAATACTTCTGAAACTAGGTTTCTTTTTTTATTATTATCAAAATATCGTTGAGCAATTTCATTTAATTTATTTCCAGCTACAATCATTCTCTGATTACTATCAAACAATTCTTGATAATTAATAAGCTTTGACTTTATTTTATTATTTGTAATATCTAGTTTTTCATTTTCTTTTCTAAACTTAATTTCTTCATCTTTTAAAGAACTTGTTGTTTTATCAAGTTCTAATCTCTGTTTCTGCAATTTCGCAATAGTAGCATCAAACCTAACTTTTCCTCTTTCAATCTTTTTCTTTGCTCTGTTTATTATACTATACGGGATACCATTTTTTTGAGCAACTTCAAAAGTGAATGAACTTCCCGCTTGACCTACTATCAAATTAAAAGTAGGTTCGAGTGTTTTATCATTAAACTGCATATTTGCATTTGACATATTTGGAAGCTCATCTGCTAACAATTTTAAGTTAGAATAGTGAGTAGTGATTACCCCAAAACTTTTTCTTTCATAAAAAACTTCAAGAAAAATTTCTGCTAACGCACCTCCTAATTCTGGATCTGAACCTGTACCAAACTCATCAATTAAAAAAAGAGTCTCTGAATTACATTTTCTAAGAAAATTATTCATGTTTTTCAATCTATAACTATAAGTACTTAATTGATTTTCTATAGACTGATTATCACCAATATCTGAAACTATATTTTGAAAAACTGACATATAACTCTGTTGGTGAACAGGAACCAAAATACCAGATTGAATCATTAATTGAAGTAATCCTATTGTTTTAAGAGTAATACTTTTACCACCAGCATTAGGGCCTGAGATAACTATAATTCTATTGCCTTTATTTAATTCTATGGTTTGGGGATAAGTTTTTATACCTAAACTTTTATTATTAGAATAGAGTAGGGGGTGAAAAGCATTTTTAAGAAATATAACTTTATCTCTAGAAAGATTTGGCTTAATGCCATTTATTTCATTTGCATACTTAGCTTTAGAATAGATCACATCGATTTTAGCTAAATAACTTTGGTAATTTTTAAGCAAAGATATATAGGGTCTTAAAAAACTAGTCAACTCTTTCAGAATTCTTTTAATCTCTTGATCTTCATCATATAAAAAATCTTGTAACTTTCTGCTTTGCACAAGAGTCTCTTGTGGTTCTATATAAACTATAATGCCAGTTTTAGAGCTTCCCATCATTTGACCCTTAACTTTACGCCTGTACATAGCTTTAACTGCTAAAACACGTCTATTATCAATAGTAGACTCTTTAATCTCATCTAAATAACCAGAAGCGTTATAAGAATTAAGAGCAGTTGAGAAAGATTGTCTGATTTTTGATTTAGTAGTATTAATCCCTTTTCTAATTTCTAGTAAATCTATAGAAGCGTTATCTTTGATTAAACCGAATTTATCAATTACAGAATTTATTTCCGTTATTATATTTTTTTCAACTTCTAAGAATTCAATTAATAAAAAAATATTTTTATAATACTCTTTGGATTTTTTTAAAAATTTAATGTGAGATATTGTAAGTTCTACAACAACTTTAATTTTTCTAAATGATTCAATATCAAGTTGACTGTTTTCTATTTCTATAATTTTTAAATCTTTAGAAATACTTTCAAAACCATGATTAGGAAAATTATTATCATTGTATAAGGAAGATAAATACTCAGAAACTAAATTTAATGAAAAATCAATATTTTTAAATTCATATTGAGGATCTAAGTCATTTAATAGTTCCTTTCCTAATGATGTCACGCAATATTTTGAAATTGCTTCAACAACAAGATTGAATTCTAAATCCTCTAAAGTTTTCTTGGGAATTGGCAAAGTAATTATTTATATTTTATATTGTAAAAATAGTCAAATTCATTGAAGTTAAATATCGAAAAAAGTTGGTTAAATTTATTAGACATTGAGTTTAATCAAAAATATTTTTTAAATCTTACAGATTTTGTTAAAAAACAATACAAAGCTACAGATTGTTTTCCTAAAGAAAATCAAATTTTTGCAGCTTTTAACAAGTGCACTTTTAAAGATATAAAAGTTGTTATAATTGGGCAAGACCCATATCATGGGATTGAGCAAGCAAATGGGCTTTGTTTTTCTGTAAATTCAGTAATTAAAAACCCACCTTCACTAATAAATATTTTTAAAGAAATTAATTCAAGTTTTGATATTAGGTCAGAAAGTGATCTTTCAGATTGGGCTAATCAAGGTGTTTTACTATTAAATTCAATTTTAACAGTTGAAAAAGGATCACCAGGAAGTCACGCAAAAAAAGGGTGGGAAGAGTTTACAGAAAGTGTAATCAAACTAATCTCAACAAAAAAACAAAATATTGTTTTTATGCTATGGGGAGGTTATGCTAAAAAGAAAGAATATTTAATAGACCCTAGTAAACACTTAATACTTAAATCTGGTCACCCTTCTCCAATGAGCGCTAACAGAGGATATTGGTTTGGTAACAAACACTTTTCAAAGTGTAATGATTATTTGAAAGAAAATGGAATAAAGGATATTTGCTGGAGTTAATTAAAAATTTAATACTTTTAATTTAAATATATTATGTCATGATAATAACAACAACAGAGACCTTGCCTAATAAAACAATTACTGAAAGTTTAGGAATAGCACGAGGATCTACAGTAAGAGCTAGAAATGTTGGTAGAGATATTTTTGCCTCTTTTAAAAAATTAGTAGGAGGAGAGATAGAAGAATACACTAAGCTTCAAGCTGATTCTAGAGAACAAGCACTTTCTAGAATGATTAGTGATGCTGAAAAACTAGGAGCTAATGCAATAGTCAATGTTAGGTTTATGACATCAGTAATCACTCAAGGAGCTTCAGAAGTTTTAGCCTACGGCACAGCAGTTAAAACAAATTAAAAATGAATTATAACACTATTTTTCTTGGTATTGCTTTAATTATTTTAATTGCAGTAGTTATTAATAGAATATCTAAATCCAAAGATGAGAATTTCAAAAAGAGAGATAATTAATCACATCCTATTTGGAATGTTTTTGTAAAATTTCACTATCTTACCAAAAATTTATAAATGAAAAAATACTTTCAATTTTCTGAAACGATAGATGGAACGACCTATTTTTTGCGATGCTTGTTTTCTATAGTTTTAACAATTCCTTTTATTATAACAATAATTGCCTTTATGGGAGTTTTTGCTGTAGAATACGCTGAAATAGATTTAGAAAACCCTGAATCTTTTGATCAACAAGCTTTTCAAGAAAAAATAGAATCTAATCCAGAAGATTTCTTACAAGCAATGAAAGATACATTTACTCCATTTTGGATAATATCATTAATAATATCCTTAATTCCTGCTATATGGTTTCAAATAGTCTCTTATTACAAGAGATTGTCTGCATTATTCTCAGAATCTAGAGATAAGATTTTTATTGGTTTAATAGCTTTCGAAATCTTAGCAGATTACTATGTTTTTGAATATGGATGGGGAAGTGAAAGTTTAATAGGAAGTATTTTTATGATTTCTACTTTAATAATCTTTATTTATATGATCTTTAAAGATTCTGGAATTGAGGAACATGAGGGTTAACCGCCTATTCTTTTAACTGAGTGACCTAATTCAATTAATATAGATGATATTTTATCTCTATGTTCACCTTGAATTATTATTTCACTATCCTTAACTGACCCACCAACTCCGCATTTATTTTTTAAGAGTTTTGCTAATTCTTTAATTTTATCTTTAGATCCATTAAAGCCTTTTAATACGGTTACTGGTTTACCTGCCCTTCCTTTTTTACTATAATGTGCCTCTAAAAACTGCTTAGGTTCTTTTTTGATTTCATTAGATGAAGGTTTAGATACAGAAAGCTCTATGAGGGTTTATTAACGATTTTAAATCAGAAAGTGAAGATGATTTTTTCATTCTTTTTTCATTACTCCTATATCAATCAGCCTATTAATTAAAAAATCATGAGCTGAAGTATCTTTATAGTTTTTAGGGTTTTCTTTATCTATACAATTGCCAAGTACATTTAGTTTCATTGTCCCCACAGGATGTAAAAAAAACGGTATTGAATACCTTGATTTACTCCAGTATTCTTTCGGAGGATTCACAACTCTATGGATAGTAGATTTTAACTTGTTATTTGTATATCTAGATAACATATCTCCTACGTTAACTACTATTTCATCTTCTTCAGCAATTGCATCAATCCATTCACCTTTATTGCTCTTTACTTGTAAACCTTTTCCATGAGCACCCATTAATAAAGTAATTAGATTAATATCTCCGTGAGCAGCTGCTCTAACTGCTTCATTAGGTTCTTTTTTAATAGGGGGGTAGTGTATTGGTCTAAGTATGCTATTTCCTTTAATAACATATTTATCAAAATGATCTTCTTCAAGCTCTAAAAACAAAGCAATTGCTCTTAGCACATATAATCCCGTTTTTTCAAGAGCTTTATAAGTAGATTTTCCTACAGAATTGAATTCAGGAACTTCTTTTACATATGGATTTTTGGGATATTTATATTTTTTATCGGATTCAGTCAATGTATTGACCAAAATGCCAAAATTCCTTTAAATCACCTTCTTTTTTACCCTTGGCATGTTCCTTTCCAAATGAGGTATATCCTCTTTGTCCTTCAAATCCATCAAACTCATAATTATTTTTAATGTCAGAGGTAAATCAAAAAATATTTTTATTTGAGTGTATAAATCATCTACATTTTCTTTTGATAAAAAGTGACCTTTTAAAGAAAGAAAACCTATTTCTTGATAAGCTTTCCCAACTTTATTCACGAACGCATCTTTCAACTCTTTATCATTAGATAAGAAATCTGATAAATTGACAGATGGTATATTACTCATATCTAAATAATCTTATTAAGGTCAGTGAATTCAAGTTCAAAAGCATCTGCTACAGCTTTATAGACAATTTTACCGTTTATAATATTAAGGCCAAGTTTTAATGAATCATCTTCTAGACATGCTTTTTTCCATCCTTTATTTGCAATTGACAAACCTCTACTTATAGTAGCATTAGTTAAAGCCTCAGTTGAAGTTACAGGAACTGCACCAGGCATATTAGCTACACTATAATGTAAAACATCATCAATGATATAAGTAGGGTTTTCATGAGTAGTAGGGTGGGTGGTTTCAAAACAGCCTCCTTGATCAACTGCTAACATCTACTAAAACTGTTCCTGGCTGTAAATCTTTAAGCATAGCCTTTGTAATTAAGTTAGGAGCTTTAGCTCCAGGAATTAATACTGCTCCAATAACAAGATGAGCATTCTTTATAGCTTGTGATATATTATAAAGGCTTGAGAACTGAGTGTTAACATTACTTGGCATAGTGTCATCTAGATATCTTAGTCTATCTAAACTAATATCAAATATTGTGACATTAGCACCTAAACCAGCAGCCATTTTAGCTGCTTGACTCCAACAACACCACCACCTAAAACAATGACGTTAGCAGGTTTTACTCCAGGAACTCCACCTAATAAAATTCCATAACCATTTTGAGGTTTTTCTAAATATTTAGCCCCTTGTTGTGTTGCCATTCTTCCAGCAACTTCAGACATTGGTGTTAATAAAGGTAAGTGTTAAATCTTTATTTTGTACAGTTTCATATGCAATACAAATACTCTTACTTGAAATCATAGCTTTAGTAAGTTCTTCTGAAGATGCAAAGTGAAAATATGTATAAATAATCTGATTTTCTTTTATTAAACTGTATTCTGAGTTTTAAAGGTTCTTTAACCTTAACTATCATTTCAGATATAGAATAAACTTCTTCAATGGTAGCACAAATTTTAGCTCCCACATCAGCATAATCTTGATCAGAATAGCCACTTCCTAATCCTGCTTCTTTTTGAACTAAACCTGATGACCGTTTTTAATAAAAGAATTACTCCAGATGGAGTCATTCCTACCCTAAACTCATTGTTTTTTATTTCTTTTGGTATACCTACTATCATTGCTTGAAATTAATAACTAATGCATAGTTAATTACAATTTTTTAAATTACAAAACACTTTATAATCAAAGTGTTAAAATTATTCAAACAAACTAATATCGATACTAGGAAAAAGTTTTAAAGCATTTTTGTAATACAGTTTCTTAAGAACTTCATCAGGAAGATTTAGACCATACATTTTCCAAAGACCATGTCTTTTTCTGTAATAATCAAAATATTCATCTTTTGATTCGAGGACTCTAAAATAAACATCAAATTCAGATTTTTTATACGTGTCTTTACCAAACATAATTCTATCCTGATAATCTATAAAAAATTGTCTTGCTCTTCTTGGTTGTCTTCCTAATTCTCCGATAACTGCTCCAATTTCAGTGTAAACATTTGGCAAACTATCTAAATGCTTTTCTAATTCATCAAGGTTATTAGCCATCCAACCCATATGAGCATTAATAAATGTAGTATTAGGATGATTTTTAAACATATTATACTGCTCTTTCATAACAGTATTAAATGAAGGATATTTATCTGATGGTCTGAAACTACCTGGTTTTTGTCTTGCATGCAGCCATCTTTCATTAAACTTGTCAATTGGATCGAAGAAAGGGGAGGGCTCTCCAGAATGAATTAAGACAGGAATATTTAATTCACCACAAGTATTCCATATTGGGGACAATCTTGGATCATCAACTTTAACTCTGTTACCTTTAGAATCTTTTAGATTTAGCCCTAAGTTTTTATAAATTTTTAATCCAATAGCTCCTTGTTTAACAGCATCTTTCAAGATATTAATTGATGATTGAGCAAAATCAGTATTATCAATTTTATTTAAATCATAGGTTAACAAATATTCCAAATCTTTTAGGAAAACTCTCATTAACATTATCTAATGATTTTGAAAGATTTAAATCCATTAAAGATTGATTGCCTGAAAAAGTTGCAAAACCTGAACCGCTTAAATTTATCATGTAACCCATATTAAGGCTATCCATTTCTTCAACAAGACCAGATAAATCAGATAAAGGCATATTCCATTGATGGCTATGGACATCAACAAAAGGGTATTTGGACTTTTTTAGTGGATTTTCTTCTACAATTAAAGACGAGATTGGAGAGTATTCTTCAATATCCATTAAATTATTTTTCTTCTGAACTTTATCAATTACTAGGTAAGACACACCACTGACTAATTAGAATAATTATTAAAATTGAAATTAAAAAAAGAGTAGCTTTTAAAAAATTTTTAAATGAAAACCATTTCATTTTATTTGAAAGGCATTAGAACCTGTGTTAAATCCCATCTTAATCTAATTGAAGATCCTATAGAATCAGTCACAAAGTCTATTGTTAATTGTTCTACAGATTCATCTAAAAGAAGATGAAGGACGTTAAAAGTAAATAAGTCATCTGCAGCATCCGGTTGAACTATACCAAAAAACCCATTGTCAGAGTTAATTGCTACTCTCCCAGGTATGTGATCCTGGAGTTGTATATAGAGAATATTCTCCGGCTGATAATATATTATCGTTGAAATTTAATTCAGAATTAGTTTTTATAATTGTATGTCTATTAGCTCCAGTTCTCCAATATTGATTGTATGGAACTAATGCGCCAGCTGATTCTTCGCCAAAAATTAATCTACCTTTTTTATAAGGCTGACTATAAGTTATAGTTATTTCTTTTTCGTTTTCAACAAAACTAGATGTATCTAATGGGCTTGCTGGAGGTGTTAGTGTTATATACAGATAACCGCCAAGGACAAGTATTAGTATAGTAGAAACAGAGTAGAGTAGTATTTTTTTCATAATTAATGTTTTAATGTATATAAATAATTCGATTTAACATAATATAAATTATAGTTCAATTATATTATTTCTTCTTAACCTTTACAGCATTCATTCCTTTCGCACCTTTCATTATATCAAACTCAACTTTATCACCTTCTGTAATTTCATCAATACATTCACTAATATGAACAAAATATTTTTCTTGACTTTCTGGATCGATAATAAATCCAAATCCTTTAGAGTGGTCAAAGAAATTAACTTTTCCAATAAAACCATTTGTCTGAACATCCTCACGTTTAGGAACTCCTAAAACAATATTGCTTGCAATAATTTTCTTTTTCTCTGATGGATCAGGCTTAGTATCTGTGAAATTCCCATTATAATCAACATAAACAAACTCATTTGTAACAAGCTCTCCACTGTCTTTAGCTTCTTTACGAGCTAACATTTTCTTTAACTTATCCTCACGTTTCTTTTTACGTTTTTTTTCTTTTTCTAGTTTATTAAAAGTTTGTTGTGATTTAGCCATATATATTATTATATTTTAAGAATGGTAAAAATACTGATTTTATTAATAAGTTTGTAAATATTACTAATGAATAATAAATTCAAAATAAAGAATATACTTTTACTGTTGATATGCTTTATCTCAACAGTAGGATTAGCATACGGTCAAGTAACTGATACTATTACAAAAAACGACTCTATTTTTATTCAAAAAACATTACCTCTTAAATATTACAAGAATTTTGGCTCTCCGTATTATCCGGAAATAAAACTAACCGAAGAAGATTCATTAAGCTGGCCAATTGTTTTTGATCTATCTGTACGATTTAAAGACATAAAAGATTTAGATGTCAATAATAATTTTTTTATTGGAAAATTCGGATTCAGCACATATTCTAAATACGGTTTTGAATATGTTACCGCAGAAGGCGAAGATCTTACAGACTTATTTAGACACACTTTTTGGGTTACAGCAGCACTGAATGAACACGAAGGAAGGTACATCGGTGAATTAATTGAATCAGATAGAAGTGGTTTATATAAATACTACTCATCAGCCGTAGATGAAGAGCCTGTATCTATTGAAGAAAATGTCTCAAACGCTCAATCTTTATACGAAGGCAAGTTCTCTAAAACTTATCTTTATATAGAAAATGAATTTGATCATAAGTGGGATCTTGGTAACTATCCATTTGATACACAAAAATTAATATTTGAGTTTAACACTTTATTAGACACCTCACTTGTAATCATTCAACCAAGCAAGAAATTCGTTAGTACTTTTGATAAGAACATGAGAAACCTTACTGAAGGCTATGAAATTACTGAAGTTACGTACAAAAATAAGTATAGAGAAAATCCATCTGAAATACTTTCAATTACACCTACATTAAAAAGACCCGAAGTAACACAAACCTTTGTAGTTGAGTTAAACGTTAAAAGATCTGGAACTGTTTTATTTTTTAAAATTTTTACAGGAGGAATCCTTTCATTCTTTATATCCTGTATGGTTTTTCTAATTCCTTTAAAAGAATTAGAATCAAGAATAAACTTAGGAGTTGGTGGTATTTTTGGAGCAATAGGAAGTAGCGCTTTTGTTTATGATATTCTACCTGTTGTTAATGTGTTTACTAAAGCAGATGCTATCAATAATTTAATCATAGTAATGGTAGTATTTAACATTCTAGTTCTTCTTTTGCAACAAACGACATTTAGAAGATTTAATGAGGATGGAAAGTATTATTACAAAACTGTTGAAGTCCAATATTTTAGAAGACTTCAAAATAGTAATTACTCATTTTTCTTTTCAATAATGATTTTTTCTGCTGCCCTATTAGTGATTTTAGTATGGTAAGTGAGTTTTTATTAATTACTTTTTAGTGTTTTTAGAATTATTTCTCTGCTTCAAGACATTTACAACATCTTCAAGTTTAAATCCTTTTTCATGTAAAAGAATTAAATAATGAAATAAAAGATCTGCACTCTCGTTTAAAAACAAATTTTCATTATTATCTTTTGATTCAATAACTAATTCTACAGCCTCCTCTCCTACTTTTTGAGCAATTTTATTTAACCCCTTACTGAACAAATCAGAAATATAACTATCAGGGTCTTTAGAGTTTTTTCTATCACTTATTACATTCTCCAATGAGTAAAGAAAATTGTCATTAATATTTTGCTCATCCCAACAAGTATCGCTGCCCTTATGACAAACTGGACCAGTTGGTTTAACTTTAATAAGTAATGTATCATTATCACAATCTAAGGAAGTTGAAATTAAATTAAGTACATTACCACTTTCTTCACCCTTTTTCCAAATTCTATTTTTACTTCTGCTGTAAAAGTGTATTGTTTTTTTACTTAAAGTAACACTTAACGAATCTTTACTCATATACCCCAACATCAGTACTTTATGAGTTTTAAAATCTTGAATAATAGCAGGAACTAAGCCGTTTTTACTTTTATTAAAATCTACATTCATAGTCTTATTGGAATATTATTATTATTTAATTCAATCTTCAAATCTTTTATTTCAATTTCGTTGTAATGAAAAACACTAGCCGCTAAAGCAGCATCCGCTTTACCTTCTTTAAATACACTTGTAAAATGTTCTATTTTTCCTGCACCTCCAGATGCAATTACCGGAATATTAATCAATTCTGATAAGGTTTTCAATGCCTTGTTTGCAAAACCACCCTTAGTCCCATCATGATCCATTGATGTAAAGAGAATCTCCCCCGCTCCCCTGTACTCTAGTTCTTTTGCCCAATCAAATAACTTGATTTCTGTTTTCACACTTCCCCCTACTAAATGAATATACCAATCATCTTCAATCTGCTTTGCATCTACAGCTACTACTACGCATTGACTTCCGTACTTAGAAGCTAAATTATCAATAAATGAAGGCTGATTAACAGCATGGCTATTAATTGAAACTTTATCAGCTCCATTATTCAACAACACATCTACGTCTTCAATGCTTTTAATTCCACCTCCAACAGTAAAAGGTATATTTATCTTATTGGCAATTTCATATACCAACTTAGCAAAAGTCCCTCTACCCTCTTTTGTTGCGGTTATATCTAAAAAAACAAGTTCATCAGCACCACCTTCAGAGTATTTAACAGCTAAATCAACAGGGTCACCAGCATCTTTTAGGTTAATAAAATTAATCCCCTTAACTGTTCTGGAATTTTTAATATCTAAACAAGGTATTATTCTTTTTGCCAGCATTAGTTTTCTATAAATTTTCTTAAATCTTTTAATTCAATCTTTTTTTCATAAATAGCCTTACCTAAAATAGCCCCATCACAACCCATGCCTTTCAACCTTTCCAAGTCATGAATTGATGAAATTCCACCGGAAGCAATGAACTTAACATCTTTAAAACGTTTGATTAATTTAGAATAAACATCAAAAGATGGCCCATTAAGCATACCATCCTTTGAGATGTCAGTTGGAATTACATAGCTAACTCCTAAAGAACTGTAATAACCTATAAACGGCTTTAATTCTTTTTCTGAAGACTCTTTCCAACCATTAGTTTTTACTTTGTTATCCTGGAAGTCAGCTCCTAGGATGATTTTTTTATTACCATATTTATTGAATATCTCTAGAAATAAATCAGGATTAGAAATAGCAAGACTTCCTAATGTTATTTGATTTGAACCACTTTCAAATGCGATTTTAACATCCTCTAAAGATTTTAAACCACCACCAAAATCTATTTTTAAAGTAGTTTTTAAGGCGATCTCTTCTAATATCCTGTGATTTACTATTGAATTAGATTTAGCGCCATCTAAATCAACCAAATGAAGATTGACAATTCCTTCATCTTCAAATTGCTTGGCTACATCTAGTGGACTATTACTGTAAATTGTTTTTTTACTGTAATCTCCTTGGGACAACCTAACACACTTCCCTTTTATTATATCAATTGCTGGTATTATCCTCATTTTTTATTAATTAAAAAATTATTCAAAACAACTTCTCCAAACTCACTACTCTTTTCTGGATGGAACTGCAAGCCAGTAAAATTATTTTTTTTAATAGCTGTGCTATATTGCAAACCATACGAAGAGCACGAGATAGTTTCTTTAATTATCGGTACATAATAACTATGAAGTAAATACATGTATTCATTTTCTTTAACATCATTAAATAGACTAGTTTTTAATGAAGAGATAGTGTTCCAACCTACTTGAGGTGTTTTAAGCTTATTATCAAACCTTTTAACGGAAGCTTTAAAAACACCTAAACACTCTGTGTCTCCTTCTTCAGAATAGTCACACATAAGCTGCATACCTAAACAAATACCCAGAACAGGTTGCTTTAAATCAGGTATTAACCTGTGCAATTGTATTGACTTAAGCTTTTTCATAGCACTACTAGCCTCCCCTACTCCTGGAAAAATAACTCTATCTGATTTCAATATTTTATCTTTATCAGAAGATAAAATACTATTACACCCCAATCTATTTAAAGCAATTTTAACACTTTGTGTGTTTCCTGCTCCATAATCTATAATAACTACATCCATATCTATAATAATCCTTTAGTAGATGGTAATATCATTTTGTGGTGATTTTTACTCACTGCAACTTTGATACATTTAGCAAATCCCTTAAATATTGACTCTATTTTATGATGTTCATTTACTCCAGAAGCTTTGATGTTAGCATTTAACTTCGCTCCATCACAAAATGATTTAAAAAAATGATAAAACATCTCTGTAGGTACATCTCCTATCTTTTCTCTTTTAAAGTCTACCTTCCAAACCAACCAACTTCTTCCTCCGAAGTCAAGAGCTACCTGAGCTAGGCAATCATCCATTGGAAGAGTGAAAGCATACCTTTCTATTCCTGTTTTTTTACCTAACAATGCAGAAAAAGACTCACCAAGAGCAATTGCAGTATCCTCAATAGTGTGATGCTCATCAACATTAAGATCTCCTTTGACATCAATCTTTAAATTAATTAAAGAATGTTTAGCTAACTGATCTAGCATATGATCAAAAAAAGCAAGACCTGTGTTTATCCTACTTTGTCCAGTCCCATCCAAATCAATTTCTAATTTAATTTTAGTTTCATTAGTATTTCTTTCAAAATTAGAGCACCTATTCAGTCCTTTAAGAAATACATATATTTCTTTCCATGATTCGGTTTTCAACGAAATAAATTTATCAGTTATTTTATCATAATTATCATCTAGATCACTAAACAACAATCCACTACAATTTAAATTTTCAGCAAGCTTCATGTCAGAATATCTATCTCCAATTACAAAAGAATTTTTTATATCTACTTCTTTAACTACATACTCTTTTAGCATTCCTGTATTTGGCTTTCTGTACAATGAGTTGTCTTTTTCAAAACTTTTATCAATATGCACTTTAAAAAAAATAATATTTTCATTTTTTAAAGATTCAATTATAAAATCCTGAACTGGCCAAAAAGTTTCTTCTGGAAATGACGAAGTTCCTAACCCATCTTGATTTGTCACCATTACTAGCTGATAATCTAGCTCTGTAGCGATTTTATTCAAATATTTAAATACTCCTGGAATAAACTTTAATTTAGAAAAGCTATCAAGTTGTTTATCTGTTTTTGGTTCCTCTACAAGTGTTCCATCCCTATCTATAAAAAGAATTTTTTTCATATCGTAATTAATGTTTTTATTAAAAATCTATTCTGAGCTGGCGTTCCAACTGTGATCCTTAAACAATTCTCACACAAAAAATCATTAGATCTGTCCCTAACTATTATTCCATTTTTTAAAAGTTGAGTACACCTCAATTTTACATCATCTACTTTTACAAGTAAAAAATTCGCATCTGAATTAAAAACTTTTTCAACAAAACATAAGTTAACCAAAGCAGTCTGTAGCTTTAATTTCTCATTCAAGACGATCATTATATTTTTTTTAACACTTTGAATATTTTTTAATTCACTCAATACTTTTTTTTCAGACAACGAATTGATGTTGTAAGGAGGTTTTATTTTATTTATATAATCGATTATTTTCTTGTTTGACAGGCCCATTCCTAATCTTAAACCAGCCATTCCATAAGCTTTTGATAATGTTTGAGTAATAATTAAATTATCATGTTCATTAATAAGCCCTGTTAATGAATTGTTAGAAGAAAAATCAATATAAGCCTCGTCTAAAACAATTATTCCATCAAACTCATTAATTAACTTAAGAACATCACAATATTTAAAACTATTTCCAGTTGGATTATTGGGAGAACACAAGAAAATAATTTTTGTTTTTTCTGAAGCTTTACTCAATACTTTTTGAACATTGATTGAGAAATCAGAATTTAATGGAACTTCAATATTTTCTACATTATTTGTACTGGCAATAACATTATACATTCCATAAGTTGGCGGAAGTGTAATTATTTGATCAAGAGATGGGTCACAAAAAACACGAACAATCAAATCAAGTATTTCGTCCATTCCATTTCCAAAGACAATTTGACTTTCTTGAACATTTTTAATCTTTGACAATACTGTTTTTAATTCATAGTGCTTGTTATCTGGATATCTATTAACTCCATTTTCAAATGGAGATTCATTAGCATCAAGATAAATTGATTCCGTGTCTTTTATATTATATTGATCTCTTGCTGAAGAGTATGAATTCATTTTTTCAATATTCAATCTGACAAGATCAGCTAACTCTCTTTTATTCATCTAATAATTCTTTAGTTCTTATTGAAATAGCGTTTTTATGAGCTTCTAAACCCTCTGCGGACGCCATAGTTTCGATTGCCTTAGAAATACCACATAAACCTGTTTTTGATATTTTTTGGAATGTTATGGTTTTTAAAAAGCTGTCAAGATTTACTCCACTATACTGTTTAGCATATCCATTTGTAGGGAGAGTATGATTTGTTCCAGAAGCGTAGTCACCTGCTGACTCAGGCGAATAATTCCCAATAAAAACTGAACCTGCATTATTAATTTTATTCACAAACTTATCTTCATTTTTTACACATATTATATAATGTTCTGGCGCGTATTCATTTATAAAATCAATTGCATTGTATTCATTTTCAAAATAAATAATTTTTGAATTCAAAATAGAGGCGTTTATTAAATTAACCCTACTTAATCCAGTTTTTTGAATTTCAATTTGAGATTTTACTTTTTTAATTAAACTTTTAGATAAACTAACAAAGACTACTTGACTATCTGAGCCATGTTCAGCTTGAGAAAGTAAGTCAGAGGCTATAAATGAAGCGTTTGCGGAGTCATCAGCTACAACAAGTAGCTCGCTTGGTCCTGCTGGCATGTCAATAGCTGTACCAAACTGTAATGATTTTATTTTTGCAGCAGTTACATATTGATTTCCAGGTCCAAATATCTTACTTACTTTAGGAATTGAATTGGTTCCAAAAGTCATAGCTGCTATTGCTTGAGCACCTCCAGCCAAACAAACTTTATTGATGTTACATAATTTTGCAACATAGAGAATAATCTTATTTACTTTACCATCAACAGATGGCGGTGTGCATATAGTTATGTTTTTACAGCCAGCTATCATTGCTGGAATCCCTAGCATTAAGACAGTGGAAAACAAAGGGGCTGAACCTCCTGGTATGTAAAACCCAACCGAATCAATTGGCTTTTTTTCTTGCCAACAAAGCACTCCGTGACTAGTTTCAATTTTATTGTTTTGAATTAATTGAGATTTATGAAATTTATAAATATTCTTGAAAGCTAAATCAATAGATTCTTTTAATATGTCATCTATATAATTTATAGAATTTTCAATTTCAAATTCTTCTACTTTTAAATTTTCTAATTCAATATTATCATATTTTTTTGTCAATAAACTAACGCCTTCATCTCCGCTATACTTGACAATATTAAATATATCATCAATAGAATCATTAATAGTTGACGTGTCAAACGAAGGCCTTTTAACTAAACTAGTCCATAAGTTTTTTTTAGGATTTAAATATTCCTTCATTATAATACCATTTTTTCAATTGGACAAACCAGAATATCTTCAGCACCAGCTTCCTTAATCCTATCTATTACTTCCCAAAATGTATCTTCTTCTATTACAGAGTGTAATGAACTCCACCCCTTTTGGTTAAGAGGAAGGATAGTTGGACTTTTTAAAACGGGTAGAATTTTAGAAATAGTTGAAATCTTTTCATTAGGAGCATTCAAAAGAATGTATTTAGACTTTTTAGCCCTTAAAACAGCTCTTACCCTGAACAATAATTTTTCTAATAATTCATTGGTTTTTTTATCAATAAGCTTACTCACAACTAATACAGCTTCAGAATAGTGCATAACATACACTTCTTTAAGGTTGTTTTTATAAAGTGTACTTCCACTTGAAACAATATCACAAATTGAATCTGAAAGACCAATGTTAGGCGCTATTTCAACTGATCCATTAATAACATGAACCTCCGCGTTAATAGAATTATTTTTTAGGAAATTATTTAAAGTATTTGGATACGAAGTAGCAATTTTAAGACCATTTAAGTCATCAATTGAATTGAATTTCATCTGATTAGGAACTGCAATTGAAACTTTACACTTTGAAAAACCTAATTTTTCGACAATCTCAATATTATTGTCGTTTTCAATAATTAGATTTTCGCCAATTACTGCTAAATCTACTACTCCGTCTCTAATATACTGCGGAATATCACTATTTCTTAGAAAAAATACATCTATAGGAAAGTTGCTAGAAGATGCCTTTAATTGATCTTTATAATTGTCGATATTAATACCACACTTTTTTAGAAGACTTAATGAGTCTTCATTTAGTCTTCCTGATTTTTGAATAGCAATCTTGATTCTTTGCATTGTGTCTATTTAAATTTTTAACAAAAAAAAGCCCGTTTGAATTAACAAACGGGCTTTTATAATAATATAACAATATCATCACAACACTCGTTTGAGGAAGTTTAAATGACGATGTATGTTATTTGTGATTTTCATTTTGCGAATATATATATAATTATTGGTTTCCTAAAATGATAGGTAATCCATCTTTTCCGCTTCCTATAACAATCACTTTAGTATTAGGAGATTCAGCTAACTTTGTAGTTGCTTCGATCCCCTTATCTCTTAATATGTTTGTAGTTAATGAAGAATTTAAAATTCTATTTGCATCTGCTTTACCTTGAGCATCAATTCTAACTTTCTCAGCTTCTTTTCTAGCTGATTCTAATCTAAACTCATATTCAAGAGATTGTTGTTCTTGACTTAGTTTTCTTTCAATTGCTTGCTTAATAGTTTGAGGAAGAGTTACATCTCTAACCAAAACAGCATTAATTTGAACATATTGATCTTGTACTCCCTCTTTAAGCTCGTCATAAATTTCACTTTGAATTGCATCTCTTTTAGTAGAGTACAACTGTTCTGGAGTATATCTTCCAACAACACTTCTTGCTACTGCTCTAATTGATGGTACTAGAACTATATCTAAATAATTTGTTCCTTTAGTTTGGTGCAACAAACCTAATTTATCAGATTGTGGTTGATATAATACAGATACGTCTAATGAAATTTCTAAACCATTAGATGATAATACTTGCATTTGACTTTCAAAAACTTCCTGTTGTTTTACATTGTATACATATACTTTATTCCAAGGAAGTATAAAGTTAAGACCTTCTCCCATAGGCTGTTGATCTGTAACAACACCTCCACCTAGAGTTTTAAATAACACTCCTGCTTCACCATAACCAATATTTACTACTGATTTTACAAGCATAATAAATGTGAACATTACTATGATCACAATAGGTAACCCAATCTTATTTAATTTTTCCATTTTTTATTATTTAATTATTTAATTATTTAAATTATTATGTTAACATGCCGCCATCGACATTAATTACTTGACCCGTTATAAATGTAGAAAGATCTGAGGAAAGAAACAAGCAAAGATTGGCTACATCTTCTGGTTTACCTCCTCTTTTTAACGGAATTCCTTGAATCCAATTATTAACAATATCTTGACTTAATTCTCCGGTCATCTCAGTTTCTATAAAACCAGGTGCCACTACATTAGATCTAATACTTCTTGAACCAAGTTCTAATGCAATTGATTTTGAAAACCCAATTATACCAGCTTTAGATGCCGCATAATTAGATTGACCAGCGTTTCCTTTTATACCAACAATTGAACTAATATTAATAATACTGCCAGATCTTTTTTTAAGGAAAATCTTTTGTGTTGCCTTAACCATATTAAAAACTGACTTTAAATTAACTTCAATAACTTTATCAAAATCATTTTCACTCATTCTCAATAAAAGATTGTCTTTTGTAATACCTGCATTATTTATAAGGACATCAAAGGATTTAAAATCTTTTAAAATATCGTCTACTAGTTCTTGTGATTCGTTAAAACTGGCTGCGTTACTTTTGTATGCCTTGCAGACAACCCCTAAGTCAGTAATTTCAGAAACAAGTTGATTAGCTGAATCTACTGACTGACTGTATGTGAAAGCAATATTTGCACCATGACTAGCTAAAACAAGAGCGATTCCTCTACCAATACCTCTACTAGCTCCAGTAATTATGACAGTTTTTCCCTCTAACAAACTCATTAAGTAAATTTAGTAATTTATAGCATAACCTCTGCTACTTTTTTTCCAATTTCTGCAGGAGAATTTACAACGTGAATTCCACATTCAATCATAACTTTCTTTTTAGCTTCAGCCGTATCTTCAGCTCCTCCAACAATTGCACCAGCATGTCCCATAGTTCGGCCTTTTGGAGCAGTTTCACCTGCAATAAATCCAATAACAGGTTTTTTATTTCCATTTTTCTTTACCCATAATGCAGCTTCAGTTTCAAGCTGCCCTCCTATTTCACCAATCATAACAATACAATCTGTTTCTGAATCTTCCATAAATAATTTTATAGCATCCTTAGTAGTTGTTCCGATTATAGGATCACCTCCAATACCAATCGCAGTAGAAATCCCTAAACCATATTTAACGACTTGATCAGCAGCTTCATATGTTAGAGTTCCAGATTTAGAAACCACACCAACTTTCCCTTTTTTAAAAACGAAACCTGGCATAATACCAACTTTCGCTTCATCAGGTGTAATAATGCCAGGACAATTTGGACCAATTAAAGTACAATTCATGTTTTTAATATATTGACCAACTTTAGTCATGTCGGAAATAGGTATTCCTTCAGTAATTGCAATTATTGTTTTAATCCCTGAATCAGCAGATTCCATTATTGCGTCTGCAGCAAAACCAGCAGGAACAAAAATAATTGAAGTATTTGCATCTACTTTATCAACTGCTTCTTTTACTGTATTAAAAACAGGTCTTCCTAAGTGATTCTGACCTCCTTTACCAGGTGTAACCCCTCCTACCACATTTGTTCCATAGGCAATCATTTGTTCAGCATGAAATGTTCCTTCACTTCCAGTGAAACCTTGCACAACAATATTGGAATTTTTGTTTACTAATATGCTCATAAAATTTATTTAATTTTTAACTCTTTCTAAGTAAGATCCCTTTTCAGGATCTATTTTAATTGAATCACCTTCATTTATAAACAAAGGGACATTTATAGTAGCTCCTGTCTCTAAAGTAGCAGGCTTTGTTGCATTGGTTGCGGTATTACCTTTGAGTCCTGGCTCAGTTGCTGAAACTTCAAGCATGACACTTTGAGGCATTTCTACAGAAAGGCTAGATCCATCTTCTGTATTTGTCAATACAGTAACAATTTCACCTTCTTTTAAGAATTGATAAGAGTCAAGTAAGTTTTCTTCAATAGTTATTTGATTATAGTCATCTACGTTCATAAAATGATAAGTAAGACCATCCTTGTACAGAAATTGAAATTTTTTAGTTTCTACTCTTACTTCATCAATTTTATGACCTGCAGAAAAAGTATTATCAATAACTTTTCCATTTGTAACACTTTTAAGCTTTGTTCTAACAAACGCAGGCCCCTTTCCAGGCTTTACATGAAGAAACTCTATTACTTTGTATATGTCATTACTATAATTTATACAAAGGCCTTTTCTAATATCTGATGAACTTGCCATAATTTTTAATTTTTAAAATACCCTTTCATTATCCCTCTTTGTGAATTTTTAATAAACAATATTATTTCATCCCTTTCTTTAGTAGCTTCCATTTCGGCTTCCATAATATTGACAGCTTGGGTATTATTATATTTTTTTTGATACAAGGTCCTATATATTGCTTGAATTTGCATAATCACCTTACTATCAAAGCCTCTTCTTCTTAATCCAACTGAGTTAATCCCAACATAAGAAATTGGCTCTCTTGCTGCTTTTACAAAGGGCGGAATGTCTTTTCTTACTAACGACCCACCTGCTACAAAAGCATGATTTCCGATTGCACAAAATTGATGGACAGCTACCATTCCTGCTAAAATAACATAAGAACCAACAGTAACATGTCCTGCTAGAGTTGAATTGTTTGAGAAGATGCTATTATCACCAACAATGCAATCGTGAGCAATATGACAATAAGCCATTATTAAACAATTTTTACCAATTACAGTTTTATTTCTATCAGTAGTTCCTCTATTTATTGTTACACATTCTCTAATAATAGTATTATCTCCAATAACAGCAGTTGTATCTTCGCCATCAAATTTTAAATCTTGAGGAACTGCTGAAATAACAGACCCTGGGAATATTGAACAATTTTTCCCTATCCTAGCTCCAGTCATTATAGTGACATTAGAACCTATCCAAGTACCTTGACCAATCACAACATTATTTTCAATTGAAGTAAAAGGCTCAATAACGACATTTTTTGCTATACTAGCGTTTGGATGAATATGTGATAAAGGTTGATACATTTATGCTTCTGTTTTTCTAATTATTTTCGCCAACAATTCAGCTTCACTAGTTAATTTACCATCTACAAATGCTTCTCCCTTCATGTGACATATACCTCTTCTTATAGGCGTCAACAATTCTAATTTAAATATTAAAGTATCACCAGGAACAACTGGATATTTAAATTTTGCTTTATCAATTTTTGCAAAAAATGTTAAATAATTTTCTGGATCAGGAACTGTGTTTAAAATTAAAACACCTCCAGCTTGTGCCATGGCTTCAATCTGAAGCACACCAGGCATAATAGGTTTTCCAGGAAAATGACCTTGAAAAAAATATTCATTTATTGTAACATTTTTAAGACCTATTACATGATTATCAGAACTTTCTAATATTTTGTCAATTAGTAAAAAAGGTGGACGATGAGGTAGAGTTTTCATTATCTGGTTAACATCCATTACCGGGGGCTTAGACAGATCAACAACAGGAGCTGTATTTTTTTTCTCAGTCCTTATAATATTTGCGAGTTTTTTAGCAAACATTGTGTTTACATAGTGTCCAGGTTTATTAGCAATAACCTTACCTTTTATTCTTGTGCCAATCAAAGCTAAATCACCTACTACGTCAAGAAGCTTATGTCTAGCGGCTTCATTAGGATGATGTAATGTTAAATTATCTAAAATACCATTAGACTGAACTGAAATTTCTTTTTTATTAAATGCTTTTTTTAGCTTTTTCATTGTTTTTTCAGAAAGCTCTTTATCAACATAAACAATAGCATTATTTAAATCACCTCCCTTAATTAGACCATTATCTAAAAGCATTTCAATTTCATGTAAAAAACTAAAAGTTCTAGAATCAGCAAAATCTGTTTTAAATTCTTTGAGACTTTTCATAGTTGCATTTTGAGTACCTAAAATTCTAGTTCCAAAATCTACCATTGCTGTTACTTCATAAAATTTTGATGGTATTACCGTTATATCACTTCCTGTTTTTTCGTCATAATAAGAAATAACGTCTTTAACTATATATTCTTTTCTGTCTTCATTTTGTTGAGTAATTCCAGCCTTAATTAAAGCTTCAACAAAAAACTTTGATGACCCGTCTAAAATTGGAGGTTCTGAAGCATCTATCTCTATTAATACATTATCTATTTCAAGACCTACTAGAGCTGCTAAAACATGCTCTGAAGTTTGAATACTAACGCCGTCTTTCTCCAAAGTAGTTCCTCTTTCAGTATTAACCACATAATTAACATCAGCTTCAATAATAGGGTTTCCTGATAAATCAGTTCTACAAAACACATAACCAAAGTTTTCTTTTGCAGGCTTAAAAGTTAAATTAACTTCATTTCCAGAATGAATACCAACACCTTTTAAAGAAACTGATTCAAGAATAGTTTGTTGTTTAGCCATCTTTTTCGGATTTAAAAATTTTATCTAAAGACTTCATAACTGAAGGAAGATTTTTAAAATGAATATATGATTTACTGTAATCTCTATAATTAATTGCAGGGTATCCCATAATGGTAGAATCGGACTTAATACTTTTGAAAACTGCTGATGCAGCTTGAATCATAACTCTATCTCCAATATTTAAATGTCCTGAAATTCCTGCTTGACCTCCGATCATACAGTTTTTTCCAATTGTTGTAGAACCTGCAATTCCGACTAGTCCTGCAATCACTGTATTCTCACCAATCACTACATTATGAGCAACCTGGACTAAATTATCAATTTTAACACCTTTTTTAATTATTGTAGATCCTAAAGTGGCTTTATCTATTGTGCAATTAGCACCCAATTCCACACTGTCTTCTAGGATAACATTGCCATTATGAATAACCTTTAATTGATTGCCATTTTTATCTAGATTAAATCCAAATCCATCGGAACCAATAACAGTATTAGCATGAATTATACAATCACTCCCTATAATAGAGTTGTCATATATTTTTACACCAGAAAATATAATTGTGTTATTACCAATAGAAACGTTTTCGCCAATAAAAACCTGTGAGTGTATTTTAACATTTTTCCCTAAAACTGAATTTTCTTTACATACAGAATAAGAACCCATATACAAATCTTGTTCATACTTAACATTATCTGAAATAGATGAATTTTGATCAATACCAGATAAAATTCTTTTATTTTTATTGAATGAGTTCAATAAAACTGCAAAAGCTTTATTTGGATCTTCTACTCTAATCAAAGTTTTATTTACGGGTCGATCTAAGTCAAAAGATTTATTAATAATTATAATTGAAGATTTAGAAGAATATAAAAAGTTATTGTATTTAGGATTACCTAAAAAAGATAAAGAACCTTCCTCTCCACTTTCTATCTTAGAAAGTTTATTAATTGAGATTTGATCATTTCCTTCAACTATACCATCGATAATTTTAGCAACTTGATATGCTTTTAAGTTCATCGATGCAAAAGTATGAAAAATGAATTAATTCATTTGCAAAGCATTAACTATATTAAGATGTATTTTAAAATATACCTAAATTTGCTTTAATTCTATTTTTATGTTAAAACTATTATGGGTAGATGATGAAATTGATCATTTCAAATCACATATTCTTTTTTTAAAAAAAAAAGGATATGAAACTGATACTTGCATTAGCGGACAAGAAGCTATTAGTTTAACCAAAACTAAGTCATATGATGCAATATTGATTGATCAAAATATGCCAGGGCTAACAGGGATAGAAACATTAGATATTCTTAAAAAAGATAACACGCTAGTTCCTGTAATAATGATTACTCAAAATTCAGATGAGTATACTGTAGACGAAGCTCTTGGGCTTAAAGTTTATGACTATCTTATAAAACCATTAAATCCTACTCAAGTTTTATTGTCTTTAACTAGAATTTTTAAAAACAACGAATTAATAACTAATAAGACAATTTCTAGCTATCAAAAAAATTATCAAGAAATAAACCAAGCTATTAACTGTTGTGATTCAATAAACGAATGGGTAGAGATATATAAAACTATTACATACTGGGAACTAGAGATAAGTCAAATTGATAACAATGATATTTATGATATTTTACAATCCCAAAAAAAAGAAGCAAATAAACTATTTGGAAAATATATAGACGAAAATTATCAAAAAGTTTTATCTAGCAAAGAGATTGATCTTTCTCATAATATTTTTAAAAATAAAATTTATCCAGAGTTAAACTCAAAAACACCAACATTAATGATTTTGATTGACAACTTAAGGTATGATCAATGGAAATCTTTAGAACCAGATATAATCCGTGATTATGAAAACTCTACAAACGAAATATATTCCTCTATAATTCCTACCACTACTCAATACTCTAGAAATTCAATTTTTTCTGGCTTATCTCCAATTGAAATTTCTGAAAATTATAACGAATTGTGGAAGAATGAAAATGAAGAGGGTGGTAAAAATTTATTTGAAGCTCGCCTTATAAGAGACAATTTAAATCGTTTAGACAAAGATATTTCTTTCAGTTACAGTAAAGTAACCAACTCCAAAGAGGGCATAAAGTTTTATGAAAGATTAGAAAATAAAATGCAAAACAACTTAAGTGTTCTTGTCTATAATTTCGTAGATATGATTTCGCATGCAAAAAAAGATGTCAACCTAATTAAAGAATTAGCTAAAAATGATAAAGCTTATAGAAGCTTGACAGTTAGCTGGTACAATAACTCAAATCTGAAAAAAATCATTAACAAAGCAAAAGATCTAGGTTACAAAATTATTATCACTACTGATCATGGAACTATAAACGTTGATACACCTTCCATAGTTTCAGGAGATAAAGAAATTTCCAATAATTTAAGATATAAAACTGCAAAAAGAATAAATTCAGAATCTAAAAGCTCAATAAATTTAAGTGATCCGTCAAAGTTTTTATTACCATCAAATCATCTTGGGAGTTGTTTTATATTTGCTAAAGAAAATACATACTTTGTGTATTCTAATAATTATAATAACTACGTTAAAATGTTTAAAAACACTTACCAACACGGAGGAGTGTCTTTAGAAGAAATGTTAATACCATTTGTAGTAATTAAACCTAGATAGAGATGGAGATTGAGTATGATTTAAGCAGTATTAAAATGGCTAGTGAATTTATTTTAAAAAATTCAACTAGTAACACCTTCCTGTTTTCAGGAATTATTGGAGCAGGGAAAACTACACTTATAAAACAACTATGTAAGGATATGGGCGTAATAGACAATGTAAACAGTCCGACTTATAGTATAATTAACGAATATCTATCTAAAGACAAGCCAGTCTTTCATATGGACCTATTTAGAGTTAAAAAAGAAGAAGTAAATGATTTAGGACTTTTTGAATATTTAACAGGTTTAAACAAAGTTATTATTGAATGGCCAGAAATAATCATAAATCAAATATCAAAAGATTATTGTCACATTAAAATTGAATATAATAATGACAATATGAGAACATTAAAAATAAATAATTCAATATGAGCTTTTTAAAACGTTTGTACTACTTTCTTTTCGGAACAACTATAGGGATAATCATTTTGATGTTTGTTCTAGATAAAAAGGAAAGCACCTTTAATTATGGATTAGACAAGAGGGTTTTAAATGATATTTATAAAAAGGAGTGGCTTTTTGAAACAGAATATGATAGTATCATAAAAGACAAAAAGTTTTTTTTTAAAAAATATGATGTAAATTTTTCAAAAAGTAATGTGAAATTAGATACTTGTAAAGTTTATGTTATAGAAACTGAAATTAAAAATACAAAAGTAGTTTATCAGGTTGAGAATTGTAAAAATACAGCAAATTTTAAAAGAATAGATTAGCTATTGTTTTCTTTTCTTCTTCTTCTTTCATTGAGGATAAGCTGCAATTCTCTACCCGTTTGACCTTTAACCGACGTGTTCTCTTCAGCTCTTCTTATTAAATATGGCATAAGGTTTCTAACTGGGCCAAATGGCAATATTTTAAATGTATTATAACCCATTTTAGCTAGGTTAAAAGTGACATTATCACTCATTCCAAATAATTGACCAAACCAGATCTTATCATCACTAACTTTTAAGTTTTTGTTCTTCATTATTTCCATTATTTTAATAACAGAATTTTCATTATGAGATCCACAAACTAAACTAATCCTATCTAAATTATTAAAAACAAAATCTAGTCCAGAATTAAAATTAGAGTCGGTTTCGTTTTTAGTAATACAGATCGGAGATTTAACATTTAATGACTTTGCTATTAATCGTTCTTTCTCCATGTAAGCTCCTCTTACTAGCTTAAATCCAAAAATCAGACCGTTATTAGCTTTATCATTTAACAAATCACTCAAATACTTTAACCTATCCCATCTGTACATTTGGACGGTATTAAATACTATCGGCTTTTCTCTATTAAACTTACGCATCATTAACAAAGCTAAATCATCTATAGCCTTTTGAACAAAAACCTCTTCAGCATCAATTAAAATTTTTATATCATTATCATAAGCCTTTTGACATACACCCTTAAACCTTTCTATAACTCTATTCCAAAGTATATTGTCCTTGTAACTTAAATCTTCGTGTATAGTTTTTTTTTTAAATAAATCTAAGCTACCCAAGCACGTAGGTTTAAATACTGCGAAAGGAATTTCAGGTCTATCCTTAATAAATTCAATAATTGATATTTTTTTGTCATAACAATTATCAAACTCTATTTCTGAATTAAATGCTTCTGTAGAAAAATCAAGTACCGAACACACCCTTTTATCATACATTTTTTTAATAACTGGGTTACAATCTAATTCTGAAACACCACCACAAAAATGATTAAATACAGTCATTTTGATAATTGGAGTGACAGGTAAATAAAACTTTAAAGCAAAGTTTGTCAACAGAGTTGATAACTTAACAAGCGTTCGGTTTTCAATTATATTAAATAAAAATTGAGCCCTTAATAATTCGAAATTAGATTTTAAAGAAAAGGCTTCTTTTGTATTTGAAAAAATATTATTCAATAGTTAAATATTTATTCTACTAAAATACATAGTTTTTTAAAAAAAAAAGATGTTATTTTTGTAATATATTTAATAAAATGAAAGAAATTATAGCTGAAAATTATTCTATTTTTTTTAATGACAATGGTTATGATGCCCTTACCTATCATTTAAAGTCCTATAATTATTCGAAAATATTTATTCACTTAGACACTAACACAAACAAATATTGTCTGAATGTTCTATTAAATAAAGTTAAAATAAATGATTTTGAAACAATCATTTCTAAAGACGGGGAAAATTATAAAAACATCGAATCCTGCATGCTTTTATGGGAGAAATTGTCGCTTTTAGGCGCAGACAGAAAAAGTCTAATTATTAATTTAGGTGGAGGTGTAGTTGGTGATATGGGTGGTTTTATTGCAAGCACTTTTAAAAGAGGAATAGATTTTATAAACATTCCTACAACTCTATTGTCAATGGTAGATGCATCTATTGGCGGTAAAACTGGAATAGATTTAGGTGTTTTAAAAAATCAAATTGGCACTTTTTATGACCCTAAGATGGTAATAATTGATTCTACCTATTTAAAAACTCTTAGTCAAACTGAAATTCGTAGTGGCTATGCTGAAATATTTAAACATTCATTAATTTCAGATATAGAACTATTCCAACGTTTAATTTTTGAGTCTAATAATAACGTACTATATAATGACAAGGTTATTAAAGGTTCTATTAAAATTAAAAATGATATAGTTCTTATTGACAAAAAAGAGAATAAAGAAAGGAAAGCTTTAAATTTTGGACACACACTTGGTCACGCAATAGAATCTTTTTTTTTAAAATCAGAAAAAAGACTTTTACATGGAGAAGCTATAGGCATAGGTATGATTTTATCATCATATATTTCTCATAAATTATTCGATTTCAATTCAACTAATTTAGATTTAATAAAAAATCATATTCTTAATGTTTACAAGAAAATTAATTTTTCTAAAATGGAAATATCAAAAATAATTGAATTGCTAAAACATGATAAAAAAAACAGTCATGGAAATATTAATTTTATCTTATTAAGAGAAATCGGAGTTCCAGTCTATGACATTCAGGTAGATAGCAAAATGATTGTTGATTCGTTTGAGTACTACAACAATTGATTTTAAGCAGAATTTCTACTAGCGTTTATGTTTCCAAATAAAGATCTAGTAACCATCTTTTCATAAACATCTAAATCTTTTTTAGGAACTTTTCGTCTTTCAATATCTTTAATTTTCCTAAGTGCATATTGCTGAATTGTAATTAAAGGCAGAACAATTTTTTCTCTTGTTTGAATAGAAGCTTTATTTGCAGGTTCATTTTCCATTAGTTCTTTAAAACCTGAAAGTCTTAAAATCATTTTTTTTGACAACTTATATTCTTCATAAATAATAGTCCAAAACTCTCCAAATTCAGGATCTTCTTTCATGTAAGAAGTTAATTTAAAAAATGATTTTGTTAGACTCATCATACTGTTAGAAATTAATGTTCTAAAAAATGGTGATCTATTATATAGTTTTTTAAGCTCATGGAATTTGTTTTTATCGCTATAAAACTTTAAAGCTGTTCCAACTCCGAAGAATCCAGGAACATTTTGTTTGAGCTGACTCCAACTCCCAACAAATGGGATTGCCCTTAGTGCAGAGAAGTCAAATTCCGCATTAGCTTTCCCTCTTTTAGATGGTCTACTTCCAATATTGGTTTTTGCGTAATATTTTATAGTACTCATATGCTCTAAATATGGAAGAAATTTAGGATGATTTTTAAAATCTGTATATGCTTTATAACTTATAACAGCTAAGTTTTCTAAAATTAATTTATCTTCTTTATTAGAAGTCTCACCACTGTTACTTAATATTCTATTTTGAATTCCAGAACTTAATAATTGTTCTAAATTATATTGACAAGATTGAGTAGTTCCAAAATTCGAACTAATTGTTTGACCTTGTACCGTAAGTTGAATTTCATCAGACTCTACAAAACTACCTAGAGAGGCATAAAACTGATGGGTATTACCTCCACCTCTTGCGGGAGGACCTCCCCTTCCATCAAAAAACAATACTTTAATTCCAAATTTTCTAGACACGCTAGTTAATGCTTCTTTAGCTTTTAAAATACTCCAATTAGCCATTAAGTATCCACCGTCCTTAGTTCCGTCTGAAAAACCTAACATAATCGTTTGCTTATTTGCTCTACTTGACAAGTGATTTCGATAAACTTCGTTGCTATAAACTGACTCCATAACTTTAGCGGCCACAGTTAAATCTGAAACAGTTTCAAATAAAGGAATAATATCTACGGAGGGAAATTCCCACCCACTTAATCTAAACATAGAAAAAACTTCAAGTATATTTAATGCGTTTTGATTATTGCTAATAATGTATCGATTTGACCCTTTCTCTCCGTTAATATTTTGAATTGTTTTCATGGCCCTTATTGAGCCTAATGTAGAAACTGCTTGTTCATCCTTAAATAAGTCCAATGGAACATCTCCTTTAATATTTGAAAGAACTTTCATCTTTTCTTCTTCAGAAAGATCTAAATAATTATCTGGAAATATTTTGCCAAGATAACTTTGTGAAGTTTTAAATACACTTTCAAAGACCTTACTATGAATCCTAGAATCCTGTCTAATATCAAGACTAGCGAAATGGTATCCAAAAATATTTACCTTATTGATTAAATCATCTAATTCATCAATAAACAAAGATTTGTGTTCACTAATAAGTATTTCTTTTATCTGATAAAGCTTTTTTTTAAGCTCCTCTAAACTAATTTTGGGAGTTTTCTGATCATTAAAAATACTTTTATAAAGTCTATTTTCAATATCAGCAACTATATTTTCAACATTTTTAAATGTCAACCTTCTTCTTAATTTTCTTATATCTCTATAATAGTTTTTGATTACATCACTACGAAGTTTATTGGCAGTATTTAGTGTGATTTCTGTTGTAACAAATGGATTTCCATCCCTGTCTCCACCTGGCCAAAAGCCTAAATTTATTATATCATTTTCAAAATCCTCTCCATCAAATATATTTGACTTAATATATTTATAAATATTACTTATAGAATTATAAAAAACATTTTCTAAATACCATGTAAGACTAACAGCTTCGTCATAAGGAGATGGTTTTTTATTTTTAAAAAATGGTGTTTTCCCTAACTGAGAAAGTAATATTTTAATTAGAGCTAAATCATTTTTTTTAACAGCTTTAGTTAGATCAGTAATAATACCCAGAACAGACCCTGGATAAAACTGTGTAGGGTGAGCGGTTAAAACTGGTCTAACCTTGAACTTGGATAAATATTTTTTTAATTCAGGTTTCTTGTTTTTAGACTCTACCTCCTCTTTTAAACTTCGAAGGGTGCCTATACCGTCTAAATTATTGATATGGGAAAAAGAGGCGTCTTCTACTGCATCAAAAAGAACAACCTGCCTTTCTATATATTGAATAAATCTAAAAAGTAAAGTAATTTTTTCTTTTTCATTCGAATCTTTCAAATAAGATTCAAAAAAACTTTCTACTATTTCAGAGGGATTATTGTTGTTTTCATAACCTTCAATACAAATTTTTTCAAATAAAGGGAGCATGACTCCAGTATTTGCTATACTTTCATATGGAAGTGTTGAAAAAATGCTGTTGTAAACTTGATATCTAGATAATACTTTATCATTAAATCTTTCTTTCTTGGTAAGTTTTCTCACAAAATTTAGAGGTTATTATAATTCGTTAAAAATTCTATGCATTAACCTTTTCTTGTCATTTATACTTTCTTCTAACGATATCATTGTTTCTGTTCTTGAAACACCCTCTACATCATCAATCATAAATATAATTTCTTTAGCGTGATCAGTGCTTTTTGCTCTAACCTTAACAAAAATATTAAACTTACCCGTTGTTATGTGAGCTACAGTAACAAAAGGTATGCTTTTTAAATGTTCTAAAACAAACTTAGTCTGATGTGTTTTTTCTAAAAATATACCTATATAGGCTATAAAAGTATAGCCTAGTTTTTTATAATCCAAGGTAAGAGAGGAACCTTTAATTATTCCGGCATCTTCCATTTTCTTAACTCTGACATGCACTGTTCCAGCAGAAATAAGTAGTTGTTTAGCAATGTCGGTAAAGGCAGTTCTAGTATTATCAATTAAAAGATCTAATATTTGATGATCTATTTCATCAAGCTTTAATTTAGCCATTATGTTGATTTTAAATTTAACTAAACGTAAATATATTGAATTATTTTCAATTAAAACCTAATATCATTGAATTATTCGTAATTCATTAACGTAGACCATTAACTCATTAATCACTAAACTACTAGAAAGATCAAAACACTTTTTTACTGTGTTAAAATCTAGGGTTAAATGACCTGACATATTTGAATAATCACCATATTTATCAATGTATGGTTCTAGTTTAATTTCTTTTTTTTCAATATCTAAAACCTCACTAAACATTATATTAATGCAAATTTTAGATCTCTTATTGTCAATAATAACATTAACGTTTTTTAAGAAAATGTCGCATAAATGCTGAGTGTTTTCAGGAATTAGATAATAATCCTTGAAGTTCACTTTTACAAACTCTTTAAATACAATCGACTTTATGGATTGAATAAGCGCATAACACATGTACTCTCTTGTTTTTTCTCTTTCGTAATCTTGACCAATATGTCCAGATTCAAAAAGAATAGTAGGTGTATTTAAGGATTGAAATGTATCTCCAACGCAGTTTATATTAAAATCGTCCTTATATCTAGAGATATTACCAGGAATAATCAAGGATAATTTTTTGTTAATAGATGCTATAACCCTCATACTGTCCTTTCTAGAATTAGTTTCAGATTTCTCAATATCTGCTGATGGCGACAAAAAGGATAAAACAGAAGGTTTAGTTCCTTTAACTGAGTAAATAGTTCTTTGATCGTGAAGATTAAAACAAAAATCAGGATTAAATTGATTATACTCGTGTCTTAAAGAATAGCTTTCTAATTGTGATAAAGACTGAGCATCTCTGTTTAGATCTACATTATTGATATTCTCTCTGGTATAATTTAAAGCTCCGTCAGGATTTAATATAGGAACAACAAATAAGGTTACTTTAGAAAATATATCTCTTTCGTATTTATCAAAAAACGATAAACAATCAAACAAAGCTTTAGTAGAAGTAGATTCATTTCCGTGCATTTGAGACCATATTAGTATTTTAACAGATCCTGAACCTCGTTTAAGTGAAAAAATAGGAAGGTTATTAGAACTTTCACCAATAATTGAAAAATTATAACTTTTTTTAAGTTTAGAAATAGATTCGTTAGTAATATATCTTCCAAATAATATTTTCTCTTTATAATCTTGATATTTATCTAATTCTAGATTCACTATAATAATTATGATGAACAAAGTTAACAATAGATACGATTACAATTGTAAACTATATTTTAAAATTTAAATTATAATAACCTTTAAATAATTAACATTTGTGTACAATAAAAAATAACATTAATATAAAATATTCTTTTTAAGCTATTTATGTTATTATATTGAAAGTGTTAATTTAATTAATAGTCAGTAAAAAAGATCTTAAAAAGATTTATTTATTAAATTATTTTTTATAAATTTACATTTGTATACATGAAAAATTTCACAGATAGATTAAAGAAAATTCTTGAAAAAGAAGATTTAACAGCATCAAAATTTGCAGAAAAAATTGGTATTCAAAGATCAAGTGTTTCGCACATTATAAGCGGAAGAAATAAACCAAGTCTTGACTTTGTTATTAAAGTCAACAACACATTTACTAGTTTCACACTAGAATGGCTTATAAACGGTACTGACTCAAATAAAGTCAATTTAATGAATGAAACCAACACCACCCCTACTGTTTCAAGGCTAGTTCTAAATAAATCAATTAAAGAAAATAAAAACATTAAAGAAATAGGTTTTTTCTATACAGATGGCACCTTTAAGATATTTAAGAATTAGATTATATTTGAGATATGAATTTACGTGCACTATTACTATTGTTTTTTTTTACCTCTTGTTACAACTCAGAAAGAAACTGTAAAAAATTTCAAACAGGAACTTTTGAGTTTGAATCAATTTCAAAAAATGGAGATGCTCTTGTGACCAAATTCCAAAGAACAAAAGATTTAGAAATTGGATATTTTAATAACGTAATTGATTCTAGTTACGTTAACTGGGTTTCAGAATGTGAATGTATTTTAAAAAAAATTAACCCTAAGAGTTTGAATGAAAGAAAATCAGTACAAATGAAAATATTAAGCACATCTGAAGATACTTACGTGTTTGAGTATTCGTTTGTTGGAGATATTCAAAATAGACAGAGAGGATCAGCTAAAAAAATTACTAATTAAAACTCTAATTCAGTTTGCCCTTCAGAATTATTAGATGACTCTTCTTTATCAATAATAGTGTTTTCGACCTCTACATTAACCTCATCATTAACTTCCAACTCCATAACAGGAATCTTTTCAAGAGGTGTATAAGGAATTGGCTCAGTTAAATTTATATTTTTAATCTTATAGGGAGAAAGCTGATTGCCTAATGCTTTAATTCCTTTTACACCTATAAGATCTTCAATCTCCTGTCTTAAATCTTCTCTAGAGCCTTTAGACGTCTTTGAAAAGCTTATATCAATAACCGGTTTCCAATCAGAAGAAATAATTTCAAGTTGAATTTTAGAACCTAAAGGTGTAAATTGTTGATCTACGTTTTGACTTCCTGCAAAAAAGCGTTTAACAAAATACCTATCCTTGTTACCTTCAAAATAAATTGCTGACAACGGCTTATCCTCAATCCACTTCTCTAACACAATCATATCTTCAGGAAAATGCATGTTTAAATCAGGCTTAATAGTCTTTAAAATACCATTTTGTTGGATAATTAGTAGTGAATCATCACTTTTAAATTCACCAAGCAATTCCCCTCTATTATCAACATTAAGCCTTTGAATAGTGTCATCAAACCAAATTTTTCTAGGTTTTAAAGTAGACAATCCTTTTTCCTTAAATTCAACCTTATTCACGTTGTATTTTGTAACTATATTTCCCTTAACTCCCCTGCCTTTAACTTCAAGATCAGCAAAGTCTAATTCCCATTTTAATTTTTTAATAGAACCTGTTTGTCTTAAAACTACTGAGACAACCTCAGCTTCACCATTTGGATTTGCAGAAAAATAAAGTGTTTTAGATCCCTCTGAACCATTTGTCAAATCGTACATTTTATCTCTTGTAACTCCTGTAACGCTGAATCTTTTTATATACGAAGTTCCTTTTTTACCGTCTCGGTAAATCATATTATAGACAGTTCTTTTGTCTTTCTTTTTAAAAACAGCAACATGGATAATACTCTTTGAAATAAATTTTTTAGAATCTACTTTAGTAACCATCATTTTACCATCCTCTGTGAATGCGATAATATCATCAATATCTGAACACTCTTCAATAAATTCGTCTCTTTTGATTGAAGTACCTATAAAACCTTCTTCTCTATTAACGTATAATTTAGAGTTTTTAACCACTACTTTTTTAGCATCAACATCAGCAAAGATTCTAATTTCAGTTTTTCTCTTTTTATCTTTTCCATAAACCGCTTTTAAATTTTTAAAAAAATCTACAGCAAATTCAGTTAAATTTTTTAAATGATGTGCAATTTGTTCTAATTCAGATTCAATTGATTCAATTTTAACCTGGGCTTTATCAATATCAAATTTTGAAATTCTTTTAATTTTAATGTCAGTAAGCCTAACTATATCATCTTCAATCACATCCCTTTTAAGATGAACTATAAAAGGTTTTAGTCCATTTGAAATTGCCATAATCACACCTTCCCAAGTATCTACATTTTCAATATCACGATAAATCCTATTTTCAATAAAAATTCTTTCTAAAGAAGCATAATGCCACTGACTTTCATAATCTCCTTTTTTATACTCCAACTCTAACTTTAACAATTCTTTTGTATTCTCAGTAGATCTTTTCAAGATATCTGAAACTCCAACAAACAGCGGTTTGTTATCTTCAATTACACAACCTAATGGAGAAATAGAAGTTTCACAAGATGTAAAAGCAAATAATCCATCTATAGTCTTATCAGGAGAAACGCCAGAAGGTATGTGTATCAAAACTTCAACTTCATTAGCAGTATTGTCCTCGATTTTTTTGATTTTAATCTTACCACTATCATTAGCCTTTAATATAGAATCTATTAAAGAGGAAGTTGTAGTTGAAAAAGGAATCTGACTAATTACTAATGTATTTTTATTCAACTGACTAATCCGAGCTCTAACTTTAATCCTACCCCCTCTCAAACCATCATTATAATTACTAACATCCATTATGCCAGATGTGGGAAAGTCTGGAAAAATCACAAACTTCTGACCTTTTAAACATTTAATTGATGAATCAATTAATTCAATAAAATTATGTGGTAAAATTTTAGTTGATAATCCAACAGCAATACCTTCACCCCCTTGTGCTAAAAGCAAAGGAAATTTGACAGGTAAATTTATTGGTTCTTTTCTTCTTCCATCATATGAAGATTGCCATTTTGTGATTTTAGGACTAAAAACGACTTCTAATGCAAACTTGGAGAGTCTAGCTTCAATATATCTTGAAGCTGCAGATCTATCTCCAGTTAATATATTTCCCCAATTACCTTGTGTTTCTATTAAAAGTTCTTTTTGACCTACCTGAACCATAGCATCAGCAATACTGGCATCTCCATGGGGATGATATTGCATTGTATGACCCACTATATTAGCAACTTTATTAAAACGGCCATCATCTAAATCCTTCATTGAATGAAGAATCCTTCTTTGAACAGGTTTAAAGCCATCTTCAATTGACGGAACTGCTCTTTCTAAAATAACATAAGAAGCATAATCTAAAAACCAATCTTTGTACATTCCAGAAACTCGAATTAACGAGTCTTCTAATTCCCCTTCGTTATTTAAATTATCTGTTTCCATATAGTCTTCTTCCATATTATGAATCTATTCTATCCAATTCAACTTTAAGATTATCAATTATAAACTTTTGTCTATCTGGTGTGTTTTTCCCCATATAGAAAGACAACAACTCTTCGATACTAAAGTTTTCATCTAACATAACAGGATCCAACCTTATACTATCTCCAATAAAATGTTTGAATTCGTTTGGTGAAATTTCACCTAAACCTTTAAATCTTGTTATTTCAGGCTTGGACCCTAACTTTTTAAAAGCTTCGATCCTCTCTTTTTCTGAATAACAATAAATTGTTTCTTTTTTATTTCTGACTCTAAATAACGGAGTTTGAAGTATATACAAATGTCCTTCTTTAATTAGTTCTGGGAAAAACTGTAGAAAAAAAGTGATTAAAAGCAACCTAATATGCATTCCATCAACATCAGCATCGGTTGCGATAACAATATTATTATATCTTAAATACTCTATACTGTCTTCAATATTTAAAGCAGCTTGAAGTAAATTAAACTCTTCATTTTCATATACAATTTTCTTAGACATTGAATAACAGTTAAGGGGCTTTCCTCTTAAACTAAAAACAGCTTGAGTATTAACATTTCTAGACTTTGTAATAGACCCACTAGCAGAATCACCCTCAGTAATAAACAAAGTTGAGTCTAATCTATTTTCTTTATTCATATCACCTAGATGAACTCTACAATCTCTTAATTTTTTATTATGAAGGTTTGACTTTTTAGCTCTTTCTCTTGCTAATTTTCTAATGCCCGAAAGCTCTTTTCTTTCTTTTTCAGCTTGAATAATTTTTCTTTGAATCTTCTCTGATGTATCTGGATTTTTGTGAAGATAATTATCAAGGTATTTTCCTATAAAATCATTAATATAAGACCTAACAGTAGGTAAATCTCCACCCATTTCTGTAGAACCTAACTTAGTTTTAGTTTGTGATTCAAAAATTGGCTCCATTACTTTAATACTAACAGCAGAGATGATTGACTTTCTAATATCACTAGCATCATATGGCTTTCCATAAAAATCCCTCACAACCTTAACTACAGCCTCTCTAAAAGCGGATTGATGAGTCCCACCTTGAGTAGTATGTTGACCATTTACAAAAGAGTAATATTCTTCACTGTACTGAATTTTACTGTGAGTAATAGCCACTTCAATATCATCACCTTTTAAATGAATAATAGGATATAGTAATTTTTCAATATCATTATTATCTTCTAATAAATCTTTTAAGCCATTTTCAGATATATATTTTTCTCCGTTAAAAACAATAGTTAAGCCGGGATTTAAATAAACATAATACTTAAGCATTTTAGACACATATTCTGATCTGTATTTATATTTCTTAAATATTACATCATCTGGAACAAAAGTCACTTTAGTTCCTTTTCTTTTTGACGATTCTTCAATCTCTTGATCTGAAGTTAAGTTTCCTTGTTCAAAAGAAACAGATTTAATTTTTCCATCTCTATAGGACTCTACCTTAAAGCTAGAAGACAAGGCGTTAACAGCCTTAGTACCTACTCCATTTAAACCCACAGATTTTTTAAATGCTCTAGAATCATATTTACCACCTGTATTCATTTTCGAAACAACATCAACAACTTTACCAAGCGGAATTCCCCTTCCGTAATCTCTAACTGATACAACTGAGTCTGAAATTGAAATATCAATAGTCTTTCCTGCACCCATCACAAACTCATCAATAGAATTATCAAGAACTTCTTTTAAAAGAATATAAATACCATCATCAGGTGATGAGCCATCACCTAATTTCCCAATATACATTCCAGGACGCATTCGAATATGCTCCTTCCAATCTAGTGACCTAATATTATCTTCAGTATAATTTGATGTAACTGACATAGATACGAAAATAGCTAATATAGATGTGGATTAAAAAAAAATGAAATGGTGTTTTAATAAATTAATTAACAATAGAATTGATCTGTTGTTGAAATCTTTTTATCTAAACGTTAAACCTAAAGTGCATTACGTCTCCATCCTTAACAATGTATTCTTTTCCTTCTACATTTAGTTTTCCGGATTCTCTAGCTTTTGACTCGCTTCCATATTTAATGTAATTCTCATAAGAAATGACTTCAGCTTTAATAAAACCTTTTTCAAAATCAGTATGAATCACACCTGCAGCTTGAGGAGCGCTCATCCCTTTATCGATAGTCCAAGCTCTAACTTCTTTGACGCCAGCAGTAAAATAAGTTTGTAGATTTAATATGTCATATGCTTTTCTAATCATTTTTGATGATCCTGGCTCACTTAACCCAATGTCAGACAGAAAAGCCTGTCTATCTTCATATGTGTCCAACTCATTAATATCCGCTTCAGTTGCAACTGCTAAAATTATCAACTCTGCATTTTCAGCTTGAATTACTTTCTTTATATTTTCAACATGATTATTACCACTAACTGCTGAGGATTCATCTACGTTACATACATAAAGCACAGGTTTATTAGTTATGAGTTCCATTGTGTCAACCAATTCTAATTCTTTATCTGAAAAATCAACACTTCTAACGGGCTTAAATGAATGAATTTGTTTAATTAACTTTATTAATATGTCGTTTTCAATTACAGCTTCTTTGTTCCCTGTTTTTATTAACCTAGCTATCTTATCCTTTCTTTTCTCAAGAGTCTCTAAGTCTTTCAATTGGAGCTCTAAATCTATAATTTCTTTATCTCTAACAGGATCTATAGATTCTTCAACATGAATAATATTATCATCATCGAAGCATCTTAAGACATGAATAATAGCGTCAGTTTCTCTAATATTAGCAAGAAATTGATTTCCTAACCCTTCTCCCTTACTAGCCCCCTTGACAAGTCCAGCAATATCTACAATCTCTACTGTTGCCGGAATAACTTTTTCTGGTTTAACTAATTTCTCTAAATTTTCCATTCTTTTATCAGGAACATTAATAATACCAATATTAGGTTCAATGGTACAAAAAGGGAAATTAGCACTTTGAGCTTTGGTATTTGATAAACAGTTGAAAAGTGTTGATTTACCAACGTTAGGAAGTCCTACTATACCAGCTTTCATAAATTAATTTTCGGGGTGCATAAACTTTTGCTTTGTCAGAAGAGTTTCTTCAGATTCAACATTATCTTCATCAGGGACACAACAATCTACAGGGCATACAGCTGCACACTGAGGCTCTTCATGAAAACCTTTACACTCTGTACACTTATCAGATGATATGAAATAGTATTCATCTGAAACGGGTTCTTGTTCAATCTCAGCGTTAACCCCCTTTCCATTAGGCAAGATTAAATCACCTGACAAACTAGTACCATCCGAATATTTCCATTCATAAGCAGCTTCATAAATAGCAGTGTTAGGACACTCGGGCTCACAAGCTCCACAATTTATACATTCATCAGTTATTTTTATAGCCATTGTTATTTATGTAATCTTTATTTAAATTTGCTCAAAAATAACACCAATTAATATTACAAACAAGTTTAGTGTCAACATTATACAATAGAATTAAAGCATTCGAAAAATTAGGAATTCTTTTCAGCAATAAATTTACGGAAAATTCATCAAAAGAATCTGAGTATTGGACTTCAGAACTAGACAAAGCCATAGATCTAGCTTATAAATACAATACTTGGTTTACTGAAGATTCTGTTAAAAAAGCTCTAAATGAGTGGTCAAAACAACTTAATTATAATAGTTTAAAAAACTGGACGGATCAATATAAAATTGAAGACAAATCAGAAAAAAAAATAGCTATAATTATGGCTGGAAATTTACCATTAGTGGGGTTTCATGATCTTTTATGTGGTTTGATAATGAATTTCCATTGTATTGTAAAACTATCATCTGATGATAAAATATTAATTCCCTTTATTGTTGAATACTTAGACTCAATAGTACCAGGTATTAAAAATCAAGTTAAATTTACTACAAATCCAATAAAAGATTTTAATGGGGTTATCGCAACAGGCAGTAATAATTCTTTTAAATATTTTGAATATTATTTCGGAAACTACCCTAACCTTCTAAGAAAAACTCGACACTCAATAGCTGTTTTAGACGGTAAAGAAACTGAAATGGACTTAAAAAAATTAGGTAACGATATTTTTACTTATTTCGGCATGGGTTGTAGAAGCGTCTCAAAGTTGTTAGTCCCTAAAGGATATGATTTTGATTTACTTTTTAATGCATTATTCGATTTTAAAGAGATTATTAATCATAATAAATATGTTAACAACTATGATTATAATAAGGCAGTATACTTAATGAGTGAACAAAAATTTATTGAAAATGGATTTATTATTTTAAAAGAAGACGAAAAGCTTGGTTCTCCTATTGGATGTTTGTTTTTTGAATATTATGAGAATCCTAAGGACTTGAATGCTTATATTTCTGATATTAAAGATTCATTACAATGCGTAGTAAGCAATTTAAACATCCTCAATTCTACTAGTTTTGGTTCAAGTCAAAGGCCTAAAATTGATGACTATGCAGACAACACAAACACATTAGATTTTTTGTTAAAAATATAATGATATCTTAAGAGAAAAAGAGCTTTTAATATTTTGTATTTTATTAAATTGCATCTTTTAAAAAAATAAATGAAAGTACACAACTTTAGCGCTGGCCCTAGTATCCTTCCTAATTCCGTTATTAAAGAAGCTTCTAATGGAATTCTTAATATAAATAACTCTGGATTATCATTATTAGAAATATCTCATAGAAGTAAAGATTTTATGGATATAATGGATAAAGCAACCTGTTTAGCTTTAAAACTACTTGATCTAGAAAACAAGGGATATAAGGCTCTGTTTTTACAAGGTGGCGCTAGTAATCAGTTTCTTATGACAGCTTATAATTTACTTGAAAATAAGGCAGGTTATTTAAATACTGGAGTTTGGTCAACTAAAGCATTAAAAGAAGCTAAACTTTTTGGAGAAGCAGTTGAAATCGCTTCTTCTAAGGATAAAAATTTCAATTATATTCCTAAAGGATATTCTATTGATTCTGATTTAGATTATTTCCATATAACCACAAACAATACAATTTTCGGTACTCAAATTAAGGAAATCCCCAACACTTCAGTTAATCTAGTCTGTGACATGTCATCAGATATATTTTCTAGAAAAATTGATTTTTCAAAATTTGGATTAATATACGCAGGTGCTCAAAAAAATATGGGGCCAGCTGGAACAACCCTAGTCGTTATCAAAGAAGATGTTTTAGGTAAAGTCTCAAGAAAAATTCCTTCAATGCTTGACTATCAAATGCATATTGACAAAGAAAGTATGTTTAATACTCCACCTGTTTTTGCAGTGTACACTTCAATGCTAACTCTTGAGTGGTTAGACAAGAATGGTGGTATTAAAAGCATTGAGTCAAAAAATAATGAAAAAGCTGAGTTACTATATAATGCAATTGATAACAATGAACTATTTAAAGGTTTTGCTGCTAAGGAAGATCGAAGCTCAATGAATGCTACTTTTAACTTAGTTAACCAAGATCATAAAGAAGTTTTTGATAAACTAAGTAAAGAAGCAAATATCAATGGAATTAACGGACATAGATCTGTTGGAGGCTATCGTGCTTCAATTTATAATGCACTAGAAATCGAATCTGTAAAGGTTTTAGTTGAAGTAATGAATGAATTAAAAAGAAAAGTATAATAAATTTTTATGAAAAATGTTTTAGCTAACGATGGAATTTCTAATAGCGGAAAAATAGCTTTAGAAAAAAATGGGTTTAATGTTTCTACCACAACTGTGGCACAAGATCAATTAATAAATTATATAAATAAAGAAAAAATAAGTGTAATACTAGTTAGAAGTGCCACCACTGTAAGAAAAGATCTGATTGACAAATGTCCAGATTTAAAAATTATTGGAAGAGGAGGTGTTGGAATGGACAATATTGATGTCGAGTATGCTAGAATTAAAGGCATTGACGTTATCAACACACCTGCTGCTTCATCAGCATCTGTTGCAGAATTAGTTTTTGCTCATTTATATAGTGGAGTTAGGTTTCTACACGAATCAAATAGAACGATGCCTTTAGAAGGAGATAACAACTTTAAAGGTTTAAAAAAATCTTATGCTAATGGAATCGAACTTAGAGGAAAAACTATAGGAATTATTGGTTTTGGAAGAATCGGAAGAGAAACAGCAAAAATTGCTTTAGGAGTTGGAATGAATGTGTTAGTTTATGATAAGTCAAAAGAAGATATTGATTTAACTTTGAGTTTTTCAGGAAATAAGACATTAAATTTTGAAATCAAAATTTCAAAACTAAATGATGTACTAAAAAATTCTGATTTTATTTCTTTACACGTTCCTGCTCAAAAGAGTTTTGTAATTGACAAAAAAGAATTTGATTTAATGAAAGATGGAGCTGGTTTAATTAATGCTGCAAGGGGTGGTGTTTTAAATGAAGTTGAGTTAGTTTCTGCTTTAGATTCTGGTAAATTATCATTTGCTGGTCTGGATACTTTTGAAAACGAACCAAAACCTGCTGTTCAATTACTAATGCATCCAAAAATATCTTTAACTCCTCACATCGGAGCTGCCACTAACGAAGCTCAAGATAGAATTGGATTAGAACTTGCTGAACAGATAAGCGATATATTAAACTAGTATATGCTAGATAAACTAAAATCTAAATGGGGAATTACAACAATCCCTCAAGTTGTAATAATTTTTATTGTTTTTGGGGTTACTGGTTCAGTATCGGCAGCTATCTCAGGTCCAATTACTGACTATTTTAATATTAGTTCTGAATTACTTCATCCATTAATTTATTGGCCAGTTAGACTTCTTATTCTTTTTCCAATATACCAAGTTTTACTAATTTGGTTTGGATTATCTGCTGGTGTGATAGTGAGTGTTTTTACCTTTCAAAAAGATAAATTTTATTTCAATTTTTTCTATAAAATGGCCATTACTATGATCAGAAAAATGATAAAACTATTGTCTTTTGGTATTTTATTTAAGAATTAATTTTCTTTTAAAATAGATTTGTTTTTTTTTAAAAACTTATTCAATTTAGGCTTTATAACCATGGAACAATAAGGGGCGTTCTGGTTCATTTCAAAATAATTCTGATGGTAATCTTCAGCCATGTAAAAAATATTTTCCATTTCAATTGTTGTAACTACTGGACTTGAATAATTATTAGACTGATTAAGTTCGGTTATATAATCATTTATAATTTTTATTTCTTTTAAGTTACTTGTAAATATTGAAGAGCGATATTGAGTTCCAATATCATTTCCTTGTCTATTTAAAGTTGTTGGATCATGAGTTGAAAAAAAAATCATTAAAACATCCTTTAAAGAAACTACTCTAGAGTCATAATCGACTTTAATTACTTCAGCATGTCCAGTTAATCCTGTACATATCTCTCTATATGTTGGGTTATCAGTATTACCACCAATATAGCCTGGAAATACACTTAAAACTCCATTTATTTTTTTAAACACAGCTTCAGTACACCAAAAGCAACCTCCACCTAATATTATATTTTTACTATAAGACATTAAACCTTTCTTTAAAATAGTTATCTAAATTTAGATTAAATTTGCCATTATTTTTAAAAAATATTAAATACTTTGAGAAATAGAATCTATATACTTTTTCTTTTTTGTGTTAGTTTGTCTTTTTCTCAAGAAAGAAAAATATTAAATATTTCTCGTTTTGATAGTCCACCAAAAATTGATGGTATTATTGATGATCAACAATGGGAAGGACTTACTCCTGCTTCAAATTTTGAAAGATGGATGCCTAACAATGGTTCCACAGAAAAAAAAGGATATGAAAATTACGTATATATGGGCTATGACGATAACGCAATATATATAGCAGCAAAATTCAATGATCCTAATCCTAGTTTAATCACCAAAGAATTTAGTCAAAGAGATGAAATTTGGGAATCTAATGCAGATTCTTTTTTTATAAACATAAATACAAATGATGATAATATAAGTGATCAAGGTTTTCAAATAACTACTGCTGGTACTCTTGGTGATTCTTATACTTCTGGGGAATTCTCACCAGATGATTGGAACTTCGATACAGTATTTGAAGGAAAAGTTACAATCAATGATAATGGATGGAATGTAGAAATTAAAATACCTTATAGCGCTCTTAGATTTCCTTCAACTAAAGTTCAATCGTGGGGGATTCAATTTGCAAGAATGATGAAAGAATTTGGAGAATTTTATACATGGAATTATGTTGATCAAAAAACTGCCAATTACAGAGAATCTCTTGGTCTACTAACAGGAATAAAAAATATTTCTCCACCCACAAGACTGTTCTTTTACCCTTACTTACAATCATCAGTAGATTTAAATAAATATAGTAAACCGTTGATTGGATATTCTGCAGGAATGGACCTTAAATATGGTATTAATAACAGTTTTACTTTAGACGCTACTTTAATCCCTGACTTTGGTCAAGTTGCTTTCGATGAAGAAGAGTTAAACTTAAGTCCTTTTGAGCAAAGGTTCGATGAAAATAGATCTTTTTTCACTGAGGGAGCAGCATTGTTTAAAAAAGCAGATAGTCGTGGATATAGAGGAGGTAATTTTTTTTATAGCAGAAGGATTGGAGAAGATATAAACTTTGAAGAAGAAGACTTGTTAAATGACAATGAAGAAGTACTAACCTATGATAGAAAAGCAGATTTATTAAACTCAATTAAATTAACAGGAACTACAAATTCTGGTCTTAGTATTGGATTTATAAACTCAATCACTGACAATGCTTATGCAACAGTTACAAACTCTTTAACTGGAAAAGTTAGGACTGAAAAAATTGCGTCAATAACAAATTATAACGTAATTTCTTTAAGTCAACAAATATTAAATGATTATTCAACTATTTCGTTTCTAAATGCTAATGTAAACAGAAGTGGCGGTTTTATAAACTCCAATAACAGTACTATTGTTTTTAACCTATTTGATGATAAAAGAAAGTTTAACATTAGAGGGAACCTTTTTCAAAGTGACTCACCTGTGTTTTCATCTACCAAAGGATTTAGAGGTTCAATTAACTTCTCAGAGTTAACTGGAAATTTCAGGTTTGGTTTTGGTTGGGATGGAGTTGATGCTAATTACTATCAAAATGACTTAGGGTATTACAACAACAGGAATGATCAAAGAATTTCGGGAAGAATAAAATACATGACTTTTGAGCCAACTAATATATATGAAAAAATAGAAGCTTATATTTGGGTGAGTAAAAGAAGCAGGTTTTATCCAAAGGAAATTAAATCAACTGGATGGAGAATTGGTGCCGAAATAATTAGCCCAAAATTAGAAGAATTCAAATTTAGTTTTGATTATACTTCAGAATATCATGATTACGAAGAACCTAGAGAGCAAGATTTGTTTATCAAAAAACCTGCTGAATATGAACTAGAGTTTGCATTTGTTTCAGATAGTAGAAAAAAAATACAGTATGGTTTTGGAATTGAGCATTCATATGCAGTTAATGAATATTTAAACGAAAATAAAAACGGAATTCAATTAGACTTATTCTTAGGACTTAGATTATCAAACAGATTTAATTTATCTTATGGATTGACAAAAGATACCGAAATTGATGATGTAGGATATGTTTATAAAGAAATTAATGATATTTATTTTGGAAAAAGAGATGTTAAAGCTTTGGAAAATAATTTAACTCTTAATTATAATTTTAACTCATACAAATCACTTATTTTGAAATTTAGACAGTTTTGGAGTAGTGCAGAATATAACGATTCATTTTTCTTACTTAACTCTAATGGAGAGAGATTAGTTTCGGATAAATCGATAATTGATGATGATCCTAATAGAAGTTTTAATTTATGGAATTTAGACTTAAGTTATAATTGGGAATTTTTACCTGGGAGTAAAATGACTTTGTTATATAGAAATAATATATTTAATGAAGATAATTTATCTGGAATTTCATATTATAGTAGCACTAAAGAGTTGTTTCAGAAACCAATTGATCATCAAGTTTCGCTTAGAATAAATTATTTCTTAGATTACAACGTGTTAAAAAGAAAAAAAAGTAGAATATAATCTTAATGATTTCAGCAAATAATATATCTAAAACATTTAATGGAAAAAAAGTATTAGACAATGTAAGTATCTACATTAAAAAGGGAGAAATAGTCTCTATAGTTGGGCCATCAGGAGCAGGAAAAACAACTTTATTACATATTTTAAGTACCCTTGATAATCCTGATTTAGAAAATCAACCAAATTTAATTCTTAATCAGACAGAAATTGTTAAACTAAATGACAATAAACTATCAAATTTCAGAAACACTGAGATTGGTTTTATCTTCCAGTTTCACGAGCTTTTACCTGAATTTTCTGCAATTGAAAATGTTTGTATTCCTGGAATAATAAAAGGGGACTCAAATTCTGAAGTTATTCTAAGAGCTGAAAAACTATTAGAATCTTTAGACTTAATTCATGTTAAAGATCAAAAACCTAGTGAATTATCTGGTGGTGAACAACAAAGAGTAGCTGTTGCTAGAGCTTTGATTAATGAACCTAAAATCTTGTTTGCAGATGAACCAAGTGGAAATTTAGACTCTAAATCTGCTGACTTATTACATGATTTGTTTTTTAAACTAAGAAATGATTTAAACATCACTATGATAATAGTTACACACAATAAAGAATTAGCCAATATGACTGATAGAAAACTTAATTTAATAGATGGAAAGTGGGCTAACTAAATTTGAATTAAAAGAATTTTTAGATACTAAATACGAACAATACAACCAAAAAGTTTTTATTGAGTCTGACCCTATTCAAATTCCACACGAATTTAAACTTAAACAAGACATTGAAATAGCTGCATTTCTAACATCAACAATTGCATGGGGACAAAGGAAAACTATCATTAAAAATGCTAAAATAATGATGGAGAATTTAGATAATTCTCCATATGAATTCATAAAAAACTGTACTGAAAAAGAAATTAATAAACTCTCTGTAATACACAGAACCTTTAATGAAATAGATTTTAGATACTTCATTAAAAGACTAAAAGAATTATACACTAAACACGATGACTTGGAGACAGTGTTTTGTTTAACTGAAAACAAATTGAATATGCATGGCGCAATTCATAATTTTAAAAAAGTTTTCTTTAGTGGAAATTATCCAAATAGAACTACTAAACACATAAGCGATCCGAATAAAGGATCAGCATCTAAAAGGATAAATATGTTTTTAAGATGGATGGTTAGAAGGGATAATAGTGGGGTTGATTTTGGTATATGGGATAATATTCCGAAGTCCGCCCTTTCATGCCCGCTTGATGTCCACAGTGGCAATGTAGCTAGAAAACTTGGCATACTAAACAGAAAACAAAATGATCATAAAGCAGTTCTAGAGTTAGATATGAACTTAAGGAAATTAGATAAAATTGATCCTGTTAAATATGACTTTGCTTTATTTGGTTTAGGAGTTTTTGAAGGATTTTAATGAACTTTTACAAAATAATTGAAATCTATTGTTATCTTTGCTCAGCATTATTTATAATGTTCTTTAAATAACTTGATTGCATGTCTATTATTCTTAAATCTGCAAAAGTTATAAATGCCGAAAGTAAACACAACGGTACCAAGCAAGATATTTTAATTTCTAAAGGAAAAATTCAAAAAATTTCTAAGTCAATTAAGTCATCAAACGTTGAAGAAATATTTATAAAAAATCTTCATGTTTCTTCTGGATGGTTTGATAGTAGTGTTTCTTTTGGAGAACCTGGTCTTGAAGAAAGAGAAACAATTAAAAATGGTGGTAACGTTGCATCAAAAAGTGGTTTTACTAATATATTACTTAACTCCAATACAAATCCTGTAATAGATAGTCAAACTGATGTTTCATTTATTAAAATGAAATCAAAAGACATAATAACAAATATTCATCCTGTTGGTGCACTTTCTTTGTCTAGTAAGTCCAAAGAGCTAGCCGAACTAAATGATATGAAAAAAAGTGGCGCTGTAGCTTTTTATGACTATAAAAAGTCTATTATAAACCCAAACCTACTTAAAACATCTCTTTTATATTCTCAAACTTTCGATTCAGTTATCATGTCTTATCCATTAGATAGATTTGTTTCAAACAATGGAGTTATGAATGAGGGTGTTGTTAGTACATTTTACGGGATTAAAGGAATTCCAAATTTTTCTGAAGAAATTCAAATAAATAGAGACCTAAAAATATTAGAATATTCAGCAGGAAAACTTCATATCCCTACAATCTCTACAAAAGAATCTGTTGAGTTAATAAAAAAAGCTAAGTCAAAGGGACTAGATGTAACTTGTAGTGTAGCCATTCATAACCTGATTTTTAATGAAGATAAATTAAAAGATTTTGACACTAGATTTAAAGTATCTCCTCCATTGAGAACTGAGAAAGATAGACTTGCTTTAATCAACGGTGTTAAAAAAGGAGTAATTGATATGGTTACAAGTGACCATAGTCCAATTGATATTGAAAACAAAAAAACTGATATTGATAGTGCTTTAAATGGCACAATAGGTTTAGAATCATTTTTTGGAGCAATGCTAACTATATTTAGTTTAGATGAAACTATTAAAATACTGACTAGCGGTAAAAAAAGATTTGGAATTGATGATTCTATAATTGAAGAAGGTTCAAAGGCTGACTTATCCTTATTTACTACAAATTCTGATTATACTTTTTCAAAATCTAACATCCTTTCTAAATCTAAAAATAGTGCGTTTTTAGGAATGAAAATGTCTGGATTCCCAGTAGGAATAGTTGTTAAAGAAAAACATATGATTAATGAATAAGCTTCCTTTTTTTTATTTACACAAAAAATCATCTTTAATTAATACACCTTCCCCTCTGCTTATTATGGTTCATGGTTACGGAAGTAATGAAAAAGATTTATTTTCTTTTTCTAGAGCTCTTCCTGATGAATTAACAATTATTTCAATTAGAGGAGACATAAATATTCTAGGAGCTGGATATGCATGGTATGATATTTCTATAGATTTTAACGGCAATAAAACTTATGATAATAAAAAGGCCATTGAATCTAGAGACGCAGTAGCTAATTGCATTGATAAATGTGTTGAAACTTTCAATACAGATAAAAAAAATGTAACCCTAATGGGGTTTAGCCAAGGTTCTATTCTAATTAATGCAGTTGCTTTAACTTATCCAGAGAAAGTTAAAAACATTATATCGTTAAGTGGAGCTATAGATCCGAACATAATAAACCTTTCTAAAAGTTCTTTAAAAAATTTATCGTTTTATATTTCTCATGGAACTTTAGATGAAGTATTACCATATACTTTATCTAAAGAAAGTTTAATATTATTAGATGAAAACAATTTAGATTATATATTCGAAGACTTCCCAATTGGTCATGGTGTTTCTCCAGAAAACATTAAGTCTATGATAAGCTGGTTATCAAAAAGATTAATTTAATAATAATTCCAAACCATCATAAGAAAGGAAAACATTTTTAGGTAATTCGCTTTCGACTTCATCATGAAATCCTAGGTTGTGACTTATGTGAGTTAAGTATGTTTTTTTAGGTTTAATCCTTTTTATCAATTCCAAAGCTTCTTTTAGATTAAGATGAGAAAAATGAGGTTCAATTCTAATTGCGTTTAAAACAAGAACATCAAGGTTTTTAAGTTTATTGATTTCAAAATCCTTAATAGTTTTTAAATCTGTCAAATAAGCAAAATCGTTAAAACGATATCCAAAAACTTGTAAATCACCATGTAAACAATCAATAGGAATGACTTTTAAATCTGATAACTTAAAGGGAGTGTTTTCCAAAACAACAAACGGGTTAACAGAGGGAGAACCAGGGTACCTATTTTCTGTTTTAAATATATAATTGAATCTATTTGATAAATTTTTCAACACTCTTTGATGTGCATATATTGGCATTTTCCCTATTCTATAGCAAAATGGTCTAATATCATCAATTCCAGCAGTATGATCGGCATGTTCGTGAGTATATATGATGCCATTAATTTTATCACAATTTGTATTTAACATCTGCTGTCTAAAATCTGGACCGGTATCAATAATGTATCTAAAGTCATCCCATTCTATCATAACCGATGATCTAAGTCGTTTATCTTTTCTATTTTCACTTAAGCAAACAGGATGAGTACTTCCAATAATTGGAATACCTGTTGAAGTTCCGGTTCCTAGAAAAGTTATTTTCATATTAATATTATCAAAAATATATTTTTTAATTGATAAACTTTTTAACTTAGCTCAATTAATTTTATATGTAATGTCTATTTCATTAAAAGGAGACCAACCGTTTGAAAACATCCCCTCTGTCAAGGCTAAGGCATTAAGGATAAATCTAAACAGTCATATTTACGGAACATTTGCTGAGATAGGAGCTGGTCAAGAAGTTGCTCGCCATTTTTTTAGATCTGGAGGAGCTTCAGGAACAATTGCTAAAACAATGAGCGCCTACGACAAGGCTTTTAGTGATGCTATTTATGGTGAAGAACCTGACAATAGATATGTTTCTGAATCTAGATTAAAAAAAATGTTAAGCCATGAAATTAATCTACTTGAAACAAGGATGGGCAGAGAAAACCATCCAGATAAAATGTTTTTCACCTACGCCAATACAGTTGCTACTATTGACTTTGCAAAGCAGTACAAAGGACATGGATGGATGGGGGTTAAATTCCAAACAGATCCAAATGAGGATTTTAGTGAAATACATATTCATGTAAGATTTCATAATTTTGAAGCTAAAGCTCAACAAGAGTCTTTAGGCTTAATGGGTTTAAATTTGATATATGGAGCTTATTACAAGTATGATGAGCCAAGAAAGCTTATTAAATACCTTTATGACCACATTGATAAAGGTGCAATAGAGATTGACACAATTAATTTTTCTGGTCCATTATTTAAAAATGTAGACAATAGAGTAATGAGCATGGAACTTGTTAAAAACGGAATGACTGAAGCAGTAATGTTTGGTCCAGACGGAAACAATATACTTCCCTCTCGAGTTATGTACAAAAAAAATATATTAGCTATAAGAGGAAGGTTTAGGCCTGTTACAAAAGTAAATGAAGATATGATTGACAAGTCTATTGAGATAATTTCACATCAAGAAGACTATAAGGTAGAAGAGAATTTAACTGTATTTGAAATTACTTTATCAAACTTAAGAACTCCTAACGGAGATATAAATGAATTAGATTTTATTCATCGCGCTACCTTATTATGTTCTTTAGGGCAGACTGTTATGATAACTAATTTTAAAGAGTATTATAGACTAGCGGAATACTTTTCTAACTATACAAAAGAAAAGATTGTTCTTACAATGGGTGTAAACAATCTAGTTGAAATTTTTGATGAAAAATACTATGAGCACCTTAATGGGGGAATACTAGAGGCTTTTGGTAAATTATTCTACAAAAACCTAAAAGTTTTCTTATATCCAATAAAAGACACTAAAAATGGGAAAATCATTAATAGTAATAACTTACAAGTTGATCCTAGTATGAAAAATTTATATAAGTTTTTTAAATACAATAATAAGATTATTGATATTTTTTCTTTTAATGAAGATCTTCTAGAGATTTATTCTGAAAAAGTACTATCAATGATAGGAAATCAAGAGAAGGGTTGGGAGGATTTAATTCCAGATGCTGTAACTAAATTAATCAAAGAAAAAGAGCTTTTCGGATACAAAAAGCAACTAATCTAATATTTGATTTGTGTGATCTTTAGTCTTTACTTTATCTATAACTTTGATAATCACACAGTCTTCATTAATAATAAAAGTTGTTCTCATTATACCTTGGTATTCTTTTCCTTGGTATTTTTTAGATCCCCATACCCCAAAACCATTTATCAATACTTTCTCAGTGTCAGCTAAAAGAGGATAAGGAAAACCAAATTTGGTTGAAAATGAAGATTGTTGCTTAATTTTATCTGCACTAATACCAAATATAGAATATCCTGCATCTGTTAATTTGGAATAATTTTCAGATAAATTACAAGCTTGAGCAGTACAACCTGGAGTATTTGCTCTAGGATAAAAGAATAGAATAGTTTTTTTGTTTTTTAAATTATCTTGAGTTATCAGATTATCTTTATCATCTTGACAAGAAAAATTAGGTAATTTATCTCCAACTTTTAACATAACTAATTATTTATTTTACTGTAAATTTATAAAATATTTATGAAAAAAATTGATAAAATAAAGTATATAATTGATACTTTAGAGTTACTGTTTCCAGAAGTACCGATCCCTTTAGACCACAAAGACCCTTATACGTTATTAATCGCTGTTTTATTATCAGCTCAAAGCACAGATGTTGGAGTAAATAAAATAACCCCAATTCTGTTTTCTAGAGCAGATAACCCAGCTGACATGATTAAATTAAGTGTTGATGAAATAAGGAACATTATTAGACCTGTAGGTTTATCCCCAATGAAATCTAAAGGAATTCATGGACTTTCGAAGATATTAATTGAAAAACATAACGGGAAAGTTCCTCAAAACTTTGAAGATCTTGAAGCATTACCAGCTGTTGGACATAAGACTGCTAGTGTTGTTATGGCTCAAGCATTCAATATATCAACATTTCCTGTAGATACTCATATACATAGATTAATGTATAGATGGGGAATGTCCTCTGGAAAAAATGTAAAAATTACTGAAAAAGATGCAAAAAGAATTTTTCCAATAGAATTATGGAACAAACTTCACCTACAAATAATTTGGTATGGCAGACAATACTCACCAGCTAGAGGGTGGACTCTAAAAACAGATTTAATAACTCGAAAAATCGGAAGAAAATCTTTGTTAAAAAAAATAAATATATAATTACAAATAACTTAATTCTTTAAGCTCATTCTTTAAACATGAATCATTCATTTTTTTTCTTAAATTATTAATAGAATAACGTATCCTTCCAAGCGCTGTATTAATTGATATATTATTGATTTCTGCAATTTCTTTAAAAGTTAAATTTTCATAAAACCTAAGCTTAACTATTTGTTTTTGAGATTCTGGAAGTTGGTCAATCATTTCTGTTAGGACTTTAGACAAAGTATTATCAGAAATAATATTATTTTCTTTAATAGAGTCTTCTAAATATAACTTAGAAAAAACTTGATTCATATTATTATTATAATTCAATTTTGATCTTTTTATAGCTCTAAAATGGTCCATAACTAAATTATGAGAAATTCTAAGTACCCAAGGAAGAAACTTACCTTGTTCATTGTATTTTCCAGTCTTTACTAAATTGAACACTTTAATAAACGTTTCCTGTAAAATATCATTAGAAACATCTATATCTATAGTCTTAGAATTAATGTAATTAAATATTCTTTGTTTATGACGCAAAAAAAGAGTTTCAAAAGAAAAAGAATTACCTGATTTATATCTGTCAATGAGAACAGAGTCACATACATGATTTGCCATAACTTAATTTTAAATTAAAATATAATTTCTATTTATTTCGAAATAATTAAGTTGGGATCAGGTATAAGCTTTTGTTTAGTGTTAGAATCAAATTTAGTGAAATGATTTTAAATATAAAATTGTTTAACATTTAAAGGCTATAAAAATCATTTAAATCATATATTTATAGATTGATTTTTACACATTTTGAAAGACATAAAGTTAGATCCTAGATATATTAAAATAAGAGGTGCTAGAATGCATAATCTTAAAAATATTAATTTAGATATTCCAAAAAATAAACTAATAGTTGTTACCGGATTATCTGGTTCGGGTAAGTCTAGTTTAGCTTTTGACACCTTATATGCTGAAGGGCAAAGAAGATATATTGAAAGCCTGTCGTCTTACGCTAGGCAATTTCTTGGAAAACTTAATAAACCAAAAGTTGATAAAATAATTGGAATCTCACCTGCTATTGCAATAGAGCAAAAAGTAAATAATTCAAATCCAAGATCAACTGTTGGGACGACTTCAGAAGTATATGATTATTTAAAGTTACTTTATGCAAGAATTGGAAAAACTTACTCCCCTATTTCTAATATTGAAGTAAAAAAAGATTCAATAAAATCTGTTCTTAAAAAGATTAAAAAATTTAAGTATGGTGATAAATTTCTTTTACTTTCTCACAAAGAATTATCAAACTTAAATAACAGTAAAGAAGTTCTTGAGCTTCTTCAAAAACAGGGTTTTTCTAGAATTGAAATTAACAATGAAATATTAAGAATTGATGGTTTAGGGAAATTTAAAAAAAAGAATTTTAATTTAGTAATTGACAGATCAATTTATAGTAATGATCAAGATTATTTAAATAGGTTGTCTGATTCATTAGAATTGGCATTTTATGAAGGTAAAGGGAACATAGTAATTCATAATCTAAAATCTGACACCAAATATAAATTCAGTAATAGGTTTGAAAAAGATGGTATTAAGTTCATTGAACCTTCGCAACACTTATTTAGCTTCAACAACCCTTTAGGTGCTTGCTCTAGCTGTGGCGGGTATGGTGATATTGTCGGAATTGATCCTGAATTAGTTATTCCAAATACAGGATTATCCGTATACGATAATGCTATAGCTCCGTGGAGGGGCGAAAAATTAAAAAAATACAAAAATGAATTAGTAAAAAGTTCAATAAATTTTAATTTTCCTATTCATAAACCATATTTTAAATTAACTAGCGAACAAAAAGACTTGTTATGGACAGGAAACAGTCATTTTAAAGGAATTAATTATTTTTTTAAAAAATTAGAAGACAAGATTTATAAAATTCAAAATAGAGTTATGCTCTCACGTTACAGAGGTAAAACAATTTGTAATGATTGTAACGGAAATAGACTTAAAAATGAAGCGTCTTATGTGAAAATAAATAAAAAATCAATAACTGATTTAGTGGAAATGCCAATTGATGATTTATTAAAATTCATGTTGACACTAAAGCTAGATTCTTATCAAGAAAAACTAGCTAATAGAATTTTAAAAGAAATACAAAATAGATTAAAGTTTATTTGTAATGTTGGCTTAGGCTATCTTACAATTAACAGAAGGTCTGGTACTTTATCTGGAGGTGAATCACAAAGAATAAATTTAGCAAATTCACTAGGCAGTTCATTAGTGAGTTCACTTTATGTATTAGACGAGCCCAGTGTTGGGTTACATCCAAAAGACACAGAAAAATTAATAAACATACTTATTGACCTAAAAAATATAGGTAATACAGTTCTAGTTGTTGAACATGATGAAGATATAATGAGATCTGCAGACCATATCATTGATATAGGACCTGAAGCAGGTTCTAACGGAGGACAGGTTGTAGCTCAAGGTTCTATTAAAGACATTCTTAAATCAAAGAGTCTAACTTCTATGTATTTAAATAAAACAGAAGCTATCGAACCTCTTGATAAAATCAGGTATTCTGGAGGAAAAATATCAATTAAAGGAGCTAGAGAAAATAATTTAAAAAATATTTCTGTTGATTTTCCTCTTAACAATTTAGTCGCTGTAACAGGTGTTTCTGGAAGTGGAAAAACTACACTTGTAAAAAAAATATTATACCCTGCCTTACTTAAAGAAAAAGGTGTTTTTAAAAATAAACCTGGGCAATTTGATGAAATTTCTGGAGACATAGATGAAATTGATGAAATTGAATTTATTGACCAGAAACCTATTGGTTTATCTTCAAGATCTAACCCAGTAACATATCTTAAAGTATATGATGATATAAGAAATTTATTTGCCTCTCAAAAGCTCTCAAAAATAAACAGTTATAAAGCAAAACATTTTTCATTTAATGTTGATGGAGGGCGTTGTGAAAGTTGTAAAGGTGAAGGATCTGTTAAAATTGAAATGCAATTTATGGCAGATGTGAATTTAGAATGTGAAAATTGTAAAGGAAAACGGTTTAAAAAAAATGTTTTAAGAGTTAAATTTGAAAATAAGACTATTGATGATGTTCTTAAAATGACAGTTGATCAAAGTATAGAGTTTTTTAATTCTACAAATCAAAATAAAATAACTAATAAGCTAAAACCATTACAGGATGTGGGTATGGGTTATATACAATTAGGGCAATCATCTTCCTCTCTTTCAGGAGGTGAAGCTCAAAGGATTAAATTAGCAACATTTTTATTAAAAGGAAATAATAGAAAAAAGACTTTATTTATTTTTGACGAACCTACTACAGGACTTCACTTTCACGATATTAAAAAACTTCTAAACTCTTTTAATTCATTATTAGAAAATGGTCACTCTATTATTGTAGTAGAACACAACACAGACTTAATTAAATGTGCAGACCATATAATAGATTTAGGATTAGATGGAGGTGAAAAAGGTGGAGATTTAATTTTTCAAGGAACGCCAAGAGATTTAATAAAAAACAAGAAATCTAAGCTCTCAAAATATTTGAAAAACAAAACTACATTTTAAGAGTTTTTCTTATAATTTGATTTATTCTTTTAGAAAGTCCTAAGTAATAAATTAAACTCATATATATAATTGAAACGATTACACTCCTTATTAAAATATCTACAAACGCAGAATATATAAAATCTATATACCCAACAGTCAAATACAATACCAAAACAATTAATAAGATTTTAATCGTGTTAAAATCGTAAGGGTTTATTTTTAATTTAAATCTAATGAACAAGACTTTAAGAATAGTAAATATTGATAAAACTATTAAAGTAGATATTGCTGCTCCATTTATTCCATATAGATCAATTAAAACATCATTTAAAAAATAAACAGAAATAGCCATTGCAATAGAAAAAGGCAAAGTAATTCTATAAAAATTTGAGGTTGCTAAAATAGCAGGGCCACAGCCAAAACTCATTTGAATAAGTTTGGCCAAAGATATAATTAGAACTACAAGAACAGCATCCGAATAAAACTCATTATTCATTAAAAGATAAAATGAAGAAATATTAAGGTTAATAAGCAAGAAAAAGAAACCAGAAACTATAAGTAAATTAGATGAACTCTTTTGATAAAGATCATTTAATTTCAAGGAATCATTGTCATTTATTGCCTTAGCTACCATTGGATTTAAAATCTGAAACATAGCTCTTCCTGGAATTTCTACGACAGTTGCTATGAATACAGCTACAGCATAATAAGCAGTTTGACTAATAGCCTCCTTTTGAGGGATCATATACTTATCTATGTCAATTAATAAACTAGCAGCCGAACCAGCTAATAAAATATACAAGGAATAAGATAAGATTTCTTTAAAATTTTCAGGAAGTGTAAATGAAAATTTTGGAGTATATATAATAAGAGAATAAACTACCATTATCACTAACCTTAAATAATAAAGTCCTGTTAACCACCAAACAAAACTCTCCTTAGTTAGAAAGTCAAATGAAACTAGTAATAATAAAATTAGAACAGAAATTCTAGGATAAACCTCTTTTAATACATTTCCAAAGACAGATTTAAAATGAACTCTAGACCAAGCATAAAAAACTTCAAAATATGAAGTTGCAAACGAAACTAAAAATATCACCCAAATATAAGATTGGATAATAGGGTTTTGAATAGATAAAAATTCTCCAATTATATCGTGAGCTTTAACCACAAAAAAAGTTGTTGGAATAATTACAATCAATGGAATGAATATAATACTTGAAAGGAAAGCATCTTTAGATATCTTATCTTTAAATGAACTATAAAACTTAATAATAGTGTGCTGTGCTCCAAGTGACATTAGGGGTTGAAGAAGGTTTGAAGTAGCTAATAAAAACACCACTAAACCATAATATTCATCTTTTAAAAATTCTGGATAAAAATAAAGTGTATTGACTCCTCCTATTATCAAAGCAATTGAAATAGTAAATATATTTTTAGAAGTTTGTTTAATTACTATCCCCATCAATTTATTGTTTTATTTAGTAAACCATCTAACTTTTCAGACAAATTTTCATAGCTAAAAGAAGCGAGATCTTTGGGTTTGAAATTATTTTTTTTCAACTTATAATTAGAATAAAGTTCTAAAATATAATTTTTTAAATCAACTTCATTGGAATAATCAAACACTAAACCTGAATTTGTTTTATTTATTAAATCAGAAACATCACTATTCAACTTAGAAAACGCAATAATAGGACGCTTAAAAGAAAAATAATAAAAAAGTTTTCCTGGAATAATATTATTTACAGATTCTAGATTAACACTACTTAAAATCAACACTCTAGCTTTAGACATTTCAACATCTAGTTTTGATTTGTTAAGATACTTTTCAAATTTAACTTTTGATTCAATAGGCTTGAGGTCATTATTATTTAAAATTTCTTTGTCAAAATCACCAATTAGCCTAACCAATAAGTCATTAGAGAAATTTTCGTTTTCTAGACAGATTTCCTTCAATACTTTCCAGAAATTTTTAGGATTCTGAATAGATTTCATAACTCCAGAATACATAATTAAAAACTTATCTGTCTCATTATTTTCAATAAACGAATTAAATCCATTTGTTAAAGTATAAGAGCTTGAATTAATTAATGAATATTTTTCTGTTAAAGAGGGAGATGATGTTATTATAGAATCTGCATAATTTAAACATTTATTTTCAAATTTTAAATGTTTGTTTCTTATATAAGCAGACATAGGCAGAAGCTTAAATTGAAAAAAATCTGACCATGGATCTCTAAAATCTGTTATCCATTTTATTTTAGTGTTTTTTTTAATATTTAGTCCTATAATATGAGTACTAAAAGGTGGAGCAGTTGTAATTAGGCAATCAATATTATTATTTTTAATATAATTAATAGCTTGTTTAGTAACGTCTTTAATCCAAAACATCCTTGAATCTGGAAAGAATAAATTCGCCCTAATCCACAATTTAATTTTTTGAAAGATATTGGAAGATTTAATATTATCAGAACTATTTTTTTTAAATAGACTTGAAGGCTCTAGAATTGGAATACTAAACACTTTTATAGATTGATCTATATTGTTTTGTAATTCATTGTCAAGAATAGGGTAATTTGCATTTTCAGCAGTAAAAACTGTAATATCCCAACCTTTTTTTACTAGGCTGTTAGAAAAGTTAAGCCAACGTTGAACACCAGACCCACCCGATGGAGGCCAATAATAAGAAATAATAAGTAATTTATTATTTTTCATAATGTGTTATTAATTCTTTAGAAATTATATCGTTATTTAAATGATTTTTAATTGCATGAGTACAGTTTTCACTTAATTTCATCCTTAAGCCTTCATCTAAATATAGTTTAAAGAGTTTTTTAATTAAATCTGATGAGTTTTCAGCTTCAAACACCAAGCCTATATTATATCTATCTAAAAGAGCTTTCTGAGCCATTACATCACTACAAACTAAAGGACAACCTAATGAAATATATTGAAAAAGTTTATTTGCATAAGTTGTGTCATGATGTATATTGGAATGTAAAGGAGAAACTCCAAGTTGTGCAGCTTTTATGTAAGATGGAAATAACTTTTCATTTTTCCATCCTTCAAAATCTACATATTTAGTTACATTTAAATTATGTGCAATTTTAACAAGCTCATTATCGTAAGAACTAGTACCCACAATTACTAACTTAAAACTAGGTATAGTTTTAATAAGCTTAGGGATAGATTTTAAAACCGTTTCGAGACCTCTTCTTTTTGAAGTATTTCCTAAATAAAGCAAAACAAATGAATCAGCATATTTATTTATAATATTATTATCTAATTTAAAATCAGAATAAAAACTTTTTGAAACAGAATTTGAAAAAACCACTACCCTATCTTCGTGGATGTTTGTTCTACTGATTAATTCTTTTTTAGCTAAATCAGTTACTACAACAATAGAATTTGCCATTTTACAATATTTCTCCTCAGCTACTTTCCATTTAGATGGAGATATAAATAATTTTCCAAAAACACTATTCACATGCTTATAAAACTTCATTATTTCTGGCCTATTTTCATGGAGATCTAGAGTTACGTTTAAGCTAAAAGAAACGTTTGCAAAAAAAACAGAACTAGCAATTTGTAAGTCATGAATATGTAAATATTTTATATTATTATTGTTTATAAATTTTTTAATCTTATTAGACATTATCCATTTGTAAAAGGGGAATGTATAGGCTAATGCAGATAGTTTGTATGTAATCCAAGAACAATAAAATCTTTCAACGTTTATTCCATGAATAACTTCTCTTTTAATAAATTTTTTTTTAAAAGACAAACAGAATAAAAAGATTTCATTTCCTGATTTGATTAACGCTTGTGATTCATTAAAAACCCTTGGGTCAGTAGGATAAGGCGCATCAAGAATCATTCCAATTTTCATTACTAATATTCTTAAAGGTTTAGTACTCCCCTATAATAACTTGTGAATTTTTCCTTATTTGGCCATCTTTCAGCATAATCCCTTTCTGCATAAACAGCATAATACCTATTGGTGAAATTTCTTAAAAAAGGTCTAAATCCTAATTTAAAAGATGGGTTTTTCCATAATTCCTTTTTAACTATTCTCCAACCTGCTTTTTCTAATAACATATCAAACTGCCATGGCTCAAATTCATGATAATGTCGATCTCTATCATCAGTTTTACTTTTATATGCTTTTGCAAACCATAAATTTACAGGAACAGTTAAAAAAACTCTTTTAGCTTCAAGGTTCTTAAGTAAAGGATATGGAGAAACTAAGTGCTCTAGTATTTCAAAACCAGTAACCAAATCTACATCCTTAGGTAGGATAATATCTGGATTTTCATCTAAATCTTCTCCATTAGTGTTATAAACTTTATAATTATTTTGTTTCATGATTTCAGAAAACGGATTAGTGACTCCTAAATCAAAAACTACTGAAGGAGAAGGACATACTTCTTTAAGCATTTTTAGAGTATTCTCATATCTATTTTTTGGAAATATTTTATACATTTTTTTTATTTAAAATAAACTTAATCATTAAAATTAATAAAATTAAATATGCTACTATAGAAATATAAGAACCCGTATAAACCACTTTGGGTTTAAAGTTAAATTTCACTTCATGATCTCCCTCTGGTAAAATAAGACCTCTAAGTAAATAATTTACTCTAAAGTGATCTACTTGAATACCATCTACATATGCTTGCCAACCATTTTTATAAAATGCTTCTGAAAAAACTGTTAATTGACTTGATTCAGTTGATGACTTATATATTAATTCATTAGCTTTTCTTGAATATAAAGTAATCGTATTAGATTCTCTTAATTTAAACTCTCTTGCAATAAGAGATTTATTTTGAGTAACTAATTTTTTACTTAAATCTAGCTCCGATAAACTTAATAATTCTTGATTATCATTTTCTACAACTACAGCACCATCGACAAACCACGCATTTCCAAGTGCATTAGGATTTCTTGTAACTCCTAAAGGATTATCAGGATCATTTTGAATAATATACTTAACATTGAGTATGTTTAACACATCCAAATTATTTTTTAATATATAAAAATCATAGATATTTTGTATTCTTTTGGGTTTTGCTGCATGATAGCCAGCAATAGATTTATGAAAGAATGAAGTTCTAGCATTTGAAAACCCTCTTTCAGGCTCAAAAACTCTAAAATCAGAATTATCCTGTAAAATTGCTTTATCTGCTATAGTTAGCTTAAAAGGAGAATTAACAGATGATTGATTAACAAATTGATCAGAATTAACATACTGCTTATCAACTTGCCATAAATCAATAATCACCAAAATAATTATTGAATAAATAGCTAAATTCTTTTTAATAAATTTCTTAGAGTAGATAAAAAGAATAGAAAATATAGAGATGACAAATATAAAAGACCTTAAGCTATCTTCTTTAAGCAAAGATTTTCTTTCATCAATTATAAGATTTAGTATTTCAGGATAATCTGAAAATATTTCAAAATTTGATTTAAAATCAAATAAATTCGTTCCAAATAAATATAAGCTCAAGGAAACTAACCCAAGAGTTAAACCAGAAAAATACAATGCTCTAGTTTTTAAATAGTTGTCCGTGTTTTTTGCAAAAAATTTTTGAAGACCAAAAACTGCCAAAAAAGGAATACAAAATTCTAGTATAACCTGTATTGATGAAACTGCCCTAAACTTGTCATACATAGGAAAGTAATCAATCATGAAATCAGTAAAAAAAGATAAATTTTTGCCCCAAGAAAGAATCAATGAAACAACTATTGAAATCATTATCCACCTCATGTTTATATTCTTAACCAATAATAAACCTAGAAAAAAAACAAACAATACTGTAGCACCAATATAAGCTGGTGCAGCTACTATAGGTTGGTCTCCCCAATACATTTTAGAATATTGATAAACCTGTTGACCTTGTTGAGGATCTAAAGTCTTAATTAAAGACATGAGTTCAGAATCCTCTTTAATGGTTTCCGCGCTAGAACCTCCCATAAATTTGGGAACAAAGAGGTTGATACTTTCCAAAATACCATAACTGTATTCTGTAATATAGTTTTTATCCAAACCTGAGACAGATTCTTTTAATGATCCATCAGGATTAATTGTTATTTCATTTTTACTTCGAGTACTAAACTCAGAATATTCCATTGTTGATAAAATAGCTGGAGCATTCATTAAAACTGAAATAATGACACTAGAAAACAGAACAAAGAATGATTTAAAAAATATTTTTGATTGACTTTTTTTTAATGAATTATATAAATAAACAGCAACTAAAAACATTAACATTATCAAGGTGTAAAATGTCATTTGATAATGATTGGAATGTATTTGAAGACCTAAAGAAATAGCAGTTATTATGAAACCCTCTATATGTTTGTTATTCAAAGTCATTATAAATCCAGAAACTACTAAAGGCATGTATCCAAGAGCTAAAGCTTTAGTGTTATGCCCAACTCCAAGAATGATTATCAAGTAAGTAGAGAAACCAAATGCTATTGCTCCGAAAAGAGCATATTTATATCTGATATTAAGTGAAATTATCAATAAATAAAAAGAAAGTAAGTAAAGAAACAAATAATCAGCTGGTCTAGGTAAAAAACGAATAAATTGATCTATAATTCTTAAAATATCAAAAGGATATATTGCACTGACTTGAAAAGATGGCATTCCTAAAAAGGCGTTGTCTAACCAATAAGGCTCTTCATCAAACTCAATTCTATGATCTACAATTTGCTTTGACATTCCTGAAAATTGGGATATATCAGATTGTAATATTGCTTTATTTGATAGTACAGGATAAAAATATGTTAAAGACAGTGATGCTAAAAAAATTATGCATATTACGTGAGGGACAATATTTTTAAAAATTTTTAAATACATAATTTAATCTAATTCTTCAAAGTCTACGTATTCTCCAACCTTTTCTTTTTTGTTTTCTTTAAGGTTTTCATTGGGGTTTTCATTGGGTTGATTAAAGCTCTCATTCATGTTTTGAAATTTGTTTTTCATCTTATTTTGAAATCTTTTAATAATGAAAGCTAAAATATAAGGAGCCAACAATCTTATTAAATATAAAAAAAATAACAACAAAAATAATAATATATAAAAAAGTAGTCATCAGTAAATGTTTTACAAAGTAAAAATACAATTAATGAATTTAATTAATAATTCATTTTAGGCTTAATCAATAATATTTATTTTTATATCTTTTCATCAAATGAAATCAATACATATTTTAGCATTATCTCTTTTACTAGGTTTTAAAGGATTTACCCAATACACTGAGACAATAAACTCAAACAGACCAGGTTCTTCTCAAGGAGCCTTTTCTGTTGGTAAAAATGTACTTCAATTTGAAATTGGAGGGAAAATGGGTAAATTAAATAATAAAAACTTTAAAAATTCGACAATAAATGAGTCTCAACTTAATTATACTATACGTTATGGTTTATTATTAAATAAATTAGAACTAATAATTGATGGAACTTACAATCAAAACAATAGTGTAAATAAATTTATTAGTGAAGATAAAATCAAAACAAAATTTTTAAACAAGCAAACACTAGGATTCAAATACCTTGTTTTTGATCCATTTAAAAATAAAAAATGGCATAGTGTCAGTGTACTAAGTTGGGATAAAAATAATAAAATTCGACTTGTTGATTTCATTCCTGCAATATCTGTTTATGCTGGTGTGAATTACATTCCGAAAAATGGTTACAACTATAATGATCCCTTTACAAGTATAAAAAAAACAGCTGAATACAATATTTTTAATCATAGTATATTCATTAACCATAATTGGACTATAACAGAAAATGCAATAAGCCCAAAAGCTAGTGTTATTACACAAAATCATTTTATCGGTAAATGGGTGTTTGTCAATAACATTACACTTGATAGAATTGGGGATAAAAATTCTATTTTAAATTATATTGGCACTTTAACTCATAATTTCAAGAATCCAAGGTGGTCGACTTTTGGTGAATTTGAAATGATTAAAAATGATATTTACGATGATAATTATTTCAAATTTGGATTTGCATTTTTACTAGACAAAAATTATCAATTTGACACTAGCATAGGTACAAATTTCAAAGATACACCCCGAAATATGTACTTTAAAATTGGTATGTCCACAAGATTAGATTGGTATAGAGATGAAACTCCAGTTGACAAAGAAGAATTAGAAAAACAAAAACAAAAAAGAAGAAAATTAAAACAAGACTCTAAAGATTTAAGAAAATCAGATAAAAACAAAAAAAAATCTAACAAAAGAGAACGCAAGACACTAAAAAAATCTAACAGAAAGAAATGATTTTTATAAAAAAAGCAATTTCAGTTAATGACTATAAAGATTTTGTAAACTTTCCATTTAAGCTTTATAAAGATTCTAAATACTGGGTCCCTCCTATTTCTAATGAAGAACTTGAAATGATGGATAAAACTAAAAATCCCGTTTTTAATAATGCAGAAGCTGAATATTTTCTAGCTTTCAAAAACAATGAAATTGTTGGAAGAATCGCTGCAATTGTTAACTGGGTGGAGGTAAAAGAACAAAGTAAAAATAAAGTTCGCTTTGGATGGTATGATGTGATAAATGACATAGAGGTTTCAAAAAAACTTATTGAAGCAGTCATAGACTTTGGAAAAGAGAGAAAACTTTCTTTTATTGAAGGTCCGGTTGGTTTTTCTAATATGGATAAAGCTGGTTTACTAACCCATGGTTTTAATGAGTTAAACACAATGATTACATGGTATCATAACCCTTACCAAAAAGACCATCTTGAAAGACTTGAAATGAAGAAGTTAGCAGAGTGGGTTGAATATAGAATCCAAATTTTTAACGAAAAAGAAGCTCCTGAAAAAGTAAAAAGATTTTCAGATATAATAATGAAACGTTATAATTTAAAACCACTAAACTTTAAGAAGACTAGTGAAATTGAACCATATCTTGACCAGATGTTTGACTTATTAAATAAGACATATAACACTTTACAAACATTTGTTCCAATTCAACAATATCAAGTTGATCATTACAAGGAAAGATATTTAAGATATATTCATCCTGATTTTATTAAAAGTGTAGTGGATAAGGATGGGAATTTGATTGCATTTGCCATTACAATGCCTTCTTTTTCAAGAGCACTAAAAAAAATGAATGGTAAAATGTTTCCGTTTGGGTTTTTAAGGATTCTTAAATCTCAAATCTTTAATAAAAGAGCTTCACTTTACTTAATTGGAGTTCATCCAGATTATCAAAACAAAGGGGTTACAGCTATACTATTTAATGATCTACAAACTATGTTTAACAAAAGAGGAATTACAGAAGTAGAAACTAATCCAGAGCTTATTGAAAATAACTCTATTCAAGCTTTTTGGAAAAACTATGAAAGTGTTTTACATAAGAAAAGAAGCACATTTACAAAAGAAATTTTTAATGATTAATCAAGATACTATTATAGCTTTAGCTACACCAAATGGTCTTGGAGCAATTGCTGTTATAAGAATTTCTGGAAAAGAATCAATTTCAATTACTGAATCAGTATTTAAATCGAAGAGTAAAAAGCTTTTATCAAATCAGAAATCTCATACTGTTCTTTTAGGGCATCTAATTAATAAAGGACATGAATTAGACGAAGTACTTATAACTTTATTTAAAGGACCTAACTCTTATACCGGTGAAAATACAATTGAAATTTCATGTCATGGTTCAACTTATATTCAAAAAGAAATAATCAATTTATTTATTGATAATGGAATAAGGATTGCGAATCCAGGGGAATTTACTTTAAGAGCATTTCTTAATGGGAAAATGGATCTAAATCAAGCAGAAGCTGTTGCTGATTTAATAGCTTCTGAAAATGAAGGTTCACATAAATTAGCTATGCAACAAATGAAGAGCGGCTTTAGTGATGATTTAAAAAAATTAAGAGCTGAATTGTTACATTTTTCCTCAATGATAGAACTTGAATTAGATTTTTCACAAGAAGATGTTGAGTTTGTAGAGCGTGATGAGTTTAAAAAGTTAACTAATAAATTAAAATTAGAACTAAACACTTTGATAAATTCTTTTCAATCAGGAAATGTTCTAAAAAACGGAATTTCTGTTACAATTGCAGGTAAGCCAAATGCAGGAAAATCGTCTTTACTAAACACTTTACTTAATGATGATAAAGCAATAGTTTCTGACATTCCTGGAACCACTAGAGACAGTATTGAAGATTCGTTAGTTATTGAAGGTATAAACTTTAGATTCACAGATACAGCTGGATTAAGAGAAACAACAGATTATATAGAATCTAAGGGAATAGAAAAGACAATAAGCAAAATTAAAAGTTCTAAAATTTTACTTTATCTATTTGATTCTAATGACACAAATATTGATGAAATCAACAATAGTTTAGATAACTTTAAAAGAGATGATTTGTCAATAATCTTAGTTAGAAATAAAATTGATTTAATCAATCAAAACACTAAACTGTTAAAAGATCTTGAATCTACAACTAACATAATAGAAATAGAAGCAACAGATTCAAAATCTGTTAATTTACTTAAAACAAGGTTGATTAAAGAGGTCGAGTTACTAAACCCTTATACTGACATTATAATTAGTAATTCAAGGCACTACGAAGCTTTAATTCAAGCATTAAGAGCAATTGAGGAAGTAAACGAGGGGTTAGTGAATAGTCTTTCTGGTGATCTACTCTCAGTCGACATTAGAAGAAGTATAAAATATTTAGCAGAAATCACAGGGGAGATTACAAATGATGATATTCTTGGTAATATTTTTGCAAATTTCTGTATTGGGAAGTAGACAGGGGTGCAACTAATACCCTATAAACACCTATTTACTCTGTTAACAAGGTATTTATACGTAACCAATATCCCTAATTATCCCAAAAACACGTGTACAATCCGGGAACAAAAAAATTGTACATATTATTGTACATATTTTGTATATTAATACTATACTTAATTGCAATAAAATGAATATAAAATGGGTTCAATCCAGGTCAACAAAAAAGAAAGAAAAAAATAAAGAACAAGTCCTTTTTAAGATGGTATGAAGATGGAAAAGAAAGATCTAAGAAATTAGAAGGATTATATAAGTTTACAGGAAGATTAAATCCTAAACAAAGAACATGGAACAATAATGTAATATAGATGTTTCCGATATTCTTAATCAAAATAAGAAGGAATTAGCTACAGGATTGTTTGATACAGAGAAATGGGATAAAGAAGGAAGGTCTATTGTTGATTACGGAAATGAATATATCAACAATATGAGATCTAAAAGGGTACTCCTGCATTCGAATACAAAGCTTCATATATTCAAGGCGTTAAACTATTTGAAAATTTCTTTGGAAGACGTAAACAATTCCACAATATTACTAAAGAAGATGTCTTAAATTTAAAGCTGACTTTATAAAAATGGTGTTAAGCAGATACGGAAAGGTTTATGAGGAAAACACTATAAATACTTATAATAATCGTTTAAAACTAATCTATGAAGGCGCAATAGCTAATCAGAGCATAGTAACTAGAACAAATTGGTTTAAAACTGATGGATATATTAAAATTAATAGAGATCTTAATTAAAGAATACATTAATACTAAAGAATTTGCGCAGTTAGACCCTACTCTATGTCAATGTCCAAAATTGCTAAAGCATTTATGTTTAGTTATTAACAGGATTAAGAAAGGGAGATTTAGAAAGATAAGATTACTTGGGGAGATTTAAAGAAAGACGAAAAAGGTTGGCACATCTATATAGCTATGACTAAAGGAGAAAAAAAGATTCGAATTGCATTAACTCCTCTAGCTATGAGTTTACTAGGAGAAAGAAAACCTAACAATGTTTTATTACTAGACTTCTATACAAGTGTTACTAAAATAGGTTACTTAAATGTTTGGTTGGCTCAAACGTTCCCAAATAAAACTATAGGTCAACAGTCTGGACGTAAGTGGAGTTGTAGGATTAACCTTTCATAGTGCTAGAGCTTCTTTCATAACCAATATGCTAATGTCATGGAATTCCTACAGTTAGAGTTCAAACTTATGTAGGTCATAAAGACTTAAAAACTACTTTATCATATTATAGAGGAAGTACTGAAATGCAGGAGGAGGATATGATTAAGAATGGATAATATTTACAAAGCTGAAATGATGGGCTTAAAGCTAAAAGTCTATTAGTTTAATTGTAAGTCTAATAATTCTTATACTTAGATCGTTGTCTGTTTTGCCTAACATAGTCTTCTAAATCTTCTCTTAAAAAATATCTTCGTCCCTTAGGTTTTGTAAAGCGAAGTTCAGCGCCACTACATAGGTTGTCTAATGTCTTTTTAGAGATGTTTAAGTACCTACAAACCTCGTCCGAAGTATAGTGAGGCTTTTCATAAAAAGAATCCTTAGAACTCTTTAGTTTATTAATTACAATACCACCAAGGTAATTTAACTTTTCTTCCAATGAATCACACTGGGTACAGTTCTCATACAAATCCATACTGCAATTTAACAACTCATAACCATAAATAAAAGGAGTACTTATTCACAAAACGCTATAAGTTCTTAACAAAACTGTATAGGCTAAATATCTGTTTTTCAACGAATTATGACGAATTATGACGAATTATGACAAATTAAACACGTGTGATATTTGTCAAACTAATAATACTAAAAACCCAAAAAATATCAATAGTACTTTTTAATAGGTACTACCCTACTTATATAATATCGGTTTTCTTTTGACAGGAGGTGTTTGTATAAGTATGTATAATAGTAAGAGTCTGGATGTCTAAGAAGAAGAAGAAGACATTCTACTCATTAATTTTCATTAAATTGTATTACAAACTAAATACTAAACTAAAAGTTATGGGAGTTTTAGATTATTTAAAAAAAATACAATACTAATTATTAATTTCTGTCAAGAAAATTTAAAATTTGATATTCTGACCAATAAAAGTCTCCTTTTGAAATAAAACCCACATGTCCACCATGCAAAGGAGTCATCAAGTAAAAATTTGAACTTTCGTTAGCCTCTCGAACTGGAAAACAGGATTCAGACAAAAAGGGATCATCTAATGCATTAATTAAAAGAGTAGGTTTAGAGATATTGGGAATAAATTGCTTGCTACTTGCCTTTAAATAATAATCCTCAGCATCTTCAAAACCATTTATTTTACTAGTGAAATAATCGTCAAAATCAGTTAATGTTTTTACTTTTTTTAATTGTCTTATATCCAAATTTTTAGGAAATTGATGATGCTTTAAATGCATTTTTTTTGATAGGGTTCGTAAAAAACGCCAACTATATAATGTATTTTCACTGCGCCTCAGAGCAATTGAAGAACCCTTTAAATCAACTGGAACAGAAATGGCCACATTAGCCTTAATTTTAGAACTTAAAGAAAATAAACTATCCCCATTATACTTTAATACAAGGTTTCCGCCCAAACTAAAACCTACTAAATATATAGATTCATAATTTGGAAGCACATAATTAATCACCGCATGCAAATCATCAGTTTTTCCACTATGATAGGTGACCAATTGACGATTGATTTCTCCACTACAAAAGCGATAATTCATAGCAGCGACTGAATATCCATTTAAGGATAATAATTTTGCTGTGGCTTGAATATATTTTGAATCACTACTGCCCTCAAGACCATGACATAATATTACAATCTTTTTACTTGAATTTTCAATAAAATCAATGTCTAAAAAATCGTCATCCAAAGTTTCAATACGCTTTCGTTTAAAAAAAACAGGTTTTGTTTTTCTAAATAATGAGCTGTAAATAGTATTAATATGTCTATACTTAAATAGAAAAGGAGGCTTATAATCATTTGATAGTATTGGCATTGATTACATTAATCTAAAAGTAATTGGAATACTTAATTGGTTTCTGCTAAACTTATCAAAAACCCTGTCCAAATTTATTTTTTTTATAATTCTAATATAATGAGAATACAGAATATACCAGTTTCCCGTACAAGGACGTCACTTAGTTATCTTTTCAAATCAATAGTTTATTTATATTGTCGATTGTAGTTTGTAAAACTATTTTGTGTACAGAATCTTTAGGATTTTGAATCTCTGCGTTTAACATTTCTAATAGCTCCGCTATGGTATTTTCTTTATTCATAATTTAAATATACTTAATGTCAATTGGAAATGAAAGTACAATCTACTTACGTGGATTAGAAGTTGCTGAATTGACGGAAGAAGATATGCCTATGGTTTAGTTTATTTAATTGCGTTTTATGTTATACAATGAAGCCATAACAATAATGATAAGACCTATTAACCATAATCCAGGCGAATCATCATTTTCTCCAAAGACCATAGCAAAGACTCCTGCTATTGTCATTAGAATTGGTAACAAACCAGTTAAAATTGATTTAAAAACTTTCATAATTAATTAAATATAACAATTATCTAAACCTTATTAATCTACTTGCGAGGATTAGAATTAGCTAGTTTAAAATAAAAACCAAAAAAATCTCAATAGTAATTTTTAATTGGTACTACCCTACTCAAATAATATCGGTTTTCTTTTGATGGGAGGTGTTTGTATAAGTATGTATAATACTAAACCTTACTGTGTCTTAAAAGAATAAACAATAGAATAACTCGAGTTTATACCATCAGATGTCTTCACTCTCCAGTAATAGGTTGTGGCAGCTTCTAAAGCGACACTAGCCGTCTTTTCTGTTAAGTCTGTCTGTGCTGCAGGTGGTGTTTGTTTCCCATCTGTAGTGTCTACATAAAGTGTGTACTTAAGGGTGTCACCCGTATCTGGATCACTACCATCCCAAGTGAAGGCTACCTTACCATCACCATCTCTAGTGACTGTGGATCCCGAAGCTGGTGTTTTAAGATCTGCAGGGAAAGGAGCGTAATTAACAACCCCTGTGCCTGCTAAATAAAACTTCCACGTATCACTTTTAGTGGTTGTTGTGCTAGCTGTACTTTTTGAAGTAATGTACCATGAGTATGGAACGCCTTTATCTAAAGTTGATTTAGTGGTAGTTGTTGAGACCCCTGTTTTATTTATAGCTACACTAGTGTTTAGATTAGTTATTCTAAGATCATACGTATTAGTATCTGCTGAAGCTCCCCAAGTAAAAGTGACTTCACTCTGAGTGTCAGAAACACTGGTTCCAGTCTCACAAGTCTTGTTGTTAGCAGGTGCTGTTAGTGTTGATTTTCCTGGTGGGTTGATTACATTACCACCGCCTCCGCCGCCAGAGCCGCCGCCATCATCTCCTCCGCCACCACCGCAGCTTATAAGAGTCAAAGTAAAAAGAAAACTAAAGTATTTTAATATGTTGTATTTCATCTTTTTACAATTTTAAATGTTTTTCTAACTGTTGTTCCTTCTAAGTAACTCAAGTAAGTTCCTGCTGGAACACCAGTTAAATCTAATTCTGTTTTTCTACTATCTAAGATCTTCTGATCTCTAGTAAACACCAGATCACCTTTGGTTGTAAACACACTCATCTTAACTCCCGTATCCTCACCATTTACAAAGACATCAACTTCTCCTTTAGTTGGGTTTGGATAATAGAAAATATCCTCTGAAATAAAGATCTCTCTTTCTATTATTCCTTGACAATCTAAGTCTGTGCTGATCTTTATTATACTAAGGCCGGTTGGAAGAGTGTATTGAAAGTTATCACCCTTCACCTTCAAATCTCTCTCCATTAACCTCTACGTTATAGCTCTTAGAACCTGCTAATTGAATGCTGGTGGTTCTTTTGTCATTATCTACATCAATAAACGCACTGAGGGCTTTAGGCTCTCCTATAACAACTTCAAAACATTGTTCGTAGTCTCTGACCTGTCTACTTTAAAGCAAACACTGTAAGTGCCTGCAGCAAGTCCTGTTATAGAAGCCGTTTTATCATCGCCTGTTATAACAATAGGATCGTCTTTGCCAGTAACAGTAATACTGTAATCAAAAGAAGCATCCTCTATACTAAGTCCTATAGAACCATCAGTATTGCCAATGCAAGTGGCACTAGTAACAGAAACTTTATTATTGTTAGCAGGTAAATTTAACAATGAACAGTCGGAGACAAATACCATATTAGAAACTTTTTTAGAATCAGTTCCCTGGTCATTAGTAACTGTCAAATTTACATCATAATATCCAGATGATTTATAAGTTACTTCTGGATTTCTTATTGAATTTGAAGAAACAGAACTAGCCCCTGGAAATTCCCATTTCCATGTAGCATTCTTATGATTTAAAATTGAATAATCTTCAAATTGAATAATTGCATTTTTTAATGAACCCTCAGTATTTTGATTAACTTTTTTAATATCATCTAAATGATAGTAAGCACCAGGCGTAGACTCTCCATGATCAATACGAAATTCTATTTTCATGAAATCTGCTGTTCCATCCCAAAATTGACCAGCTCTTGGATATGACTGAGATGAAACAGTTGAAAAATCGAATTCTAATGTGTTCCATCCTTTTGTGAAATCTTTTGTTAATGCAATATATTCACTGTTACCACTTTGCATTAAAACCATACTTAATTTATGAGTACTAGCATCTGGCGAATAAACCTTGACAGAATATTTATTATCCCCATCCTTAACAATTTTTACTGGCTCGTCTAATACAATTGACGTTCTATCCCAAATATATGTACCACGAATAATTTTTCCTGTATTATTTTTATCATCCTCAGGATCTTTAGAAAGTTCAAATTTATTTCCAACTGAATTCCATGAAAGTCCTTTATTGAAATTAATTGGTAGTTTTTTTAAGTTATCTGAAGTACAATATATCGTACTTTTAGAAATCATTGGCTGTGCTTTAGGTTTAGAGGGTTCGAACAAGTCTCTTTCCCATATACCTCGCCCTCCTGCAACTCTAATTTTTCCATCTCGATAAAATGGAAGGAATCCATATATCCCTCCAAAGTTCCTTGGTAATCCATCTCTAAAATTTTGCCAATCTGAATGAGAATTATTTCGATACCATATATTATTACTTGAATAAATATAGACTCCTCCCTCTGTTCCTTCTTGAACTTGAACACCCTGAATCTGTACACCATTAAGAACAGCTGAAGTAAGATTAGTCCAAGAAACTCCCAAATCTTTAGATGTAAAAATTTTATCTGACCCATTTCCTCCATCATTGGTAGCTAAAAACAAGTCATTTTCCAAATTAATTGAAATTAGCATTGTTCTATTGCTATTAAAAGGAAGGTTTATAGAAGTCCAGTTATCGCCTCCATCTTCTGATTTCCAAAGTTTTCCAGCAGTATTAGTTGGAGCGGGAGATGAACTTGTTTGTTGGGTAACAAAAATTAAATTAGGATTTTTTCTTGATATTTCAATACCCTTAACCAAATGAGAATTTTCTTCTCCAAATTCCTTGAGCAAAATAAAACCACTTCCTCCATTTTCACTTTTCCATAATTTATTTTCTTTTCCAAGAAACAATTCATTCCAAAACCTAGGATCGTTAACCACCTCACTACTATAACCACGCCAATAATGTTCGCTTGGATACTTTGAATAACCTGCTATTTTTTTTAAATTTCCTGTAAAAACATCTGGTATTTCATATGCAGATATATCACTATGAAATACTTTTCTGTTTTCTCCTTTATTAACATATCCTGTTGCTCGTTCTGCACCACCAAGATGTAAGAAATTTCCTTTTCCATAAGATTCAAAATAAGCAGCATTTCCGTTATGGTAACTTCCTCCAACCAAAACATCTTCATTCCAACCTTGGTCAAAGCCCCAGTAACTTTTTCCATTTAATCCATAACGTCTCTTTTCAACAAAAACAAGATTAGAATCAAAGTAATCAATTCCTCCGTCAGTGGTTACCCATGCATCATCCCCATTAATTTCAATATCTTGAATATTAAATAACAAACTCTAACTGTAGTACAATTATCACAATAATATCCACCCTTACTTTTATATGACACTCCACCATCTTCAGACTTCCACAGACTTAAAGCTCCTACAAGGAATTTGTCTGGATTAGTATCAGAAACATCAATTGCGAGATTATAGAATCCTTGATTAAAACTTCCTCCATTCCTACTTCTATTTGTCAAATTCCAATGATCCTTACTATAAGGCCCTCCAGGTTCATTATCAGGATTACCATCCATATCACCATCATAAGGCGTTGACCAACTCTCAGGCATTGCACTTCTATAAATTCCTATAAAATTAGAATCATCTACTTCGTCGTCCTCGTTTCCTAATAAAATAACATATAGTCTATTCGGATCAGCATCAGTTAAACCAATTTAACAAAGTGATTTGATACGTGCCATCAGTTGAGAGCTTTATATCGTCTTTAACTTCAAAATTTTCTTCGAGTTCAGCAAATGCTTGCGTGTAGTTATGACTTAGGGATGTTTTTAGATAACTAGAGGAGCTGTTTGATTGAAACTTTATATCATAAACAGTGTTATCAAAAATTTTAACCCATGATTCTCCTCCATCATTAGTTCTATAAAGGCCTTTGTTTCCAGCAATTAATACAATGTTTGAATTATTTGGAGAAATATCTATGGCATATATTGAATTCTCATTTACAGAAAATAAAGCTTCCCATGAAACTCCTCCATCAACTGTCTTATAAATTACTCCAGCATTGTCTCCAAAATACACTACAGTTTCATTTATTGGATCTATTTTTATAGCTGTAGGTGATCTGTTATTTAAATTATTTCCAACTGAATTCCATGAAAGTCCTTTATCAGATGATTTATAAATTCCACCTGTTTCCCCCCCTGCATATAAAATATTAGGATTAGAAATTGATTGACAAAGACTATACACATTCATTTGTCCATAAGCCCAAGAGTTCCCCAGATTAGAGGGTTTATTAGTTTTAAAAGGACCTATAGGAACCCAACCAACTACACTTTTTTGATTATTAGAGGAAATCATCCTTCTATTGATTTTTTCTGGAACTTTTAATGATATTTCAATAGATCCATCTTGTTTAATATAATTTCTACTATTAATTATTCTACTAAAATGTTTGAAATTTTGAGTATGAATATTTTTTTCGAAGACATTCTTTTGATAATATGCTATAAATTCATCTTGAATTTTATAGTAATTTGGTGATTCAGAATACATTAAATGAACCCAATAAGGATCATTCTCACTAATCTGTGGGATCATTTTAAAAATTGATACGTATTTTGGGTTTGGAGTTTTATTAATTAATTGTGCTTGGTTACATTGTAAAGAAAAAAGAGGAATTAGTAATAATAGTAGATGTAATTTTTTCATGGTCGCAAAATTAAGCTAAATATTCTATAAAAAGGGTTATTTTCATCAGTGTTTAAATAGAAGTTAAAAGGCTCAAAGTAGAGTAAAAACAGAGCTATAAAAAGCCCGAAAATACCACATTTTGTAGTTTGATAAGTCGCCAAAAGTTAAAATTAACTCAATTCTTAGTGCAATCAAAATTCCAAAAAAGTCTCAATAGTAATTTTTAATTGGTACTACCCTACTCAAATAATATCGGTTTTCTTTTGACGGGAGGTGTTTGTATAAGTATGTATAATAGTGAGGCTCTGGGTTTCTTAAAAGAAAAAGATATGCCTATGATTTAGTTTTATTGTAACCTAAATGTAATAGGAATACTAAAAGGAACTCTAACGAGTCTTCCCTTTTGTGTTCCAGGTTTCATTTTTGGAAGAAGTGAGATAATTCTATTAGCTTCTCTTTCCAATATAGAGTGAGGTCCTCGAGTTCTAATCCCACTAATGTCTCCATCCTTTCCTATCATAAATTGAACAAAAACTCTCCCTTGAATTCCCGTTTTTTGAGCAAATTCTGGGTATCTAAAGTTCTTATTAATATGTTTCATTATTTTCTCTTGAAAACATTTTCTTCTATCAGATTTAGCAACTCTTTCACAGCCTGGGAATATTGGTACCTCTTCAATTGAAGCAAATGGTATTTCCAACTCTAAATCATTTGTTTTTTCATCTTTTAGTTCAGCTATAGCATTTTTAAGCATATTAGACCCATTAGATTTTAACATATCTCTAAGCTCTTTAACTTTGTTTTCGAGTGATTCGTCCACAAACAACTCAACAGAATTACCTTTTAACTTAGTTGTTTTAAAACTTTTTTGTTCAAAACCTACATAAGACACTGATATAGTGTCTCCGATTAAGGCCTTGATAGTGAAATCTCCAGAGAAATCTGACAAAGATTGTTTTTTAGTCCTATTATTATAAATTGATGCGCCTGGTAGAGGGGCTTTATCAAAATATGCAACTACATTGCCTTTTAGAGTGTTCTGCCCAAAAGAAACAAGTGGAACAAACAGTAATAGTAGAATTAGTTTTTTCATAAATTATTTTTCAAGTTCATTATTTGATTGTAAAGATCTTTTATTAAATCATCTTTGCTTAAGCCTGATTTTACATACAATGGAATAAGAGGTGGCATACCCATTATATCATACATAATTGGAGGTGAAGTATTTTCAAATTCTCTTAATTTGTTTTTAAGAATAAAAAAAGAATCCGGATTCTCCCAATCATCTTTACCCTCTCCAAATATTTCAAACCACAGCGGAGTATTAGCTTTTTCGTACCAAAGCCTATTGTCAAATTTGATTTTACAATTATATGTTCCAATTTTAAAATAGCGATAATAAAGATATTTTGTAGCTCCCTTATTTAAACCTTTAGACGTAAATTCTTTTTGGCCCTTTCCAAAATCAACTACTTCATCAACTAGATCACAAAAATCAATATTTCTTTTACCAACCATTGGAGAAATTTCTTCTTTTGAAAACGGAATAAACGAGTCGGTATCTATAGCAAAACACAACCCTATTAGTTGATTTACATCTGAAAAAGTTTTTGAGTCCTCGCTAACATTATTTTTAATAGATTGTAAAACCTCCTCCCAATTTAAAAAACAAATACTATGAAAGGTGTTTAGAGTAATTACATCTAAATTTTGATCTTTATTTTCTTTAAAGTCTAATTTTGATTCATTAAGTCTACTGATTATTTCCATATACAAAGAATACTTCCTTTTTTGAGGAGCTAAAAAAACTAAAACAGAAGGTGTTTGATCTGGAAGTCTAGAAATATATGTTTCAGGTTGATTTTTAGTTAAAGATGCCCAAAACTTAGCCTCAACTATTACAACAGGTTTATTCTGTGAGCTGTAGCCAATTAAGTCAGGTATTGCAGAATCTTTTGATGAATGAACTTGAGTAGTGAATTTGAGATTTTCTTCAATCCTATCATCGAGTTTTGAAATTACATTACACACTGCTTGATTAGCTTCTTTAGATTTATTTAATATAATATTTAGAGCTTCTGAAGCTAAATTTTCTTTTTGAGTAACAAACCTTTCAGCCAACTCACCTAATAAAGATTTTTTCATATTACTAAATATACAAAACAAAGTATAGTCGTTTTAATATATAATTATCTAATATTAATATATTTAGAAAAATTAATTTTGAGATATAAACTTTCCAAATCGACTTTTATTAGAGGCCTTCAATGTGAGAAGTCACTGTATCTGTACAAGAAACATTATAAATTAAAGGACCCTACTAGCCCATCATTACAAGCTGTTTTTGACCAGGGTAATCAAATTGGGGTATTAGCTCAGTCTTTATTTCCTGGTGGTGTAGACGCCACTCCTTCTAGTCATTTTAGAATGATGGAATCTGTAATGAAAACCAAAGCATTTTTAGAAAGTGGAGAATCCATAATCTATGAAGCTACGTTCAACTACAATGAAGTATTAGCTGCACTTGATATATTGGTAAAAGATAGTGAAGGTTGGAAAGCTTACGAAGTTAAAAGCTCAACCTCTGTTTCACAGACCTACATTAAAGATGCCGCTATTCAGTATTACACAATTATTAACTCTGGAATCGATTTAGTTGATATTTCTGTAGTTCATATAAATAATCAATATGTCTTAGATGGAGATTTAGATATTGATCAGTTATTTACTATTGAATCAGTAAAAGATAGAGTCTTAGATTATCTTCCTGAAATCCCTAGTGAAATCACAAGATTGAAGAACGTTATCGAACTTGATTCAGCTCCTAATATTGATATTGGATTACACTGTCATGAACCTTATGATTGTGATTTTAAAGGAACTTGTTGGAAACACATTCCTGAGTATTCTGTATTTGACATCTCAAATCTAAACAAAAAGAAAAAGTTTGATTTATATAATCAAGGTATTACCACTTTAGACCAAGTTGATTTATCACAAACAAAACTCAGTGAAAACCAAATATTACAAGTAGAATCTGAAGTTGAGGGAAAGTCACATATTAATAAAGAAGAAATTAAAAAGTTTTTAAACAACCTTAAGTATCCTCTTTATTATCTAGATTTTGAAACCATTAACCCTGGTGTTCCTAAATATCAAGGTTTAAGACCCTATCAAAATAGTATATTTCAGTATTCTCTACATGTTAAACAATCAGAAGATTCAGAACTAATACATAAAGAATTCCTTGCTGATCCAAAAAAAGACCCTAGAGTTGAACTTATTGAGCAGTTAATAAGTGATTGTGGAGATTCAGGTGATATATTAGTTTACAACATAAGCTTTGAAAGAAGCAGATTACATGAACTAATTGAGCAATTTCCTAAACATAAAGCTCCATTACAATGCATTATAGAAAGACTTAAGGATCTTATGATACCATTTCAAAATAAGTGGTACTACACGCCTGAAATGAGAGGCAGTTATTCTATCAAGAGTGTACTTCCAGCACTTATTCCAGAACTATCATACAATGATCTCAATATTAATGATGGTGGAACAGCATCATCAACATTTCAATCTATGATAAATGGTAGTTTTAAAGGAGATGAATTATCAACTAGAAAAGATTTATTAGAGTACTGTAAGTTAGACACATATGCAATGGTCAAGATTATAGAAAAGTTGAAAAAATCTCAATAGTTATTTTTAATTGGTACTACCCTACTCAAATAAGATCGGTTTTCTTTTGATGGGAGGTGTTTGTATAAGTATGTATAATAGTGAGGTTCTGCTTATTTAACCTTCTTTTTGTTCAAGTAAAATACATCACCTGTTAGTTTAGATTCCTCAACTGGGCTTTGAGTTTTATTAGAAAGTCTTAATACTTCTGTTCTAACATTTTTAAAGACTTGCTCAATACTTACATTTTCTTCTAATAGTTTTTCTGCGAGTGCTTGAGAGTATAAACTATTGCCTCCATCTCCATCAGCTGCTGTCTGTCCATGGTCTGTAGAGAAAGCGATTAAAGAACCTGTTGGTGGGGGTGTTTTAGCCAACCCTGCCCCTTTTAAAGATCTTGTCTTATTCCAATTCGATTCAAAAGGATTGTCTCTACAAGCGTCTAGTACAATAAAGTTTAATTGGTTTTCTCTTGTTGACTCCAAATACCGAAGTACTCGTTGCATACTAACTCCGTTATCCTCTACATCATCTTCAAATTCAAATTCTTCATTTACTGGTAATAAGTAATTTTCATTGTTTAATTGTATTCCGTGACCCGCATAATAAACAAAGGCTATCTTCATAATTCTTTCTCTTTCTACCAAAGTCTTTAATAGCATCTAACATTTCGTCTTCAGTAGCTAAATTGTTGTAATACAACTTCAAAATCTAATTTTTCTAAAGATTCAGCTATTAAGTTAGCATCATTAACAGGGTTTTCTAAGAGGGACCTTTTTCATAAGCTGCGTTTCCAATAACTAAGAGCTATTTTTCTGTCTACTCTTTTCATCATCTAAATACAATTCGTCATAATCAATATCCCCATTTTTAAAATAATATGATTTTTTTCCATTTTTCAAACCATTTAAATGATCTACTTCACTAAAGACTTGGCCAGTTTCATAAAATAAAATTACTGTTCCATTATTATTCTCATTACTCATCTGAAGACCTTTACCTTTTTTATATTTACTTTCGATAAAATAAGGATCTGTAATTATATTTCCAATACTTTTAATAGCTCCACTTTCATAATAAAAAATTTCTTGACGATTTAATTCTTTAATCTTTAAACCAGAACTAGATAACCACAAGTCTAGAACATTTTTATCAATGTCATTAGTATTAAATTCAACATAATTTCTTTTCAATCTAATACCGCCGGATTCATAATAAAGTTCCCCTTGTTCAGGAAAACCATTACTATAATTATTAATGGCATTGATTTGCCCTGATTTATAAAAACTTTTTTGAGCGCCGTCAGGAACATCCATGTTATAATTATTTATAGCAAAAATAGTTTTAGAAACACCTCGATAAAAAAATTGCTCTCCGTGTTGTTTATCATCAACAAAAGTTCCTTTTATATGAATATTTCCATTTTTCCAGTAACTAGTAGATTCTCCTTGTCTTTTCCCATCAATATAGTTTACGAGTGATTTAACCTCTCCAGAATCATGATACCATGTTTGAGTTCCGTTTAATATTCCATTAACCCAATATTGAGTACCGATAACTTTTCCAGTATCCCCATAACATTTTTCTTTTCCAATTCTTAAATCATTATTATACATTACTGTACAATCTATTTCACCTGACTCTTTATATTCAATAAAAATGCTAAAAATTTTATTATTAATTAATAATTTTGATGATCCTGAACAATTGGAGTTGTTTAGATCTGTTAGTTCCGAAGCACAAAAGCGGGGGTTCCATGCTCTAATTTTGAACATTGATCAGGAAAGTCAGCAAGTCGAATCTGTTGATGCTGCTTTACAATATCAGGTAGATGGCCTTTTAGTTTCGGCCTCTCATTTGCCTGAATCTTTAGTTAAACGTGGTGCAGAGCTTGATAAACCAGTTGTTGTAGTTGGGCGCCGTACACATCGGCTTGAATATAGTGCTATTTATTGTGAAAGAAAACAACAAATTATATATGTAAAATTTTCATTACCTTAAATTTAAATAAAAAATTAAGTTTTTATGAAAAAGATATTATTTACTCTAACGCTTAGCTTATTAACTATTATTTTTCAGCCAAGAAAAAGAAAAAAGACTAGCACTTGTTATTGGAAATGCTAATTATGATAAAGGAGAGCTAAAAAACCCTGTTAATGATGCTAAATTAATCGCAAAAGCACTAGACTCACTTGGGTTTGAGGTGTTAGAACATTACAACCTCAGCACCCAAAGAGATCTTAAAAATGCAATAAGAGAATTTGGAATCAAAAGAGACAGTGCTAATGTAGGTTTTGTATATTATGCCGGTCATGGTGTGCAAGTGAATAATGAAAACTACCTGCTTCCAACAAGATGAATAGTTTGCATCGCAAATAGATGTGATAGAATATGCTGTGAGTGTACAATCTATACTTAGATACTTACAGAGTAAATCGAATCAAGTTAATATTCTTGTATTGGATGCTTGTAGAGACAATCCCTTTGAACTCTAATGGAATACAACACGCTCTTTAAAAGGAGATGGATTAGCAAAAATCCCCCCCCCTACTGGATCTCTAATAGCTTTTTCAACAGATGCAGGACAAACAGCTGCTGACGGAAAAGATATTAACAGTATTTACAC